>NZ_MUHY01000001.1 GCF_003004665.1 Candidatus Pandoraea novymonadis
ATTCTACGCCGATGATAGTGCGGATTCCCGTGTGAAAGTAGGTAATCGTCAGGCACCAATTTAAACCCCTTGCTACTTATGTGGCGAGGGGTTTTTTGTTTTAAAGCATATCGCGTAGCTGAAACCGTCTTTAAAGGCGGGCAAAAAATAAAATAATTTGAAAAATAAGTATAGGTGCTCAGTCTTGAAATACCTATCTTGCGTCCATATAATTATCCTTGGTTGGCAGCACAGAGTGCTAACACCCTCTGAATTTAGCGAGTGTACGATATTCGTACATTTTCGTTTTGGCTATCTTATTGAGAGAAAAAGGAGTTTGTAATGAACCTTCGTCCCTTGCATGATCGCGTGATCGTCAAGCGTTTGGACCAAGAAACGAAAACCGCTTCCGGTATTGTGATTCCTGATGCTGCTGCTGAAAAGCCTGATCAAGGTGAAATTCTGGCTGTTGGTCCAGGGAAGAAAGATGATCAAGGAAAAAACATTGCTGTCGACGTTAAGATTGGCGATCGTGTTTTATTTGGTAAATATGCTGGTCAAGCTGTAAAAATTGATGGAAAGGAATTGCTGGTAATGCGTGAAGAAGACATCATGGCTGTTGTCAATAAGTAAATCTTGTTATTCTTCAATATTCCGTAAAAATATTTAAGGGGTTAAGTAATGGCAGCTAAAGAAGTCGTGTTTGGCGATTCCGCTCGCGCCAAAATGGTTGAGGGTGTTAACATCCTCGCTAATGCAGTTAAGGTAACTTTGGGCCCGAAGGGTCGTAATGTTGTGCTTGAGCGTAGCTTTGGTGGTCCAACCGTGACTAAGGATGGTGTATCTGTCGCTAAGGAAATTGAACTGAAGGATAAGCTTCAAAACATGGGCGCCCAAATGGTTAAGGAAGTTGCTTCCAAGACTAGCGATAACGCTGGCGATGGAACCACGACAGCAACAGTCTTGGCTCAGTCGATTGTTCGTGAAGGGATGAAGTATGTGGCCTCGGGCATGAATCCAATGGATCTCAAGCGCGGTATTGATAAGGCAGTTTTAGCGGCTGTTGAAGAACTTCGTAAGATTAGTAAGCCGTGTACAACTAATAAGGAAATTGCACAAGTTGGTGCTATTTCGGCCAACAGCGATGCCTCGATTGGTGACCGTATTGCTGAAGCCATGGATAAGGTTGGTAAGGAAGGCGTGATCACCGTGGAAGACGGAAAATCACTCGAAGACGAACTTGACATTGTGGAAGGCATGCAGTTCGATCGTGGATATTTATCGCCGTACTTTATAAATACTCCGGAAAAGCAAGTTGCGATTCTGGAAAACCCGTTTGTTCTATTATTCGACAAGAAGATCTCAAATATTCGAGATCTTCTGCCAGTTCTAGAACAAGTCGCGAAGGCTAGCCGTCCTCTCTTGATTATTGCAGAAGATATCGAAGGAGAGGCTTTAGCTACGCTTGTGGTTAATAACATTCGTGGTATTTTGAAAGCTTGTGCAGTTAAAGCACCGGGTTTTGGTGACAGACGTAAGGCTATGTTGGAAGACATTGCTATTTTGACAGGAGGCCAAGTTATTGCTGAGGAAGTTGGTTTGACATTGGAAAAAGCAACTCTTGAAGAACTCGGTCAAGCCAAACGTATCGAGGTAGGTAAGGAAAATACTATTATTATCGATGGTGCTGGCAAGGCTTCGAGTATCGAAGGACGTGTCAAGCAAATTCGTGCACAGATCGAAGAAGCAACGAGCGACTACGACCGTGAGAAGTTGCAAGAGCGCGTGGCTAAGTTGGCCGGTGGTGTTGCTGTGATCAAGGTTGGAGCTGCTACTGAAGTTGAAATGAAGGAAAAGAAGGCACGTGTGGAGGATGCTTTGCATGCTACTCGTGCTGCTGTTGAGGAAGGTATTGTTCCGGGTGGTGGTGTTGCGCTAGTTCGTGCTCGTGCGGCCATTGCTTCTGTTAAAACAGCTAACGCTGACCAAGATGCTGGTGTGAAGATCGTCGTGCGTGCGATGGAGGAACCACTGCGTCAAATCGTTGCCAATGGTGGTGAAGAGGCTAGTGTTGTCGTCAATAAAGTTATTGCAGATGGCAAAGGTAACTTCGGTTATAACGCAGCGACCAGTGCGTATGGTGATTTAGTAGAAATGGGAGTTGTCGATCCAACCAAAGTGACTCGTACAGCGTTACAAAATGCTGCATCGGTAGCTGGTTTGTTACTGACTACGGATGCCGCTGTGACTGAAATGCCGAAGGAAGAAGCGCCGATGCCTGGTGGCATGGGTGGTGGCATGGGCGGTATGGGTGGTATGGGCGGTATGGGCATGGATATGTAAGCTGTCTTTTAAAAGACTCTTTTCTATCCCGGGACCGTTTAAAACGTTCCCGGTGCCAAAAAAAACGGCAATCTTGCTTTTCGGCAATTTTGCCGTTTTTTCGCTGTAAAGATCAATTGAAGAGATCGTGTTGTATCAAAGAAGAATATTAGTCTGCTATGAGTAAACGCTATAAAATATAAAAAAATTCAAGAAAGTAAGAAGAACGACAATAGAATTAATAGCCTACATGCGCCATCGTATATTTTCTGAAAATCTCCCTAGAGGTCCTATTACATACACTGCGCTACCTCTGCAATACTGCTCATTTGAATTTGGTTATATGCTTGTCACATGATTTCATGCATTAGATAGAAAGTTATCAAAATAGGTTAGTACAGTCTCTGGCATCCATGTCATATCTCCAGGAAAGGGACTGGTCATAAATCCAACATGTCCACCTTGTTTTGGCTGGAGCAGCGTCACATGATTCCCTACCTCGCGAGGTTCAGGTAGGGCTGTCGCCGGTTGAAATGGATCATTGCGTGCATTTAGTAGGAGTGTTGGCACCGTAATTTCGCCCAAGACTGATTTACTCGATGCTTTTTTATAATAATCTAATGCATCTTTAAAACCGTGTAGCGGAGCGGTCACCACATTATCGAATTCACTTAGATTGCGCGCTGAAAGCATGGCATAACGGTCGAAAAGATTGGGATATTGCATCAGCTTCGCAAGCGATTTTTTCTTAAGGGTCTTGAGGAAGTTGTGTGTATAGAGCATATTAAAGCCACGAGATAATGCATGGCCAACTGCGAGAAGATCAAGTGGTGCTGAAATCGCACAAGCGGCTTGGACGATCTTTGCGGCATCATTTTGACGTTCTCCAAGCCAGCGTAATAAAAGATTGCCGCCTAGTGATATACCTGATGCTAAGATCGGGCCTTTAGTTTGTGTGTGCAGGCGCTGTAAGATCCAATTGGCTTCGGCACTATCGCCAGAGTGATAAAATCGTGGCGAGCGATTTAAAGTTCCACCACAACCCCGGAAGTGTGGAATTACACCGTTCCAACCACGTGCTATCACGGCCTGCATTAGCGTGCGAGCGTAATGACTGCTGGAGCTGCCTTCGAGACCGTGAAACATTACGACCAATGGGGTTTTTAATTCGAACTTAATTTGTATTCTCGATGTATTGTGTACCGGTTCTGGGTATGAGTTTTTCGGCAATAATATGGGTGACATTTGATTGTCTACATAATTGCTAGGCCTTATAAGCCAATCTACAGCAATTACATCACCATCGGGTGTTTCCCATGATTCACGTAGAAAATCGATAGAGGGTCGGTGTCCGAATAAGGCGGGGTAGATTGTTTGGCTATGTCCGTCTGGTAGCCAGCATGGTGGACAGTAATTAGGGACTTTTGATGAGGGAAGCTCTACTACATTCATGATCGTAAGTGTCCTGTCGAGTGTCTCAATGAGAGAGGAGAGGATGCCTCGATTAATTGGTGAGAGTTAAAACAAAGAGTGTTTTTATTTGAGTTGTTGAATGATCTAAAAAGCATGGAGTGATCTTTAGCATCAGGTCATCAAGATATTGTGAGTTTTCTTTAATATTTTGATGGTGGTTTGTGTATCAGTAAAGGAGCGACTAATTGTGTAAGTGCGGCAAAATGACTTGATGTCGTTTGCCTATAGGTTTGAATTTCGTGGTGAGAAGAAATGCTACGGGTAGTAGGTCTAAATCAAGAGTAAAGCGTAAGATATTCTTTGTTTTTTGAGACTAACTGCAACATGCTTTAATCGGTATTTCTAATACCCAGCAAGCTACAGAGACTTCTCTCAGCTTGGTAACTAATTCTTGAGAAAATCTTACGCCATTTATGGGATTCTATATCGATGGAGTAATGTTTATGGATATATGTTCTAGGAAATAAAAAACCAAGCTTAGTATGTATGATTGTGTCGATGACTAGTCCCAGATCGAGATACTTTGGTGGTGTGGGTAAGCAGTGGTATATCCCGAGCTCATTCCCGACGCAACTGTACTGGAATTTTATACATTTTATTAAAAAATTTTAAAAACAGGTGTTATTTTCGATATTCACAACCAAATATCAATGTTGATGTTTCAAAATGGAGCCTTCTTTAAGACGATATCGGGTGCCGCAATATGGGCAGGAGGCCTCTCCATGTGTGATGTCAATAAATACGCGAGGATGACCACCCCACGTTTCTGTTTTGGGATTCGAGCAATACACAGGTAAATCTTCGATGCTGATTTCCACTACAGGTAAAAAAGTGCTCACTTCGTTCATGAGGTTCTCAAAAAATAGAAAAGACTTCCTTCCATCTAGGTTTGCCAAAATGACATAGGCGGGTAGGGTGTTGTTTATGGCCTATACTTTTGTGAGCCATCGCTGATATTTCTTGTTTTTTCCGGAGACAACATTGAAAAATTCGGTTTGTAGTTTTTCGGTAATCTCGCCACGTTGTCCTGTGCCAATGATGCGGTTGTCAAGCTCGCGGATTGGTGTTACTTCAGCGGCGGTACCAGTGAAAAAGGCTTCGTCGGCGGTATAAACTTCGTCTCGTGTAATACGTTTTTCAACCACTTCGATACCGGCATCTTTTGCGAGTGTAATTACGGTGTCTCGCGTAATTCCATCGAGACATGATGATAAATCAGGGGTGTATAATCTGTTCTTATTGACCAAGAAGAAGTTTTCACCAGAGCCCTCTGAAACATAGCCATCGACGTCCAGAAGTAGAGCTTCGTCGTACCCATCCGTGGTGGCTTCTCGGTTAGCTAAGATTGAGTTCACGTACCAGCCGGATGCTTTCGCCCTCACCATCGAAACGTTGACATGGTGACGTGTAAATGAAGAGGTTTTTACGCGGATACCACGGGTTATTCCCTCTTCACCTAAGTATGCCCCCCATGGCCAGGCGGCAATCGCTACATGGATTTTATTGCCTTTAGCTGATATGCCAAGTTTTTTGCTACCGATCCAAATGATTGGACGAATATAGCAGGATTTAAGATGGTTTCTGCGCACTACTTCGCATTGTGCGTTTAACAGTGTCTCAGCATTGAAAGGTACTTCCATCTGAAAAATTTTGGCTGAATTTAGTAAGCGCTGGGTGTGCTCCTCTAGTCGGAAAATTGCGGTTTCGCCCTTGTCCTCTTCATAGGCACGGACTCCTTCGAAGACGCCCATTCCATAGTGCAATGTATGAGTCAGGACGTGGATGTTAGCTTCTCGCCATTCAATAAATTTTCCATCCATCCAAATTTTTCCGTCGTGATCAGCCATTGACATAATTTTCTCCAGAAGCGTGGCGAATGCCTAAAAAGCTTCTATTGTAAATCAATCGTCTCTATCTCGGAGTTCTGTCCTATACGATCTTAGAATGAATTTGGTTGAGCTGGATGATTTCATACATTTCTGAAAATAGCATTAGAGAGGTTACTACTAGAGCGAGTGTGAAGTAATGAGATGTTTTTAAATTATCCTTTTGACGGGTTTTATCTTTCAATTGGGTTTTGTATATTCTAGGTTATATTTTTCATGTGGGGATCATGCTTTTATACGTTTGAAGATTTTTCTAAGTTTTCTGAGATAAAGGTGAATTTTCCCCGATGGGAAAAAATGTTTTGTTACACTTGATAAGTTAGAATAGCATTATTCAAAACTTTCTTCCCCGGATATTAATGGCTTCCATTATCTCTCTCGCTGATTTGATTGCTCAAGGTAAGATCGCAGGCAAACGAGTTTTTATTCGTGCTGATTTGAATGTGCCACAAGACGATCAAGGACTTATTATGGAAGCTACACGTATTCGTGCTTCGCTTCCGGCTATTAATATGTGCTTGAAGGCAGGCGCTGCTGTGATGGTTGCATCACATTTAGGTCGTCCAACTGAGACTGAAGGTGAGGTAAATCTAGTCGATTCTCTAATTCAGGTGGCGGTTCAGCTATCCGAATATCTCGGGCGAGAAGTTAGGTTGATTTCCCGTTGGGTCGACGGAGGTTTTGAGGTGGCACTTGGTGACGTGGTGCTGCTTGAGAACTGTCGCTTGAATCCTGGAGAAAAGAGAAACGATGATGTATTGGCCAGGAAAATTAGTGGATTGTGCGATGTTTATGTCAATGATGCTTTTGGTACCGCACATCGCGCTGAAGCGACGACGCATGGCATCGCCAAGTATGCACCGATAGCTTGTGCAGGACCGTTACTGATGGCTGAGCTTGACGCGCTGGGTAAAACTATAGGACAGCCTGTGCGGCCGTTGATTGCTATCGTTGGGGGATCAAAAATATCAACCAAACTGACGGTCCTTAAATCATTAGCTGATAAGGTAGATCAGTTGATTGTTGGTGGCGGGATCGCCAACACATTTATGTTGGCAGCAGGTTTGCCGATTGGTAGGTCTTTGGTCGAAGTAAATCTTGTAGAGGATGCGAAGGCTATTATTCATGCCATGGAAGTTCGTGGTGCTTCGATACCAATTCCAGTTGATGTCGTGTGTGCAAAAAAAATCAGCCCAACAGCAGACGCGGTTGTCAAAGCCACCAATGATGTTGCTGAAGACGATATGATCCTCGACATTGGGCCCGAAACAGCGGCGAAGCTGGCGAATCAATTGGAGCAGGCTGGTACGATTGTTTGGAATGGTCCAGTGGGCGTTTTCGAATTTGATCAATTTGGCCATGGAACGCAGGCTTTAGCTCGTGCAATTGTATCTACAAAAGCATTTTCGATTGCAGGTGGTGGTGATACTTTGTCTGCAATTTCAAAGTACGGCATAGCTGATCGGGTGAACTATATTTCAACGGGGGGGGGTGCTTTCTTGGAATTTCTGGAAGGTAAAAAGCTTCCTGCTGTCCAAATATTAGAGCAGCGTGCGTACTAATTTTTTATTACATGTTTTTTCAACAACATGTTGTTCAGAGAATGTAATGTAGTTATTTTTCAATGAATAGGTTGGCGTGTATTTTGAAGCAAGTCAAGATCGATATGCCTATTAAAGAGAATGGTTGCCGAAAATAAGACTTTAGTGGTATGTCTTTTATCGCAAAGTGAAAGTTAATTGAGAGATGTTGTAAGCCTTGTGATGGTAGAATGTTGCCGGGGGAACTTTGTATCGTCTGGTTTTTTGCAACGAGGTTATATTTTACAGAGAAGCACGGTCAAATAAATAAGAAATTGAACTCCTTTAGCTGGCTAAATTTCCCATTTAGCACCGAGCGACGATGTTTTCTCCTGACATACAGAGGTTATTTGAATTTTTAAGGCAAGAAAGAGTCGCTCTTATTAAGTTTTTGGATAAGAGCTGCGTCGAACTAATATAGTAGACCAAAATACTGTATGGGTTGGCATGAATCTTTTTGCTTCTTGAAATCAAGAATTTTTTATTGGTTGGTCGCTGTTATTTACAGCATTGAGATCGTTGATTTATATAAATACGAACTTATCCGATTCTCAGCTATTGCATTGTCCTAATACTGTGTCATTGCGTGGAGAGAATCGATCATTTTCTCACTCCCCAAAGGATCCCCTATCCATATCTCTGAATGGAAAAACATCAAATCGATGTTTAGAAGTCCATCTGTAAAATGAAATATGGGTAGATATAATTTTAAGTATTTTTATGAAACGATTATCTTTTGTATAGTATTTTCTTCATGGCATTTTTGCCTATAAGTCGAAAAATGGAGGTGTACTCAAACGTGAAGTACGATAGATACACATCTAGATTTTTTAGTTATGCTGAAAGAAAAATACCTAAACAAGACTGAATTAATTGTTACTTGTAGAAGTATAAATATTATCGACTACCTGTCGTGGATTCCTAGATCACCGCCGCCAACATATTCAAAATTATCTAAGTGATCTGACTGGCCTGACGGAACGTCCAGGGGGTGTGGTGATACTTCTGCCCCTGATCTGAGCTCTGCACTTTAGAATGTGGGATGGTCTATTTTTTATAAAATGTTTTAATTAACTCAGAGGAGAACGATATGCCCTTAGTATCGATGCGACAGTTGCTGGACCATGCAGCTGAAAATGGCTACGGCTTGCCAGCTTTTAACGTCAATAACCTGGAGCAGGTGTCGGCGATTATGTCTGCAGCAGAGGAAGTAGGTGCGCCCGTTATTATGCAGGCATCAGCTGGTGCACGTAAATATGCTGGGGAAGCCTTTCTACGCCATTTAATTGAAGCGGCTGTCGAAGCCTATCCTCATATTCCGGTGGTGATGCACCAAGATCATGGGCAATCACCAGCTGTGTGTATGGCAGGTATCAAGAGCGGTTTTACCAGTGTCATGATGGATGGTTCCCTGAAAGAAGATGGTAAATCCGTGGCTAGTTATGAGTATAACGTCGCGGTTTCGCAGAAAGTGGTCGAGTTTTCGCATGCTATTGGTGTGACTGTTGAAGCGGAACTAGGTATTCTGGGCTCGCTGGAAACGATGACGGGTGATAAGGAGGATGGGCATGGTGCTGATGGCAAGATGACGCGAGAGCAATTGCTTACGGATCCAGATCAGGCGGCTGACTTTGTAAAACTGACTCAATGCGATGCATTGGCTATTGCTATTGGCACCTCGCATGGCGCTTATAAATTTAGCCGTAAACCGACGGGTGACATTCTTGCTATTGAGCGCATTAAGGAAATCCATCGTCGGATTCCGAATACGCATTTGGTGATGCATGGTTCATCTTCCGTGCCTCAAGAGCTATTGGAAGAAATTCGCCACTTTGGTGGTGATATGAAGGAAACTTATGGGGTTCCAGTTGAAGAAATTCAGGAAGGTATTAAGTATGGAGTCCGAAAGATCAACATCGATACGGACATCCGTTTGGCGATGACTGCTGCAATCCGTCGCTACTTGTTTGAAAATCCGAGTAAGTTTGACCCGCGTGATTATATGAAGCCAGCTCGTGAAGCTGCTAAGCAAGTCTGCCGGACACGTTATTTAGCGTTTGGCTGCGAAGGGCAGGCAGAGAAAATTAAGCCAATATCGTTGGAAAAGATTGCTGAGAAATATAAGAAGAGTGAATTGTCCCAAGTTGTTCAGTAAGCTATGCACTTGCTTTTTTTGAGAGTTTTATATATTAGTGTGTCGACGGTACTTTTTGCTATTTTACGTTAATAGCATACTTGCTTTGGATGATTCTTGCTAACACCACTGAAGTGTTTTCGGAGAGACTTTTTTTTGTGTGTAGTGCCTTGGTTCACAAGCGTATAATCCGATGTTTAGGCCTATATCGACGAGTTTGACTGTGACTATCCTTTCGTATGCACTCCCTACTTTGTACGAATCTTCTCTCAAAAGTTTGCCGTTGCTCTCGCGCGGTAAGGTGCGTGACAACTATGCTGTCGGCGATGACAAACTTTTGATCTTGACGACAGATCGACTGTCGGCGTTTGACGTCATTATGGATGTGCCGATTCCCGGCAAGGGTTGCGTACTCAATCAAATGTCTAACTTTTGGTTTAATAAACTTGCGCATGTGGTGCCGAATCACTTGACAGAACTGGTGCCGGAATCAGTGGTTTCTGAGGATGAAGTCATGCAGGTGGTGGGCCGTGGAGTTGTAGTAAAGCGTTTAAAACCTATTCTTGTAGAAGCTGTAGTTCGCGGTTATCTAGCAGGTAGCGGGTGGAACGATTATCTATTAACGAGCTCTGTATGTGGGATACTTCTGCCAGGTGGTCTGCGGAACGCGCAAAAATTGAAGGCACCAATTTTTACTCCAGCAGCCAAAGCTGAGCTCGGACAGCATGACGAGAATATCTCGTTTGAAGAGATGTGTGAACGAATTGGTCCTAAATTGGCTGAACGTATTCGTGACATTAGTATCTGCTTGTATGAGGAAGCAGCTGATTTTGCTGCTAGGCGTGGAATTATTGTTGCTGATACCAAATTCGAATTTGGTTTGGATGACAATGGAGCACTCCATCTTATGGATGAAGTCTTGACGGCTGATTCGTCACGTTTCTGGGCTGCTGATTTGTATGCTGTTGGTACTAATCCCCCTTCGTTTGATAAGCAGTTTGTACGTGATTGGCTCGAGACTCAAGTGTGGGACAAAACACCACCTGCTCCAATGTTGCCAGATGAGGTGATCCAGAAAACAGCGGACAAATATCGTGAGGCGCTTGAGCGGCTCACAGGGTAGGTGGATGTCATAGTCGGTGAAAAATGATGAAAGATGATCAGTTGCAACAGGTTGTGCAAGTGGGGGTTGTGATGGGGTCTGACTCGGATTGGCATGTGATGCGGCATGCTGTGGAGATCCTCCGTGAGTTTGACGTGGGCTTTGAATCCCAAGTACTTTCAGCGCATCGGATGCCTGATGACATGTTTCATTATGCTGAAACAGCCCGTGAGCGTGGCTTGGTTGTGATCATTGCTGGTGCGGGGGGTGCTGCACACTTGCCGGGTATGATCTCTGCCAAGACAATTGTTCCAGTACTTGGTGTTCCGATACCGACCAAATATCTACGTGGTCAAGATTCACTCCATTCTATTGTGCAAATGCCTAAGGGCATCCCGGTGGGAACATTTGCTATCGGTGAAGCAGGTGCTGCAAATGCAGCGCTATTTGCTGTCGCGATGTTGTCAATAGATGACGCGATATTGTCCCATAAGCTCACGACTTTTCGCGTAAAGCAAAGAGACGCAGCACGCTTGATGATTTTGCCAAATGACTAATATTGCCTTGTGTCATTTTTATATTAATGAGTTGATGCTCACGGGTCTGGAATGATTTTCGAGCTATTAGCCCATGCGTTATCGGTCATCCCTTCTCATAATAAATGATGAATACTGCATTGATTCTTCCCGGTAACTGGCTTGGTATGTTGGGCGGTGGCCAATTGGGGCGCATGTTTTGCTTTGCTGCTCAATCGATGGGCTATAAAGTGTGTGTTTTCGATCCAGATCCTTCCTGTCCAGCTAGTGGTGTAGCGGATCGATTGATTACTGCTGATTATTTGGATGAGGAAAGACTGGCTGAACTCGCATCACTGTGTTCGGCGATTTCAATTGAATTTGAGAATGTCCCTGCGCGATCTTTAAATTTCTTGTCGATGACGACAAACGTCACTCCGGCGGCACGTTGCGTTTCGATTGCTCAAGATCGTATTGCTGAGAAGCTTTTTATCAAAAGCTGCGGTGTCCCTGTGGCTCCCCATGTTGTTATAGAATCGGGCGATGTAATGGCGACAATTGACAATGACTCATTGTTGGCTGTTTTGCCAGGTATTTTAAAAACGGCACGCTTAGGTTACGATGGCAAGGGGCAGGTGCGTGTTGCTACACCAATCGAAGTACGTAATGCTCATGCCCTATTGGGGAATGTGGCGTGTGTTTTAGAGAAGCAGCTTGACTTGGCCTACGAAGTATCTGTTTTGAGTGCTCGTGGTGCAGATGGTAACGTCAAAACCTATCCCCTTGTACAGAACCTTCATATCAGGGGTATTCTAGCAACAACTATAGCACCATCGCCAGATGCTTCACCTGAACTACACGCATCTGCATGTGCAGCGGCCGAAATGCTTGCAACCCAAATGAATTATGTCGGCGTACTATGTGTTGAATTTTTCATTTTAAAGAATGGATCTTTGATTGTTAACGAAATAGCACCGCGTCCCCATAACAGTGGGCACTATACAATCGATGCTTGTGTGGTGAGTCAGTTTGAACAGCAAGTTCGTACGATGACTGGGTTGCCGTTGGGCGAAACACGCCAACATTCGTCGGCCGTTATGTTGAATTTGCTGGGTGATTTATGGTTTTTGGAAAGGGGTGAAAATCGTCAACTGTCACCTGATTGGGCTTCAGTTGTAGCGGTACCTTGCGCTCGCCTTCACTTGTACGGTAAAGAAGAGGCTCGCGTTGGTCGGAAGATGGGCCACATTACGTTTGCTGCAAGTACGTTACAAGAGGCACGTGATGCGCTTGTGGCGACAGCGAAGTGTCTACATCTACAAATAGATGTAATGACTGATAAGCCAGCATGATATCGTATCCTGAGATGCTTTTCCTTTGCTTATGTTGACGAAAGTGGATATTGAATATGCTGCGACACGGTTGGTCGCAGGTGAACTGGTGGCGTTTTCGACGGAAACAGTCTATGGGCTTGGTGGTGATGCTGAGTGTCCTTCTGCAGTGGCTGCTATCTATGCAGCTAAAGGGCGTCCGACTGACCATCCAGTCATCGTACATCTCTCTCCTGAGGGTGATCCGGCTTATTGGACGGATTATCTTCTGCCTTCTGCTCGCCGGTTGATCGATGCATTTTGGCCGGGACCACTGACATTGATCGTCAAGCGTGCGCCACACATTTCTATGGCAATTTCTGGAGGCCAAGATTCAGTGGGCTTGCGTTGCCCATCGCATCCTGTTGCACAGGCATTGCTACGTGATTTTGTTCGTCTGAAAGGTGGTCAAGCTGGTGTGGCTGCTCCATCTGCCAATCGCTTCGGGCGCGTGAGTCCAACTTCTGCACAACACGTGCGTGATGAATTTCACGGCATGACAGGCGTTACCATTCATGTGCTCGATGGGGGTGCATGTAGTATTGGCATTGAATCGACGATTATCGATTTGTCACGTGGGTTCCCTGCATTGTTGCGACCAGGTCATGTGACACTGGAGGAAGTGGCGAATGTACTTGGGGAAATACCCCAATTGCCTGGGCAAGAGATTGGTAATGTTCCACGTGCGTCTGGTATGCTAAAAGCACATTATTCGCCACGTACACCTTTGTTCTTGTTGAATGCTGAAGAGATACTTTCGGTACTTTCCGTACATCCAGCTAACGCTCCCATGGCTGTTGTTGCTTTTCCTGCGACCTTGTCAAAAGTGTCGGTATTGCCTGCTGATATTTTCTCTGTAGCATTGCCGCATACACCAACGATGCTCGCAAATCAGCTTTATGCACTGCTGCGTCGTCTTGATCATATGGATATGTCCTGTATTTTATTTGAGGCATTGCCAGATATCTCGGATTGGGCTGCTATTAATGATCGACTGAGACGTGCAGCGGCGACGTTTCTTAATATTGAGCCTCTTCATTTGATCGCGAAAGATAACATCATACGTTGATACATATTTTATTTTTCCTACGAAAGAAAGCATCGACGAAACTTTCGTAGCTTGGAATTTTAAAAAGCTATACGATTGCGTAGAATTATGCCTGTTTCATTGGCAATAGTGATCGATATTAATGTAATCAGTGGCTGAGCAGTGCTTTATCCATCTTATGTAAAAAGAACGGTGATGTTGGCGGTGTTTGTATATGCATCATTGCATGCTTAATGTCTGAGCCATTCTTAGCAATTAGGTCTATTATCGAAATATTGTATTTATCCAGGTATTGCTTGTGATTTTTTTACACTATCTGGTATTTTGTTATTGGGCAAATTCCATTATGAAGAGCAGTTGTCGTGCTAAACGTTATTACATGACTTTCTTCATGTTATGCTCGACTTTTGAGGATGTCTTGTCGTAATTTATGTAATGCGGCATTTACTTCCCCAGGTTTTTTTCGTAAATTGCCTGTGAGTGTTTTGATCTAATATATTTGTTCTGATGAATGGAAATTTGATGGACGAATCTTTTCTCTGCGCATAAAGAAAGGTCTGAGAATTTTTAAAAGAGTTATCTATGTTTTTAATACAGACACTGGCTTCAGGTTTTATGAAAAACCATCTAGATATATTTTGTTTGGACGTGAGGTGTGTTAGTGTCTTCTAACATTAATTCGAGAAGATATCTGCAGTGATTCCTTGCGTAGCTGGAGCGTCCGAAATACATGCTGATGAGCGCAGGCCTAGGTTTTTCGCGTGAGACTTAAGTGGACTGTACGTATTGGTTTTATCGTATTATCGCATCCCATTATTCGGAGGCGTGTATGCATGCGAAGAAAAGTTCATCCTTGTCATGGATTGTTGCTGCATTGGTAACAATTACATTTGTTGCTTGCGGCAAGAAATCCGAAATGAGTCGACAGACGACGTTGCCTCCGGAAGTTGGTGTTGTGACCCTGCAGTCGGAAAGTGTGATGTTGAGAACAAATTTGCCGGGCCGTATTTTGCCATTTCGTGTAGCAGATGTTCGTGCACGTGTAAGTGGCACTGTGCTTAAGCGCGATTTCATTGAAGGTAGTGATGTGAAGCAGGGGCAGCGCCTATATAAAATAGATCCTGCGACGTATCAGGTGGCTTATAATAGCGCTAAAGCATTGCTTGCAAAGGCAGAAGCAAACGCCGCTTCGACTCGCTTGCTCGAACAGCGTTACAAAGAGCTTGTTGCTGTTGAGGCTGTCTCAAAACAAGAATATGCCAATGCTGTAGCATCGAATTTACAAGCTGAAGCTGATGTTGCGGCAGCCCGTGCTGCCGTAGAAACCACACGCATTAATTTAAATTACACGGATGTGCCTGCTCCGATTTCTGGCTGTACAGGACTGTCGAAAATCACAGAAGGTGCCTATGTGCAAGCTTCTACCGCTACGCTGATGACCACAATTCAGCAGATTGATCCGGTCTATGTGAACGTGTCGCAATCAACGACGGATGTACTGCGGTTACGGCGTGAATTTGCAGAAGGTAGACTGAAGAATACAGATCCGAATGTCGCTAAAGTGACCTTGACGCTCGAAGATGGTACGGAATATCCGTTGGCTGGAAAATTACAATTCTCCGATATCACCGTTGATTCGACCACAGGTTCAATTACCGCGCGTGCTATTTTTCAAAATCCCAGAAGGGAATTGTTGCCTGGCATGTTTGTCCATGCAAGTTTAGAAGAAGGTGTGAGTGAAAAGGCATTACTTGTCCCACAACAAGCCGTGATGCGTGATCAAAAGGGGAATGCGATCGCAATGATTGTGAATGCTGATGGTAAAGTTGAAACCCGGAAACTGATAACTGACCGTGCGATCGGTGATAAGTGGTTGGTGACGTCGGGACTTGCTTCTGGGGATAAAGTGATTGTCACAGGATTTCAGAAATTGCGGATGGGCTCATTGGCTAAACCAGTAGAAATTAATTTGCCGATAGAAACATTGAAATAACCAGCGACTACTTCCATGCGATTATAGTAGGGGTTAGAAATCATCGATTCGATCGGCATTTTATCTAGTGTTCGTCTAGCATCTGCAGGTGCTGCCCCATTAGAAATTTTAAACACGAAAGTGCAATAACGCGGAGCCTTTTTCATGGCAAAGTTTTTTATCGATCGCCCTATTTTTGCATGGGTGATCGCTATCGTCATTATGCTTACTGGTGCACTTTCGATTTTGAAACTACCGGTTTCCCAATATCCTTCGATCGCACCGCCTTCTGTACAGATTTCTGCGATATATCCAGGTGCATCGGCACAAACGGTACAGGATACAGTCACACAGGTGATCGAGCAGCAGATGAACGGGATCGACAATCTTGAGTACATGTCTTCAACATCTGATAGTTCGGGAGCGGTTGGGATCACCCTAACGTTTTCGCAAGGGACAAACCCTGATATTGCTCAGATGCAGGTGCAAAACAAGTTGCAATTGGCCACGCCTTTGCTTCCACAGGAGGTACAGCAGCAAGGGATTAAGGTAGCAAAGGCAACCAAGAATTTTTTATTGGTCGTCGGCGTTTACTCAGACGATGGAAGTATGAGCGACATTGATCTGGCGAACTATATTGCCGCTAATATGCAGGACTCGATCAGTCGGGTAAACGGGGTGGGTCAAGTACAATTATTTGGTTCGCAGTATGCCATGCGCATTTGGATCGATCCTGAAAAGCTCACGAGCTATAACCTGACAATAATCGATGCGATCAATGCAATTAAAGCTCAGAACGTACAGATTTCGGCAGGTGAGATCGGTGGCGTGCCGGCAGTGAAAGGTCAGCAGCTTAATGCTCCTATCATGGTTCAGAGTCGTTTACAGACGCCGGAACAGTTTCGCAAGATTTTGTTACGTGTTAATACAGACGGCTCGCAAGTGTGTTTGGGTGATGTCGGTCGGATCGAGTTGGGTGGCGAAAGCTATCAGGTCGTGGCCCGTTATAACGGGAAGCCTGCTGCTGGTCTTGCTGTTAAGCTGGCTACTGGTGCGAATGTCTTGCAAACAGCCAAAGCGGTCAAAAAGCAAGTTGCTGAGTTGGAACAATATTTCCCTGCCAGTATGAAGGTCGAATTTCCTTACGACACGACGCCGTTTGTGAAAATCTCGATTGAGAAAGTAATCAAAACTTTGATCGAAGGCATTATTCTCGTTTTTTTAGTAATGTATCTGTTTTTGCAGAATATTCGTGCCACAATCATTCCAACGATTGCAGTCCCCGTCGTTCTATTGGGCACGATTGGCATTATGAATGCCGCTAATTTCTCAATCAATACACTGTCTATGTTCGGGTTGGTACTTGCCATTGGACTGCTAGTCGACGATGCTATTGTTGTGGTGGAAAACGTTGAGCGTGTCATGTGTACGGAGGGATTGTCACCAAAAGAAGCTACGAAGAAGGCAATGGGGCAGATTATAGGGGCCTTGTTGGGGGTAGCTCTGGTATTGTCTGCAGTATTTGTGCCAATGGCGTTTTTCGGTGGTTCGACGGGTGCTATCTATCGTCAATTTTCGCTGACGATAGTTGCGGCGATGGGCTTATCGGTTTTAGTGGCTATTGTGTTGACACCTGCTATGTGTGCCACCATTCTAAAGCCGATTAAGAGAGACTCGTTTGATGAGAATCGTGGTTTTTTTGGTTGGTTTAACAACATGTTTGAGCGTAGCAGTCGCGCTTATCAAGGGCAAATAAGTAGGCTTATCACACGCTCGACACCTTATGTTATTAGCTACATAGCCATTATTGGGGTAGTTGGATTGCTTTTTGTTCGTATGTCGACGGCGTTTCTCCCAGACGAAGATCAGGGCTACTTCTTTAATCTAGTTCAATTACCGCCAGGTGCGACGCAAGAGCGTACACTTGAAGTGATGAAGGGCGTTGAGACACATTATCTTGAAAGTGAGAGGGATGCAGTCCACTCCATCTTTACAGTGACTGGTTTTGGTTTTAATGGTCGTGGGCAGAACGTAGGTTTGGCATTTGCGATGATGCGTCCTTGGGATCAACGTAAGTCGAGAGATTTGAAAGTACAATCCGTGATTCTTCGTTCTTATCAAGCTTTTGCTGCCGTGAAGGAAGCTATGATATTCGCGGTCAACCCACCATCCGTACCAGAGCTAGGCAATGCTGGCGGTGTTAACTTTGAATTGCAAGATCGTGCTGGTCTGGGTCATGGAATCTTGATGGCAGCACGTGATCAAATGATCAGTGCAGCGGCGAAAAACCCAAATTTATCGCAAGTGCGTCCAAATGGTTTAGACGATAGTGCGCAGTATAAGGTTGATATTGACAATGAAAGAGCACTTGCGCTTGGTGTGGCGTTGTCGGAAATTTATACAACACTGTCCGCCTCCTATGGTTCTTTTTACATTAATGACTTTATTGATCATGGCCGAGTGAAAAGAGTTTATCTACAGGCAGATGCGAAGTCGCGGATGTTACCACAAGATATTAACGCACTGTATGTACGCAACACGAAAGGAGAGATGGTTCCATTTTCTAGTTTTGCGTCTGCACACTGGGTTCAAGGATCACCGCGCTTGGAGCGTTATAACGGTGTACCAGCGCTGGAGATTCAGGGTATGCCTGCGCCAGGCAAGAGCTCGGGGGATGCAATGAAGAGTATCGAGGAAATTGCTAAGAATTTGCCTGCTGGGATTGGTTTGGAGTGGACCGGTTTATCGTTTGAGGAGCGTTTGTCGAGAGCACAAGCGCCAGCACTGTACGTACTCTCAATTTTATTGGTGTTCTTGTGTTTGGCTGCATTGTATGAAAGTTGGTCGATTCCATTTGCTGTTATTCTTGTGGTGCCTTTGGGAGTGCTTGGTGCATTGTTGGCCGCATCCTTGCGTGGTTTGTCGAATGACGTTTATTTCCAGGTTGGGTTATTGACGACCGTAGGTTTATCTGCCAAGAATGCAATTTTGATTGTCGAATTTGCAAATGGTTTGCAAAAGCGAGGATGGTCCGTCTTTGATGCGACGTTGGAGGCGGTGCGTTTGCGTTTACGACCAATCATCATGACCTCGATGGCGTTTGTGCTTGGTGTGTTACCACTGGTGATTGCTAATGGTCCAGGCTCCGCTGGCCAGAATGCCATTGGAACGGGTGTAATCGGTGGTATGCTTTCGGCAACATTTCTTGCGATCTACTATGTACCTATCTTTTTCGTGTTGGTACGAAAAAATGTCAAGTAGTAGTCGACTCAATACAGGGGGATATTCTGAAATACTTAGTATATCCTCTGCATCAGCAGGGGATATCCCTACTAAGTAAGAAGGGAATTTATATGTTAGTGAAAGTATTGCCGATGTCTTTGCCCGTGACATTGCTGGTTGCTTGCACGTTGGCACCACGCTATGAGACACCGGCCTTGCCGGTGTCGGCAACCTTTCCAATGGGGACGGTTGAAAAGACATTAGAGTTGGCTAACCCAAACAGTACTATTGATCAGAAAGCCCATGTGATGGCGGCTGATATTGGCTGGCGAAATTTTTTCCCTGATCTGCGTTTACAGAAATTGATTGAAATTGCGTTGGTTAATAACCGTGATTTACGTCTATCAGCACTCAATATCGAGGCCGCACGCGCACAGTATCAGATTCAACGTTCTGAGCTTTTGCCATTGGTGCGCACTACCGGTCAGGCTACTATTCAGCATTTGCCTGTAGATTTTTCAGTGGAAACTAGTTCCCGCATTAATCGCCAGTACTCGGTAGGTTTGGGATTTGCTTCGTATGAGCTCGATTTTTTCGGGCGTGTTCAGAATCTGAAAAATCAAGCTCTTGAGCAATATCTGGCAACTGAAGATTCGCGACGGAGTGCTCAGATCACTTTGGTTGCGGAAGTAGCGACCGCTTATATGACGTGGTTGGCTGATCAACGGTTATTGCATATGGCAAATGAAATATTGTTGAGTCAACAAACATCGTACGCATTGAGCAAACGAAGTTTTGAGGTCGGTGCAATTTCTGGATTGGATTTGAGTGATGCACAAACTGGCTTGGAGATTGCTCGTAGCAGATTGGCACAATACACTCGTCAAGTGGATGAGGACGTAAATATACTTACATTGTTAATTGGATCTGAGCTACCCGTTAATTTGCCACCGGGTCGTACTCTCGATAATCAATTACTACTAACTGATCTTCCATCTGGGTTGCCCTCCGATTTGCTGTTGCGACGCCCTGATATTACTTTGGCAGAACATCAGCTCAAAGCTGCTAATGCTAACATTGGCGTAGCGAGAGCCGCGTTCTTTCCAAGTATCTCGCTGACCTCATCGGCGGGATTGGCGAGTGCATCGCTTGGTCGATTGTTTAATGGAAGACAAGGAGTATGGATGTTTTCACCATCCATTAACCTTCCAATCTTCTCCCGAGATTCTTTGATTGTCGGACTTGATCTAGCAAAACTGCAAAAGCGTATTGAGATCGCCAATTACGAGAAAGCTATTCAATCAGCATTTCGTGAAGTGGCTGATGCCTTGGCCGCGCGTCGTACTCTCAATCAACAGCTTGTTGCACAAGAGTCCATAGTTAAGGCAAGTAGTGATGTTTATCGTTTATCTGATCTTCGATATCATCATGGCGTGGATCGTTTATTGGATATGCTTGTAGCGCAACGCAGATTATATAGTGCTCAACAGGGTTTGATTGGCATGCGTCTGGCGTATTGGATAAATCTCGTTGGTTTGTATAAGGCACTTGGCGGTGGATGGGAAGAGTATACTGCGCTTCCAAAGAATCCTTCGCCTCACTAAGCCTTACGACTTTCCTTTGCGGGAATAGCACGGTACAGTGTATTGCAAAAAACCATGAAATACGCACCAGGTTATTTTCTTTATAGTTACTGATTATCGTCTTGAAAAGTGACTGACCACGTGAAATGGAAAGCTGATTTTTAAAATCTTTCTAATTTCTATCAGTACTAGAGGAGCTTATGAAAGAACGGAAAATTTAGTGAATATACTATTTTTTTGTAGAATTTTTCGTAACCGTTTTCTGCCAGAATTGAACTGCTTGCCAAGCTAGGAAAACAAGACTGCTCCATTTAACAAGTTTTTGGAAAGTAGTCCCCAACGGTGTTTTTCGCGACAATCCCGTGAGCGCCAACGATGCTAGTGGGCTGAAGTGGCGTGGTAACAGTAGTTTCAACCAACGGAAGCCGCGTAGCCGGTTGCATGTATTGCAAGCGTCTAATACGAGTTCCGCTCGTTCGATAGCGATCCGCGTCAATAGAATTTCTTTTCGAATCGCTAACAACTCACGGCGCGAGGTGCGAGAGCGATTCGCGGGATTGGGATTGTTTGCCACGATGCAACCTCCCTTAGTCTGAGTGCAGTGTGATGTAGTCCTTCTCGAACTCGGCTATAGTTCCTTCGAAAGGCAAAGGAGCATCGCGCAAAATTTTGCGCGCAAAAGCCGCACAGAATAACGCTAGTAGCAGATAAACCACGAGAATTACGATCATTGCTTGCCAGCGCCACGTTTCCCAAAATAGAACCATAATTAGTGCAGTTAACACTACGAGGCCTAGAAAACCGAATAACATGGCAGATAAACTGAGAAGTGCGATCTCTAGCAGGCGTTCTTTTTCTTGCGTCAGTTCAATCCCAATGAGTTCGATACGTGATTTTGCGATTTCAAGCACCGATTTGCCGATTTTTCGGACAGATGATAGAGGCGGAGAGGTTCGATTATTCTCTGTCATGGTTTGTTTAGTCTATGGCTCGTCTGTGGCTTTTTGGTAACTTTTATAGGTATAGTTGGTGAAAGCCACAGACGATGAATTTACTTGCGATTCAGCAGTAAGCCGATCACCAAACCAATGCCCGTTGCAATGCCAACAGCCTTCCATGGATGATCATGTACGTAATCATCAGTCACTCGTGCTGCTTGCTTGCTCCTCTCAACGACAACGACCTGAGCATCTGAGGCTTTTTCTTTTGCTTGTTTCAGAAGTGATAGCGCTTTTTCGCTCAATTCTGAAGCACGTTCTTCTGTCGTGCTCGCTGCTTGTTTGAGCAACTCTTCTGCATCAGCCAATACAGTTTTTATGTCCGTCATTGATGCCTCCTTTCTATTCGATGTTGCACCAAGATCATTTTATGTTAGAAAGTCGTATCTAAAAAATACAACTTTAGTATATATGACCCTTAGTATTTTTACTAGGGAACAATATTTTTTACTCATACAATAAAAAAATATTGTTCATTTTTTAGAGAGCAGTGTGTATTCCATGAAATGGAATGTTCCACTATTGGTTCACGCTTTTGATGCACACAAAGGTTTCGTTAGCTGAATCTGAATTATAAAAAATTTGTATTTTTATAATTCAGATAGATAAAGTAAAGATTTTCGATCTCTGGCATCTTCTCAAAATTTTAACCAAACGCTGCAGTGAATTTTTTGTGCTTTTTCTAATAAAGGTATGATGATTATTCAGTCTAGATCAAAGGTCTTCTAATTTTACCGAACCCAGGGAGGATCAAATTGATTTGCTAGAGTTGAGTGGAATTATTCCACCGGTATGTGAGAATCTTTTTGAATGTTTCCTTAACCTAGCGACTGTGGCTTATGAAAACCGCCACCATGAAAAATTAATGGCATCTGTAGATGACTGGTCCGGTTTATACCACATCGCTCCACTTCTCCAACGAAAATGACGTGATCACCTCCGTCATAGCGGTTGCGATTATGACATTCAAACCACGCTAATACTCCATCAAGGATAGGGATACCTGATGCCGATAATGTGTAAGAAACTCCTGCGAAGCGATTGCCCTTGGAGATCGAAAAACGTCTACATAATTCGAGTTGATCAGTGGCCAAAATGTTCACTATATAACGCGAATTTCTACAAAAAGTTGACATGCTGCTGGCGCAGTTGGCGAGACTCCAAAGAATTAATGGTGGTTTCAGTGAGACGGAGTTGAATGAACTGGCCGTGATTCCAAGCATCCCGCCATTTTCCGCGAGCGTAGTAATGATAGTGACGCCTGTGGCAAATTGCGCAAGTGCTTGACGAAACTCGTGACTACCGAAGTCGGGTGTAGCAGCACGATTTTCGTTCACTATCTTCTCTCAAAATGAAGGTCAAACATCATTGTCTATTATAGCAAATAGGTCAGAGAATGAGAGTGTGATCATTGGAAAAACGAGTGGTACAGCGTTTCCAGTTAGTCAAATCTTTCTTTAGCCTCGTATCAACGGCATGAAAATGACAGATGTAGCTTGTGCAGAATTGTTGGATGAAGACTAACAATTGAGATGATTTGCGAAAATGGCTTCTTATTTTCTGACAGTGTTATTAATTTTTATTTAATTTATGGGCACAGACGTGCTATGCGCCAATGGTGATCTGAAAGTCGGAAATATTTAATGCGATCATGTAGGCGTGATGGACGTCCTTGCCAGAATTCTATGGCATCGGGCACAAGCCGATACCCACCCCAATGTGCTGGTCGTGGAGGGGTGTCGCCGAATTTTTTTCGGAATTTCGCTTCGCGTGCCTCGATGGTGCTACGATCTTTAACTTCGACACTCTGCTCTGATGCCCACGCACCGAGTTTCGATGCAATGGGACGAGATTGGTAGTATTCATCACTTTCTTCTTCAGAAACTTTCATAACTTGCCCTTCAATGCGTACTTGTCTTTCAAGTCCGGACCAGTGAAACAAGAGACAAGCGAAATTATTGGAGGCTAACTCTCTGCCTTTTCGGCTTTCGTAATTAGTGAAGAAAGTAAAGCCTTGTGAGTCGATGCCTTTAATCAACACGATGCGTGCATCAGGTCGACCATTTGTGTCGACGGTCGCAAGGGTCATTGCATTTGGTTCAGGTAATTTTGAATCGATGGCTTGAGCGAACCAGTTTTGAAACTGGAGAAATGGGTTTGACGCCACCTCGTCTTCAGATAGAGAGTCGAGTCTGTAATTTTTGCGAAGATTTGCTAAGGAAAGTGTTCGTGTCACGATGAGATAAAGAGGAGCCAAGTCAAAGGATATGAATTCATCATTATAGGCTATGATACGATATCGATATGATGAAGTACTTCTAGTAATGAAGAAGCATTTTACTTATTTTGGAGGACTATCCCTCTATCGTTCAGCGTTTTTCTTCTAGAAGAGCAGAATTTTCCGATTCTCTATCTTTTTTTATTTCCAAGCCTCATTGTTGCATAGTAATTTCTACTTGTCTAGCCGTAGACTGCTTTTTGTAGTATTGGAATTTCTATTTTGTATCGAAAAACATGTTGAGAAATTTATGTTCAACGATTATCACTATTCTAGTTAGAGCAAACGACATTACGACATTGTTGGGGAGGTATTGAAATTTTTCATGGATCGTTGATTTTTTAAGATCGAGATTGAGAATCCAATATATTTTCAGTCAATTGATTGAATAGTTGGCATTTACAACTTAATTACTTGTCTTTAGTGTTTTTGAAAGAGGGGATTGGCGTCATCTAACCTATGTACTGTAGGGTACTGTATTCGTTACAATACTCCCATGACACTGACCATTACAAACCCTCAGACGCATTTCCCAGCATCGACAGCTGAATTGCCGCGGATTGCCATTCTTGCAACGGGCGGTACAATCGCTGGTAGCTCTCCAGATGCAACACGCACCACTGGTTATCAAGCAGGTGCTCTCGGCGTGCAGGATTTGTTATTTTCTTTGCCGCAGTTAGAGCAGGTCGCGAAAATTCAAGCTGAGCAAGTTGCTCAGATGGATAGTAAAGATATGACGTGCACTTTGTGGCAGAAAATTGCATTTCGGCTTAATGCAGTTCTTGCTCAGCCTGATATTGCAGGTGCTGTCATTACGCATGGCACAGACACTTTAGAAGAGACAGCATATTATCTCCATCTCACATTAAATAGCCATAAACCTGTTGTCATCACAGCAGCGATGCGTCCTGCGACGGCTTTGTCCTCAGATGGTCCGCTTAATTTACTCAATGCGGTTTGTGTGGCGGCGAATCCGATTTCCAGTGGGCGGGGAGTGTTAGTGGCTATGAACAATCAGATTCATTGCGCGCGCGATGTTGTTAAGACCAGCACATATGCTGTCGATGCATTTTATTCGCCTGAGGTCGGTCTGTTGGGGTGGGTACAAGATAACCGTGTGGCTTTTCAGCGGATGCCCTTGCGGTTTCACTCAATTGAGAGCGAATTCATAGGGGCGATGGGAGAACTGCCCATGGTTGAGGTCGTTTCGAGCTATGCTGGGGTTTCCCGGATTCCCGTTGATTCCTTGGTTGAAGCAGGTGTCCGTGGTCTTGTTGTTGCTGGTACGGGCAACGGTTCTTTGCACAGTGTCTTGCAACAGGCTTTGTCGGCAGCAGTTCAGCGTGGTGTTGCTGTCGTACGCTCTTCTCGTGTTGGAAGTGGTCATGTGATGCGAAATGCAGCTGCGTTAGATGATCAGTATGACTTTATTAGTTCAGGTAACCTGCCTCCTTACAAAGCTCGAGTACTTTTGATGCTTGCTTTGCAGGCAGGTATTCCACATGTCCGTTTACAATCGCTATTTGATCGTTACTAGCCTTATTCTAAAGCGACTGCGGAAATTTTTTGTATCTGGGAACTGATGATATATTTCTAGATTTTGGTCGATGATGACTGAGTAAGATTTGAATACCTAGCGCAGATATGTCATCTGACTTACTAGGAAAATATTGGTATTCAGGTAGGGTCTCTGTCATGATGTGTTGACTCTGAGTGTAAAATTAAAGTTTAAATAAATATTTCTTGGTCCGTTGGAGTCGATATACTTTGCATCAGTATCTCAGTTCAAGAAATGCTCACAGACGATTCGATTTTTCTTGGGATATTTTTCTGCTAATTGATTTAAAATGTCGCCAAGCGCTATTGCGCTAGTTATGGCGTCATAAAGCCTCGCGACTTGTTTGCGATTATTTAAAACTGAACCTTTTTCTAATATTTTTTCAATCTCAATGTTTTGGACTATTGATTCGAGGTGTTTTCCAATCATTTTGAACGAGATGGACGATGCAAGAGAGATCCTCAAACTTTTATCTTCTGTATTTGAAATGCTTAATTGAATGTTTTGGGAAGGTTGATCAAAGTCCTTGATAGGAGTGATTAAGGAAATTAGAATGAAAGTTTTTTGAAACCGAAACCTTGCCGTACTGATTTTGGCGTTCAGGCGGCTTTTTCCATAAGGAGATCATATGCGCCATTATGAAGTCGTATTTATTGTTCACCCCGATCAAAGCGAGCAAGTTACTTCTATGATTACACGTTATCGTGGCATGGTGACTGCTCGTGAAGGGAAGGTCCACCGTGTTGAAGATTGGGGACGTCGCCAATTGGCGTATATGATCGAGAAGCTGGCGAAGGCTCATTATGTGTGCTTGAATATCGAGTGTGATCAAGAGACTCTGGTTGAACTTGAGCATGCTTTTAAGTTCAACGATGCTGTTTTGCGTCACCTCGTTGTGCGTATGAAGCAAGCTGAAACTGCTCCGTCACCAATGATGAAGGAAGTCATTCGCGAAGAATCCAAGAAAGCAGTTATCGTTCCTGCAACTGAAACTTCGGTTTTGTAATTGGAAATAGATGACATCAAGCTAGTGATTGACAACGGGATATTGATGGGTGAACCACCTAAGAATCGAAGCGAGTATTCTCGAAATTGGTGTGATTCGCTACACACCGATTGGATTCCCTGTCATTGATATTACCTTGAGTTATGCAGGAGCAGTTAAAGAGGCGGGGATGCCTCGTCATGTTGAGTTCTCGATGCCGGCCGTTGCTATTGGTCCAATCAGCGAAAAAATTATTGACCTTGGACTCGATAGGCGAGTTCTCTGGTTGGGTTTTTTGGCGAAAAAACATCGGAATAGCTCCATTTTTTTGTTTCACATTACAGCATTACAAGAGATTGAGAAGGATTGAATATGCCACGTCCTAATGGTAAAAATAAAAAGTTTGATCGTCGTCGCCAACAGCAAAATCTGTTGTTTAAGCGGAAGAAATTCTGTCGTTTCACAGTGGCAGGTGTGGATAAAATTGATTATAAAGACGTTGAAATGCTAAGAGACTTTATTGGTGAGAACGGCAAGATCACACCTGCTCGTTTGACCGGTACGAAGGCGCATTATCAGCGCCAACTCGATACTGCGATCAAACGCGCACGTTTCCTCGCACTCATACCGTATACTGATCTGCATGCTGCTTAAGCATAAGCGCTTGACGAAGGAGTATAGAAAATGCAAGTGATTCTGTTAGAAAAAGTCATCAATTTAGGTGGTCTTGGCGATATCGTTAAGGTAAAGGATGGGTTTGCTCGTAACTTCCTTATTCCGAAAAAGAAAGCACGTCGTGCCACGAAGGACACTATTACTGAATTTCAAGTTCGACGTGCTGAACTCGAAAAGGTTGCTGCTGAGAAATTGAGTGCTGCAAAAGCGGTTGGTGAGAAGTTTGCTGGCATGACTGTGCAAATTTTGAAGAAGGCTGGTGTTGATGGTCGTCTATTCGGTTCCGTTACGAATGCCGATATAGCTGAGGCGATAAGTGCTCAGGATGTTGTTCATATCGAGAAGGCGCAAGTTCGTCTTCCAAATGGTCTTTTGAAGACCGTGGGTGACTTCTCAGTACAAGTAGTTTTACACACGGACGTTACAGTTGATGTAACAGTGGCAGTATTGGGTCAAAATGCCTAAGGTGGTTTTTATTGCCCCGAAACGGGAGCCATACAGTTGGCTTCCGTTTTTTTATGTTTGTTATTTATTTTTCTTTCTTATTTATTATGGGAGGTAGGTGCGAAAGTATGCTGTCTTCGTTCAGAAGATATCTGACCGTAATGGACCTCAATATATAATGACGGGCATGAACGTTCCTGATCCACAGCTCGAATCACTTAAGATTCCGCCTCACTCTGTTGAGGCTGAGCAGTCCGTCCTTGGAGGACTTTTGCTCGATAACTCAGCCTGGGATAGGATTGGTGATTTTCTTAGTGAATCTGATTTTTATCGATACGATCACCGCCTGATTTACAATCATATTGGTCGCCTTATTGCTCGCGACAGGCCTGTTGATGTCATCACTGTCTTTGAGTCTCTGATGACCGTTGGCAAAGCTGAGGATGTTGGTGGAATTGTCTATCTCAATGCGCTTGCACAAAATACGCCCAGTGCAGCCAATATTCGTCGATATGCCGAAATAGTCCGCGATCGCGCAGTGCTTCGTAAGCTTGTGACGATCGCAGATGAAATTGCTTCTGATGCTTTTAACCCACAAGGTAAGGAAGTAAGACAGATGCTTGATGAGGCCGAATCTAAAGTGTTCGCGATTGCTGAAGAGGGCGCGCGTGGTACAAAAGGTTTCTCGGAATTGCAGTCGTTACTTACGCAAGTAGTCGAGCGTATCGATGATCTTTATCATCGCGACGGTGTTAGCGATATTACAGGTATTCCCACAGGTTTCATTGACATCGACAAGATGACCTCTGGTTTGCATGGAGGTGACTTGGTGGTTGTAGCTGGTCGTCCATCAATGGGAAAAACAACCTTTTCAATGAATATTGGGGAACATATTGCTGTTGAAGAAGGATTGCCTGTGGCAGTATTCTCGATGGAAATGCCGGGTACTCAGCTTGCAATGCGTATGCTAGGTTCAGTTGGACGTCTTGATCAGCATCGCTTGCGTACTGGCAAGCTGGCAGATGAGGACTGGCCAAAGTTGACGCATGCAATGCAAAAAATGAGTGAAACACAATTGTTTGTTGATGAAACACCCGCATTAACTCCGATAGAGTTGCGTGCTCGCGCACGTCGTTTGGCCAGGCAGTGTGGCAGACTCGGACTGATAATCATCGATTATTTGCAGCTAATGAGTGGCTCGGGTGTCGGAGAAAACCGGGCAACTGAAATTTCCGAAATTTCGCGTTCGTTGAAAGCTTTGGCTAAGGAATTGAATGTTCCAGTTATTGCGTTATCACAACTCAACCGCAGTCTTGAGCAACGTCCAAATAAGCGTCCAGTCATGTCTGATTTGCGAGAGTCAGGAGCTATCGAACAGGATGCAGACATTATTTTTTTCATCTATCGCGATGAAGTTTATAACCCTGATTCTCTTGACAAGGGTAGTGCTGAGATCATTATAGGCAAACAGCGTAACGGTCCCATTGGTACGGTGCGTTTGACCTTCATTGGAGCGTATACAAGATTTGATAATTTTGCGAGTGCTTATAATGTGGGTAGATCGGATTAATAGTCTTTTTCGTAAAGCATCTATCTGATCTATTTGATTTTAACAGAGTACAATATGGCGACTTTTTTGTCGCATAGATGTGTCTATCTCTAATTATTCGGAGTTTTCCAGAATGTTCGGTCGCTTCATGCCTACTGAAGGAAAGTTTTTTGACCTATTCAACCAGCATGCTGAGTGCATGGTTTCAGCCAGCCGTGAGCTAGCCGCAATGATCAGTGATTTACCGAATGCTGGACCACACATTGCCGCTGTGCAAAATTATGAAAAAAGGGCAGACCGCATTACGCACGAAACTATTGACTTGATGCACAAGACATTTATCACACCGTTTGATCGTGATGAAATACATAAACTTATCAGTACGATGGATGATATCCTCGATCTCATGGAGGACGTCGCTACTGCTATTTCGATGTATGCCATTAATGGCTTGACACAGGACGCGAAGGATCTCGGTAATATCTGTGTAATTTGCTGTGAACAGGTGCAAAACGCCGTCGCACTATTGCATGATCTTGATCGGGCACCGGAGATCCTTAAATGTTGTGAAGACATTGACCTCCTTGAATCTGAGGCTGATCGTTTATTGAGGACAGCTTTGTCAAAACTTTTCCGTGAAGAAAATGACGTCAAGAACTTAATAAAGCTAAAAGCAGTATCAGAATTGCTTGAATCGATGACTGATAAGTGTGAGGATGTTGCTAATATTATTGAGGGCATTGTGCTCGAAAATGCATGAGTGGAGAAAAATAAATGGCAACGCTCCACATCAGTTTATGGTCAGTTGGATTGCTTATTGCGCTGGCGATCATTTTCGATTTTATGAATGGTTTTCATGACGCTGCTAATTCGATTGCAACAGTAATTTCGACAGGTGTGATGAAACCTCATCAGGCCGTCGCTTTTGCGGCGTTTTTTAATATACTTGCTCTTTTTGTATTTCATTTGAAGGTTGCAGCTACTGTTGGCAAGGGTACAGTGCATCCTGAGGTTGTTGATCATTATGTAATTTTTGGTGCATTGATCGGGGCTATTGTATGGAATATTATCACTTGGTATTACTGTATTCCGTCGAGTTCTTCACATGCTTTGATCGGTGGGTTGTTGGGTGCTGCGGTAGCTAAAGCGGGAACGGGTTCATTGGTGGCGAAGGGTTTGCTTCAGACTGTGACATTTATTTTTCTATCACCGCTACTTGGGTTCGTATTGGGTTCATTCTGCATGTTGTTGGTGTCGTGGCCATTTTTTCGTACTCCACCATCCAAGGTGGAGGGTTGGTTCCGTCGTTTGCAACTGGTTTCTGCAGGTTTATACAGTCTGGGGCATGGGGGTAACGATGCTCAGAAGACTATTGGTATTATCTGGATGCTTTTGATCACTGCTGGTCTATGGCCACAGTCAGAGATAGAACCTCCGGTATGGGTTATTGTCTCCTGTCATCTGGCGATTGGTTTCGGTACGATGTTTGGCGGTTGGCGCATTGTTCACACCATGGGGCAGAAGATAACCAAGCTTAAGCCAGTAGGTGGATTCTGTGCTGAGGCTGGGGGTGCATTCACACTATTTTTTGCATCTTGGCTAGGTGTCCCCGTCTCGACGACACATACGATTACTGGTGCTATCGTTGGTGTGGGAGCTACGCGTAGACTTGCTGCTGTACGTTGGGGTGTTGCCGGCAATATAGTTTGGGCTTGGATTCTGACGATTCCAGCATCAGCCTTTATCTCGGGGATTGCTTGGTGGGTGGGGAAGCAGATTTTATGATCTGAGTCTCAGTGATTTGCTGTTGGCTGTGAAGCAAGAAAAATTGGTGAAGAGTGATATTCTCTAATTTGGTTGTCAGATATTATGGGTCTGGTGACATGCTTTTTGTGGATTGAGTATGCTTACTGGGTTGGTGCTGAGGGCAACTGTATTGTATTGGTGAAAGGCGATTCAACGGATGGGGCAGGTTGTGTTTTGTTGTATTTTTTTGTCATATAGCGATGTGAGGTTTGGATATAGGGTAATGTTATTGGATAAATTGTAAATGTTGAGCGATTTTGAGTGGTTATTTCGCATTGACATAAGACTTCAATGGAGTTCAAGGACGTCGTATTCTGAGTGTAGTTTGGCTGATCAAGCCTCAATGTTGGGATAGCCTGGACTGGTGAGTGTCTGTTGATTCTTTGTGTATTAAGTAATGTGCAGCAGTAATCCAGAGTACTTCTAAAAGAAGCTTTCCCATATAGTAAAGTCATCCATTATCAAAAAAATTATTCAATCATTATTGATTATTGCCGGTTTTTAAATATTTGAGCTATAATGAAAAGCTGTGCATCAGCGGATTGCTTCCTGGTCCATATCCTATTTTTCCGGGAAGCCGCGTCAATTTCAGATAACACTGCATAGGCCGCATAACCGCATAAGGCGGAGAAATTCAAGGAATTTAAGAACATGGCAAATACCGTTCAAGCACGTAAGCGCGCTCGTCAAACTGTCAGGATAAACGCACATAATTCGGCATTACGCTCGCGTTTGCGTACAGCTATTAAGGCTGTGCGTAAAGCTATAGCAGCTGGTGATCAAGCTGCGGCTAGACAGATCTTGCGTGTGTCAACTAAGACGATTGACATTATTGCTGATAAGAAGATTGTGCATAAGAATACCGCAGCACGTCAAAAGAGCCGTCTATCCTCCGCGGTCAAAAGAATGACTGTTGTTGTATAAGTACCTCGACCTAGTAAGAGAAAGAAAAAACCCGCAATTGCGGGTTTTTTCTTTCTCTTACTTATCTGTTACGGGGTGGGTTGATAGTTCAAGAAGTTTTGATAGGGACGAGGGCGACCGAATGAACGCGGAATTCTCTTAAATTGATTTTTGAACTCACTGCTCCTGGAACGCAGGCTTCAATGAAAGTTATCTTCCTTGATTCGTCTATCTAAAAATAGAGAAATTTACTAGAAATTCTTTTGCTAGATCCAAGATTTTCAATAATGTAACCGAAAGATATGAATTTACTCAAAGCTTTCGCTATGGTCAGCGGGTTTACGATGCTATCACGCATCACTGGTTTATTTCGTGAAATTTTGATTGCCCGAATGTTTGGGGCCGGTCCGATGACAGATGCTTACAATGTTGCCTTCCGTATCCCTAATTTGTTGCGTCGTTTATCTGCGGAAGGTGCTTTTTCACAGGCTTTTTTACCGATTTTGGCTGAGTATAAGACACAGCAAGGCCAGAATGAAACCAAGCGTTTTATTGATGCGGTTGCTACAATTCTTTTCTGGATTCTATTGCTTTTGACTTTCACTGGTGTTCTAGGCGCTACTGGTGTGGTTTATGTGGTGGCTACAGGTTTATCACGCGAAGAAGGGATTTTTGATGCTGCTATTTTCATGACACGTGTGATGTTTTCATACATTGTATTAATTTCCTTAACAACATTGGGAGCTGGTGTCTTAAATGCTTGGCGTCAGTTTTCCTTGCCTGCTTTTGCACCAGTACTTTTGAATGTGAGTTCAATCTTTGCATCTTTGTGGGTGGCACCGCATCTAGAGACACCAGTTTACGCTTTGGCCTATGGTGTGATAGCAGGAGGTATCTTACAGCTATCGATTCAGCTGCCCGCACTCTCTAATATCGGAATGATCCCGCGTATTTCATTTGATATTCGTGCAGCTTGGAGTCATCAAGGGGTGAAGCGTGTGATGTCACAGATGCTTCCAGCAACCCTTGCTGTGTCTATTGCGCAGGTTAGTTTGATGATTAACACTAATATTGCCTCGCGTTTGACGCAGGGCAGTGTGTCGTGGCTTGCGTATGCAGATCGCTTAATGGAGTTTCCAACGGCATTGTTAGGCGTAGCATTAGGTACAATTCTTCTGCCGAATCTTTCCACTGCCCATGCGGATGGTGATCCCAATACCTATTCGTCACTATTAGATTGGGGGTTGCGACTAACTTTTTTATTGGCTACTCCCAGTGCTGTTAGTTTATTCATTTATGCTGAACCGTTGACTGCGACGATTTATCAGTATGGTCATTTTGATGCCCATGACGTATTGATGACTGCACATGCGCTTACGGCTTATGGCATTGGGCTTGTTGGATTAATTCTAATTAAGATTCTTGCATCTGCTTTCTACGCCAAGCGAGATATTAAGACTCCGGTCAAAATTGCGGTGTTGGTGTTAATCGCGACACAATTGGCTAATCTATTATTTGTACGTTGGTTTGCGCATGCGGGATTGACCCTTTCTATTGGCGTTGGTGCTTGCATGAATGCAGCTTTACTATTTGTTGGACTTTATCGGAGAGGTATTTACCGTCCTGCTTCTGGTTGGCGGCTTTTTTTTGCACAATTGTTGGCTGCTTGTCTTTTGCTATCGGGGATGTTGCTATGGTTTGCACAAAGTTTTGATTGGATCGCTTTGGGTCAGCACCCATTTATGCGTGTTGCATTGTTAAGTGGGAGTCTTTTGCTATGCGGTGTCATATATTTTTTGGCACTGTTTGTTATGGGCTTTAATTTTTCATTTTTTCGGAGGGATGTAGCTTGATTTGCTTCGATTGATTAAATATTGATACAGATTTTTTTGATGTGAAAATCAAGTTGATTTTCACATCAATTTTTTCGAATTTTTGAGGTCGCCAATGGATGTTATGAGCATTGTAAAAATCATAATTTTCTGCCATTTCTTTTCCTCTGTTAGGTAGGATGAAAGCTACTTACACATAGTATTTTTTCGACTCCGCACCATCTTCATATCCTAGAACTGCTATTGCAGAAGAGATTGATCAGTATGGCAGATTGCGGTTTTGAGAGATTTTTTCTTCCCCAAATTTTTATTGCGATCATGTGATGTTGTTTGTACTACTCGGTGAGTATGAACTAAATAAAAGAAGGTTGCTCATAGTTACTAGCGGGACATCTAGGAAAAGAAAAACATCGTACGCATTTGCTATCTTCTAGAGTAGTCTTTCATGAGATTGCTATAGTACTAATAGCGGCGCTCGCAGAACAACATTCGTTCTGCGAGGTTTGCATGCACGACCTTCCGGTTGGTTAACTTGGCTTCGATGTAATAAATTTGTCACTAAAAAAGTGTTGCATGCGTTTGCCTTATTGATAAAATTCCTACTTTCATCAGAAAATAGTTTTATTTTCTGATGAAAGTATCTACTTCTATATTTAATTCAGGTGTTTCATGTTTCCAACATCTGATTATCCTAAATTTTTAGAGGCGTCTATTTGCCTGTTCATTTTTCCTGGTGGGCAGCGGATTTTGTATAAGATGGATGAGAGATGATTGAGTTATTTCAATGCTTGGAACACTCGTAATCGAATGTCGTCGACGCTTCCGAGGCCAGAAATTTTTCGATATTGTGGGACAGCTACATTGGTGTCACTTTCATTATCTTGTGCCCAGGCTGAATAGTAGGCTACTAGTGGTTTGGTTTGTGACTCATAGATGTCAAGCCGTTTTTTAACGGTTTCTTCCTTGTCGTCATCTCTCTGAACTAATGGTTCACCCGTCACATTGTCTAAGCCATCGATCTTCGGAGGATTGAATTTGATGTGGTAGGTGCGACCCGATGCCGGATGCATGCGACGACCGCTCATACGTTCAATAATTTCATTGAAAGGGACATCTATTTCTAGCACAAAATCGATTGTAACTCCTGCATATTTAAGCGCTTGTGCTTGCGGAATCGTACGCGGGAAGCCATCGAATAAGTAGCCGTTTTGGCAGTCAGCTTGTGTCAAACGTTCCTTTACCATGCCAATGACGACTTGATCAGGTACGAGGTCACCTGCGTCCATGAACTGCTTTGCTTCTAAGCCTAGTGCAGTGCCTGCTTTGATTGCAGCACGCAACATTTCACCGGTTGAGATTTGAGGAATATTGAATTTCTCTTTGATAAAACTGGCTTGGGTACCCTTACCTGCCCCGGGTGCTCCCAACAAAATCAAACGCATTGATGACTCCTGAAGTTTGTGTGATTTGTGAATGCTGTATTTGCGGCGGGTATGGGAAACCGGTTGACAATGCTAGTGATGGTACCCGTTCCGCCATCTTTTGGCGTTCCACCGGAATCTGCGTGTGATGATAGATAATAACCTTCGAGATTATGCCACGTTGTACTCGCTGGCTCACGAATTTGGAGCGTGAGTTGTAGAAAAAATGGCAGACGCACATAATTAGAATGACTGTTAGTCGATGAGTTGTCACAGCATAGTGGGGTGCTCATTGTGATTAATGTTTGGATGACAATGTAGGATCTCGCAAATTACGCTTCTAGCAATGCCTGCACACGAACTAAATCATCTGGTGTATCAACACTAGTGGGCGGTGCATTCTCTGTGAGGAGAACGGCAATCCGCTCTCCATGCCATATGGGACGGAGCTGTTCGAGGGATTCAGCAATTTCGATGGGTGCTTTGGATAGATTTCGATAGCGTCGTAAAAATGATACTCGGTAGGCGTAGAGGCCGATGTGTCGATATACTGGTAGGCTAGGTAGAGACAAGTAAGAGATTTGCGAAAAAGCGGTTTGCCAAGCATCACGTTCCCATGGAATTGGGGCACGTGAGAAATATAAAGCGCGATTATGTGCATCTAGTACGACTTTGACAACGTTTGGGTTGAAAATATCGCTGGTTTTATCAATGGAATGTGCTGCTGTGGCTAAGGCACAGTCGGAATAGGTTGCGAGATGTGCAGCAACATCGTGTATGAGCGATGGATTAATTAGTGGCTCGTCGCCTTGTACGTTAACAACGATGGTTTCATCAGACCAATTGAATTGTTCCACGATTTCGGCGACCCGGTCTGTTCCATTTGTATGATTGACGCTTGTTAAGCGTACCTCAAACCCATAAGGAGCGACTGCGTCAATTATACTTTGTGCGTCTGTGGCGATTACTACCCGTTGTGCGCCTGATTCGCATACCCTTTGAGCGGTGTGTACTACCATAGGTTTTCCTGCTAGTTTAGCAAGTGGTTTATTTGGTAGACGTGTCGAAGCAAGTCGTGCGGGAATGACCGCGACAAAATTTGTTTTAGATCTGTTGGGAAGACGTGGTGGTGTATTCACTTGCAAGAATTATTGGCTAATGATAAATCAACTATACCTTCTTCCAATTGACGTGCTTCATCGACAAGCATAACTGGAATACGATCACGAATTGGATAGGCGAGTTTGTCGACGTTGCAGATCAGTTCCTGTGATTTCTTATCATATAACAAGGATCCTTTGCATAACGGGCAAACGAGAATTTCAAACAGTCGAGTGTCCACTCAATTTCTCCAGAACTAGGGATACCAGGCGTGTATCGAGTACTGCAAAAGCAGACACTGCCCACAATCTTGGATCCGACCAAGACAAACATTTTACTGCATCCTTTTCGGTGATTAATATGGTATTTGCCGTGACTGTTTTAAAGGGATTGTATGCAAAATCGAAATGATCGGCCAATGCCATCGTTTGGAGTGTGAGGCCAGCATTCCGTAGTGAGAAGAAAAAGCGCTCTGGAGCACCGATGCCAGCTGCGGCGAGGACTTCATTGTTTGTAAAATAAGAGAGGGGTCTGCGTAGTGTGGGTTGACTCACGCACCAGGCTTCACCGAGAGAAATGTTCAGTCGCCATGTGTTTGGCCATGGAGGTAAAGGAGTGTCGTAGGGATCGTTAACGAGATTGGCATCTCGCGGTCTAGACAATGGTTCACGTAATGGTCCAGCAGGGAGATGAAAACCATTACCAGCCAATCGGTGGTCAAAGACGGCGATTTCTATATCACGTGCAAGTTTGTAGTGCTGTAAGCCATCATCGCAAATGATTACATTACATTCGGGATGTTCTGCTAATAGGCTTTTACCTCCCTCGACTCGTGATGGCCAGACCACGATAGGAGCTCCAGTACGATGATAGATCAGCAATGGTTCGTCACCGACATCGGTTGCCACATCGTTCTCTTTGACGCTCCGTGGTTCTGTTAATCTGGCGCCATAACCACGTGATAGTACTCCTGGGGTAAAACCTGCATTGCGTAGTACTTCAATCAAGGCAATCACAACAGGTGTTTTCCCAGTACCACCAACGGTTAGGTTTCCGACTACTACTGTTGGAACTGACAATCGTTTGGATCGATAACATCCGAGACGAAAGCACAGTCGCCGCATTGAGGAGATGGTGAAAAAGATCCATGATAACGGCAAAAGTAGCCAAGTTATCCAACTATGTCGTTGCCACTGTGCGGTCATTTTATGCACGATTGAGCTCGATAGACGAGGTACGATGGCTTTTCCGCGACTCTGATGGTATTTATTCATCATTATTTGGCTTCATGCATGTGAGGGATACGTGATGAAGCAATGCCATTTGCAAACGCTTTATTTTTTCATGGTATTTTAATCTGAAATCATAACTTATGAATTTCGATTTAGGTGATTCAAAAATGTACTTTTTAAAAAATAGATTGAAAGGATCATGTGTATTTCACAATGAATTTCTATGAATTTTTCTTTAGATGATAGCCGTAGCACTGGAACTAGTGACCGAGTATTTACTGTTTCGGAATTGAACAAGACAATTGCTGATGTGCTAGAACGAAATTTCCCGCTGTCGTGGGTAAGTGGTGAAATTTCAAATGTTATACATGCAGCGAGTGGGCATTGGTATTTCTCGATCAAGGATGCTACAGCACAGATGTGTTGTGTTATGTTCCGTAGCCGCGCGCAGTACGTGGATTATTCGCCGCGTGAGGGGGAGTTCGTTGAGGTGAGGGCTTTACTGTCGATGTATGTATCACGCGGTGCTGTTCAGCTCAATGTGCAGGCGATAAGACGTGCTGGTAGGGGTAATCTGTATGAAGCATTCTTGCGGCTCAAAGAGAAGCTTGCGGGTGCCGGGTTATTCGATGTTGAACGTAAGCGTCCATTACCCGGCTTTGTCCGGCGAGTTGGAGTCGTCAGTTCTTTACAAGCGGCTGCACTGCGTGATGTCTTGACGACGTTATCCCGTCGTGCACCGCATGTGCAGGTGTTTGTTTATCCCACTCCCGTACAAGGAGCTGATGCGGCTTTGAAGTTAGCAATGACCCTTGATAAGGTCAACGCTCGTAAAGAAGTTGATGTAATAATTTTGTGCCGGGGTGGTGGCTCAATCGAAGATTTATGGCCTTTTAATGAGGAAATTGTTGCGCAGGCCATTATACGTAGTGTATTGCCAGTTGTTTCGGGCATTGGACACGAAACAGATTTTACAATTGCTGATTTTGTTGCAGATGTTCGCGCGCCGACCCCGACGGCAGCAGCGGAGATGGTCAGTTTGGTTCGTGACTCTTATTTGCATCTACTTGATCGTGATCGAAGATGTATATTGCGTGCGATCGAACGCAACTTGGAACAGCGAGCGCAGCAGCTAGATAATTTATCTCGTAGACTTGTTAACCCGCGTGAGCGATTATCTATTCACCGTAGTTCGCTTTTACATTTTGGCGATTGTATTCGTCATACCTTGACACGCCGATTCGCAAAATGGTGTAGCGTATTCGATATTTTGCATCTTCGACTTTCACGAGTTACGCCAGACACTGTTCCATACCATATGGATCTCATGGGGCTCCTGCACCGTACTAAACGCAGTGTTTCGCACCGATTTGATCGTGACATGAAACACTTGAATGATTTGTCGGTACGGCTTGAGTTGCTGAATCCGCGCCGCACATTGCAGCGTGGTTATGCTGCTGTTCTGGATTCGAAAGGACACCCTGTACGTGACCCAAATCGTTTGACACGTAGACAGAAGGTGACTTTGCTATTGGCGGATGGGGCGGCCGACATTGAGATTGCTGAGGTTCAGGTTAGGTGTGACGATATTTTTTGAAGAAGGAAGCACGTGTATGCTGATATCGTTAAATATGTTCTCAACACGTGTTATTGACGGGCGATGATTGTGTTCTTCGAAATACGTTTTGTGTATGTATCTAGTGGATTCAAATGGTCATGTGATTTGCGAGGTTTTGGCTAACAGTCTAGAATCCACCCATTCCGAAGAATATAAGTCGGTTTTTTCCAAGAGCAAAAAGGACAAATGCTATGGAACATATGCTTCCTCAACTGCCATATTCACTAGATGCACTTCAACCATACATCTCGCAAGAGACGCTTGAATTTCATTATGGTAAGCACCATCAAACTTATGTGACGAACCTAAATAATCTTATTAAGGGTACGGAGTTCGAAAAAGCGAGTTTGGAGGAGGTCATTAAGAACTTGTCAGGGAGCATTTTTAACAATGCAGCCCAGGTTTGGAATCACAACTTTTTTTGGCATAGTTTGTCGCCGAAGTTTGATCAAACTCCAACGGGTGCTTTGGCTGATGAGATCAACGCAAGGTGGGGATCGTTCGACTCCTTTAAGGATGCTTTTTCAAAGTCAGCTTTGGGGAACTTCGGCTCAGGTTGGACGTGGTTGGTCAAGAAGATGGACGGTTCAGTTGATATTCTCAATACTAGCAATGCTGACACACCATTGACGGGTTTAGATAGACCACTCTTGACGATTGATGTATGGGAGCATGCATACTACATTGATTACCGTAATGTTCGGGCAAAGTTTGTCGAATCTTTCTGGAAGCTAGCTAATTGGGAATTTGCTGAGAAGAATTTTTCTTAATATTTTTTTCTATGGAAAGTTTCCATGATTGCTTTGTGACGGTCTTTCGGGTAATTTTTGTTCCAGCATTGCAACTTACAATGGCACTACTTACTTTTAATTTAACAGAAAAAATCAAGCTACAAAACCCAGCATAGGAAGTGAAACTGCCAAAAAAGTCACTTTACCATTTAACGGCTCTAGCAGTTGTTAGTCTTTGCGGTAATCTTGAATGATGTATGAAAATTCTTACACCAGTAGATCCCTTACTAGGGGGAACCAGGAAATTTGACCTTTAGAAAATAGTAATGCGTGTACTGCCACTGAGTAGGAGACGATGATTCCTACACTTTCTTCGTTGTCCTACTTACGTGGGTTCCCTTGCGACAGAGGGTATTCGCCGGGCATGAGTGTGATGAGGGCACACGTTGATCGATTCTCTATATTTGTTCGCACCTAATTAGATAGAAGATTGTTATCTCATTGAGCATTTCAATGCTATTCCAGTCCTCATTTATCGGTTCGTTTTGATCCTTGGCACAGGCTGTGGGGGCAAATGGTATTGCAGGACTAGAGGCTGTCATTTTGATTTATTCTCCTCTTTCTTTTAGGGGTACACATGAGTTTTTGATGCATGTGTTTTTATCGCATGAGCGGGTAAGCCTGTAATTTTTTTGCCTGGGTGGATACCTTTATTCCTGAACCAGCCCTGGTTCATTTCGAGGGCATAAAGGATTGGTTTATGGGGGCAGTGAGTGTTTTGCGTTTTGGGGATCATTTCCTCGATGTTGAGGATGGTGCCATCATCATCAAGAAATCCGATAGATAGTGGCAGCATGGTATTCTTCATCCAGAAACAGTGATAATTACGTTTTTCGAAAATAAAGAGCATACCTTGATTCTCTGGTAGGATGGTCCGATGCATCAGACCTTGTTCACGAGCGCTCTTATTTGCAGCCACTTCTGTTCTAATGAGAAAAAAATCAGCAGACAACTGAATGACGGGGAGAGCGCTGTATATATTCGTTTCTCCTGCTGCGTGCAGCGGTAGAATGGCGAGCAGTATGCTGAAAATCGCAAACGCTGAGTCATTTACGATGAGCAATGTGCTGAAATGGCGAGACATGTGGCTTATTAACAAATCTAGATGCAAAAAATGGATGAAATCATTCTAGTCGATGTAGAGTAAAACAGTAGGTCACGAGTGTGATTTACTGCCTTATTGCGCGAACCTCGACATTTCGACATTATTGACTCGGTTTGTGCCCCACTAGGAGACTCTTCTGATCCTGATGCGGAAAAAAGTGTAACAAAATATGATTTCATGATCACCGCGACTGCTAAAGTGTGTTGATGCTGCTATATTTGAATTCTTAAGCAGACTTTTCTTTAAGTATTTATTATTTTCCGGTGCTGCCGAAACCCTTTGTGCCGCGTTTACTGTTAGGGAATTCATTAACAATATTGAGTTGAGCCTGGATGACTGGAACAATCACAAGTTGAGCAAGGCGTTCGAAGGGGTTGAGTATGAAGGATTTTTGGCTGCGATTCCATGCCGAAATCATTAATTCACCTTGATAGTCAGAATCTATTAATCCAATCAAATTACCCAACACAATACCGTGATTGTGCCCTAGGCCAGACCGCGGCAGGATCAGTCCAGCATACTCTGGATTTGAGAGATGTATCGCTAAGCCAGTTGGTACTAATATGGTTTGACCATCTTTAATAGTGAGTGGTGTATCAATGCAAGCATGTAGATCAAGACCTGCGCTACCGAGCGTGGCATATTTTGGCAATTGCTCACGTAGGCGAGCATCTAGAATCTTAACGTCAAGTTTCATAGCAAAGGTTTATGTAGTATGGTTTTTACGTAATAAAAAAAGTGCCCGAGTAGACTGTGTTGTTTGATATCCATTAGACTAGGTGGAGCAAGTGTATAAGCGCATTCATACTCGGCTCACGAATCAATGGTCTGGGATATCTAAGATCCATTAAACGTTCAATATTTCAAGGGCTCTAGACGTTGAACGTTTAATGAGCATGATATTCTCTTGAATGTTGCCATATCACATAATACTTCGATGTTATTTTTTGGATTGCGTGGGCAGGCGCTTCGTTATTTCTGCAATCAGCAATCGCGCGAGCGTCACTTTATCAGTGCGCGCGAAATGTTGCTGACCGGTGTCATCGAATAAGATAACTTCGTTATTATCCTGACCGAACGTAGTGGGACCAAGATTGGCAACCAATAGCGGAATTTTCTTTCGACGTCGTTTGGCGTCGGCATGTTTCTCCAAATCATCACTTTCCGCGGCAAATCCTATGCAGAATGGGGCCTGTGGTAAAGCTGCAATCGATGCAAGGATGTCTGGATTTTGGACGAATGAGAATTGAGGAACATCTGTATCGTGTTTTTTTTTGATTTTATGGCGTGCAATATTAGATACACGCCAATCTGACACAGCGGCGACGGCGATAAAAAGATCTTGGTTCCCCACATTTTCCATGGCGCAGTCATACATTTGCTGGGCAGTTTGCACATCTGAACGCTTGACACCGTATGGAGTTGCCAGTGCGCTTGGACCAGAGATGAGATGTACTTCTGCACCAGCTTGTTGTGCGGCACGAGCTAATGCAAACCCCATTTTGCCAGACGAAAGATTGGTCAGGCCTCGTACTGGATCGATAGGTTCAAAGGTCGGCCCTGCAGTTAGAAGAACACGGCGCCCCGACAACAGCTTTTGTTGGAAAAATCCCACTAATGCTTCGTAAAGATCTTCGGGTTCTAGCATCCGTCCATCACCAATTTCACCACATGCTTGTGCACCGTTAGCGGGACCAATAATGCTCACTCCATCGGAGCGTAACTGCGACACATTACGTTGTGTCGCGGGATGACTCCACATCTGTAGATTCATAGCTGGTGCGATTAGTAATGGTCCGTCGCGTGCAATGCATAGCGTCGAGAGAAGATCATCACACAGACCGTTAGCTAGTTTGGCGATAAAATTGGTCGAGGCGGGAGCAATTAAAATTGCATCGGCTTTTCGAGAGAGGTCAATGTGTGCCATATTATTCCCGATGCGTGTATCCCATTGACTCGTGAAGACAGGTCGCCCAGAGAGGGCTTGCATTGTCAGTGGTGTTATAAATTGTGTGGCTGAATCTGTCATCACCACCTGCACGGAGGCACTTGCTTTGGTTAGTAAACGAGTCAGTTCAGCTGATTTATAGCAGCTGATACCGCCGGTGAGTCCGAGTATGATGGTCTTACCCGCGAGTTCCATGTGGACATCCCCTTTACGCGTAATTCTAGTCCAACGTACGATCGTTTTGTTTAAACGAATGTGCTTGAGAAACTGATTTATCGTTAATGTTATTTCCCGCGTTTGGCGCGACACACTTCGTCCAAGATAAGCAAGATTACTCCTACAACTATACACATGTCCGATACATTAAAGGCTGGCCAGTGCCACTCGGCGAGATGAAAATCGAGAAAATCGACAACGTGACCGTAAACAATGCGGTCGATCACATTGCCGAGCGTACCGCCGAGGATTAGTACCAACGATAGAGAGAATATACGTTGACTGTTGTGATGCTTGAGTATTGAAACAATGAATACCCCCGCGCTTATGCCTAGTAATATTAAGAACCAGCGTTGCCAACCTCCAGCGTTGGCTAGGAAGTTGAATGCAGCACCTTCGTTATAGACTAAGACTAGATTGAAGAATGCAGTTACCGGACAAAATTCGCCGTACTGGAGTGTTTTGAGAGCTGTTATCTTCGTGATTTGATCTAGTAAGATCACAGCAATGGCAATGCTCAGCCACGAGCCGAGGGATATTCTATCAGTGTCGAGAGACTCCGCGCTGCGAGGCGCTCTGTTTTTTTTGGCCATTATGCTTTGTGGAGGTGTTGGTCAGTGTCGAATAAATTCGAGATGCAGCGTCTGCACAGCATTGGATGTTTTTTATCTTTGCCGACCTCTGCGCGGTAGTGCCAACAGCGTTCGCATTTGACGTGTCCCGACGCTGTCACGATCACTTTTTCTTCATCTTCCGTTGCAACTTCTGTCACTGTGGCCGCCGAGGTGATCATCACGAAATGCAAATCGTCTCCGAGACTTTTTAGCACCTCATACTTACGTTTTGATGCGTGTAACTCGACTTCAGCTTGTAACGATGAACCTATAGCTTCAGCTACTCGAGCAGCTTCTAGTGCTTTGGCAACCTCACAGCGGACTGTGCGCACTAAATGCCATATTTCCAGCAATCGAGGTGCTTCAGGGATCTCTGGATACGCGTAGTAAGTTTCCGTGAAAATTGTACTATTGCCTGGCATGAAGATCTGCCAAGCTTCTTCTGCGGTGAATGAAAGGAAGGGCGACATTAGCTTGAGTAACCCATGGGTGATGTGATACAGGGCATTCTGCGCAGCACGGCGTGCTTGAGAATTAGGTGCGCTGGTGTACAAACGGTCCTTGAGGATATCCAAATAAAAGCCCCCAAGATCCTCAGAGCAGAACGTTTGTAGCTTGGTTACAACCGGATGGAATTCATAGCGATCGTAATGATTAAGTACTTCTTTTTGAAGTGAATGCATCAGTGCGATTACATAACGGTCGATTTCGAGCCATTGATCGGGAGGCAGGGCCTGCTTCGCATGATCGTAGTCTGCCAAATTCGCGAGCAAGAACCGGAGCGTATTACGGATTCGTCGATAACTTTCTACCACACGCTTAAGAATTTCGTCAGAAATGGATAACTCACCTGAGTAATCGGTTGACGCAACCCAAAGACGGATAATTTCTGCCCCAAGCTTGCCAGCAATTTCTTGCGGTGCGACGGTGTTGCCAATCGATTTTGACATTTTGCGACCTTGCCCGTCCACAGTGAAACCATGTGTGAGCAATGCTTTGTATGGTGGGCGACCATCTAGCATTGATGCGGTTAACAAGGAAGAATGGAACCAGCCACGATGTTGGTCTGAACCTTCAAGGTAGAGATCTGCCGGGAATTGTAGATCATCTTTATGTGAGCCGCGGATCACATGCCAATGTGTAGTTCCCGAATCGAACCAAACGTCAAGTGTATCGTGATTTTTTTCATATTGTGAGCTTTCCTCACCTAACAGCTCGGCTGGGTCAAGTGCTTGCCAGGCTTCGATCCCTCCTTTTTCTACACGTTGAGCAATAGCTTCTAGGAGTTCGGGGGTGCGTGGGTGTAGTGCATCGGTTTCTTTGTGGACAAAAAAAGCCATTGGCACACCCCATTGTCGCTGACGGGAGAGAGTCCAGTTCGGGCGATTAGCAATCATGTCATACAAACGTTGTTTACCCCAGGATGGAAAAAACGCTGTGGCTTCGATGCCAGCTAGAGCTGTTTCGCGTAATGTTTTACCCTGACTTGGTGAATTTTCACTCGGAATTATGTCCATTCCGACGAACCACTGTTTTGTTGCTCGATAGATGATCGGTGACTTGTGACGCCAGCAATGCATGTAGTTATGTGTGTATTTGAACGAGTGAAACAGCGTACCAGCCTTCAGTAAGGCCTCAACGATGTTTGAGTTAGCATTCCAGATAATTTGTCCTCCAAACAATGGAAGTTTGTCTTGGTAGCGGCCATCGCCGAGTACGGGCATTTGGATCTCGTTATCATGCATGCCGTGAGCTTTGCATGATAAAAAATCCTCCATGCCGTAAGCTGGAGCAGAATGAACGATTCCTGTGCCCGCATCGATGGTTACGTATTCGCTGATGTAAACAGGTGAGGTTCGTGCATAACCGGTGTTGAGTTTGGCAAGTGGATGATGGAAACGGATACCTTTGAGTTTTCTGCCAGGGGTTGTCGCAATGACCTTACCTTTTAAGTTGTAGGTTTTCAGGCAATCGTTGATGCGCTTTTGCGCCAGGATGAGTAAGCCACGCTCTGTGTCAACTAAGGCATATTCAATCTCCGGGTGAAGATTCAGCGCTTGGTTGGAGGGGATAGTCCACGGAGTGGTAGTCCATATTACTATATAGCCTTCTGATTGTGGTAGAGTCGCCAGGTTGAATGCTGCTGCGATTCGATCAGGCTCCACAAACGGGAATCCCACGTCGATGGCGAGGTCTGTCTTGTCTTTATATTCTACTTCGGCTTCAGCGAGTGCTGAACCACAATCGAAGCACCAATTTACCGGCTTTAAACCACGGAACACGTAACCAGTTTTGAGGATCTTCGCTAGCGCACGCATTTCGCCAGCCTCATTTGCAAAATTCATGGTTGTGTAAGGATGATGCCAGTCGCCGAGGATACCAAGACGCTCGAAATCGAGCTTTTGACGTTCGATTTGAACATTGGCGTAAGCGCGTGCTTTTTCCTGCACTACAGATACTGGAAGATTCTTGCCGAACTGTTTCTCAAGTTGAATTTCTATGGGCATGCCGTGGCAATCCCAACCTGGTACGTAGACAGCATCAAAGCCAGAGAGCGTGCGACTTTTTATGACTATATCTTTAAGAATCTTGTTGACCGCGTGGCCAATGTGGATCTCACCATTGGCATATGGTGGACCATCATGCAGGATGAATTTTGTGCAGCCAGCTCTGGCCTTGCGCACTTTTTGATAGATTTTTTCTTTCTGCCATTGTTTTATCCATAGCGGTTCTCGATTGGGTAGATCAGCGCGCATTGGGAAGGGAGTGTCTAGCAGATTGATAGGATACTTACTTTGGGATTTTTTATGGTTCATAATACGTCGTTTACGAAATCGTGATGTCATGGTGTTACCGGATCAGATATGTCAGATGAGACATGTTGTGTCGTAAAGTTACAACACTGGATACCCTAATGTTGGGCGTCCATGGATGCATGGTCATCTAATTCGATCGGTTGCTGAAGTTGCGAAGTCGCGCTGAGATTGTGAATTGTTAAGCGACGTAGTTTTTTTTGAAAAATAAGCGTGTGCTTTTTGCGTGTCTTGTGCGATAGCACACTGCAATTGTTTAAGACTATTGAATTTTTTCTCTTCTCGAAGTTTTTTTAGAAATTCTACATGTACAAGCATGCCATAAGCTTCCCCGACGTAATCGAGGAGATGTACCTCTAGTAGTATGCGACCAGAGTTGTTAATGGTGGGACGCAGACCAAGGCTGGCAACAGCAGGTAATGGATTCTTAGATATACCGTGTACTTGCACTACAAAAATTCCCATGAGTGCTGGGTAACGGTGTGTAATGCGTAGATTTAGTGTCGGAAAACCGAGTTGACGGCCAAGTTTCATTCCATGAATGACGTGGCCTGAAATAGTATAGGGACGGCCAAGTAATGAGTTTACATGATCAAAATGACCGCTGGCTAATGCACTTCGCACCTCTGAACTAGAGATACGCGTTCCAGTATGCTCCATGATAGTTGGCATCTGTTCCACGACAAAGTCATAGCGTTGACCTGCTTCTTTTAGATAAGCGAAATCAGCGGATCGTTTGGCCCCGAAACGAAAATCGTCACCGACGAGTAGCAAGCGGGTGTGCAGCCCATCTTGAATGAGATTTCGCAAGAAATCTTCTGGTGATTGCGCGGCAAAATGTGCATTGAAATGCTGAATCACAATGCGATCTACACCATGTGCGCACAGTGCCCCTATTTTATCTCTTAAATTTGAAATGCGTGAGGGAACTTGTTGTGTGGAAAAATACTCGCGCGGGTGAGGCTCGAATGTCATCACACAGAGTGGAAGGCTGCGAGCTACCGCAGCAGCGCGTAGACGTGCTAATAAGGCTTGATGTCCAAGGTGGACTCCATCGAAATTGCCGATAGTGAGCACACACGGTGTTTTGTTTTTTTGGTTGGGTAGACCCCGAAAGACTCGCACGATATCTAAATGGTGAAGAATAATTTGCTTATGCTGTTCAATGTCTGTGATTTCTTATATTGATTTTTAAGATCTCAAAAAAAATAAGACATCGCAGGACAGAAGATTATAAACGTTTCGCTAAATTGATGATGAAAACAATGGAATCGTAACCGTGTTGAACTAATGATAATATATAGAATATGAAGAATATTGTTATACTGATTTCCGGACGTGGCAGTAATATGCAAGCTATTGTGCGTGCTTGCGCTGATGAGCACTGGTCTGCACGTGTCGTAGCCGTCATTGCCAATTGCCATGATGCCTTTGGACTGGCTTTTGCTCAAGCTCAAGGCATCCCTACTCTTGTGGTCGAGAGTCGTGGCAAGACCCGCGAGTTATTCGAATCCGAATTAGCTGTGGTCATAGATGCTTTTTCCCCTAATCTTGTAGTGCTGGCCGGATTCATGCGTGTCTTGACGTCAGACTTCACCTTGCATTATGCGGGTCGTTTAATGAATATTCATCCTTCGCTTTTGCCTGCTTTCCCTGGATTGCATACACATGCGTCTGCTATCGAGGCAGGCTGCAAACTTTCGGGGGCAACAGTTCATTTCGTCACTTCAGTGCTCGATCATGGGCCGATCGTGTTACAGGCTGCGGTCCCGATTAAGGTGGATGACACGCCGGAAACCTTATCTGATCGAATTTTGGCAGTCGAGCATGTTATTTATCCTCGTGCCGTTCGTTGGTTCGTGGAGGATCGGTTGTATGTGGATGACTTATATGTATCCTTGGCGCCTGATATCAATGGGATGAACGAGCCTCAGTGGTTCTTTGGTGCAAATGCATGACAATAAGACAGACTGAGTACGGATACAATAGTGATTGTAATGTCTGCTGTAGTAAGATTCCTATCTTTCCAGATAAGCTCATCGTTGGAGAACGGAATGGGAATTTACAAGTTTGTCATATCGGTTTGCCAAAGATGTGTGGCGAGAGTTTATCCCCGGCGTTGTTTGAGCATGCTCAAAAATTGTTGGTTGATGTGCTAACGTTCCTCAGTCCAGTGAATGTCATTGTGGGTACATATTTCCTTGAGCATGGACGGTTTAGACGGCGTGAGCGCTCTGTGCTTCTGGATACAATTTTTTCTATTGTGCGCCGAAAACTTGAATTTGGTCACTATGCCCAAAGTGCCCAAGGCTCATTGGAGCGTAATCTAGTACTTTTGGGTTTAGTTTTCACGAGAGGTTTAAAGTCGGTTCAACTCGTGACTACGCCAGATGAGATGGCCTGGCTCGAACAGATTCTGCAAATCGATCCAGTAAGCCTTGCACCAAGAGTGCGTAGCAACTTGCCGAGTTGGATTTATCAGCGATTGATAGCTCATTTGGGTGAGCTTGAGACAGAAGCGCTTGCGGCATCAATGAACCAATCGGCGCCGCTTGATTGTCGTGTTAACCTGATGAAAGCGAACAGAGACGATACACTTGCAGCGCTGTGTAAGTGTGGTTATTTGGCTAAACCTACTCCTTTTTCACCGAATGGTATCCGTTTGGTAGAAAAACCAGAATTACAAAAGCATTCATTGTTTATTGCTGGTGCTTTTGAAATACAGGACGAAGGCAGTCAATTGCTATGTCAACTAGTTGCTCCCCGTCGCGGTGAGATAATTGTCGATTTTTGTGCTGGTGCTGGTGGCAAGACCCTTGCCATTGGTGCGGCAATGCGTTCGACTGGCCGGTTATATGCCTTCGATGTTTCTGAGAAGCGTTTGTCCAAACTTAAGCCGCGCTTATTGCGTAGCGGTTTGTCGAATGTTTATCCGGTCGTAATCGATAGCGAATACGATACTAAAATCGAGCGCTTGGTGGGTAAGATTGACCGTGTATTGGTAGATGTGCCGTGTAGTGGGCTTGGCACGCTACGCCGTAATCCTGATATGAAATGGCGCCAATCTCCAGAAACTGTCGATGAATTGACGGGAAAGCAGATTTCAATTCTTGCCTCCGCTTCCCGTCTTGTAAAGCTGGGCGGTCGTTTGGTTTATGCAACATGCAGCATTCTTCATGATGAGAATCAAGAGATTGTGAAGTCATTTTTAACGACTCATCTTGATTTCGTGGAAATTCCGGTTAACATGGTGCTTTCTGCTCAGAAAATTAATCTAGATACAGGAAAATATTTAGAGCTAAATCCGCATCGACATGGCACAGATGGTTTCTTTGCCGCGGTGTTCGAGCGTCGTAGATTAACAAATGATTCTAGATAGAGAAGTGAAGTAAGGGGACAGACTACGAGCAGATGACGATGAAAAGCTCTGCATGACCATTCGTTTTTTAGGGCAGTAGACACATTATAAAAAGCCGGATTGTGGAGGACTTTGATGGAAAACAATCAAGTTTTTGCTCACATGGTGCATGATCTTGTGCACGATTTTCGCGACCCACATATTTTTTGGCAATTTTTGGCGTTAGCTGGGACGTTACTGATGGCGTTTTTCATTTCTCGCCGTGTACTTTTTCGTGTAAAAAAAGGCTCTTCTGACGCTCAACCTACCTCTTCTGACGCTCAACCTACCTCTTCTGACGCTCAACCTACCAATCTTGATTGGGCACCAAGTTTGCATCGCGCGATTTTTACGTTGCTTGGGTGGATCATACTTAGCATTGTGCGCTTTGTTCTTGATAATTGGATGCATACATCATTGTTACGCTTAGCTCAAGTTCCGTTATTTGGTAGTACCCTAATTTTCTTGGTGTTCTACGTTGCTCGGCGTCTTTTTTCAAATTCACCTCAGGCGAGCGGATTGCTTCAAATGGTTGAGCGTGTTGTCATGGTGTTGGCTGGTCTGAGCATGGTCATGTATGTCTTGGGTGTTGAGGGTCATATCTTCCGTTCCTTGAACAGCGTGCGGTTTACCGTTGGACAGAGTGAATTATCGCTTTATAAAATGTTGAATGGCACGTTATGGGTCGGTGTGACCGTATTGTTGGCACTATGTTTCGGGGCATTGCTGGAAGGTCGCATTATGCGCTCGGAGACGCTAGACGACAATTTGAAGGTTGTGATGTCGCGTGTGGTGAAAACCTTACTGACTCTAATTGCTGTACTAGGTGGGTTATCATTTGTTGGTATAGATATCACCGTGTTAGGTGTGTTTGGGGGTGCGCTAGGTGTTGGTCTAGGATTTGGCTTGCAAAAAATGGCAAGTAATTACGTTTCGGGATTTATTATTTTGCTTGATAGGTCATTGCGTATAGGTGATCTCGTGACAGTCAACTCTTATCACGGCACTGTTTCTCAGATAAATATGCGTTATACTACTGTCACGGGTTTCGATGGTGTGGAGGTGCTGGTGCCTAATGAGAAACTCATCTCAGATGTTGTGCAAAATTATTCTTTGGGTTCAAAAATTGGTCGTGCTAAGGTAAGTGTTCAGGTGGCTTATGGTACAGACGTCGAAAAGGCTATGGCTTTGATGAAGAGAGCGACAGAAGGCATTGAGCGTGTTTTACAGGATCCTCCTCCGTCTTTATTGCTGTTGAATTTTGGTGTGTATGGAATAGATTTGGAGATGGATTTCTGGGTTAAAAATCCAGCCGAAGGTACAAAGGGCATTAATTCTTCTATCAATTTAGGTATTTTACGCAGTTTTCGTGATCATCAAATTGAAATTCCATGTGTCCAGCGTGGATACTCATCTTGAATGATATTAATCAGTGCACTTGATTTTTTCATGAGCTTTGAGAAGAACGAAGAAGAGTTATAAAATGGTCAAGTGCCGCTTTTTGTTGGGGAAAACGAATTATAGAAAATGAAAAAATCGCCATTCGATTGCTTTTTTCAGAGAAAGCTTCTTTGAGATTTTTATTAATTTCTCACTTCGAATTTGATCTTCTTTGAATTGGAGGGATTTTTTTTGGATAGCTTTTTAGGATTCCTTTCTGCAGGCCTTCTTGGTTGGAGTGTTTGGAAAATCATACTCTTTACCTTGATTGTTACGCATGTAACCATTGCCGGCGTAACTATTTATTTGCATCGTTGCCAAGCGCATCGTGCGCTGGATTTGCATCCGATTGTCTCACATTTCTTCCGTTTTTGGTTGTGGATGACCACAGGTATGATCACAAGTGAGTGGGCAGCCATTCATCGAAAACACCATGCCAAGTGTGAAACACCGGAAGATCCACATAGCCCTCAAACGCGAGGCTTACTGAAGGTTTTGCTAGAAGGTGCTGAGTTGTATCGTACCGAAGCTAAGAATTTAGAAACTCTTCGTAGGTTCAGCCACGGGACTCCTAACGATTGGATTGAAAACCATCTCTATAAGCGTTTTCAAATCCTTGGTGTTAGCATGATGTTGATAATCAACATCATGCTATTCGGTGCAATTGGATTAACCGTTTGGGCAGTACAGATGGTTTGGATTCCATTTTGGGCAGCGGGTGTTGTTAATGGTTTAGGTCATTACTGGGGTTACCGGAATTTTAACTGCAGCGATGCGTCGACCAATCTATTTCCTTTGGGTATCATAATCGGCGGTGAGGAGTTACATAACAACCACCATACGTATGCTACGTCGGCTAAGTTATCAAATAAATGGTATGAGTTTGACATCGGCTGGATGTATATTTCCTTATTTTCAATCCTTGGATTAGCTAAGGTAAAGAAAATTGCTCCTATGCTTAAGTTAGCGAAGAGTAAGAAAGCTTGTGATGACGCTACGCTCCAGGCTGTATTGTCTAATCGCTATGAAGTAATGGCGCTTTATATTAAGAGCTTTAAGCGTGCCTACAGCGCTGAATTGGCTATGTTGAAGGAGAAGCGTCAGTATGGGGAATATCAATTGTTCCATGGTGCGCGAAAATGGTTGTATGAACATAAGAGTTCTTTGAAAGATCAACAAAAACAGCAATTGGGCCAGATTTTTGCGCATAGTCACTCAGTAAGTACTTATTATCATATGCGTCAAGAGTTAGAGGTGATTTGGGAGCGTTCGAATGCATCACGTGAACAGCTGCTTTTACAATTGCAGAATTGGTGCTATCGTGCAGAGCAAAGTGGTATTCATGCGTTGAAAGATTTTGCTCTATGCTTGTGCCGTTACGCGTAATCGCGACTCAGCTAAGATTTCAGTTTTGTCGCATAATCGAAACCCCGCAGTAGCGGGGTTTCGTGTTTTTTTATGATGGCGAAATTGCGTAATGCGATTACTGTCATTTTTTGATTCTTACTAGTTAGAGCAGTTACCACGATTATGGTTGATGCCTCACTCAAATCCGTCGAATTCGAACTTCCTACATTCTCAGAGACTACATGTGTTAAACAGGCTTGGGCACGTGTGCCTAGAGCCTTATCAAAAGCAGAGCGTGCCGAACTCAAAATCCATATTAAACGTTTACTTGTGGAGCGTGATGCGGTACTCGTCGCTCACTATTATGTTGATTCTGATATTCAGGACCTAGCTGAAGAAACAGGAGGCTGTGTTGCAGATTCATTAGAAATGGCTCGTTTCGGGCGTGCACATCCTGCTAAGACATTGGTGGTTGCAGGAGTCCGTTTTATGGGAGAAACATCAAAGATTCTTAGCCCTGAAAAACGAGTGTTGATGCCTGATATTGAGGCGACCTGTTCACTCGATTTGGGATGTCCTGCTGATGAGTTCCGTGCTTTTTGTGATTCCCATCCAGATCGTATTGTCGTTGTCTATGCTAATACTAGCGCGGCAGTTAAAGCACGTGCTGACTGGATGGTGACCTCATCTATCGGGTTGGATATCGTGGCTCATCTGCACGAGCAAGGTAAGAAAATTCTGTGGGCGCCTGATCGTCATTTAGGCAGTTACATCCAAAAGCAGACTGGAGCCGACATGTTGCTTTGGCAAGGCGCTTGTTTGGTCCATGACGAGTTTAAAGGATTGGAACTTGAATTATTGAAAAAGGAGTATCCAAATGCCAAAGTGCTTGTACATCCTGAGTCTCCGGCATCGGTTGTTGAGCTAGCGGATGTCGTTGGTTCTACCTCGAAAATGATCGAGTCTGTACAGACTTTGGATGCGATGGAATTTATTGTTGCGACGGACAAGGGAATTTTGCACAAGATGCGCACTTTGGCACCTGGAAAAAGTTTTATAGAAGCTCCGACAGCGGGCAATAGCGCAACCTGCAAGAGCTGTGCGCACTGCCCATGGATGGCGATGAATAGTTTGAGAAATTTAGCTGAAGTTCTAGAAACTGGGGTTAATGAGGTCAATGTTGACTTAGAAATTGGTCATGCGGCACATGTGTGTATTGAGCGTATGTTAGCGTTTGCTGAAGTTCGTAAGCAGGTTTTTCGTGCAAGTGGTAATTTGGTTAACGACGCAGCTCTCTTTTCAGGAATAGGCCCGGCATGACGCATCCGAATATTTCCCCATTTTTTTCTATTTTTGGACAGCCCTTGCGTAAGGCAGTGATCGATAACGTACGAGTAGCGTTAGCGGAAGATATTGGCAACGGTGATTTGACAAGTGAACTTGTTCCTGATGATCAAGAAGTGCAAGCGCGGGTCATTGTACGCGAGAATGCAATTCTGTGTGGCATTGCCTGGTTTGAAGCATCGATGCATGCCATCAGCCCATCAATCCGTATTGAATGGCATCGCCGTGAGGGTGAATCCATGGAAGCGACTACGTCTGTTGTAGATCTTTGGGGATCTGCACGTGCTTTGCTTACAGCAGAGCGGACTGCAATGAATTTCTTGCAAACGTTATCGGGTGTTGCTACGTCGGTACGCGATTATTCCAATAATGTTGAAGGAACCCGTGCGAAAGTGCTAGATACACGCAAGACCTTGCCAGGGTTGAGGCTCGCGCAAAAGTATGCGGTTCGTGTCGGTGGGGGAGAAAATCAACGGTTTGGGCTCTACGATGGTATTTTGATTAAGGAGAATCATATTGCTGCTGCAGGAGGTGTAGGAGCGGTGATGGAGGTCGTCAACGCTGTAGTTGGTACTGGTATATCTGTGCAGATTGAAGTCGAATCTTTGAGTCAGCTTAACGAAGCATTGGCTGCGGGAGCAAAGTCAGTGCTGCTCGATAACTTTACGTTAGAAATGATGCAGGAAGCAGTACACATAACTGCGGGGCGAGCCTTGCTTGAGGTATCTGGTAACATTAATTTAAAAATGGTGAAGGTGATTGCTGAGACAGGAGTTGATCGTATTTCGATCGGTAGCTTGACTAAAAACATTCGTGCGATAGATTTCTCTATGCGTATTTTAGAAAGATATATACGATGAAGTAAATTACGCTGGATGGACGGCCCTTGCTGTATGTAAAGCCTATATATATGTAAATTTACTCAATCAAAGGCTACAAACGTGGTTTGTTTTTTTCACGGTGCTTTTTGGGAGAAAGTACCGTTGGTAGCGCTTTGGGCAGAGTATTTGGAAAATCACGCGAGAAGTGTAGTCCTCGGCTTTCACGGCGAGACAAAGCACTTTCAATTATGAGAGAAGCTACATCGACTAGGTTACGCAATTCCAATAAATCACGGCTAACACGAAAATTGGCATAATACTCTGCAATCTCTTCGCGCAGTAGATGTATACGATGTTGTGCGCGTTCTAGTCGTTTCGTTGTACGGACAATGCCGACATAATTCCACATCATACGGCGAAGTTCATCCCAGTTGTGTGCAACAACCACCTCTTCGTCAGGATCACAGACGCGACTTTCGTCCCATTCGGGTGCATTGATTTTAATGGTTGTTTTCAAGCTATTTTGTCGAAGGATGTCTTCCGCAGTAGCTTTTCCGAGCACTAGACACTCGAGTAAAGAGTTACTTGCTAGACGATTTGCGCCATGCAAACCAGTGTAAGCAGTTTCGCCAATTGCATATAATCTAGACAGATCTGTGCGACCATTTATGTCGGTGACGATGCCACCGCATGTGTAGTGTGCAGCTGGCACTACCGGAATACCTTGCTTTGTGATGTCGATACCAAGTTCATGACAGCGAGAGAGGATCGTGGGGAAGTGTTCATTTAGAAATGAGGATGACTGATGACTGATATCCAGATAAACACAATCTAACCCATGCTTTTTCATTTCAAAATCGATGGCACGTGCTACGATGTCGCGAGGTGCAAGTTCTGCGCGTGGATCATGTAGAGGCATGAAGCGTGTGCCGTCAGGTAATAATAAAACTCCTCCTTCACCACGGACAGCTTCGGAGATCAAGAAAGACTTAGCATAAGGATGATATAGACACGTTGGATGAAACTGGATGAACTCCATATTCGCGATCCGACAGCCAATACGCCATGCCATTGCAATACCGTCACCGGTCGATGTGTCTGGATTGGTCGTGTAAAGATAGACTTTTCCTGCGCCACCAGTTGCCAATACTGTTTGCTTTGCTGTAATCACGTGTATTTGACTGCTTTCGATATTTTGTACATATAACCCTTGGCAATAACATTCTGTATTTGATAAACTTTGCGATTGATTTGATATAATTAGATCAATCGCAAAGTAATTTTCGAGTACAGTAATATTTGGATGGTTTCGTACCCGTTCTGATAGTGTTGTGATAACTGCATGGCCGGTTGCGTCGGCTGCATGAATTATGCGGCGATGTGTGTGTCCTCCTTCACGTGTCAGATGGAAGCCGAGTTCTGAGGAAGAATCTCTCGTAAAAGAGACACCCTGTTTAATTAACCATTCGATGACATCTCGGCTATGCTCAATAATGTATCGTGAGTTACTCTCATCACACAGGCCTGCGCCGGCGAGCAGGGTGTCGGTGATATGTTGAGAATGACTATCCGTTGGATCGAGCACTGCAGCGATGCCCCCTTGGGCCCAATTGCTTGCGCCTTCTTGGATCTGTCTTTTGGCGATGAGAGCAACACGACATCTGTCAGCGAGATGCAGGGCTACTGATTGACCAGCCAAACCGCTACCTACGATCACAACGTCAAAATTCATGATGCGCTTGTTTCAGTGAGGGGTCTTGGCTTACCATAGTTAAGAATGGCAATTATCTTTTTATTAATATCCAAGCGTTAATACGCTATGGATGTATCGGTGTGATATCTGCATGATAAGCACTGATATTTATACTATCTAAAGTGCATAGAGATTTTATGGCGTGTTACCAGTTGATGCAGCCTTTCAGAAGGAAAACCCCACCGAAGCAGGGTTATGAGAATGAAATTTTCTGAAGAAAATTTCATTTAATCTTAGTTTCTTTGTATGAAACGTGTTTTCGAGCAACTGGATCGAACTTCATCATTTCTATCTTTTCCGGTTTGGTACGCTTGTTTTTCGTAGTTGTATAGAAATGACCCGTGCCTGCAGTCGATTCCAACTTAATTTTATCGCGTGCGCCTTTTGCCATGATAGCTCCCCTTAGATCTCGCCGCGTTCGCGTAGGTTGATAAGGACTGAGTCCATACCAACTTTGTCGATAAGGCGTAATCCTGCATTCGAGATGCGTAGCCGCACCCAGCGATTTTCGCTCTCAACCCAGAACCGGCGATTTTGCAAGTTTGGAAGAAAACGACGCTTTGTTTTATTATTGGCGTGGGAAACGTTATTGCCGACCATCGGCGCTTTACCGGTCACTTGACATACGCGTGCCATGAAGCACTCCTAACGCAGAATTCTGTCTGAAAAAATTTAATCAAACAAATAAATAAACTGAAATTATAATGGAATAAAAAAGAAAATCAACTTTTTTTCTTAATTCGGCACTATCTGAATCTATCCAGCAAAATTATAGTATGAAAATGTACTTTCATTCATTATGACATTAGTTACTAAATGTTTGTATAAGGTTATATTAAATCGTTTAAATTTAGAAGTGAGTATGAATTGAGTATTCAGGCAGAGGAACGCACCCTACATTACAATGTTAAGTTCGGTCTGTTGCGAGAATCTCATGTATTCCATTGTTAACTCGATAATTCAAGAAAATTCTTATTTAACACTTCATTATCGGATCGCTACATTTGATGGTTCTGATATTGTGAATACCTTCGGAGGGAGACCTGCGACGCTCCAACTTGGAACTGGACAATTGATATGGACACTTGAAAAAATGTTGTTGGGGTTGTCAATTTACCCTGAGCCGGTGCATTTCGAATTAGAGCCAGATGCTGCGTTTGGCATGCGCAATCCGAAGTTGTTGCAATGGGTATCGTTGAAGGCGTTGAAATACAATGACAATGGGAATTTTTTGGAGGATTGTACGGTTGGTGATCTCGTGGAGTTTAATGCCACTAATGGTGTAAGATATACTGGGATTTTGCGAGAATTTGGTGAGACAGCGTGCTTGCTTGATTTCAACCATCCACTAGCTGGTCAGAGGATTGTATTTGAAGTGCAAATTATTGGAATCCTCTGAACGTGTTAACAGTAAATTTTTTTCTTTGACGATGTGATGTCCATTATGCGGCCTGATGTAGAAATTCTATTGGCGCAGCCGCGTGGATTTTGCGCGGGTGTTGATCGTGCTATTGAGATTGTTGAGCGAGCCTTATTATTGTTTGGCGCACCGATTTATGTCCGTCATGAGATTGTTCACAATGCCTATGTGGTGACAGATTTGCGGAGAAAAGGAGCGATTTTCGTTGATGAGCTAGTAGAAGTACCGGCTGGTAATACAGTAATTTTTAGCGCGCACGGAGTGTCAAAAGCAATACGTGAAGAAGCAGAGTCTCGTTGTTTGAGAGTTTTTGACGCCACATGTCCGCTAGTGACTAAAGTGCACATGGAAGTGGCAAAGATGCGAGCACAAGGACTTTCGGTTGTAATGATTGGCCATAAAGGGCATCCTGAAGTAGAGGGTACAATGGGTCAGGTGGACTTTGGAATGTTCTTGGTCGAGACGGAAGAAGATGTCGCAGCGCTAATTTTTTCCGAGACAGATAGGTTGGGATATGTGACGCAAACGACCTTATCAATGGAGGACGCCGCACAAGTTATTGCTGCACTCAAGACCCGTTTTCCGTCGATCGTTGAGCCGAAAAAGCAGGATATTTGCTACGCTACTCAGAATCGACAGGACGCTGTGAAATTTATGGCGCCACAATGTGATGTGGTAATCGTTGTTGGTAGTCGGAATAGTTCTAATTCTAATCGACTGCGTGAAGTTGCACAAAAAAATGGTATCCCTGTCTATATGGTGGATGATCCTGAAAAAATTGAATCAGCATGGTTGCTTGGGAAGCGTCGTATCGGTGTGACAGCTGGGGCTTCAGCCCCAGAAGTGTTAGCGCAGTCGATTTTGATACGTTTGGGTGAGCTTAGTAAAGGACGTGTCAGAGTGCTCGAGGGTGTTGAAGAAAATATAGCATTTCCTTTGCCTAAAGGCTTGGCCTAGTTATTTGTTTGATTATTTTTCTTGAATTGGATTACAGTGGATAGATGTCCTTAGATTTGTAAGGCGGATTCTGAGGTGCCCTCTGTACAGATTTTCTGCGTTACTATGGTCTTCATTTTTATCTATTTCCATTTGTTTGTCGGCAGAATATTTTTTGATGTTTTGTAAAAGAACTTCACAGAAGATAAAAAATTTACTACAATCTTCGCGTATGTGGGGGTATAGCTCAGCTGGGAGAGCGCTTGCATGGCATGCAAGAGGTCAGCGGTTCGATCCCGCTTATCTCCACCAAGAGAAAAAAGTTTTTTCAACCGATTTTCTCAATCCAATTTATTCAGTCTAGGTTAGAATATATAATTAATCAATCTTTGGTGCGTGATTAGTGCTTCCGTTTGCGCCCTGTCTGATTTTCTACGATTTAGGATTGTAGTCTCTTGTCAATTCTTGAGATTTAGATATATTTTCGCTAATTTTAGCACCTCCGCACTCTGAATTCGACATGAGGTGTATGGGGGTATTGTGGGAATTGTCGCCGGTTACTAAGACTTATCGTTTGAGACTATTTGCTTTAGTTTAGAGGTCAGGAAGGTGTTAATCACTTTTCTGAAAAAATTACTGGAACTGCACTTGCTTGCTTTTTTGATATATCGCCGAGTTATGAAGCGTTATGCGTAATTTTTTATTCCGTATTTGAAATATCTTCTTTTGAAGATCGTTTTCGTGTAAGGCTCGGCTCACACGGAGCGAAATCAAGCTGACACACTTTGTGTGATAACCGTTACGAGTGCTGCTGGATATTTCCCATATAAGAAAGACCATATGCAGTAGGCGTCATCTTGTTTAATTGAGATATTTTTGCATAATGAAAATGCCCTTGTAAGGTTCGTGAACACATCAGGAATACTTCGCATTGAGATAAAGTGAGTCTATTTTTTATCGATGCTAAGGCGGGAAATACACAATTTTTACTGTTGACATTCTTATTTAACTTTATATGGGTGTAATGGTGTTTGTGTAATATTGTTTCCGTAGCGTTCGATTATGTGTGCACATATCTGTGTGCTATTTTTAAAATGTGATCATCGTCATGAAAGCTGTGGAAATCACCGAGTTTGGTGCGCCAGAAGTTTTGAGACTTACTGAGCGCTATATGCCAAAATTGAATGAAGGTGAGGTGCTAATCAAGGTTGTTGCTGCTGGGGTGAATCGTCCCGATATCTTGCAGCGAAAAGGATTATATCCAGCACCGCTAGGATGCTCAGATTTGCTGGGATTGGAAGTGGCAGGTGAGATCGTTGATGGTGCGAGTGGCGCGTTCGATGGGGCAAATCCATTCTCTTTAAAAATGGGTGATCGCGTGTGTGCGTTACTGCAAGGTGGTGGTTATGCTGAATACTGTACAGTACCACTCGCACAGTGTTTGCCTATCCCGTCCGGCTTTTCGGAGATTGAGGCTGCCACATTACCGGAAGCACTTTTTACTACCTGGAGCAATGTATTCGATCGCGCTAGATTGGGTGTGAGAGAGGACGGTGAAAAAGAAACTTTACTGGTGCAGGGTGGTACTAGCGGTATTGGTGTGATGGCTATTCAGCTCGCTGTGGCCTTAGGTCATAGTGTATTTGCTACAGCTGGTTCCATGGATAAAGTACATGCGTGCGAAAAACTTGGAGCAGAGCGCGGTATCAATTACAAAACGGAAGATTTTGTGGTCGTTACTAAAGCGCTTACGGCAGATCGTGGTGTTGATGTAATACTGGATATGGTAGGCGGGGATTATCTACTGCGTGAAATTCAAGCGCTAGCGATGGATGGACGTATCTCACTCATTGCGTTCCTTGGTGGTAGTAAAGTTGAACTTGATATACGGATGCTATTACATCGCCGTTTAACTGTGACAGCTTCGACTTTGCGTGCTCGTTCTGTAGCATTTAAGGCTTCGATTGCGAAAAAATTATATTTATATGTATGGCCACTGTTGGCTGCAGGCAAAATTCGTCCGGTGATTTATGAGGCATTCAGTTTTTATGAGGCTGCTCGGGCTCATGAATTGATGGAGTCTGGAACTCACATCGGTAAGCTTGTAATGACTTGGTAAGTTCACCTGGCATATTATTACCAAATAACTTTTCCCTATGCATAGATGATGTGGAATAAATGCCTGATAGGAAGTATATTTTCCTATCAGTGTTGATTTCGCTGTCGTACATTAAATATCCTATGCACTCAAAATTGACCCGCGTGGTCTAGGTACCGTAGAATCGAAGGTTATTGAGGCATAGTGATGATAGGCGTGAGGGAGTGATGGCTAAAGCAGTGATGGTGCAATCTACGGCATTGGGCCGTTCCGCTGGTCAACTCGTGATTGGTAATTGGAAGCTGCATGGCAGTTTGATTGATAATCAGAGATTGTTTGATGCGCTACTTTGTTCTCCAGTTTTGACTAGGATGGCGGTGTTGCCCGCAGTGTGTGTACCATTCCCTTTTTTAGCGCAATGTCAAAAAAAACTGCAAGGCTCTCGCTTGGTTTATGGTGCCCAAGATGTTTCGGCAGAAAAGAGCGGTGCATTTACAGGGGAGGTGGCTGCATCGATGATTGCGGAGTTTGGTGCGCACTATGTGATTGTTGGTCATTCGGAGCGGCGAATGTACCATGGAGAGTCCGATGCAAAGGTTTTAGCTAAGACGTTACGGGTGCTTGATGTTGGGATGACGCCGATCGTGTGCGTTGGAGAGACATTGGCTGAGCGCGATTGTGGTGACACGGGTCTTGTGGTTTCATGTCAGTTGAATGCTGTGCTTGATATGCTGTCTCCTGAACAGGCCGCTCGCATTGTGGTGGCTTACGAACCTGTTTGGGCAATCGGTACAGGATATGCTGCAACTAGTGCTCAAGCACAAGAGGTACATGCGCATCTACGTGGTTTGCTACGCGCAAAGGGGGAGGCAGTCGCGCAAGTGCGCGTCCTATACGGTGGTAGTATGAGATCCGATAATGCTGCTGAATTATTTGCGATGGAGGATGTCGATGGTGGTCTGATTGGCGGCGCTGCACTGAAATCTGAAGATTTTTTGGCGATTTGTGAAGCAGGGTTGTTATTTTGATCACGAGCGGCATTTTCCGCCTGCTATGAATTTTTTGATACAGGTGATGAAATGGATTTTTTGAAAATATTATTGATTGTGATTCAAGTGTTTACTGCATTCAGTGTGATTGGATTGGTACTATTGCAGCACGGTAAGGGTGCTGATATGGGAGCAGCGTTTGGTAGCGGTTCGTCAGGCAGTTTTTTCGGCGCATCTGGATCGGCAAGCTTTTTATCCCGTATGACGGGAATGTTAGCAGCGATATTCTTTGCAGTGACGTTAGCATTGACATTTCTTAATTCGTATCATTCAAAGACTTCTCTGGGCGTGCTAGGTGATATTCCACTGGAAGTGAAGAAGGTAATGACTTCGGAGGTGGCGGAGGATATTTTGCCTGAAGTTCCATCGAGCATGTTTTCAGAAGACGTCCCAAAGTGATATTTTCTCAAAGAAAAATCACTCATTGAGATACAAATGAATTTAAATAAAATGTGAATTGCTCGTTGAACAATAATTGGAGCAACACTATAATAGTGAGCTTTAATCGATTCATAAGTGACTGTAAGGTTTTCGACTATGAGTGCCGACGTGGTGAAATTGGTAGACACGCTATCTTGAGGGGGTAGTGGCGAAAGCTGTGCGAGTTCGAGTCTCGCCGTCGGCACCAGAGTTCTACGATGTCAGCCTTGCGAAATGCGTCGGCTGGCATTTTATTTTCTGCTTTTAAATTTTTTTATTATTGGTAGTCAGTCGTCATATATTTTTATTCCTGAAGTCTGTTCCGGTGTGGGCGACAACAGGCCGGTTCATGAACTAACCAAAAGAGGATGGATTTGAGCCTAGGAACCTATTATCCAGTTCTATTATTTCTTCTGGTGGGTGGTGGACTTGGGATAACCTTGATTGGCATCGGAAAATGTCTCGGGCCGAATAATCCTGATAGTGAGAAGCTCTCTCCATATGAATGTGGCTTCGATGCATTTGAAGACGCTCGTATGAAGTTCGATGTGCGTTACTACCTCATCGCTATTCTTTTCATCTTGTTCGATTTAGAAACGGCATTTCTGTTTCCCTGGGGAGTCGCCCTTCGCGACATCGGTTGGCCAGGTTTCATTTCTATGATAGGTTTCCTGATTGAATTGCTGATTGGCTTTGTGTTCCTATGGAAGCGTGGTGCGCTAGATTGGGAATAAATTGTTATCGTTAATCAGGATAAGCATATGAATGTAGAAGGGGTTTTGCGAGAAGGATTTGTCACTACTACGGTGGATAATCTGATTAATTGGACACGCACAGGCTCTCTGTGGCCAATGACGTTTGGTCTTGCGTGTTGTGCAGTCGAAATGATGCATGCTGGTGCGGCACGTTATGATCTGGACCGATTTGGTGTCGTTTTTCGTCCGAGTCCACGTCAGTCTGATGTCATGATTGTGGCCGGTACATTATGTAATAAGATGGCCCCTGCGCTTCGTAAGGTCTACGATCAGATGGCTGAGCCACGTTGGGTTATTTCGATGGGATCGTGTGCTAATGGTGGGGGATATTACCATTATTCTTATTCGGTCGTGAGAGGCTGTGATCGAATTGTACCAGTTGACGTTTATGTGCCAGGCTGTCCACCGACGGCGGAAGCATTGATCTATGGGATCATGCAATTGCAGTCAAAGATCAAGCGCACCAATACAATCGCGCGCAAATAACAGAGACCTTGCATGCGGAAACTTGAACAGCTGAAAAGAAATCTCGAGATGGTGTTGGCTGAAAAAGCTCATCAACTGATTTGTGCACTTGATGAGTTAACACTCGTGGTTAAGGCAAGTGACTATTATGATGTTGCTCATACATTACGTGAGCATCCTAATTTGAAATTCGAGCAATTAATGGACGTTGCTGGGATTGATTACTTGACATTTGGTGACTGCGCTTGTGTAGGTTCGCGTTATGCCGTTGTATTGCATCTGCTTTCTATAAGTCACAATTGGCGCTTACGCGTGCGTGTATTTGCAACAGATGATGATTTCCCAATCGTATCATCGGTAATCGATTTGTGGAGTTCGGCTGATTGGTTTGAGCGGGAAGCATTCGATCTCTTCGGTATTGTTTTCGAAGGTCACCCAGATTTGCGGCGGATTTTGACGGATTACGGTTTTATCGGTCATCCTTTCCGTAAAGACTTTCCGACATCAGGTTACGTTGAAATGCGTTACGATTCTGAGCAGAAACGAGTGATTTATCAGCCAGTCACGATTGAGCCACGTGAAATTACACCGCGCGTAATCCGTGAAGAGCACTATGCTGTTCAAAGAGATTGAGTTGCAATATATGGCCCAAATCAAAAATTATACGATAAACTTCGGTCCGCAGCATCCAGCAGCCCACGGTGTGCTTCGGCTCGTGCTTGAATTAGATGGTGAAGTAATTCAACGAGCAGACCCACATATCGGTTTGTTGCATCGTGCCACAGAGAAACTGGCTGAGTCTAAAACATTTTTGCAGTCGGTGCCTTATATGGACCGTCTGGATTACGTCTCAATGATGTGTAACGAGCACGCATATGTGATGGCTATCGAGAAGTTAATTGGTGTTGAAGTACCACTTCGTGCGCAATATATTCGTGTAATGTTCGACGAGATTACAAGGATTTTGAATCACTTGATGTGGATTGGGTCGCATGCTCTCGATGTTGGCGCGATGGCTGTGTTTTTATATGCTTTTCGAGAACGTGAAGATCTCTTCGATGTTTACGAAGCTGTTTCTGGTGCTCGGATGCATGCTGCTTATTATCGTCCTGGAGGTGTTTATCGAGATTTGCCGGATGCGATGCCACAGTACCGTGCTTCAAAGTTTCATAATGAGCATGACACTAAACGTATGAATCGGGCACGTCAAGGTTCTTTGCTTGACTTCATCGATGATTTTACCGGCCGTTTCCCGAAATGTATTGATGAGTATGAGACGTTGCTGACGGATAATCGAATTTGGAAGCAGCGTCTGGTTGGTATAGGTGTGGTGTCGCCGGAACGTGCCATGCAGCTTGGTTTTTCTGGTGCAATGTTGCGTGGTTCAGGTATTGCCTGGGATTTGCGGAAAAAACATCCATACGAGGTATACGACAAACTTGATTTCGATGTTCCGGTTGGTAAAGAAGGTGATTGTTACGATCGTTATTTGGTGCGTATGGCGGAAATGCGTCAATCTGTACTCTTGATTCAGCAGTGCTCGACTTGGTTGCGTGCTAATCCTGGTGGTCCGGTGATAACAGATAACCAGAAAGTGGCACCGCCGTCGCGCGTTGAGATGAAGTCAAATATGGAAGCGTTAATTCACCACTTCAAGTTATTTACAGAAGGTTTTCGCGTGCCGGAGGGTGAGGTATATGTTTCTATTGAGCATCCGAAGGGGGAATTCGGTATCTATCTGGTGTCGGATGGAGCTAATAAGCCCTATCGTTTGAAGATTCGTGCACCGGGATTTGCTCATTTGTCTGCGCTGAATGAGATGGCAAAAGGTCATATGATTGCCGATGCAGTTGCAATCATTGGTACACAGGATATCGTCTTTGGCGAGATTGATCGTTGATCACGTGATGCGCTCTTGGCGAATTCGCAAGCGTGACTTGTTAGAGAGCCTGACAAAAAATACCTACAATTTCAGTTGCTGCGCTTAGATACAGATTTCTGAAATATTAGCTCGCCTTCGTTGAGCTGCAGCGGAACTAACATTTTTAGTAAAAAAGTTGGATCGGAAATGCTTTCTCCCGAAACTTTGAAAAAAATTGACTGTGAAGTCGCCAAATATCCAGCGGAGCAAAAACAGTCCGCAGTGATGGCAGCGCTTGCAATTGTTCAACTCGAAAAAGGATGGTTGTCTCCAGATGCTCTGCAGTTTGTGGCTGACTATCTTGGGATGCCTGCGATCGCTGTTCAGGAGGTGGCAACCTTCTACAATATGTACAACACTCATCCTGTCGGTAAGTTTAAGCTGACGGTATGTACTAATTTGCCTTGTCAATTGACACGTGCTCAAGAAGCAGTGATTTATCTAAAACATAAACTAGGCATTGACTTCAACGAAACAACTGCTGACGGGCTTTTTACTCTCAAAGAGGGTGAGTGTATGGGGGCGTGCGGTGATGCACCAGTGATGCTGGTTAATAATCATCATATGTGTGGGTTTATGAGTAATGAAAAGATTGACGTGTTGCTGGATATGCTGAAGACGAAAGCGGATGATAGTAACGGAGGTCAGGCATGACTGCGTTACATGACCGTCATATTAAACCGCTGATCTTGGCCGGTCTGAATGGCGATAACTGGCATTTGAAAGATTATGTATCCCGTGGGGGCTACAAGCAGCTGGCACGTATTTTAAAAGAGAATATCGCGCCAGAGCAGGTGATTGCTGATGTCAAGGAATCGGGTTTGCGTGGTCGTGGTGGTGCAGGTTTCCCGACGGGATTGAAATGGAGTTTCATGCCGCGGCAATTTCCAGGACAAAAGTATCTCGTTTGTAATTCTGATGAAGGAGAGCCAGGGACATTTAAAGATCGAGATATTATGCGCTATAACCCCCATGCGCTGATTGAGGGCATGGCTATTGCTGCATATGCGATGGGCATCACCATTGGCTATAACTATATCCACGGCGAAATTTTTGAAACATATCAGCGTTTTGAAATAGCCTTGGAACAGGCTCGTGCTGCTAGGTTTCTCGGGCATAAGATTCTTGGTTCGAATTTTTCTTTTGAACTGCATGCGCACCACGGGTACGGTGCATACATTTGTGGTGAAGAAACCGCTTTGCTTGAATCATTAGAAGGAAAAAAAGGACAGCCACGTTTCAAGCCCCCATTCCCTGCGAGTTTTGGTTTGTACGGCAAGCCGACCACGATTAACAACACTGAAACGTTTGCTGCGGTACCATTTTTGTTAACTGTGGGTCCAAAAAAATATTTGGAAATGGGTAAGCCGAATAATGGCGGCACAAAAATTTTCTCGGTTTCAGGGGATGTGGAGCATCCTGGGAATTACGAAATTCCCTTGGGAACATCATTTTCAGAATTGCTCAAATTGGCTGGGGGCATGCGTGGGGGAAAGAAGATAAAGGCGGTGATCCCTGGTGGATCTTCTGCGCCAGTGGTGCCAGGTGATTTGATGATGCAAACTACGATGGATTACGATAGCTTAGCTAAAGTTGGCTCAATGCTTGGTTCGGGAGCCGTTATCGTGATGAATGAAACACGCTGTATGGTGCGCTCACTTTTGCGTCTATCATATTTTTACTTCGAAGAATCGTGCGGTCAATGTACACCTTGTCGTGAAGGTACAGGTTGGCTGTGGCGTGTGGTCAATCGTATTGAGCATGGACAAGGTTGTTTGGAAGATCTGGATTTGCTTAATTCTCTTGCCCAAAACATTATGGGCCATACTATTTGTGCACTTGGCGATGCTGCGGCTATGCCGGTGCGCGGTATGCTGAAACACTACTGGGAGGAGTTTTCTTATCATGTTGAACACAAGCAATGTTTGGTTTGTGCTCACTAATCCCTTTTGATGCTTTGACTTTGAATCGATATGGTTGAAATCGAAATTGACGGACAGAAGGTTGAGGTGCCCGAAGGCAGCATGGTTATCCAGGCTGCTATGAAAAACGGAATTTATATTCCTCACTTTTGCTATCACAAGCAGCTCTCGATTGCGGCAAATTGTCGGATGTGTTTAGTCGAAGTTGAGAATGTACCTAAGGTTGTGCCGGCATGTGCTACACCAGTTGCTGCGAGTATGATTGTAAAGACTCGATCAGAAAAGGCACTGAAAGCACAGCAATCGGTAATGGAGTTTCTTCTCGTTAATCATCCGTTGGATTGCCCGATCTGTGATCAGGGTGGTGAGTGTCAACTACAAGATTTGTCAGTGGGGTATGGCAAAACTAGTTCGCGTTACCAGGAAGAGAAACGAGTAGTGTTTCACAAGACTGCGGGTCCTTTGATCTCGATGGAAGAGATGTCTCGCTGTATTCACTGTACGCGTTGTGTACGATTCGGACATGAAATTGCTGGTGTGATGGAGTTGGGGATGGTGTGGCGCGGTGAGCGTTCTGAAATCACATCATTTGTTGGTAAGACGGTGGACTCTGAACTTTCAGGTAATATGATCGATTTATGTCCTGTAGGTGCATTGACGTCAAAACCATTCCGTTACAGTGCTCGCACATGGGAGCTTTCACGTAGAAAGTCCGTAAGTCCGCATGATAGTGTCGGTGCAAATCTTATCGTGCAAGTTAAAAATAATCGAGTGATGCGAGTTGTGCCGCTCGAAAATGAAGCTATCAATGAGTGTTGGATTTCAGACAAGGATCGCTTTTCGTATGAAGGTTTGAATAGCGCGGAACGTCTCACGAAGCCAATGCTCAAGCAAGGTGGTGAGTGGTGCGAAGTTGATTGGCAGACGGCACTTGAGTATGTAGTCCATGGTTTGACAGAAATTATTTGTGAATTTGGGGCCGATGCAGTTGCTGGGGTGACAACTGCGCACGCGACCGTTGAAGAATTATTTCTGTTCCAAAAAATTATACGTGCACTTGGTAGCGATAATATTGATTTTCGTCTTCGTCAGAGTGACGTTTCAGCTCCATTAAATGGAGTCCCTTGGCTTGGTATGTCGATTGTTGAGTTGAGTACACTCAACAGTGTACTTGTCATTGGCTCATTCCTTCGTAAAGATCATCCGTTGCTCGCGACACGTATACGTACTGCAGTAAAGGCGGGTGCTCAGCTGAGTGTATTGCATGCTTCAGATGAAGATTTGCTCACACGAGTTGCTAACAAAGTTATAGTTGCACCCAGTGCCTGGCCACTTGAATTGGCAGGAATCGCAGTGGCTGTGATGCTCCAGAAGGGTGTGGCTGTGCCGACTGTTTTGAATGGGATCATGCCGACGAAAACTGCGCAGGATATCGCTGCTTCCCTGATTAATGGTGATCGCAGCGCAGTTTTTTTAGGTAATACAGCGGTATATCATCCGAAATTTGCACAGTTGCATTCTTTGGCGCAAATCATCGCTGATCTTACGGGGGCGAATTTGGGTTTTCTCACTGAAGGTGCCAACACGTTGGGAGGTCATGTGGTGAAAGCGACGAATGCTGAGGGTGTCGCGGCACTTTTTGAAATATCACGTCAAGCTTACCTGCTGTTGCATGCTGAGCCAGAATTCGATGCAGCGAATCCATTACAGGCACGGGTTGCTTTGGATGCCGCCAAGATGGTGGTTGTGATGTCACCTTTTAGACAGGGCCTCGATTACGCAGATGTGCTTTTACCAATTGCACCATTTACCGAAACAGCAGGGACCTTTATTAACGCAGAAGGTTTGTCGCAGCACTTTAACGGTGTTGTCCGTGGATTTGGTGAAACACGTCCAGCTTGGAAGGTGCTGAGAGTCTTGGGAAATATGCTCAAGCTCACTGGTTTTGATTACGACTTACCTGAGCAAGTGCGTGATGCTGCGTTGAGTGATTTTTCGTCTGCTATGCTTGATAATCGGACAAATGCCCCTCTGGATGTTCAAAAGATTGCAAATGATTTTGGATTGGAGCGATTAGCTGATGTGCCTATTTATCATGCTGATCCGCTGGCTCGTCGCGCTCCATCATTGCAGATGACTAGAGATGCAAAAGTTGCCCTCCGTGCAACACTTCCAACTACGTTGTTCGACAACATGGGTTTGGTCGATGGAGACATTATTATTATTCATCAGGCTGATGCTAGTGTCACTATCCCAGCTTTTCGTTCGAAAAGTTTGCCTCAGAATGTGGTGCGTATACCGTCGGCAACGCCAGTCTCTTCAGCTATTGGCTCGATGTTTGGTAACATTTCGGTGGAGAAAGCGTAATGGACTTGGCTGGTATCATCAATCAATATGGTACTGAGTGTTTTGGTTTCGCCTGGTCAACGGTGTGGATTATTGCACGCATTTTGGCTATTTCATTGATTTTGCTGCTTTGCGTGGCTTATCTCATTCTATGGGAACGTAAACTCATTGGCTGGATGCACTTACGACTTGGTCCGAACCGCGTAGGGCCTCAAGGTTTACTGCAGCCGATTGCTGATGTTTTGAAGCTATTACTCAAGGAAGTAATAGTGCCGACACGGGTTAGCAAAGGAATTTATGCGATTGCGCCAGTGCTCGCTGTATTGCCAGCTTTCGCGATTTGGGCCGTAATTCCCTTTCAACCGGGGGTTGTGTTGGCCGATATTAATGCTGGTTTGCTGTACGCAATTGCAATTTCTTCGATTGGTCTTTACGGGGTCATCTTAGCAGGATGGGCATCTAACTCGAAGTATGCTTTCCTTGGTGCTATGCGAGCTTCTGCACAGATGATTTCCTATGAAATCTCCATGGGCTTTGCTTTGGCCTGTGTACTACTTACTTCCGGAACATTGAATCTATCGGATATAGTTTGCTCGCAAGAAAAGGGGATTTTCGCAAACATGGGGTTTAATGTGTTTTCGTGGAACTGGTTGCCGTTGCTGCCAATATTTGTTGTTTACTTTGTTTCCGGTATTGCAGAAACTAATCGTCATCCATTTGATGTGGTTGAAGGTGAATCAGAAATTGTAGCTGGTCATATGATTGAATACTCAGGCATGGGTTTCGCACTCTTCTTTTTGGCTGAGTATATCAATATGATCATTATTTCAGCGTTGACAGCAGTCCTATTTTTAGGTGGTTGGAGTGCTCCATTTGGTTTTTTGTCATTTCTACCGGGTGTTTTTTGGTTGGCGTTCAAAGTCTTTTTGTTGTTGTCTGTGTTTATTTGGATTCGTGCTACATTCCCGCGTTATCGCTATGACCAGATCATGCGTTTGGGTTGGCAAATATTCTTGCCGTTGACATTATTTTGGTTTGTAGTGGTAGCGTGCTGGGTGAAGTCGCCTTGGAATATTTGGTATTAGGGCGAAAAAATAGGAGAGTCCCATATGGTAAGGATAATCAAGGATTTTTTTCGAAATTTCTTACTTTTGGATTTGTTCAAGGGTATGGCATTGACGGGGCGCTATGTCTTCAGGCGAAAGGTTACAGTGCAATTTCCGGAAGAAAAGACGCCACTATCACCACGTTTCCGAGGTTTGCATGCTCTGCGTCGTTATCCGAATGGTGAAGAACGCTGTATCGGATGTAAGCTTTGTGAAGCAGTATGTCCGGCAATGGCTATCACAATCGAATCGGATATACGTGATGATGGTACTCGACGTACGACACGTTACGACATTGATTTAACGAAATGTATTTTTTGTGGTTTTTGCGAAGAAAGTTGTCCAGTGGACTCGATTGTTGAGACTCATATTCTAGAATACCATGGGGAGAAAACGGGTGATTTGTACTTTACAAAAGATATGTTATTGGCAGTCGGTGATCGTTATGAGAAGGATATCGCGGCAGCTAAAGCAGCTGATGCAGCTTATCGTTAAACAAAGTTGTAGATAATCGATATCTTATGGAATTAACAACAATTCTTTTCTACGTGTTTGCGCTGATTTTGGTGATTGCCTCTTTTAAGGTTGTCTCCTCGAGTAATCCAGTGCAGTCTGCACTCTTTTTGGTGCTAGCTTTCTTCAATGCTGCGGCGATTTGGATGCTGTTACAAGCGGAATTTTTAGCGATTATGCTTGTTCTGGTTTACGTCGGTGCCGTCATGGTGTTGTTCTTATTCGTCGTGATGATGATTGACACTAAGTTGAATGAGCTTCGGAGTGGTTTCCGTAGGTTTTTACCACTTGGGAGCCTGTTGGGCGTCATTATGATTGTCGAGGCAGGGTTTGTCTTGATGCAGGGTTATGGTAGGACACGTAAATCTATCGAGGTGGTGTCATCAACGGAAATTTCTAACGCCAAGGTGCTTGGAATAGCATTGTACAGCGAGTATATCTACGCCTTCGAAGTGGCAGGTTTGCTTTTGCTACTTGCGATCGTGGCGGCAATTGCGCTGACGATACGCACTCGCAAGGATCACAAAAAGACCGAGCCCAGTAATCAGGTGCGTGTAAAGGCAACTGAACGTGTACATCTTGTTTCCATGTCTGCCAAAGCTTGGCAAACATCTGGCAGTGATGTGAAAGTCGTGGAATAAAGAAGGAGGGGCAATATGTTGTCATTGTCACTGGCGCACTACTTGGTGTTGGGCGCAGTTTTATTTGCCATTAGCATTATTGGTATTTTTCTGAATCGTAAAAATGTGATCGTCCTGCTGATGGCCATTGAATTAATGTTGCTTGCTGTCAATTTGAACTTTGTCGCATTTTCACATTACCTGGAGGATATCAGTGGTCAAGTATTTGTGTTCTTCATTCTTACTGTGGCAGCGGCAGAATCTGCGATTGGATTGGCTATTTTGGTCACATTATTCCGCAAGCTCGAAACAATAAACGTCGAAGATCTCGATTGCCTGAAGGGTTAATAATAAATAAAGCGAAGGCTGTTATGGCATCCACACTTAATCCTAACCTGTTGCTTACGATCCCTCTAGCGCCCCTTGCGGGGGCGGTGCTGGCAGGATTTTTTGGTAAAAAATTTGGCCGTGCGGGTGCACATACGGTCACGATCCTTGGTGTGTTGATCGCTTTTATCCTCTCGGGAGTGACATTTTTTCAGGTGCTGAATGGAGCAAGCTTCAATGCCACTATCTATGAATGGATCCGTATCGGTGAACTCAAGATGGAAATTGGATTTCTTGTCGATTCATTGTCAGTCACGATGATGTGTATCGTGACATTTGTATCGTTGATGATACATATTTATACCATCGGCTACATGAAAGACGATCCGGGCTATCAACGCTTCTTCTCATATATCTCGTTGTTTACGTTCTCAATGTTGATGCTCGTAATGAGTAATAATTTCTTACAACTTTTTTTTGGCTGGGAGGCTGTTGGTCTTGTGTCATATCTGTTGATTGGCTTTTGGTACATACGTCCAACGGCGATCTACGCGAATATGAAGGCATTTTTAGTTAATCGAGTCGGTGACTTTGGTTTTTTACTTGGGATCGGTTTATTGTTTGCTTACAGCAGCACTTTGAACTACGCTGAAATTTTCGAAAAGTCAAATGATCTGGCTGCAATTGGGTTCCCCAGAACTGATTGGCGATTGATCACTGTGATTTGCATTTGTTTGTTTATTGGTGCGATGGGAAAATCGGCGCAGTTTCCGTTACACGTTTGGTTGCCGGATTCGATGGAGGGTCCAACACCGATTTCTGCATTGATTCACGCGGCTACGATGGTGACTGCAGGTATTTTCATGGTATCTCGTATGTCGCCGTTGTTTGAGCTGTCAGATACCGCGTTGTCTTTCATCCTTATCATCGGATCGATTACGACCTTGTTTATGGGTTTTCTTGGGATTATTCAGAACGATATTAAACGAGTGGTTGCTTATTCGACATTGTCACAGCTTGGTTACATGACTGTTGCATTGGGTGTATCAGCCTATCCAGTTGCGATTTTTCATTTAATGACGCATGCCTTCTTCAAGGCACTGCTCTTCCTGGGTGCTGGCTCCATTATTATTGGCATGCATCACGATCAGGACATGCGTAATATGGGTGGTCTCTGGAAATACATGCCCATCACCTGGATTACATCGTTGATTGGCTCGTTGGCTCTAATCGGTACCCCCTTCTTCTCGGGTTTTTATTCGAAAGAATCGATCATTCATGCACTGGCAGTTTCTCAAATATCGGGAGCAGGTATTGCTTATTTTTCTGCGATGGCAGGGATTTTCGTTACGGCGTTTTACTCGTTTCGTATGTATTTCTTGGTATTCCATGGTAAAGAGCACTTTGCTAAATCCCATGAGCTGTGTCGCGAGCATCAGAAGATCGAAGAGGGTAATACTGATCCTCATGTTCTAATACCTGGACAAAAACCGCATGAATCGCCATGGGTTGTGACGTTACCACTGATCTTGCTGGCGATTCCCTCTCTGATTATTGGGGCAATTGCAATCGATCTAATGCTATTTTCAGATTTCTTCAGCCACGGTGTGGCTTTTAAGGAAGTTATCTTTATAGCCGAGAGGCATTTTGCGATGGGTAAAATTGCTGAAGAATTTCAGGGTTGGGTTCCTATGGCTTTGCATTCGCTTATGACTTTACCAGTATGGTTATCAATTTCAGGTGTTGCTCTATCGTGGTTTTTTTACATAAAGCGACCGGATATTCCTGCTGCGCTGCAACGTCAATTTTGGGGTCTCTATAAATGGCTCGATAATAAGTACTATCTAGATAAGATCAACGAGATCATTTTTGTAAGGGGAGCCATCCAGCTTGGACGCCGTCTATGGAAATCAGGAGATCAAACGCTAATCGACGGTATGGTCGTTAATGGTAGCGCAAAACTAGTAGGCTTATTTTCTAGGATTATCCGTTTTCTGCAGTCTGGTTATATTTATCACTATGCGTTCGCTATGATTATCGGCATGCTCGGCTTTCTGACATTGTTTTTGACACTGAACGGCAAATAAAAAGGGGACTCAATTACAATGCAATCGTTACCGCTTCTGAGTCTGAGCATTTGGTTCCCTATTCTGTTTGGCATTGTTGTTCTCGCAGTTGACTCGGACCGTCATCCATCTCTGATCCGTTATCTGTCCCTAATTATTGCGTTTGTTAGTTTTTTAATGACCTTGCCGTTGATCTTGAACTTCAATGCCAACACACCGGTGCTGCAGTTTATTGAGAGAACGTCTTGGATCTCCCGTTTCAATATTCAGTATTTTCTCGGTATCGACGGTATTTCGCTTTGGCTCGTGGTTTTGACTGCATTGATTACGTTAATCGTCGTGATTGGTGGCTGGAAGATAATTACTGATCATATCTCCCAGTACATGGCCGCATTCCTCATTCTTTCGGGTCTCATAATTGGTGTCTTCAGCGCACAGGATGGTATGTTGTTCTACGTGTTTTTTGAAGCAACGTTGATCCCGATGTATTTGATTATTGGGATATGGGGTGGGCAGAATCGTGTTTACGCGGCGGTGAAATTCTTTCTATATACATTGCTTGGCTCGTTATTGATGTTGGTGGCGCTCATTTATTTGTATAGCATATCGAATTCATTCGCACTGTTAGATTGGTATGCTATTAAGATTCCTATGGGCATACAGATTATGTTGTTTATCGCGTTCTTGATGGCTTTTGCTGTGAAAGTACCGATGTGGCCGGTACATACATGGTTGCCGGATGCTCACGTTGAAGCCCCAACGGGTGGTTCTGTTGTGCTGGCTGCAATCATGCTCAAACTTGGGGCTTATGGTTTCCTGCGTTTTTCTATGCCAATTACGCCGGATGCTAGCCACTATTTATCCGGCTTCATGATAGCGTTGGCGCTAACTGCTGTTGTCTACATCGGTTTTGTTGCTTTGGTACAGACTGATATGAAGAAGCTGGTTGCCTATTCATCAATTGCTCACATGGGTTTCGTCATCCTTGGTCTTTTCATGTTCAGTGAAATTGGTATAGAAGGTTCGATGGTACAGATGATCTCGCATGGTTTTGTATCGGGCGCAATGTTTCTGTGTATTGGAGTGCTGTATGATCGCCTACACTCGCGTGAAATCACTGATTACGGTGGGGTCGTAAATACTATGCCGAAGTTCGCGGTCTTGTTCATGCTTTTCACGATGGCCAACAGCGGAATGCCAGCCACCTCAGGTTTTATAGGTGAGTTTTTGGTGATTCTTGGTGCCGTGAAGTTTAATTTTTGGGTAGGTTTGCTTGCGGCGACCTCCTTGATAACTAGTGCCGCTTATTCCCTGTGGATGTACAAGCGTGTGATGTTTGGACCTGTTGTAAATGATCATGTGCAGATGTTGGCCGATATCAATAAACGCGAAATGCTTATTCTTTGTATCTTGGCCTCTTTGACGTTATTTATGGGTATGTACCCAAAGCCTTTTACTGATCTGATGCATTCTTCGGTGGTGAATTTCCTTACCCAAGTATCGCAGACTAAACTGCCGTAATCTGGGAAAAACACAGTAATGCAAAACTTAAATTTATTGCCTGTATTACCGGACGGAATTTTGCTGATCATGATCATGGTGATCATGATCAGCAGTGCATTTTTTGTTCAGAATAGCAAAATTCATTATGCACTATCAGTGGCGACGACGGCTTTTTTGGTGGTGAATTACGCTATCGCAGCTTCTGATTCTGAGTCATACCATTTCTTTAGTAATATGTTTGTAGCCGATCCGATATCGAATTTACTCAAAGCATTTTCGAGCTTAGCTGTATTGGTGACCTTTATTTATAGCCGTGACTACTTGGAAGCACGGAGGCTGAATAGCGGTGATTTTTACGTACTAAGTTTGTTCTCGCTATTGGGGCTGGCAGTTATGATTTCTGGCAATAATTTCCTGTCGATATACCTTGGACTGGAAATGATGTCGCTCTCGCTGTATGCCCTGACTGCGATTTGGCGCGATTCCAAAAGTTCTATTGAATCGGCTATGAAGTACTACGTTTTGGGTGCATTAGCTTCTGGCTTCTTGTTGTATGGAATGTCGATCATGTATGGTGCGACTGGATCACTAGAATTGGCGAGGATATCCGAAGTGATTTCTTCTGGTATCCCTAATAAGCTTATCTTTGTGTTTGGCACTGTATTTATCGTGTCAGGTATTGGATTTAAGTTAGGCGCTGCACCTTTTCATATGTGGGTTCCCGATGTTTATCAAGGTGCGCCTACTCCAGTTACCTTGTTGATTGCTAGTGCTCCGAAATTGGGAGCGCTTGCTTTGCTTCTGCGTTTACTAGTCGAAGGTATGCTTCCTCTTGCTATCGATTGGCAACAAATGTTGATGATCTTGGCTGTTCTATCGCTAGTGGTGGGTAATCTTACTGCTATCGTTCAGACAAATACGAAGCGCTTGCTGGCTTACTCTACGATCTCGCACATGGGATTTCTACTGCTTGGTATGTTTTCAGGCGTGGTTGATGGAAAGCTTGATGGCATTGAAAGCGCTTATGCTTCTTCTTTATTCTACAGTATCGTATACTTGCTGACGACGCTCGGGGCCTTTGGTATTATCCTTTTGCTTTCACGGAAAGATTTCGAGGCCGAGCAGCTAGTGGACCTCAAGGGTTTGAGTAAACGTAGCCCATGGTTTGCCTTCGTCATGTTGATGTTGATGTTTTCGTTGGCTGGTATTCCACCGTTTGGTGGTTTTTATGCGAAACTCGGAGTGCTTCACGCTGTTATCAATGCTGGCATGACTTGGTTGGCTGTAGTGGTAGTTCTTTTTTCGCTGATTGGTGCATTCTATTATCTTCGTATCGTGAAGATAATGTATTTTGATGAGCCACAAGATGTTGCACCGTTGCAAAGTGGTACATCAATGCGCGTGCTGTTGTCACTGAATGGTTTAGTATTATTATATTTGGGAATATTGCCGGATATGCCAATGGATTGGTGTATCCAATCCATTCGAGCTACACTGGCTATATAAGCGCTAATGATAGTGGGTTGCCATCAAATCATGAGTGTATCTACGGGAAGTGCATTAGTGATTCTAATAGCGTTATTGGGTGCAAACCTACCATTTTTGAATCAGCGGCTGTTTGCTATATTTCGGATAGATCATCCGATTAAACCGCTGAGATGGCGATTGATGGAGATGGTGGCGACTTATTTTGGAGTTGGTCTGCTCGCTTTTTTAGTAGAGTCATTCATTGGGGATGTTTTTATACAGGGCTGGGAATTTTATGTTACTACAGTAAGCTTGTTCGCTGTTTTTGCTTTTCCGGGTTTTGCGTATCGTTATCTGTCTTGTCGCCGGCATCTTATGTAATAATTTTAATTGTATCTCTGGTTTTATTGATGAGGAAACATCTGGGGATGATGCAGCTTTCTTACAGCGATGAACAACATGCTGTTGAAATTTTTTTTCATGAGTTTAGCTTTTTCTGATGAGGAATTCTTCCTGATTGAATTACTAAATTTTTCGTTTGAAAAATAACAGTATCGGCAACGTTCGGGAATTCTTGATCTGCCGTTGTAGTCGTGAATATTTCGATGTATACGCTCTCTCTACTTGTATGTCGTGAATGATTTCCGTTCTATAAACAAAAAATTTGACTGTGTTGTTTGAGGAAGATTGGCAAATAGCGGTGTAATTGCGTTATTTGACACGTATCTAATCCATGAGGGCAATTTGCCATTTTTAACGAATTGTGTCATGGTTCAAGATGAGCCGCTGGTATGGCAAACGTAAAAGATGGTCGCTACATTTTCGGTAGAGAAATATTAGAATATATAGCAGGATGGCGAATATTCGCCACTGCGTTGATAGAACCAAGGATTTTCTGAATCATGAAGGTTTTTGATTTGCACTGTGTGTACGATCATATATTTGAGGGTTGGTTCAGCTCGGAAGCTGATTTCTTCACTCAGCAGGAGCGTGGACTTCTCGTGTGTCCCATTTGTGGTGATGCTACGGTGACACGATTACCCTCGGCACCCCGTTTGAATCTCTCAGGCGCTACTATAATGGAGAACAATCAGTCGACTAAGATGTCGGGCGTAAAGGTTGACTCATTAGAGATACACCATAAATTGCAAAATTTATGGATGAAGGCGGTGCGTCATGTTATAGAGACTACAGAGGATGTTGGAGATCGCTTTGTTGAAGAGGCTCGCCGTATTCACTATCATGAGGCTCCTGAACGGAATATTTGTGGTAATGCTGCACTTGAGGAAACTCTGGCATTGGTGGAGGAGGGTATCGATGTGATGTTGCTCCCGTTGCCTAAAGGTGTTAAGGAAACGTTACAGTAAGTTTTTCTTTTATTCAAAAAGCAAATTAGAGTGCTTGGAATATTGTACATATTACAGGTGATATCGGATTCTTTTTTACTTTATGAGTTGTGTCGTCCTCATGCTGGAAATGATTAATAGCACGCTCACCCATGTTAATAATATTTGCCGTATTAACATGGGTGTATCCTGAACGAGTTTTTATAAGCATTTATCTTTCAATATTGTCAGCTTATCCATTATCCAGTGAATACATTTGAAAAAATTGGTAATAAATGTTTGAATGCTTGTCTACAAAGAATTATTCCTGGATAATTGAGTCATCTAACGCATGTAATGAATATTTTTAGTTTATTTGCATGTAGCTGCCCAGGTGGTGAAATTGGTAGACGCAGGGGACTCAAAATCCCCCGCCGAGAGGCGTGCCGGTTCGATTCCGGCCCTGGGCACCAGTTCGATATCAAGTTTGAAATGTTTTTTCCTGTTCAAGATTATTTATTCTTTGTTTTTTATTCAGTGTTTTTCAAGAAAACACTGAATAAAAAATCGGTCTAAACGATATCGAACACAGTGTTTTTAAGCATCAACTGGCTTAGACTCGATTTTGAGATTTTTTACTGAGAGGTGTAATCCCTCGTATAATGCGCCTAAACGCGAGCACCGTAGTTTGGATCAGTGCGTGTGAGTGTTCCACTATCTTTTTTATTGTATCTGATTACATCATCGCGTTTCACACCAAGCCACATTGCGATAGCAGCAGCGACGAATACTGAGGAGTAGATTCCGAATAAGATGCCAACGGTCAGTGCCAAAGCAAAGTAGTATAGCGTTTGGCCTGCGAAAAATAACATTGATAATACCATTATCTCCGTGCTTAAATGCGTAATTATGGTACGCGATATCGTTGTGGTGATGGCGTGATTGATGACTTCTTGGACCGTGGCCTTACTCATCTTTCGGAAGGTTTCTCGGATCCGATCAAAAATTACGACCGACTCATTTACCGAATAACCAAGAACGGCGAGCAGGGCTGCTAGTACTGGTAGGGAAAACTCCCATTGAAAATAAGCAAAAAAGCCAAGAATGATGACCACGTCGTGTAAGTTTGCAATCACGCCAGCCAATGCGAATTTCCATTCGAAGCGGAACGACAGATAAAAAATTATACCAATAACCACGAATAGAAGCGCTAAAAAACCACTGGTAAATAATTCTTTACCGATTTGTGGGCCAACGAACTCCACACGCTGTAACTGAGCATTGGGTGTGTCTTTTTTGATCGATTTAAATACAGTTTCGCTTTGTAGAGTACTTGAAAGTGGTTTACCCATAGGATCATTTTGGATAGGTAAACGTATCATTACGTTACGCGAAGTACCGAAGTTCTGCACTTGTACATTCCGATATCCTAATTCACTCATCATGCTACGGATCTTCTCAAGGTTAGCCGTCTCTGTGTAAGCCACCTCCATCACCGTACCACCAGTGAACTCGTGAGATAGGTATAACCCGCGTGTGATCAGAAAAAATACAGCGGCCAAGAACGTTATAACAGAGATGACGTTAAAGGCAATGGCATGCCGCATAAACGGTATATCTTTTTTGATACGGAAAAATTCCATTTTTCTTTCCTCGAGCGAGTAGATTATTGCTCAGCTGCATTTATGTCTTGTGGTTTCCACACTTGACCGATAGAGAGAGTTTTTAGCTTGCGACGGCTGCCGTACCATAGGTTAACCAGTCCTCTAGAGAAGAAGACTGTGGAGAAAATCGACGTTAAGATCCCTAGACAATGTACTACCGCAAAGGCGCGTACGGGTCCTTTACCGAACGTAAGTAGAGCTAGCCCTGCGATGAGGGTCGTTACGTTTGAATCGAGGATGGTCGACCAAGCATGTTCAAAACCGAGCGTGATTGCTTTCTGTGGCGAAGCGCCGGCGCGTAATTCTTCACGGATACGTTCATTGATTAGTACGTTTGCATCGATAGCCATCCCGAGTGTTAATGCGATAGCGGCCATTCCTGGCAAGGTTAGAGTGGCTTGTAGCATCGATAGTACTGATACTAATAGGAGTAGATTAAATAACAGGGCGATTACAGAGAAGACACCAAACAGCATATAGTATGCGCTCATGAAGATGCTTATGGCGATTAGACCATACATGACTGAATCGAAACCTTTTTTTATATTGTTACTGCCAAGACTTGGACCAATGGTGCGTTCTTCTATAATTTCCATTGGTGCTGCCAATGAGCCAGCTCGCAGTAAAAGAGCCAGGTCATTAGCATCTTGTGCTGAGCCTATGCCAGTAATTTGAAAGTTTTCACCCAGTTCGCTGCGGATGTTTGCGACCGTGAGCACTTCACCTTTACCTTTTTCAAAAAGTACAATTGCCATTGGCTTACCAATGTTGTATCGCGAAATATCGCGAAGCACGCGACCACCGGCTGAATCCAGCTTGATGTTGATGCACGGTTGTTGATGTTCGTCAAAACCGACAGAAGCACTGGCAATGCGTTCGCCGCTAAAGATTACCTCCCGTTTTAACAGTATAGGAGTACCATTGTTATGAGAAAATATCTCATATTGCGGAGGGGGTGGTATTGAGAGATTTAGCAAGCTTGATGCATCTAGATCCGTTAGACGAGCTTCTAGCGTTGCAGTGCGACCGATAATGTCTTTTGCCTTTGCTGTGTCTTGAATACCAGGTAGTTGGACGACGATTCGGTCTGATCCTTCCTGTTGTATCAGAGGTTCAGCTACGCCAAGTTCATTAACTCGATTGTGCAGCGTGATGATATTTTGCTTGACAACGGTGTCTTGTAAGGTTTTTCGTATGTTTTCTGTGAGCTTACCAGTGACTTTAAATTTTGCATTTTTATCTAATGATACCGTGTATTGCAGATCGGACAGATTATTGGTCAGTACCCGATGTGCTCTGTTTGCTTCATCTTGCGATGCTAAGATTACTTCGATGCCGGACGTTTTCCGAGTTAGGCCGTTATGCTTGACATTTTTTTCTCGTAGCAAAGCACGTGCATCACTAGCCGAAGTGTCAAGATGCTTGTTGATTGCATTATCTATATCGACCTGTAACAAGTAGTGTACTCCACCTCGTAGATCTAGTCCCAGATACATTGGCAGCGCATGTATTTTTGTCATCCATTTTGGAGATGAGGAAAGTAAGTTCAGGGCAACTATGTAATTTGGTTCCGTAATATCAGTATTGAGAGTAGTTTCTAGCAGGTCTTTTGCATGCAACTGCGTGTCAGTGTCTGCAAAACGTACGTGCAGAGTGAAATTATTGCCAACTCTGTTGAAAATAGTGCCTTGATAAGCAATGTTATGTGTTTTTAGCGTATCTTCAATGTGTGTTAGTAGAGCCGAATCAACTTGCATGATTGACTTAACGCTAGAAATTTGAACCGCTGGTGTTTCTCCAAAGAGGTTTGGTAGCGTGTAGAGCATACCGATGGCTAATGCCAGCAGAATAGTGATATATTTCCAGAAAGGATAGCGATTCATAGCGGCGGGCAAACAAAAAATGCCTCGACGGATCACGTGTGTGGCGCGTGCTTCATATTCCCTTGCCGCGCCGCCATGTTGTCGAGAGCCGTGCGGCAGATTAAAGTGCCTTGATAGTACCTTTCGGTAACAAGGCTGTGATGGCGCTCTTTTGGACGTTGATCTCAACGTTTTCAGTAATTTCAACATTGACAAAGTTTTCACCGACTTTCACAACGCGACCTAATATCCCACCAGATGTGATGACTTCGTCACCTTTAGTGATAGCAGCTAACATATTGCGATGCTCTTTTTGACGCTTCATCTGTGGACGGATCATGACAAAGTACAGTACAACGAACATCAGTGCGAGTGGCAAAAAGCTTGTTAGATTACTCATTGGACTGGAAGTGCTTGCCGTTTCGGCAAAAGCATTGGAAATGAGCGACATGATCGATTCTCCTTATTTGAGTGAAAAGCACATAATTTTACCACTGCCTGGTTATGTTTCTTGTCTGTTTATTAGAACGGAATTTATTACACACCGCGGGCGCGTTCTGCATGGAACTTCACTTTGAAGGAACTGAACTGGTGAGCTTCGATTGCTGTCCGAATTTCTTGCATGAGTGTGAGATAGTAGTGAAGATTGTGAATTGTATTGAGGCGTGCCCCTAAAATTTCTCCGGCCCGTTGCAAATGATGTAGATAGGCGCGAGAGAAATTAAGACATGCGTAGCAGTCACAAGTTTCATCCAGTGGGCGTGTGTCGTTCTTATGTACCGCGTTTCGGATCTTGAGATCACCAAAACGTGTGAATAACCAACCATTACGTGCGTTGCGTGTAGGCATGACGCAATCAAACATATCGATAGAAGCTGAGACCCCAGCGACTAAATCTTCTGGGGTGCCAACGCCCATTAGATAGTGTGGTTTATTGGTGGGTAAGTAAGGAGCAATATATTTGAGTACGCGTAACATTTCTTCTTTTGGTTCCCCCACAGAAAGACCACCGATGGCATACCCGTCGAAATTCAGATTAGTCAGACCTTGTAAAGATTCATAACGCAGGTGTTCATACATTCCACCTTGTACAATACCGAAAAGAGAATTCGTATTTTGTAGACGACTAAATTCTTCTAAGGAGCGTTTCGCCCATCGTAGAGACATGCGCATTGATTTTTCAGCTTCGTCTTCTGTGGCTGTACGACCTTCTATTTTGTAAGGCGTACATTCGTCGAACTGCATAACGATGTCTGAGTCCAACACATGTTGGATTTGTATTGAGATTTCGGGTGAGAGGAAAAGGCTATCGCCATTTACTGGCGAAGCGAATTTGACGCCTTCTTCACTGATTTTTCGTAAATTTCCAAGGCTGAAGACTTGAAAACCCCCTGAGTCAGTCAGAAGTGGATAATTCCAACCTATAAACTTGTGTAAACCACCGTGGGTGGCAATCGTTTTTAAACCTGGATTTAGCCACAGGTGGAATGTATTACCCAGAATAATCTGAGCTTTGTTCTCTCGCAACTCCGTAGGCGACATGGCTTTTACTGAGCCATAAGTGCCTACTGGCATGAAAATTGGAGTCTCAACGATACCGTGATTCAGAGTTATACGACCTCGGCGGGCTTGACCGTCAGTGGTGATGAGTTCGAACTTGAGCATATTGGAAGAGTGCCAAGTAGCACGCGGCGCTGAAACGCCCGTGCGATAGTATTTAGTGGGTGGCACCCCATGTGCCACCAATATAGGTATTGTAACGGGCTTATGAGCTGAGCGTATCCTGCTGTGACACTGTGAAAATTTATGTGCGATGACGATATAGATATTGGGTAGATGCGTTGCGGTTACTATTCAGTTTAGATACTTTGCATGTGAGATACCTGTGGTGTTATGAAATTATATGTTTTACATAGAAAGGGTGTCGTGGCATTTCATTACCGTGTCTGAAAAAGTGATGAGTTTCAGAAACATTGGATCAATGAGCTTGTCTGCATAAATTTTCAGTGTTGGAAAATATTCGTCTGAAGATAGACATAGTTTATTTTTGAAATTTAGTGTGTTTGATTTTTTCTTCGTACAAAATTTGATTTGATGAGTCTAGGCAAGACACAGATTAACAATTCTGAAAATTACCACTTGATAAATTGATCCAGAGAGACTGCATGTCGATTTAAAGTAAATATCTTTTATTCTGGGTAGAGCAAAAATTTTTGGGGTATAAATGTTACTCAGTGTATAAAATCGAAGTGGAAAGGGATATAGATGAACGTTTTCAATCTTTAGAAGTGGTTAATTCCTATTGTTCATTGTTTATTTGTGACTGACCCATCGGATTTTATGTTTGCTGCATGGTGTTGTTTATGTCAACAGAATCTACTTATACTTCTTATCTTATCGATCGGATTGCTACGGATAAAAATCATTGGATGAATGTAAAAAACGCTCGTGAGATAAGATCAAAGAAAGGCTACAAGATTTCTTCTACTATATCTGCTCATCCAACTGCCACGAAGCGGTTTAATGCAGATAGTTTGAGAAAACTGGGCCTTAAGCGTGATATTGATTTAATCCTTCATTTGCCTATGCGTTACGAAGATGAAACTACGTTACGCAAGATTGGTGATTTGTTGCCGAGCGAGTTGGCGCAAGTCGAAGGGACGGTTATGCTGAGCGAAGTTTCCTATTCTCCCCGACGCCAATGGATAGTCAAAATTGCTAATAATGGTGACGAATTAATACTGCGGTTTCTAAATTTTTACGGTAGTCAGCAGAAAAAACTATCGATTGGCACGCGGGTACGGGTACGTGGAGAAGTGCGTTCTGGCTTCTTAGGATTGGAGATGGTACATCCGTCTTATCGTGTAGTCTCCGAAGGGCAGATGCTACCGGAGACATTGACTCCTATATATCCAAGTGTGGCAGGATTGAGTCAAACATATTTACGTCGCGCCATTACGAATGCGATCGAGCGAACACCATTGCCGGCATTGTTGCCGACGGGTTTGATTGAAGAGGCCATTGATGCTCCGATGGTTTTACCATCATTAGCTGATGCTGTGCGGTTTTTGCATGCACCGCCATCGCATATTTCTGTAGTGACATTGTCAAAACGCAGTCATCCTGCATGGTTACGCATTAAATGCGAAGAATTACTGGCACAGCAGCTTTCACTAAAATGTGTGCAATCCACACGCCACCACTTAAATGCTCCGGTTTTTAGCATGCCTCTTCCTGGTGGCATTCTCGAACGATTCGAGGCGGGATTACCATTTCGTTTAACTATTGCTCAGCAAAGGGTTTGGAAGGAAATTTATACTGATCTTTCAGCGCCACATCCGATGCAACGTTTGTTGCAAGGTGATGTTGGCAGCGGTAAAACCATCATTGCGGCACTTGCTGCGGCGCATGCTATCGACGCGGGCTACCAAGCGGCTGTGATGGCGCCTACTGAAATTTTGGCAGAACAGCATATGCGCAAGTTTTTCATATGGCTTGCACCACTTGGTGTGAGGGTGGTTTGGCTAGTGGGGAGTATGAAAACCAAAGAAAAGCGCGAGGTGTTGAAAAAAATAGCCAGTGGTGAGGCACAGCTTATCATCGGCACACACGCAATCATTCAAGATACTGTAAAATTTTTTAGTTTGGGTATATCAATCGTTGATGAACAACATCGCTTTGGTGTTGCTCAGCGCCTTGCTTTACGTGGGAAGATCCATTCAATCAACAGTGATACTGTGCCGAACCAGTTGATGATGAGTGCTACTCCAATTCCACGGACACTCGCGATGACGTATTATGCTGATCTTGACGTATCTGTGATTGATGAGTTACCGCCTGGTCGCAAGCCTATCGTTACGAAGCTAGTGCCGACCACACGCCGTCAAGAAGTCATGGAACGTGTACGTCTGGCTGGGCTGGCTGGCCGACAGATTTATTGGATTTGCCCACTCGTTGATGAAAGCGAATCGTTACAATTGCAGACAGCTGTTCACACTCATGCACAATTAGTGGCGTCATTGCCAGAGTTGCGTGTCGGCCTTATGCACGGACGATTATTGCCTACTGAGAAAATCGAAGTGATGGCGGCGTTTGCGAGTGGCGAATTGGATTTGCTGGTCGCTACCACGGTGATTGAAGTTGGCATGGATGTGCCGAATGCCTCATTGATGATCATTGAGCATGCAGAGCGTTTCGGCTTGGCGCAGCTCCATCAGCTTCGGGGGCGAGTTGGACGTGGCTCGACAGAGTCTATTTGCCTGCTTATGTATTCGAGCCCTTTGTCGATGACGGCCAAGGCACGTTTGAAGACGATGCGTCAGACTACTGACGGCTTCGCCATTGCACAGCGTGATCTGGAGATTCGTGGACCGGGAGAGTTTCTTGGCGCGCGCCAATCTGGAGCGGTCATGTTGCGTTTTATTGACTTGGTCGAGGATGCTTGGCTTATTCCCGGTTTGCAAGTTGTTGCTGAGATGTTACTACGCGAGCATCCACATACTGTAACAGCTCATCTTGATCGATGGCTTGGCGCGCGCGATGAGTTTTTGCAGGCTTGAGATATTTACCTCCATCCGATTGAGTTAGGACTACATAGCTTAATGTAATGCCCTAAAAATGTATTGATACAGATGGAACCGAGTTGGGATGCCAAAAAATGGTCTTTGGCTGAAATAGTATTACACAGACAAAGATATACTCTTCTTCCGTCCAGACTATGTATGGTCTTGGTCTTTCGGACTGGTGCACTTGTAAAAACTATCATTAGAAGAATACGGAAAATCGATTCTAGAGGAGAATTTCGCATTCAGCGAATACATGTGATTTTTATATTTAAAAAATAAAATTTTTGAATTTGGATAACGTGTTTATCACGAAATGTGAATTATCTACTCATTTCCGAATTTCGACGGTATATAAAATTGCCAATCTTACCGAGATGAACGCGTATGCTACTAGACTTTACATGTTAATACCAAAGGCCACGGATTGCGGCAATGCCATGTGCCCCAGCAGCTTTGGCTCGCGCGAGTTCTTTTGGTGTCATCCCACCTAAGGCGAAGATCGGCACCTTAGTTGAATTTGCTAGGTGTGAAAATTTTTTCCATCCGATGGGAGCAGCATTGGGATGCGTAGCGGTTGAAAGAACTGGTGATAGTGTTACGAAATCTAGTCCGATCCGCTCTGCTTGAGTGAGTTGCAATTTATTATGGCAAGCTCCGCTCACAAATAAATAGCCTTCTGGCCGCTTTTTTGCGGCTAAAAGGCGTGGTACGGAAAGATGAATACCATCAGATACTATCCGGATTCCGACATCTTCTGGTGGATTGATTATGAGGTGTGCGTTATGAGCATGGCATAACGTTAGGATGGGTTCGACAAACGTCATATATTCGATGACACTCAAGTAACGGCTCCGTAACTGCACTAGACGTATGCCTCGTCTTAATGCCTTAGACAGGTTGATGAGAAAAATTTCTTTGTCAGGGGCATCTGCTGGATCGGGAGTAATCAGTAAGTGATCAGGTAAAGTAGTAGAAGTCGAGTACATGGAGCCCAAAATGTAGGGAGTATAGGACGAATAGATGGATTTTTACACGTTGTCTAATGGTGAAAGTTACTTGGGTACGTGAAAGAGATAGTGGTGAGGGTAATCCTTGGTATTGTTCACGAGGTGCCATAAAATGGTGAATACTTTATAAGTTTATATTCTTTTAGTTTTGGTTTTTCACCTTATGTTTTTTATCGATTCCTTACCCTTATATTTTCGACTGGTTCGTTTAGATAAACCAATTGGTACGATGTTGCTGCTTTGGCCAACATTATCCGCATTATGGATTGCGTCAGATGGATGTCCCAGTACAGGGTTATTGCTTATTTTTACCATTGGCACATTTTTGATGCGTTCAGCTGGTTGTGCGATTAACGATTATGCTGATCGTGATTTCGATAAGTTTGTAAAACGTACTAAAGATCGACCTATCACATCTGGTCGAATTCCCGCATGCTCAGGACTTGTAGTTGCCGTTATTCTATCGCTGATCGCTTTTTCGATGATCTTGTCACTCAATGTGCTCACGAAGTGGTTGTCGCTCATTGCAGTATTTATAGCTGGTACCTATCCATATACAAAGCGATTTTTGTCGATTCCACAAGCGTATCTGGGAGTGTCGTTTGGATTTGGCATCCTCATGGCATTTTCTGCGGTTCATGGAAAAGTACCGCCGCTTGGATGGATTTTATTGCTTTCTAATGTCTTCTGGTCAATAGCTTACGATACGGAATATGCAATGGCTGATCGCGATGATGATATCCTGATTGGTATCAGAACCTCAGCTATCACATTCGGTCGTTATGATGTTTTTGTCATTATGATGTGTTATTACGCAGCGCTTGGTATTCAGGCCGCAGTTGGCATATTTCTAGGTTTTGGATGGCCTTTCTGGGTAGGTATGGCGTTCGCTTTTGCCTGCACGATTTACCACTATCAGTTAATTCGCGGCCGCGACTGTATGCTATGCCTTTGCGCTTTCCGAAATAACAATTGGCTTGGAGCTGCTGTGTTTTTAGGGATTGTTATTCATTTTTTACTCACTCCAGGACATTGATGGATTGACACGTTTTGATGATTAGCCACTGCGTACTTATTAGTTTCCACACAAACTATATTCAATTACGTGCCCCGAAAATGGCTGTCCCTACACGTACTATGGTTGCTCCTTCAGCGATTGCTGTTTCTAGGTCATGTGACATACCCATTGAGAGGGTATCAAGTGCAAGGCCATAAGTATTTAAGCGTTCATACAGCATCCGGAGCGTGGCGAACTCACAACGCTGGGCGATCGGATCTGTTGTCGCTTTTGGTATGGTCATTAGGCCACGCAGCTGTATATTTGGCAAGCTGGCAACAGTTTTTGCTAAAATTTGGACGTCCTCTGGCATCGTACCACTCTTGCTAGTTTCACCGCTAATATTGACTTGTAAACAGACTTGTAAAGGAGGTAAATACGCTGGTCGTTGTAATGACAAGCGTTCCGCTGTTTTTAAGCGATCAACTGAATGTACCCAGTCAAAATTTGTTGCCACAAGCTTTGTTTTATTAGTTTGTAATGGTCCGATGAAATGCCAAATGAGGCGTTTTTGAGTGTTTTCATTGTAAGTTGTGTTGGCTAGCTCAGTCATTTTTTCGAGTGCTTCTTTGACGTAATTCTCTCCAAAGGACTGTTGACCAGCCACAACCGCTTTACGGATGGTATCACTGGAACAGTTTTTAGAGACAGCCAACAAATGCACGTCCTTGGGTTGACGGCCTGCCGCAGTTGCGGCTGCATGGATACGAGAAATAACTATGTCAAGGTTTTCTGCGATAACTGGTGGCATGGAGAAATTTTCAGGAGCTGATGGTGGAAGAAGGTAGATTCAAGCTTATTAGATGGAAAGTGTACGTAGTACTTTTTCTTCTTCCTTCCTATAAGAGCTGAAAAAGCATTAAGCCAAGTTTTTTAACGTCGAGCCCTGTTGTCAATAGTAATTTTTTTATCCTATTAATTAGGGATACATGAGGCGAAAACTAAGATTCCGAATTCGCCTCCAATGTTTTTTACTACTTAGTAGAAGTAAAGTATCTATCGCTTAGTTTCCCGCTCCTCTTACTAAACGCCGTGCTTGAACCGCTTTTGCGAGATTATCTAGTAACGAGACACTGCTTTCCCAGTCGATGCATGCGTCGGTAATACTTTGACCATAGGTCAGTGGCTTATCTAGGACGAGATCTTGCCGTCCGGCGGTAAGATGCGATTCCACCATCACACCAATTATGCGCTCTTCACCCTGCGCAATTTGTTGGGCAATGTTTGCACAAACTTTGATTTGATTCTCGTGATTTTTTTGGCTATTAGCATGAGAGGCATCGACCATTACACGTTGTGCTAATCCCGCTTTCGAGATATCTTCACAGGCAGTTTGTATACTAGCTGAATCGTAATTTGGTGTTTTTCCACCCCGCAAAATCAGGTGGCAATCTTCATTGCCTGCAGTCGATACAATGGCAGAATGGCCTCCTTTCGTGACGGATAGAAAATGGTGTGGTTGAGAGGCTGCTTTAATGGCGTCGACGGCGATTTTAACATTGCCGTCAGTACCATTTTTGAATCCCACTGGGCATGATAACCCAGATGCGAGCTCGCGGTGGACTTGAGATTCTGTGGTTCGTGCGCCGATTGCCCCCCAAGATACCAAATCAGCGATGTATTGGGGGCTGATCATATCAAGGTATTCCGTGCCTGCTGGCAATCCCATTTCGTTGATATTTACCAAGAGCTCACGGGCCATACGCAAACCGTCATTAATCCTGAAACTGTTGTCCATGTAAGGATCGTTGATTAGTCCTTTCCAACCCACCGTGGTACGTGGTTTTTCGAAGTAGACACGCATGATGATCTCTAGATCTGCTTTGAAGCGTTCGCGTTGGCTCGTTAGATTTCTTGCATACTCTACTGCAGCTTTGGTGTCGTGGATTGAACACGGGCCTATAATCACCAGAAGACGGTCTTCCATACCGTGTAGCACTCGGTGAATTGCATTGCGCGTATGATAGATGAGGTGTGCGCTTTTTTCTGAACAAGCATATTCACGGATCAAATGTGCAGGTGGTGTTAGCTCTTTGAGTTCTCGGATACCAACATCGTCGGTGTTATACGGTGGCATGAAACTTCTCCTAAAATGCAATGCGTCAACTCAGTTTTGGTGTCGGTAAAAAAACCAAAAACCGCCAGATGAACTGGCGGTTTTTGGGGATCTTTTTGGTGTATTAGCACCCATCTCCTTCCGCCAGTTTGAGATTTGCAAAAAAATAAAAGTAAAGTTTTGCGGCCATGACGTTGGAGTGTTGTACAAGTTTAGTGAACACAAGTGAGACTTTTACTATCTTTGATAGGGATAGATTATTATCCCCTATGATTTCACTTGGAATTGAGTGTCGACTTTATACTGCTTCGAGGTTGCTCGCAAGCGCATCATGGTGCAAATTTTGTAGAATACTGTGATTCTGTCGAAAATTCTTGTTGTGTAGTAATAGTATATTCATGGTGAATTTAAAAATATTACTCTTTTAAGCAGTACCACCCACAGTCATTTTTTCCATCCGCAACGTCGGTTGGCCTACGCCGACCGGCACACTTTGACCCTCTTTACCACAGACACCAACGCCGGAGTCTAGAGCCATATCCTTGCCGATCATAGTAACTTCTTTAAGGGATTCTGGGCCATTGCCGATTAATGTTGCTTCTTTAACCGGGTAGGTTACTTTACCGTTCTCAATCATGTAAGCCTCCGACGTGGAAAAAACAAATTTACCGCTGGTAATGTCCACTTGACCGCCTCCGAAGTTGACGGCGTATAGCCCATGTTTTACTGATGAGATGATTTCATTGGGGTCTTTATCACCTGCTAACATGTAAGTGTTGCTCATGCGTGGCATGGGTAAAGTAGCATAAGATTCCCGTCGACCATTTCCAGTGAGTGGCATTTTCATGAGTCTTGCATTGAGACTATCTTGCATATAGGCCTTCAATATGCCATCTTCGATTAGCGTAGTGCATTGGGGGGTGTTCCCCTCATCGTCGATGTTTAATGAGCCTCGTCGATTCGGTAGCGTACCGTTGTCCACTACGGTAATACCTTTCGCAGCAACGCGTTCACCTAATCGTCCTGAGAAGGCAGATGATCCTTTACGGTTAAAGTCTCCCTCCAAACCGTGACCTATTGCTTCGTGTAAAAGTATACCTGGCCAGCCTGGACCGAGGACAACAGTCATAGTCCCTGCTGGTGCTGGGCGCGCGTCGAGTTTGACGACGGCACTGTCCACTGCTTCGTATGCATAACGCTCTAATAGCTTGTCGGTAAAGTAATCATAGTCTAGTCGAGCGCCACCGCCGCTATTGCCTATTTCACGTTTTCCGTTCGATTCGACGATTACGGTAATTGATAAGCGCACCAGCGGGCGTACATCGGCTGCCATCATACCATCACTACGGGTCACCAAGATAACATCATATTCACCTGTCAAACTTGCCATGACTTGGGTAATGCGTGTATCACGTGAGCGAGCTAGTGTCTCAATTCGTTCAAGCACTCCTACTTTTTTGTTTGCATCAAGTGAGTTCAGTGGATCACACGGTAGGTAGCATGCAGAGCTTTTGGGACTTTTAAAATTTCCCCCGATTCTGGTTTGATTACAACCAGCTGCAGCAATGCTACGAGTAGCTGCAGTGGCTTCTTTTAGGGCGGTATTAGAAATAGAATTAGAGTACGCAAAAGCGGTTCGGTCTCCCACAATGGCACGAACTCCAACGCCTTGATCAATTGAGAAAGAACCCGATTTAACGGTCCCTTCTTCTAGGAACCAAGCTTCACGGCGAGTATATTGGAAATAGAGATCAGCGTAATCGATGCGATGAGTGAAGATGTCGCCGATCGCACGCTGTAAATCTTTTTCGTCAAGATTATGAGGTGTCAGCAATAATCCACGAGCAGTGGCTAAATTCTGAATACCGATGTCGATGATTTTCATGCGATGTATCGTGCTAAGAAGATGTCGATAAGGAATAAAGAAGAAGTTTGAGAAAAGTTAAATACTAAACACTCGATGGCGTAGTGCTGGCAGGCTTTCTCTAACCGATGTTAGTCGTTCGCTTTCGATTTTCCCCGTGATGATACCTGGGCCTTCCCCTTCTTTGATGGCTAAGATATCCCCCCATGGGTCGATTAACATCGAGTGACCCCACGTATGTCTTCCATTTTCATGATGCCCACCTTGGGCGGCAGCTAAGACGTAACATTGGTTTTCAATTGCCCGTGCCCGTAGCAGAATTTCCCAATGGGCACGACCAGTCGTATAAGTGAAGGCAGCTGGAAGTGCCATGAGGGAACAGTCACTCATGGCTCGATACAATTCGGGGAAACGTAAATCGTAGCAGATAGACAAGCCGACCCGTCCGAACGGAGACTCAAAGGTACACAACTTATCGCCTGGATGAATGGTGAGTGCTTCGTCGTAGGATTCTTCTCCTGTGAGAAATTCGAAGAGATGAATTTTGTTGTAACGAGCTGCAATACTACCGTCAGGTTTAAAAACGATAGTGGTGTTTAAAATCCGATTAGGTTTTACCGATATGAGCGGGATAGTACCAGAGATCAGCCAAATACCATAGTGCTGGCTAATTTTGGCCAAAAAATTTTGAATTGGCCCATCACCGAATTTTTCAGCTATTGGAAGCTTTTCGCTATCTTGATGGCTCATAGAACAAAAGTATTCTGGGAGTAAGATTAGTTTTGCACCGGCCTCTACGGCCATAGCGATGAGATGCTTCGATTCCGTTAGATTACGTTCGACATCTGGTGTGCTCACCATTTGCACTGCGCCTATTTCGGTTGGAGCGAAGGCATGGGTTGATCTCGATCTGATTGAGAGTTTAGGTGTCATCATCATTTCTGTGATGGTTGAGATGTTTGATATTACTCAGGATCCTAAAGTGAAGTGGACAGTAATGGGAAATGGTTTGCCACTTTCGCTTTTATTGAATCTGCTTCGCTTGATTCCAAAATTATTCCACGAACTGTTCACGAGGTATTCTTGTTAGAAGATTTTAGAGAGTTATTGGCTCAAAATTAATTGAGGAAAGAGCTGATATCGAACATAGGTTTCATAAATGCGTAAACGAGTGAAGCGAAACCAGTATTAATATTTGGTAGAAAAATCACTTTAAAATTTCTAGCGGAGCTCGATTCTCCTTACGCAAAGTAAGATCATGGATCTTTTCTTTCTATTCGTTTTCGATTGTATTTTTTCCTATACTGTCGAATAGTAAGGACGGTGCTGTATTTATCAGTTTAATTGAGATGTTGATGGCAGCGAGATGTATTTTTAAAGTCAGTCAACTCATGCTTTTAAAGTTAAAATCGATTCATATCCGTGCTGCAAGTAGTTTTCTCTACGATCAATGCTTAACGTGCGTGGTAAGCATGCTGCTCATCCTGTCAGTCAGAAATAGCTAATGCAGAGCTTCGAGGTTCTAGTCGGTGGCATGCCTATATCGATGAAGGTGTATGAGTCACGCTTGGAAGGATATTGCGCCTTCTGCGTGTTGAAGTGCTCTGTACTATGTTGATGCAGCGTGACTTGGAAGGCATGCTTATTTATATTAAATTTGATTTTCTTTTAGGATGGATGATGAAGACGAGCGTGCCTGGGAAGCTTATACTGGGGTAGCTTAATGATTCGTTAATTTTTTAACTGCGCATACTTAGGGGCTGTTATTCGACGTGGATCTGCGATTGAGGTCGAATAGTTTATCATGATTGTTAGTCACAACTTTAGAGGTCTTTGTCAGTACCAGTTTTATGAAGGTAGAGCCAATACGGCATTGGTTTGGGAGCATCACGCCTTCACACGTGCAAGATACTTCGCAGACGATCAAGAGATTGGTACTTCTTTTGAGGACATATGCAAGCAAGTGTTGATGGCATAGTGAGAAGCTTTTCTGTTAGCAGAAGAGATGATTACGATGCATCATAAGAACATCCGAATCTCACGCTGTTTTTTACCTAAAGTATGATTGTGGGAGGTATAGCTCAATAACAGAACCCAATGCAGTATTGGGTTCTGTTATATGCTGGGAAAGAACCATCATTGCAGCGCAATGATTTAAGCCAATACCACGCTGTCGCGTGAGACAGCGATGCCAGTTTTAATTGACTCCACCCTTGCTGAGCCAGTGAGCCCTAATATATCTTATGTGTCGATTCATAAAGTTTAGGCTATGACGGCATAGAGGAAGTACGTGTTATTAGCACTGAGGTTGAGCAAGAACGTATAGCTGTTGCTGCATTATGGGTATCGGTGTTTAGTTCTCATTGAAATAAAGAAGACAGTCAAAGCTTTGAGCATTCGGTTTGACGGTGGGCAAGCAAGGCTACAGTTCGAGCATTTCTTGTGCATGTTTGCGTGTTGTGCTGGTAATTTCGACGCCGCCAAGCATGCGGGCGATCTCTTCAACACGTTCGTTGTGTATGAGTGACACGATTTCAGTGGTTATTGAATTACCTTTGTTACACTTCTTAACACGCATGTGTTGATGACCTAGTGCTGCAACTTGCGGGAGATGGGTAACGCATAGGATCTGCCGCTTTTGTCCTAATTTTCTCAGAAGTCGACCAACAACTTCAGCAATGGCACCACCGATGCCAGAGTCAACTTCATCGAAAATCAAGGTCGTATTTAGATCGGTACTGCTGACTATGACTCGTAATGCTAAGTTTATGCGAGCCAACTCTCCCCCCGATGCTACCTTGATTAAAGGTCGTGTTGGTATAGCATGGTGGCTTGCAACGAGAAATTCTGGAGTTTCCAATCCAAATGATTGGGCCTGAGCCGTAGGAGTGAGTGTGACTTCAAACCGGCTGCCAGGCATGCAGAGATCTTGCATCGCACCAGTTACTTGTTGTGATAGTGAGGCTGCGGCTTTTTTGCGTTCTTTTGATAAAATTTGTGCCAGAGATAGATATTGATCGTAGGCTATTTGTAAAGCTGATTGCAGATCGGTGATGTCTTCAGAGACACTCAGTTTGTCGAGTTGAGCTCGCCGTGTTTGGAGCTCTTGGGATAATTCTTCGGGAGACACGCGAAATTTTCGGGCAGCGGAATGTAATGAGGCGAGTCTGGTTTCGACAATTTCGAGGCGCTCAGGATCGAGGTTGATTGTCTGTACGTATTGCGTCAGTGAATGTACAGCTTCGTGTAAATAGATTTCAGCTGGTTCGAGTGCGGCAAGTGTTTCACTCAGTGCAGCATCAATTTCTTTTAGTTCACGCATACGATGCACTGTGTTATGTAGCATTTGAACGATTGATTGATCTGCTTCGGCGAGGGTCGCAAGTGCTTCTTGTGAGCCAATGATGAGACTGGCGGCTTGAGATAGGCGTCGATGTTCACAATTGATGTTGTCCCACTCTCCCGCTTGCGGATTTAGTCTATTTAGTTCAGAGACTTCCCATTCGAGCCGTTCACGCTCTATTTTTAAATCCTTGTTACATCTTTTTGCTTCTTCGTACTTTTTTATAAACGACTGCCATTTACGATAGGCTTCCTCAGTTTTAGCCGCGACTTTATCTAAGCTGCCATAACCGTCGAGTATCTTGCGTTGCACGTCTGTGTGAAGCAGTTGTTGTTGTGTATGTTGTCCGTGAATAGCGACTAGCATACACCCTAGCTCTCGCAGTTGAGAGAGTGTCGTCGGGGTGTTGTTGATAAAAGCGCGTGAACGTCCATGGCTGTCAAAAACACGTCGAAGTACCATACAACCATGTTTTTTGAGCGGAAGTGATTGTGCTTGCAGCCATGCTTGGAGATCTGGACGTGCTAAGGTATCACCTGTAAATTCAGCCGTTATGCTGGCGCCAGTTTGGCCTCTACGAATCATTCTAGCATCACAACGTTCACCAAGTGCGATTGATATGGCATCGATTAAAATCGATTTACCTGCGCCAGTTTCGCCTGAAAAGACCGTAAACCCGTCCGAAAATTCTAGGTCAAGTCGATCGACAATTACGAAATCTCGAATTGAGAGGTTGCGTAGCATGGTTTATTCAGAAAACGTTTGATGTCTTATCACCACACGTAAGCATTTCAAGACAGATCATCTTCCTTGGAAATATGTTGGTTCCAATGGAGTTTGCGTCGCAAGGTGGCGTAATAGTTATATCCAACTGGATGTAAAAAGGTTACATTGTGCTCAGAACGATTAATAATTATTTGATCTCCCAAAAGCAATTCGCTGAATGATTGCATGTCGAAATTTACCCCGACTTCTGGGGCTGCCTCGATAGTGATGACGATCTCTGTAGTGTCTGGCAATACAATCGGTCGGTTCGATAGTGCGTATGGTGCAATTGGCACGAGTACGACACCACCTAGCATAGGATGTAAAATCGGGCCTGAAGCGGATAGCGCATATGCTGTGGAGCCGGTTGGCGTCGCTACGATGAGTCCATCGGAACGTTGCTTGTACATGAAACGTCCATCAACATCGACACGAAGCTCGATCATTCCAGAGAGTCCGTTACGGTTGACTACAACATCGTTAAATGCAAGCGTTTCATATAGCACATTGCCATCACGTTTTACTCGTGCGGCCAACAGAGTTCGCTGTTCAGCTTCAAACTGTCCCTCTAACATCGATGGTATAACATGATGCATTTGATGTAGTGGGATATCTGTGATAAAGCCAACACGCCCGTGATTTACACCTATCAAAGGGACGTGGGTCGCCGTCAATTGGCGACCCACGCCTAGCATTGTGCCATCGCCACCTATGACGATGGCAACATCCGCTTGCGAGCCAATTTCTTGGGTGTCAAGTGCAGTATAATTGGCTGCGGCAGCACCGATGTTATGAGCTGTATCGTGTTCGAAAACGACATGATGACCACGTTGCGAGATATTATTTGCCAAGGATAACAGCGGATCGGCAATGCCTTGGGCATTGTACTTACCAAAGAGAGCAACAATTTTAAAAGGATTTCCAGTTTCCATCTTAGCATTACACCATAAGTCTATGGTACTCACCATTGCTATTGTTACAATTTATGTTTTTAGTGAATTTAGGGGATAGAAAACCACGCTCGACGAGACATAATCACTTCAAAAATATTCTCTGTCGTCCCGAATACAATAGATAAACACATGATCTTCCATTTTGAGTTAAGAGATTAGTATTTTCTAGATTTTTATTTCAGATTCATATTTCTAGATGACTACTGGTCGCTTGATTTTCTCTTAAGTTCTCATGGTCACGTAGTTACCATGAGAACTTAAGATGCTTATTTTCAAACAATATATTGATATTCCTCCTTTTTCGGGAATAGTTGTGTAATTTTTGTTAGATACATCCTATTTTTCTAGAATTATTAGCAGATAGCTGTCAAGATTAGGACCGTTCCTGTGTTTTTTGGTCAAAGTGTCAAATACAACTGTGATTGGACATTTCTGAACCTTTTCCTCTCCCGTATTCTCATCATCATGTGAGAAGGGTAAATGATCCGATAAAGTAGACCCTCATGCGCTTTGACAAAGAATCTCACATGCTTCATGGGCGGCCGGGAAAGACAGCAGTGCTTCTTATTAACCTTGGCACGCCAGACGAGTTTCGACCAGCTTCTGTTCGCCGTTATCTGCGAGAATTTCTATCAGATCCACGTGTTGTAGAAATTCCTGCGGTGATTTGGAGACCTTTGTTGCGTTTCGTTATCTTGCCCTTGCGAAGCCGTCAGTCGGCCAAGAAATACGCCACGATTTGGACTCCTGGAGGATCGCCTTTGAGGCTCTATACGGAGCGTCAAACCACTGCACTCCGTAAGTTATTACATCTTGCCGATTATGATGTGCTAGTGGAGTATGGTATGCGATATGGTAATCCACCTATTCGTGAAAAAATTAGAGAATTGAGGCAGGCTGGGGCTGAACGTATTCTTGTGTTGCCTCTTTACCCGCAGTATTCGAGCAGTACCACAGCCACTGCAATGGATGAGGTATTTCGTGTACTTTGTCATCTACGTAATCAACCTGACATTCGTACAGTAGGTCATTATTATGATCATCCTTCATACATTGATGCATTGCGTCAGCAGATCGAATCCTATTGGGAGCAGCATGGTCGTCCCGATTTTGACAATGGTGATCGGCTTTTGCTAAGTTTTCATGGGATGCCTCGTCGAACATTTGATCTTGGTGATCCCTACCATGATCAATGCGTCAAGACCGTAAAGTTGCTCGTCGCAGCCCTACATTTGTCAGAAATGGAATGTTTTCTTACTTTTCAGTCTCGTTTTGGTCCTGCAAAATGGTTGCAGCCATATACCGAACCGATGCTTCAGAAGCTAGGACACCTTGGAACTCATCGGGTTGATGTTTTTTGTCCCGGTTTTACGTCTGATTGCTTGGAAACTCTTGAAGAAATTTGTCAAAGAGGCCGGCAAGTATTTACCGCCGCAGGAGGCACAGTCTTCCATTTCATTCCTTCTTTGAATGTTTCTTCTGCTTGGATCACTGCCTTGGGAGAAATTGTAGCGTGCCATCTACAGGGTTGGCCAGTTCTTTCTAAATTGGACTAACATCGAACGAGCGTCAATAATGTAGTCATGCTATTACGCAACAATTTTTTCGTAATGGCAGTTGAAAAGCAAAACATTGTGGATGTCTATCCATAATCATTGCGACTACTTATCTGAGTAGATGGAAGTGGTTTCGAGCATGGAATTTCTGTTGATTAACCAAATTTTTTACTCGGCAATCCCTATATGGTTGTGTGAGAGGTGTACGAGTTCTAATAATGAACTTGTAAAAAGAGTATCTGTATCTACAGATACTCGCCATTCGTTTCTGGATATTTTTGCTTATGCTAGATGAAGGTAGATATTCAGATGCTCTTGAAATCCATGTAGAACATCCTCATTTTCTTTAAGGCATTGAGAGTTTTCATGCATCGTTTTTGGTGCGTGCGTGATTTTTAAAGATGGCATAGACATGACTGATCAGCAAAACATTTCCGAACAGCCAATTCCGGAGCAAGATGTAACACTGCAAAGTCCTCAAGTTGAGGATGATGAGCTACGCCTGGCACAGGCTGAAGCACGTGACTATTATGATCAATTGCTCCGTGCTAAAGCTGAAAGCGAGAATATTCGTCGCCGAGCTGAGGATGACCTTATTCGTGCCCATAAATTCGCTGTTGAGAACTTCGCCGAGTACTTGTTGCCGGTGATCGATAGTCTTGAGGCGGCTCTGACGGATACATCTGGTGATATAGCCAAGATACATGAGGGCGTAGAATTGACGCTACGTCAACTGATTTCTGCCTTTGAGAAGGGAAAAATCACAGCCATTAATCCGACAGGTCAGAAGTTTGATCCGCATCAACATCAAGCGATCTCTGTGGTTCCTGCAGAACAAGAGCCTAATACTGTGGTGACTGTGCTGCAAAAAGGATATTTGATTGCCGATCGCGTATTGCGTCCAGCACTTGTGACGGTTTCTGCGGCGAAATGATAGTTTTTTGTCTCCCATTGGGAGACTTCTATTGGTGGATACTTATTTTTGAGCGTATGGCGAGAAGTAAAAGATAAAATTTTTTCCTCAAAAAAGCTCTTGAAATGTTTTTGATTGTGTCCATCTTTCGTAAAGATTGAAATTGAATGTAGTCCGCATCTTGGGAACCCTTCCTTTTTTGTCGGACGATAGGAGAAATTGAAATGGGAAGAATCATTGGTATTGACCTGGGCACCACAAACTCTTGTTTAGCTGTGATGGAAGGTAATCAGGTCAAGATTATCGAAAATGCAGAAGGAGCACGCACTACGCCGTCGGTCGTTGCTTACATGGAAGATGGTGAGATACTTGTTGGTGCGCCAGCGAAACGTCAAGCGGTGACCAACCCAAGTAACACGATCTATGCAGCAAAGCGACTAATCGGTCGGCGTTTCGAAGAGAAGGAGGTGCAAAAGGATATTAGCTTGATGCCTTACAAGATTGTGAAGGCTGATAATGGAGATGCTTGGGTGGAAGTGCATAGCAATAAACTTGCTGCACCACAGATTTCCGCGGAAGTTCTTCGTAAAATGAAGAAAACTGCTGAGGACTACCTCGGTGAACCAGTGACGGAAGCTGTGATTACGGTGCCAGCATACTTCAATGATAGCCAGCGCCAAGCGACAAAGGATGCGGGACGTATTGCTGGACTGGATGTTAAGCGCATTATTAATGAACCGACAGCTGCTGCATTGGCCTTCGGTCTCGATAAAAAAGAAGGTGGTGACCGTAAGATTGCTGTGTATGACCTTGGTGGTGGTACGTTTGATATCTCGATCATCGAAATTGCAGATGTTAGTGGTGAGCATCAATTTGAAGTGCTGTCTACTAACGGCGACACGTTTTTGGGTGGTGAAGACTTCGATCAGCGCATTATTGATTATATTATTGGTGAGTTTAAGAAAGAACAAGGCGTTGATTTGTCAAAGGATGTCTTGGCTCTGCAACGTTTGAAGGAAGCGGCAGAAAAAGCAAAGATTGAGTTATCGTCGAGTCAGCAGACAGAAATTAACCTTCCATACATTACAGCGAACTCTTCTGGCCCAAAGCATCTGAACTTAAAAATTACGCGTGCGAAGCTTGAATCCCTGGTCGAAGAGTTAATTGCCCGTACGATTACACCTTGCCGCCTGGCAATTAAGGATGCAGGTGTGAATGTGAGCGATATCGACGATGTGATCTTGGTTGGGGGTATGACGCGTATGCCAAAGGTGCAGGAGAAGGTCAAAGAATTCTTCTTGCAAGATCCTCGTAAGGATGTGAATCCAGATGAAGCCGTTGCTGCAGGCGCGGCTATCCAAGGTTCTGTGTTGTCTGGGGACCGTAAGGATGTGTTGTTACTTGATGTAACTCCGTTATCTCTCGGTATAGAGACGTTGGGTGGTGTCATGACCAAGATGATTCAGAAGAACACTACGATTCCAACGAAGCACTCTCAAACTTTTTCGACGGCTGACGATAACCAGCCCGCAGTTACCATCAAGGTTTTCCAAGGTGAGCGTGAGATGGCTTCGGGCAACAAGTTACTAGGTGAATTTAATCTCGAAGGTATCCCACCAGCTGCACGTGGGACACCGCAAATTGAAGTAACTTTCGATATTGATGCGAATGGAATTCTCCATGTTGCTGCCAAAGACAAAGCTACTGGAAAAGAAAATAAGGTCACCATTAAGGCGAACTCAGGTTTGACAGATACTGAAATTCAACAGATGGTTAAAGATGCTGAACTCAACTCTGAGGAAGATAAAAAAGCACGTGAGCTGGCTGATGCCCGTAATCAAGGTGATGCGTTGATTCATAGTACGAAGAAGGCATTGACGGAATACGGAGATAAGATCGAGGTGACAGAGAAGGAAGCTATCGAGTCTGCGATTGCAGCTTTGGAAGATGCCTTACGTGGTTCAGATAAGACAAGTATCGATGCTAAAGTAGAAGCCTTAGGTACAGCTAGTCACAAGCTTGGTGAGCATATGTACGCTGATATACAGGCAAAAGCAGGTGCTGCAGAGGCTGAAGTGAGTGAGGAGAAGAACGACGAAAATGTTGTTGATGCAGACTTCAAGGACGTCAACGATAAGAAGTAAGTGTTGTATCGTGCGTAGTGTAGATATATGCGCTGCGCGTGTGCGGGCCGGGTCGAGATCAGCCGTCAGCTAGATCTCGACCCGGCTTTTTGCCTAATGGTGAGTATTACACCCATGTGAAAAGAGTTATGGCTAAACGTGATTATTATGAGATCCTCGGGGTTAGTAAAAATGTTAGTGATGTAGAGCTGAAGAAGGCTTATCGTAAGCTGGCTATGAAGTATCATCCGGACCGGAACACCGAGAGTAGTGAGATTGCTGAAGAGAAGTTCAAAGAGGTAAAAGAGGCTTATGAGATGCTCAGCGATGCCCAAAAGCGTGCTGCATACGATCGCTACGGCCATGCTGGTGTGGATCCGAATATGGGTGGCTTTAGTGGTGGAGCGCAGGGGTTCAGTGGTGGTTTTACTGACGCTTTCGGTGACATCTTTGGGGATATTTTTGGTGCAGGGAGCGCTGGAGGTCAACGAGGTGGCCGTAGTGGACCAAAGGCCTATCGCGGTTCTGATCTGCGTTACAACATGGAAGTAACGCTTGAGCAAGCGGCAAATGGTTTTGACACTCAGATTCGTGTGCCAAGCTGGCAAGCTTGTGATTTTTGCAATGGTGATGGTGCAAAACGTGGTACAAAAATTGAAATCTGTGGGACTTGTAATGGGAACGGTTCTGTACCGATGGCTCAGGGATTTTTTAACATTCAGCAGACATGCCCGAAATGTAATGGTACAGGTAGCTATATTCCTGAACCTTGCACTCATTGTCATGGCACGGGTAAGGTCAAAAAGACAAAGACATTGGAAGTTAAAATTCCAGCAGGGATTGAAGATGGTATGCGTATTCGTTCAACAGGTAACGGCGAGCCGGGCGTAAATGACGGTCCTTCTGGCGACCTGTATGTTGAGATTCATATCAAGACGCATAATGTATTCGAGCGTGACGGTAATGATCTTCATTGCCAAATGCCAATTTCATTTGCTACTGCAGCATTAGGTGGTGGTATTGATGTGCCAACGCTACATGGTAAAGCAACCTTCACTGTGCCAGAAGGGACACAGACAGGAAAAACTTTTCGATTGCGCGGTAAGGGGATCAAGGGTGTACATGCAGCTTATCCAGGTGATTTGTATGTGCATATGCAAGTAGAGATACCGGTTAAGTTAGATGATGCTCAGAAGGAAATTTTGCGCAGTTTCGATACGGCACTGAAGGAAGGTGGCGCACGCCACAGTCCACAAAGTAAAGGTTGGTTCGAGAGAGTAAAACAGTTTTTTGAGTGATCTCATGATGCAAGAAGTGCGAATGACTGGATTTGCTCTGTTGGATGACAATGCTGAATCGGCCGGCGGTGCTCGCCTTTATACTGGACTTGTACGCGAGGTGATTTGTGATGATTCTGTTTCTTTTGAGTCAACATTAAACGAAATCGAAATGGCAGTGCGGGAAGGATTGTACGCTGTCCTATTGGTTGACTACGAGTTTGGCGTGCGATTGAGTGATATTGAGATTGAAGCTCCAACAGGAGCGTTTCGTGGGTTATTGTTTGCCCATATGGAAAAACTTGATGGCTCTGCTGTACAGGAATGGCTGACAATGCAGGACATGGGTGTAGATATCTATACGGCTTCGAGCATATCCAATGTTGCATCCTGCTCGATGTTTTCTCGAAATTCATCATTATTGGCAACTCAACATGATGAAGCGATGCGAGGCATTGCCGGCATCGCCGGATTACGGGCGAGTATCACGCAAGATCATTTTTCCGAGGTAATTTCGCGCATTCATGATTTATTGACAAGGGGAGAATGTTATCAGATTAATTACACATATCGTTTGTATTTCGATGTCTTTGGTTCACCTGTTACTCTTTATCGGCGCCTGCGTGAAAAACAGCCGGTACCTTTTGGTGCATTGATTGTTTGGCCTGATAAAGAGGGAAAACCAGGGCGCGCCGTCTTGTCGTTATCGCCAGAACTATTCATACGTCATCAGGAAGGCAAATGTTTCGCTAAACCAATGAAGGGCACTGCACCTGCTTCAGGTAATGAAATTGTTGATGCGGAGGCGAGTTGTTTGCTGTCTGGTGACGAGAAGAATCGTGCAGAGAACTTAATGATAGTAGATCTGCTGCGTAATGATCTCGCGCAGTTGGCTGTTATTGGCTCAGTAGGTGTATCGAGGCTGTTTGAGGTGACGCGTTTTGCTAGTGTGTTACAGATGACATCGACAGTGACGGCAGTCTTATCCTCTGACGTTGGGCTTGCCGATATTTTTTATGCATTATTTCCTTGTGGATCAATTACCGGGGCACCGAAACGTTGTACCATGAAGCTCATTGGGGAGCTGGAAACTGAGCCCCGAGGTCTTTACACAGGAGCTATTGGTTGGTTGGATAAGCCACGAGACAACGGGCGAATGTTAGGTGATTTTTGTTTATCAGTGGCTATTCGAACCATCATATTGGATTCGTCCCGTGAAGACGGTATGCGTGATGGTTGTTTAGGTGTGGGCGCTGGTATTGTGCATGACAGTCGTTCTGAAGAAGAGTGGGAAGAATGCCAATGGAAGACACGTTTCTTGACGTCGATAGATCCTGGTTTCCAGTTGATAGAAACGATGGCTGTTACACGTCAGCAAGGCATCCGTCATTTGCCTCTGCATTTAAAACGATTGGCTAATTCTGCTGAATATTTTGGTTTTAAATGTTGTTTGGCGACTATTGAAAATAAATTGGATCAGCTGTGTAAACAACTTGATGATGGGCCGTACCGTGTTAGACTCATTTTGTCGCATGATGGTTCGTTATCCTTGTCGCATAGAGTTTTATCTCCAGTAGTGGATGCGACAGTACTTCTAAACAATGTAGAACAAGTTACTACAAGTGCCTCGGATTTGTTTTTGCGTCATAAGACAACGGTACGGAGAGTTTATGATGCTGCATTGCAATTGGCTGAAGCGAAAGGAGCATTTGATGTCTTATTCTTCAATGAACGTGGTGAATTGACTGAAGGGGCACGTAGTAATGTTTTTCTCAAACGCGATGGTTGCTGGTTTACGCCACCATTGTCGTCAGGCGTATTACCAGGCGTTATGCGTGCAGTACTTTTGAGTGATACCACTTTTGGTGCAAAAGAAGTGCCACTGATGCGTAATGATGTAATTTTAGCTGAACATATCATTGTTTGTAATGCGCTTAGAGGAGTTTTGCCAGTTCGTTTAATAAGTGGTTAAACAAATTTCTCTTTTTATATTAATATTTTTTGTCGAGTGAAGCGGCGAGGTTTTGGTGATTGAAGGATTTTCATTTCTCTGCATTTTTATTTATCACAACCAAGATTAGGGCATCTCTAAATGTGATATTAACAGATGCCCTATTGACTTATTTTAAGAGAAGTACATAGATATAACATTATGAAAATATTTTTTGGATTTAGTATTTGATGTCTAATGTAATTGTATTTCTATAAAGTATAGAAATCGAGTTTCAACTGTGAAGTGATGGTTGATTGTATCGTTTCCGTTTTTCCTAAAGCGTTACTTGAAACTGCTAGATTTTATAACAGCGGGAAAATAGTCGATGTATGTTTTTTTAGAAATTGTGTTATTACACGAATAAGTGCTTGCCTATGCTGGCGAAAAATAGTAATGCTTTAGAAGCAATGCTCAGGTGCTGGAAATCTAGCTTCTTTGACGGCACTGACGTAGGCTTGGACTGCTGCCGCAATGCTTGGTTGGCCTTCGATGAAGTTCTTCACAAATCGAGGACGTTTTTCGGTATAGACACCAAGTAAATCGTGCAGCACCAGCACTTGGCCTGAACAATTTGGTCCAGCGCCTATGCCGATAGTTGGAATGGAAAGCGCGAGTGTAACCTGTTCAGCGAGCGTTGCGGGAATTGCTTCGAGCACCATTAACTGTGCGCCCGCATTTTCCAGTTGGTGCGCGTCTTCCAAAAGCTGTTTTCCTGCTTCTTTGTCACGTCCCTGGACCTTGAAACCACCAAAAGCATGTATAGATTGTGGAGTGAGGCCTAGATGCGTGCAGACAGGAATGCCACGTTCAAATAGGAAACGAACGGTTTCAGCCAGCCAGGCGCCGCCTTCTAGCTTTACCATTTGTGCACCTGCCCGCATCAATTCAACCGCACTATGGTACGCTTGTTGTGGCGTACCATAGGTTCCAAACGGCAGGTCGGAAATAATCAGTGCAATTTGCGTTTTTTTTGCAACGGATTCTGTATGGTATGCGATATCGCGGAGTGTTACCGATAGTGTTGTTCGATGACCTTGCAGCACGTTACCAAGGGAGTCGCCAATTAACAGTGTATCAACACCATTTTGATCGCATAATGTGGCAAAGCTGGCGTCATAACACGTTAGCATGGCGATTTTTTCACCACGAGAGCGCATGTCAGCCAGACCTGGTACGGTAATAGCACAGCGATTCGATGTTTTAAGATAGTTCACCTTCTTCCTTGTGTTCAATAAAAAATTCGATAGTAACAAGCTCCCGATAGATGGGATATTAGTTCATACCATGCTCGTACGGCGGTTGGGACAACAGGATGATGTGAGTAGCTCGATCCGTTGTTTAGCTACATGGGGTAATAGGTCAGTTACACGGCCAATACCGGGAATCTCAAGATCGAAGTCTAAATCGCGTAGCGGAAGCAGTACGAATGCTCGCCCAGCAATGCAAGGATGTGGAACGAGTAGATCTGGTTCATTTATGTGTTTGTCACCATATAGGAGTAGATCGAGATCTAATGTTCGTGGAGCATTTCTAAAAGAACGCTCACGCCCGAAATTTTTCTCGATGGATAAACATAATGTGAGTAGTTGACGTGCAGATAACGTAGTTTCTAATCTGATAGCACAGTTCAAGTAATCATCACCGGTTGCGTCGACGGGGGCGCTTCGATAGATTTCGGAGCGCCCTGTAATCTTGATGCCAGCATTCTGTGCTAAGGAGACAATAGCATCTTTCAATGATTGGTGGGTATCGCCAAGATTGGCGCCGAGCCCGAGATAGGCAACCGTCGTCATGAATTATCTTCCAAATTTTTCTTTATAGTACACGGTTACCACTATTTTCGCTGGTAACGGTTTCGTTGGATCTACCGTTGGATTTTCGAGAGCTATGCCGGCGACGTTTGTTTGCTGTGGGTACCTTGCGTTGTGAAAGTAATTTTTCTCGTGTACTAGGATCTCCGTTAATAAAATCGGTCCACCATTGCCCTTCATCCGCCGGGATTTCACCTGATTCGCAACGCAGCAGTAGAAAATCGTAGCCAGCACGAAAACGTGGGTGTTTCAGTAGACGCAGTGGTGTGCGACGACCCACACGTTTATCAAGCCGCGCTTGCAGACCCCAAATTTCTTTCATGTCTGATATGAAACGTCGCTGAATAGCTAGTTGGCTGGTTTGGGAGTTGAGTACGTCATTCATCGCCAGGTATAGCGTAGGTATTGGATATTGCCCTGTCCTTTGATAGATTTTCCACTTTTCTAGTACCAGATGCCATAGCAAGGCCGCAAACAAGAAACTTGGTGACACTGATTTACCTTCTCTGATTCTTTGGTCAGTATTCGCCAATGAGAGCATTACAAATTTTTCGCCTAATGGTTGTTCGAATACGACGTCAAGTAGGGGTAGAATGGTATGGTGCAGGCCTTGTTGACGCAATTTTTGAACGCAATTCAAAGCATGACCACTGAAAAGCAGCTTGAGAATTTCATCAAACAAACGAGCCCCAGGGACATTGTCTATCAAAGGTGCCAGTTGTCTTATCGGTGCTTGTGTTGTCTCATCAATTGAGAAGTTTAATTTTGCGGCAAAACGCACAATGCGAAGCATGCGAACTGGATCTTCGCGAAAGCGGGTTGCTGGATCGCCGATTATGCGCATCACGCGTGATTGTATGTCTTGCCAACCGCCATGGTAATCGTGCACCGTTTGTGTTGATGGATCGTAGTACATTGCGTTGACAGTGAAGTCGCGCCGTGCAGCATCCTCATCTTGCCGTCCCCAAACGTTGTCTCGAAGCACACGGCCAGATTCGTCAGTTACGTGCGTTTTGCGGTCTAGTTCGCTTCGCTTAGAACGACATGTGCCAATTTGCTTGCTGTTTTCGATGTTTATCATCGCGCGGAATGTCGAAGTTTCAATGATTTCGGAGCCGAATCGTACGTGAACGATCTGGAAACGACGACCAATGATGTGGGCTCGACGAAAGAGTCGCTTCACCTGTTCGGGATGGGCATTTGTGGCAACGTCGAAGTCTTTCGGTTGGATTCCAAGCAATAGATCACGCACGGCACCGCCGACAACGAATGCTTTATAACCAGCTTGCTGGAGGGTATCGATGACCTGTATGGCATTTTTAGAAAGTAAGGTTGGATTGATATTGTGTACTATTTTTTTAATGATAATAGGAGCATTTTCGGGCATGATGCTGTTTGGGGCATTATCCCTTTTACTCAGTAGTTTTTTTATAAATTTTCGGATCACGTGAACAATTCGAGAATTGGCCATCGGCGTGCAAGCGCGATAGCGCGAAGTGGTTCATCTGGATTGGTTGCTACCGGGTGAGTGACTTTTTCCATCAAGGGCACATCGTTCGCTGAATCGCTGTAAAAGAACGAGTGTTCAAAGTCGCCCCAAGTTTTGCCAAGCGTCTTTAGCCAGGTTTCAGTACAAGAAATTTTACCCTCACGAAAGCTGGGCGTGCCGATATAGTTACCGGTATAGCGTGCATTTGGATAATCTCCCATAGTGGCTGGACGTGTACCGATCAAATGTTTAATACCAAGGGCATGAGCAATTGGAGTTGTGACGAAGGTGTTCGTTGCGGATACGATGCAGCATAGATCACCAGCTATACGATGCTTATTAAGTAAAGCAATGGCTTCTGCGCGAATGGCTGGCTCGATAATAGCTTTCATATACTGAGCATGCCATGTATCGAGTTGATCGCGTGTGTACTGAGCCAGTGGTGCTAAGCAGAAACGTAGATACGCAGGCATGTCAAGGTTGCCAGTGCTATAATCTTGATAGAACGCTTCGTTAGCTTTAGTATAGGCTGGGCCATCAACAGCGCCGATGCGTACTAGGAAGCGCCCCCATTCCTTGTCACTGTCTATGGGCAGAAGCGTATGGTCGAGATCGAAGAGTGCAAGATTGGTCATATGGATAATTCTAACTGAATGATGGGCTTATGAGTTAACCTCTCTTGAAGACGTACCTGTCTGGCAAAGCATTTGACGAAGCAGAGGTAGTGTGATGGCTCTTTTTTTTTCCATAGAGAAGCGATCAAGGCGGTTGAGAAGCGCCATTAAACTTGACATGTCCCTCTGGAAATGAGTCAGTAGATAAGCAGAGACGTCGATTGCCAGTTCTAATCCTCGCGCTCGAGCTGCCATTTGTAGTGCTTGCTTTTTGCCTTCGTCATCGAGTCCTGTAAGATGAAAGACCACACCCCAACCTAGGCGCGTACGTAAGTCTTCGCGCAAATTCATATTAATTGGTGGCTGAGAACCAGCAGCGATGAAAGCGCAATGTGACCGAGAACGACATTCGTTGAATAAATTGAAGGCTGCGATTTGTTTGTTCGGTGAGAGATCATCGCATTCGTCCACACAATAGATGGAAGTCGATTCTTCGAAGACGAAGCTGTCGAGTGGACTGTGTGGCAGTAGATAGCGTGCGGTATGTGTCGTGTGGCACAAGGCCTCCATCAAATGGGTTCGGCCAGAACCGACTTCACCCCATAGGTAAATGCTACGATCACACGCTGTGCCAGATACGAGTTCGACCGGCAAACTGGCTAGCAGTGCTTTGACTTCGTGGTTACCGCCGACAATGAAATTATCGAATGTTGCGGGGAGAGGCATACCGAGGTTCAAGAGCAGTTGTTGAGTCACGAAAGAAAGAAGCAAAAACGGATGGTTTTTTGTAAAAAGTGCTATCTAAATAATTTAGACGTACCTGGCGGGTGGCTATCATAAGTATGGTGCTGGCACGTACAATCAAGAATTATTCAATCCAAAACAATCCCCAAATGCTAGCTGACCTAAAATACTCACGGACACGATGCGTTGAAGTGAGTAATCGAAAACGCACTAGAATGATAAACTGTCAGCACGTTTATTACCAACACTTGAAGAAAATGGTGTGCAAGGAAACCATTGATTTGCTTCGGCACGGGTAAGGTATTCGCGATGCAATACCGTTACAATAAATAAATAAAGTAAGTAGAGATTTCTGTAGATAATACAGAAGGTATAACGATACCAGTACCAACATAATAAAATTCCGACTGCTTTTTGAGCTAGGCAAGCACTTGTGTGGAAATCCACTATGAGCTTAACTTGTTTCCAATGCATTGAGATGAGAGATTCTACAGCTTTTGAATATACAGGGTGGCATTTACTGATGATGTATTTGTTAGATTTTTTCTGGATTATCATTCGCACCATGAGGACTGGTATGATCACGTTCAGGAGGAGAGTGTTAGAATCGCTAAACCGCGTGGGGGGATTGTAATGGCTAATTGCCTAAGGATATAAGGAGGTACACGGTAGCGTTAAGAAAAAAGGATCTGAGAATAAGGAAGATAATAAAAGAATGTCCTTAACGTTAAGATAACTTTTAATCAAAACATAGACTGGCGTTGGTCATGAGTTAATAGGAAGCCATTCATACTGATGAAAATCCTATTCATGCATCATTCAAAGGCTGGTATCAGGTAAAATAGCATTTATTCCGAAACTTTCATGTATTGCCAATATGCCACACCTTAAAAAAAGCACAGGCCTTTCCTATCGCGACGCCGGTGTTGATATTGATGCCGGCGATGCGCTTGTAGAGATGATTAAACCATTTGCCAAAAAAAGCATGCGCGATGGCGTGCTAGGTGGGATTGGTGGTTTTGGCGCATTGTTCGAAGTACCAAAGCGTTATAAAGAGCCAGTACTGGTATCAGGCACCGATGGTGTCGGCACAAAGCTCAAATTGGCTTTTAAATTGAACAAGCATGACACCGTAGGCCAAGATTTGGTTGCGATGAGTGTTAATGATATTCTGGCGCAAGGTGCTGAGCCATTGTTTTTTCTAGATTATTTTTCTTGTGGGAAGCTAAATGTGCAGACGGCAGCTGCCGTGATTAAGGGTATCGCAGAGGGGTGTGAGTTATCCGGTTGTGCACTAATTGGCGGTGAAACGGCTGAAATGCCAAGCATGTATCCCGATGGTGAATATGATCTAGCGGGTTTTGCTGTTGGTGTGGTGGAAAAAAATAACATTATCGATGGTCATTCTACTGTGCCAGGAGACGTTTTATTGGGACTGGCGTCATCGGGTGTGCATTCGAATGGTTATTCGCTTGTACGTAAGATTATCGAAGTCGCTCAGCCAGATTTAAATGTTCATTTGAATGGTAAACCCTTGAGAGACTTACTAATGGCGCCGACACGTATCTATGTCAAGCCATTACTTTCACTAATGCAGGCGATTCAGGTTAAAGGCATGGCACATATTACCGGTGGAGGAATTGTTGAAAATATTCCGCGTGCGTTGCAGGGCCACCTTGTTGCTGAGCTGTCGAAGAACTCTTGGCCTTTGCCGCCATTGTTCCAGTGGCTTCAAGAACATGGTAATGTCAATGATAGTGAAATGTATCGGGTATTTAACTGTGGCATTGGGATGGTGTTAATTGTTTCGAAAGCAGATGTGGATACCGCAGTCACCCAACTCGAACAGGCAGGTGAAACAGTTTATCGCTTAGGCGTGGTACGGCTTCGTGCAGATGGAGAAGCCCAGACGATTGTTAAGTAAATGTCTTATATATTCCAAATGGACTTTATTGTGGAGACGGCCCGCGTTTGAGAATTTGGTGCATCGCAATTAACGATACGACGTTCTGGTATTGCACGTAGCCAAGTCAATTGGCGTTTACAAAGTTGACGTGTAGCTGAGATTGCTTTGTTCCGCATAGTATCGTAGTCAATGTCGTTGTCAAGGTATTGCCATATCTGCCGATAACCAACGCAGCGCATCGATGGCAAACCAAGATGCAGATCGCTTCGTTTACGCAGACGTGCCACTTCCTCAATGAATCCAGCATTTAGCATCATTGAAAATCGCCTATCGATTCGTGTGTGCAGTATGCTTCTATCTAAAGGTTCTAGTGCTACTGGCACGAATGTATAGCTTACATTTTTCTCCACTGGTTTTATCTGTGCAATCCACTGTGACATCGGTTTCCCTGAGATCTCATAAATTTCTAGGGCACGTTGAATACGTTGTGCATCATTCGGTGCCAGGCGTCCGGCTGTGATAGGATCTATCTTCTTGAGGCGAAGATGCATTTCTGGCCAGCCTTTATTTTTAGCATCAATAGTGAGTTTTTCACGTACCGCTGAATCAGCAGACGGAAGTGGTGATAGGCCTTGAGTGAGTGCTCTGTGATACAGCATAGTGCCGCCAACCAACAAGGGTCGTCGACCACGTGCGATGATCTCATCGATAAGCCTTAAGGTATCAGTGCGAAATTTTGCGACAGAGTAAGCCTGTATAGGATCGATGATGTCGATCAGATGATGTGGGATGCTCGCGAGTTCTTCTTTGCTTGGTTTGGCTGTTCCAATATCCATCTCACGGTACACTAACGCCGAATCAACACTGATGATTTCGATGGGTGTAGTCTGTGCTAAGGCTGAAGCAGCGGCTGTCTTGCCGGAGGTTGTTGGGCCTAATAAACAGACGATTGGTGTACTAGTAGATGTCGACATTAACTAACGTCCACGCATAAATAATTTATCTAGATCACTCAGTGCCAGTTGATACCACGTTGGACGTCCATGATTGCATTGATCTGCGCGTTCGGTAGTTTCCATTTGTCGGAGTAAAGCATTCATTTCGACTAGCGTGAGCTGGCGATTAGCTCGTACAGCAGTATGACAGGCAAGTGTGCTAAGAAGTTGATGCTTCCGCTCGGTTAGCACCCGTGAACCACCATATTGATGGAGCTCAACTAGTACGGCACGTACTAATGCCTGTACATCAGCGCCATTAAGCAGTGCGGGAATAGTCCGTACTACGAGCGTTGTTGGCGAGATTCTGGCTAGATCGAAGCCTAATGTGGTGAGCGTGTCGCGATGTTCTTCTGCGGTGCCGATTTCTACAGGGTCGGCGAAGAATGTGATCGGGATTAATAATGATTGCACCGGTATACTGTTTACCGCTAGGGCTTGCTTCAATTTTTCGTAAAGGATTCGCTCATGTGCTGCGTGCATGTCGACGAGTACCAACCCATAAGTGTTTTGCGAAAGAATGTAAATTCCGTGTAGTTGTCCGATAGCGAATCCCAGCGGTTGTTCGTAGGTTATGGTATTCGAAGCTGAGCTTTTGATTGCCGATGTGGAGGAGGTATTGAACGGTTTAATAGGTGGTGCACGATTGGCTTCTACTTCATGATTGGAGTACAACTCTCCATCGACTAGCTGCATTTTTTGAGAAACCCATTCATGATTACTGATGGAGTTACTGACTGAGGTGGTTCTCGTAAATCTGCTATGGTTCTCGTTATTATTACAATGTAGAGCCGCAAGATTGTTAGTAATGCGGTTATCGTTTGTGAGATGTGCTGTTTGACGAACGCTCGTACTAGCTGCGACATGGGCAAGGACACGTTGTACGGAGTGAAATATAAATTGATGGATGCTACGTGCATCACGAAAACGTACTTCGATCTTCGATGGATGTACGTTGACGTCAACTAACTGTGGAGGTAAGTCGAGGTAGATTACATACGCTGGATAACGTTTCCCATGCAAGACGTCTTCGTAGGCGGCTCGAACCGCATGAGTGAGCAGTTTGTCGCGCACAAAGCGGCCGTTGACAAAAAAGAATTGTCGGTCAGCCCGTCCACGACTGATTGCGGGGAGTCCAATAAATCCCGTAAGTTTTAAATCTGTTGCTTCTTCGTTTAAAACCAGATGTGAGTTTGCAAATTTTTCACCCAGAATACGCCCTATACGCACGGCAGGCGTTGTGCCTTTCCATTGCTCCACAGTTTCCTTATTGTGCGAGATTGAGAAAGTAACGGCTGGACGTGCTAATGCAATGCGACGAATTATTTCCATGCAATGGCCGAATTCGGTTTGCTCGTTCTTTAGGAATTTTCGGCGTGCCGGGGTATTAAAGTAGAGATCGCGAACATCAACAGTTGTCCCTACGGGAGCGGCTGCTGGGACGATTTTACCTGTATTGTTGTCAATGGTGGTGGCGTGATTAGCATCAGCATGACGGCTCGTTAACGTGAGTCGTGCTACTGAGGCCACCGCTGCGAGGGCTTCGCCGCGAAAACCAAGTGTGAGTACAGATTCGAGCTCATCGAGGTTACGAATCTTACTGGTGGCGTGGCGTACGAGTGCGAGTGGCAGCTGTTCGGAGGGTATGCCAGAGCCATCATCAGTAATGCTGATTCTGCGCACACCGCCTTCTTCCAATTTGATCTCCAGCTGTCTGGCACCGCTATCTAGGGAGTTTTCGAGTAACTCTTTTAGGACGGATGCTGGCCGCTCCACGACCTCACCAGCGGCAATTTGGCTGATGAGTTTGTCTGGCAATATACGGATTTCACGAATGGTTGGACTGATATGGAGGGTGCTGTCTTCTGCATCAGCAAGCTCATGAACAGTGGTCGCCAAGATCGGAGGCATAGAGATTAGACTTGTAAATAAGGTGGTCATTATAAATGCTTAGCTTCGATGACATAAGGTGATGATTTCTTGAATGGGTACAAGTTATTGAGGAGTAAACTGAAATGCTTGGTGATCAGACTGCTATCATGGTACCAGTGGTGCGCCTGTCTTTTTCTAAAGGGATTCAATTTGGATATTTTGCTGCAATCATTTGAAATGATTTTACATATAGATAAACATTTTTATTTTTTTATAGAACAGTATGGAAATTGGATATATCTATTTCTATTTATGATTGTTTTTGTGGAAACAGGTTTTGTCCTGATACCATTCTTGCCGGGCGATTCTTTACTTTTTATTGGTGGTGCATTTGCGGCACAGGGTCTTATTGACCCTTGGCTTCTAATCAGCTTGCTGTTCATGGCTGCGACAATGGGAAATACGCTTAATTATTTTACGGGTAGTTACATTGGGACAAAGGTATATGAGAAGAATTTTCGTTTTCTAGATCGAGAGACCTTGCATAAGACTCGAACTTTTTACGAATGCCATGGTGGTAAGACCATCGTTATTGCCCGCTTTGTGCCAGTTATACGGACGTTTGCAGCGTTTGTGGCAGGCGTATCCAAAATGCACTGGCAGAGGTTTCAATTTTACAACATAGTTGGGGCTGGGATCTGGGTGGTGTCGTTGGTCGGGGGCGGTTACCTATTTGGCAATTTACCCATTGTTAAACAATATCTGAACGTTATCGTGTTAGTAGGGTTAGGAGCAGCTGTGGTGCCTCTCGCGATAGGTGCGTTGTGGAATGCTTGTCAGGCAGGGAAGTAAAGTGTTGGAGATAAAGACGCGCCATCGATTGGTTTTGGTATTTACTTGGTTTATTTGTGAATGATTATTGCTATTAAGTTGTGCGATTCTTTGAGATGGGCGGATTTTTGGCGAAGTATTGTTTGATACCTTTTAAGAGGGCGTCAGCCAGTTGTTCTTGAAAAACAGGGTCATTTAGACGTCGTTCTTCCTCAGGGTTGCTAATGAAAGCGGTTTCTACTAGGACTGAGGGAATATCAGGTGCTTTGAGCACGGCAAAGCTTGCTTGCTCGACATTCGGACTGTGTAATTTATTGAGATCACTGATTTGGCGTAATAACGTGCTGCCAAAATTCTTTGAATCACGGATTTGGGCCGTGGTTGACATATCAAGCAAAGCGTGTGCGACGGCGCGATCATTGGTTCTGAAGTTTACGCCGCCAATCAAGTCGGAAGCATTCTGAGTTTTTTCAAGTAATCGAGCTGTCATTGATGAGGCCCCATGTTCGGATAATGTAAATACGGATGAGCCTCGTGCATCGGGGGTTGTAAATGCGTCTGCGTGAATTGATATAAAAAGGTCTGCGTCGACACGTCGGGCTTTTTGGACACGCATCGCAAGTGGCACAAAAAAATCTGCATCGCGTGTCATCATTGCTCGCATATTGGGCTGTGCATCGATTTTGTCACGCAATCTTTTGGCTATCTGTAATACAACTACTTTTTCGTAAGATCCGCGATGGCCGATGGCGCCTGGATCTTCGCCTCCATGTCCAGGATCTAGAGCGATGGTAAGTAAGCGGATTGTTTTTGTAGCACGTGTACGAGCGAACGTTGCGTTATCTTTTTCCGGATCGTTACGTTGTGTTACCGTTGGCAATTTTTCGGCAGTATCGGGTTGCCCTGCAGATGGAAGTGGTTTGGTGTTCTCCTGTGCATATTTTTGGAAGAATGCTTCGCTTGTTTCTGGATCTAAAATCCCATTTTTTTTGGAAAGAGCCTCATTCTTATGCTCAGATTTGGCCAGTAATTCCATTAATGGATCAGGCTCAATTGTCGGATAGAGGTCGAAAACGGTGCGATATCGGTAGCCTGCGACGGGAGGTAAGGTGAATGATTGCGGCTTTACTCTTGTTTTTAGGTCGAATACCATCCGAACGACACTGGGTTTGAATTGCCCAACGCGTACCTGACTGATCTGAGGATCATTCGATTGAATCTTAGAACCGAGATCTCGTAGAGTGGCATTCATCTCAATGGTATTTAGGTCGATTACAAAACGATTAGGGTTATCGATCAGTGTTTGCTGAAACTGAACAACCGTGTCGGTCTCAAGCGTGACACGGGTATAATCCTTAGAAGGCCAAACACGTATGGCAACGATCGTGCTGCCGAAAGTTAGGTGCGTTCCAGTTATGGCTAGGATGAGCGTGGATGCGCCTGTGCGTATAGCCCAGCGTCGACTTATGTTGATTGACAAGATATCCTTGTCAGTATAGCGAAAACGTTTAATCAGCATGTTGGAAGGCAAGCCAGGCCAGCACGTGTACTAGCGTGAACAGTAAGATGCCGACAATCGTCATTGGGCTCAAGCGTCAATTTTAAATCAGGAATACCGAGCAAGCCACCGACTTTCTCTGGCCATTCGACGAGGCATAAAACATGGTCATTAAAGTGTTCTCGAAAACCGGTATCATGCCACTCTGCTGGATCCATGAAACGGTAAAAGTCAAAATGACAAACGCTTAAAGGTCCGTTTTGAGTTTTGAGATGATAGGATTCACACAGTGTATAAGTTGGGCTTTTGACGTGTTGCGTATGTCCAAGTGAATGCAATAAAGCACGCACGAGGGTGGTTTTGCCTGAACCGAGCTCTCCACAGAGTTGTATATGTAGACCATGTTTTTGAGATATAGCAGTTATCATGCGTCTCAAGATCGCTTTTGCTAATTCCGCAGAAAAGGCTTTTGTCGCGTTTTCATTGGGCAGTAAGAAGTGATGCAGTGAAGGGTGATCTGACGTGGAATGTGCGGGCATTACATACCTCGGAGTCAAATGAAGGCTTATCTGATTGTCTACGCTGTCAAAGTACAAGTCGAGATTTTGTGATCGAAGAAGCAGCATTACATGGAAATGTATGTTCAAAGTGTCAGTAGTGTCGTTGGAATATATTTGGTGATGAGCGTGGTGAAGTATGGAAAAACGTCAGAATAACCTGATATTTTGATGTATCTTCATAACAGAAAAGTAATGACATAAGCACGGTATCCAAAATAGAAGGATCGAGTATAAATGCGAAATTAATAAATGTTTTTATCGAAATTATCAGTCAACTTGGTTTCTCGATGGTCTGAGTGAGTATTAAATATTTCGTGTGTTAGATGATTAACTATTATTTGCTTTTGTCCAGAAATTATTATGGATGCTGTGGATACGTTGATTACTTTTGATCCAGATTCTTCGAATTATCAAACGAGTATTACATTGATCGAAGAGTTTAACGATACTATTTGGCTTGAAGATGGTTTGGCTTCTAATACGCTTGAAGCATATCGTCGTGATCTTCGTTTATTTGCTCAGTGGTTGAGTACTACCTCAGAGAAATCGCTGAATGGTGTAACGCACACTGATGTGACTGCTTATCTTGCTTATCGGAGTATAGATCTTGCCAGCAGCGTGAATCGATGTTTGTCGGTATTAAAACGTTTTTATCGATGGGCTGTACGTGAGCATCATTGCTTGATAGATCCTTGTTTGCGTATTACAGTGGCCAAACGACGTCGCTGCATTCCGAGCGCTATTTCAGAAGCACAAATTGAAGCACTGCTTACTGCCCCTGATATAGGTACGGCACTCGGTTTACGAGATCGTGCGATGCTTGAGTTAATGTACGCTAGTGGACTGCGTGTATCAGAGTTAGTTTCTCTAAAAATGCTCGAGGTTGGTCTTAATGAGGGAGTACTGCGTATTTTTGGCAAAGGTGCAAAAGAACGCTTGGTGCCCTTCGGTGATGAAGCCGGCAATTGGATAAATAACTATCTGAGTGAGTCGCGGCATGTTCTGTTAAATGCTAGTATATGCGATACGTTTTTTGTCACACATCGCGGTCAAGGGATGACGCGGCAAGCTTTTTGGTACTTGATTAAACGCTATGCTTCCATGGCTGAGGTTCACGCACCAATATCACCACATACTTTGCGTCATGCATTTGCGACGCATCTGATAAATCATGGCGCGGATTTACGGGTAGTGCAATTACTACTTGGTCATTCGGATATTTCGACGACACAAATTTATACATATGTGGCTCGAGAACGTCTTAAAATACTTCATGCGCAGCATCACCCACGTGGTTGAGCAAGTCAGTCCTCTCTATGAAATTTAATTTCGCGACTGGCGTTCACCATTAGTGGTTACATTGAAACTTTATGTTTGGTAGCTAGGAGAAATTCATCTCCTGTTTGGATATTATGAATCAATAAGAGATTCCTCAGTTGGTATTGTTGACTTTTTACACTGCGAATGCTTATTCTAGTGCGTATTAAATACCATTTTGGTAATACCAGCATAATCATTGTCACTTGCATGCAGAGCCATTTAAATAATGGCTTAAAATTTTGGCTTTTATGAGCAATCTGCCGTAGGCACGTTAAATTTTTTAGTATCGATGAAAAGTCCTACTTAGGTCCGGCTTAAGCAGAATGCTGGCCATTTTTATTTAAAATTTTTTTCATATTTCATGGCTACGTTGTTTTTTATCCTTATTTCTTATTTACTTGGCTCAGTACCATTCGCTGTGATTGTTAGCCGCACTATGGGTTTACGCGACCCTCGCTCCTATGGATCTGGTAATCCTGGAGCCACGAATGTACTACGTTCAGGCAATAAAATTGCCGCATTCTTCACGTTGATCGGCGATGCTTTCAAAGGTTGGTTGGCAGTGTTTCTCGCTGAATGTTTCGCTGATTTTTTTGGAGTAGGTAATTTTGGTCTTTCCGCAGTTGCACTTGCTGTGTTTATTGGTCATCTGTACCCAATTTTTTTGCGTTTCAAGGGTGGTAAGGGTGTTGCGACTGCTGCAGGGGTGCTATTCGCTATCTCGCCTGTGGTGGGTTTTGTTGTAATGGCAGTTTGGCTTATCATTGCTGTCTGGTTTCGTTATTCTTCTTTAGCAGCGCTCGTCTCAGCTGTGCTTGCACCGGTTTTTTATGTCTTGATATTTGGTACTGGACCATACATGATTTCGGCCATTTTTATGGCCATATTATTGGTTTATTGTCATCGTGGAAATATCACCAAGTTGCTGACTGGTAAGGAAAGTCGCATCGACTAGGGCAGTTATCTTGATTTTTTACCTTATGGAGTTTTACGAAGGAAGTATCGTGTGGTATTGCACTTTGGTACCCACAGACGGTGGGTTTTAATCCCGAAAATTATTGAATACCAATGGTATATCGGTAATTTGCTTGCGGAGCAAGATCATAATGAATTGCAGGTCGTTACGCTTATTAGCTGAGATACGTACAGTATTACCCTGATTGCTGACTTGCGTCTTCATGTTGCTGTCTTTGATTATACGTACTATCTTTTTGGATAAATCTGATTCGATTCCTTTTCTGACTTTGATGGTCTGTTTCACTTTTTCCCTGCTGATTTTCTCGATTTTTCCGTAGTCGAGAAAACGCACGTCCACCTCATTTTTGGACATTTTCCGAATAAAGATATCACGTAGTTGACTGAGCTTGAAATCGTCGTCGGCTTGCGCTGTTAATTCTTGTTCGTTGAGCTCAATTTTGGCGTCCGATCCTTTGAAGTCGAAGCGTGTTTTTAATTCTTTACAAGTTTGTTCGACGCTATTTTTGAGTTTAACCATATCTGCTTCGCAGACAACATCAAACGATGGCATTTGGATTTTCCTATAGCTAGTTACTCGACCAAAAGCATTTGGCCATCATGATCAAGAGGACATCTTATTCGATCACAATTATAATTCAGCTATGCCATAGGGTTAAATCTATGTATTGATGATCAAAAAAAATTCCTCATGCCTGAGCTGTACCGCGAATTTTCTCTACGCAATTTTAATACTTTTAATTTGTCTGCAATGGCACAACTCGCTGTAGTTGTGCATAGCGAGGACGATTTGCGTCGTGTGTTAGCTATGTCAGAAGTAGCTCGATTGCCTTGTCTCGTAATTGGGGGAGGGAGCAATCTGGTATTCACTCGTGATTTTGATGGGCTGATAATACTGATGCGTATTCAAGGACGTCGGTTTGTTGGGATGCAAGAAGATGCTTGGATCATTGAGGTAGGCGCTGGCGAAGTGTGGCACAATTTTGTTGAATGGACTCTTGATATAGGTTGTCCCGGTCTCGAAAACCTGGCTTTGATTCCGGGAACGGTTGGCGCAGCCCCAATTCAAAATATTGGTGCTTACGGCATTGAGGTTGCAGAACGTTTGCATTCAGTTCGCGCATTTGATACGACAACTCGAACATTCGTGACGCTCGATGCTGAGGCATGTGCCTTTGGCTATCGTGACAGTCTTTTTAAGAAAAATGCTTCGCGCTATATTCTGACGCAGGTAACTTTCAGGCTACCGTATCCGTGGCAGTCCGTGATCAGATATGCAGAACTTGCACGGACATTGCCTGAACAAACAATCAAAAAATTATCAGCACGTGATATTTTCAATTCCGTGATTGGCATTCGACGGGACAAGTTGCCTGATCCTGTGACGATGGGAAATGCAGGCAGTTTTTTTAAGAATCCGGTGCTGGATGCATCTACATTTATTGCATTGCGAGAGCGATTTCCTAATGTTATTGCATATGAACAACCCTCAGGCGATTGGAAATTGTCAGCTGGCTGGATGATTGACCAATGTGGATGGCGTGGTAAAACCTTGAGAAAGGCGGGTGTATATGAACGCCAGGCACTTATCCTTGTCAATCTTGGTGGCGCGTCGGGTGTCGATGTTTTAACGTTGGCCAATGCCATTCAGACGAGTGTGATGGAGCGATTTGGTGTAAAACTTGAAATAGAACCACTTGTTCTTTGATAATTATGGTATATGGCATGTGCTGGAGAGGATTGTGAAAAATCAATTGATCTGCGTACGTTGCAATACGATTTAGTGCTAATTATAAGTGTGCGATGAGCACAGACTTATTTTTAGAGATAGCTATCGTCTCAATAAAATCCTATGTCTATTTAATTGGCTTGAGTAGACATGGATATGACGGAGAAATCAATGTCGTGACTACGTTAATGTTATGTACTCGATAGTAAGCCCATATTAGTGTGTCAGGCAGAATACCTGCATGCCAAGGCTTCTAGACAATCTAATCAAGCTGATCGTTCGATCAGAGTAAATCTTTCTTATTCATGATGAAAAAAGAGGATATGGGTCGTATCTTTGCAAACCTTGCTAGCTCTATTATAGAGTTTCCCCTTTTATGGTTTTGATATCTTAATTCTCATTACTGTGCCGGGGTTGACTAGGAATGAGATGTACTTTGATGATGTTGTATAAGTCAGATGGTAGTTCTATGTTTAATTGGCCACAGATTGAATTCATTCATCATGAGGCCATGGGACGTTGATGTGACGGTGGATGAATAATAACCTCGATGTCGAATTTGCCATTACCGCTGGGTAGCGAGAATTTTGCTACCCAGCCATGGTCTATACTCTTACTGTGTTTGAGCTGATAAGTACACTTGGTAGCTTCTGCTCTGGGCGATTCGATTTTGCATTACAGGTGCAAGGAAATTACTATAAATATTTTTGCAATCCATGTTAATCGATATGCTAAACATAGAACATAAATTTCTAGTTTTTAGAAAACTATGTTTTAGTAAAGCCAATCAATTGGTTTTTCCAAAGAACTTTTTTATTACTCTCAGACGGATCAAAGTTAAAAGTTAGAGTAGCAAGGATGAAACTCAGAGACGACCGAGTAATAGATATTCCATCAAAGCTTTTTGTACATGCAAGCGGTTTTCAGCTTCGTCCCATACAACGCTCTTGGGGCCATCGATCACCTCTGCACAGACTTCTTCGCCACGATGAGCAGGTAGACAATGCATAAATAAAGCATCGGATTTTGCTTGGTCCATTAGATCAGAATTGACGCACCATTTGGAAAATGCGGTCTTTCGTGCTTCATTCTCTGATTCGTAACCCATGCTTGTCCAAACATCGGTGGATATAAGATCAGCACCTTTGCAAGCTTCGATAGGATTGTCGAATTCACGCACGAATGAATAACTAGATTTTTTGACCATTTTTTTATCTAGGCGATAGTCTGGTGGCGTGGAAATATGCATGACGAAGCCAAAAATCTCGGCAGCCTGGACCCAGGTGTACAACATGTTATTTGCATCGCCAATCCATACAACAGTCTTACCTCTGATCGATCCCCTGTGTTCGCAATAAGTGAAAATATCGGCCAGTACCTGGCACGGGTGGTATTCGTTGGTCAGGCCGTTAATGACAGGTACGCGAGAATGCTGACTGAATCGTTCGAGTATTTTTTGGCCAAACGTTCGGATCATGATAATGTCTGTCATTCTTGAGATCACTTGTGCCGTGTCTTCGATTGGCTCGCTCCGCCCGAGCTGTGTGTCGCGAGTATTTAGGAATACAGCATGCCCTCCTAATTGGTGGATACCAGCTTCAAATGATAGACGTGTTCTAGTTGAACTTTTCTCAAAAATCATTGCCAATGTGCGGTCATGTAATGGATGATAAGTCTCGTAGTTTTTAAATTTTTTTTTGAGAATCCCTGCACGTTCTAGTACATAGTCGTATTCATCCAGAGAAAAATCGTTGAATTGCAGATAATGTTTTATTGAATTGTCTGTCATTTTTTATTTCGTTGGGACGGCTTTAGTGGGCCTGTCGGAGTAGAGAAGTTTCTTCAGTGTATCAAATTCCAAATTGTTTTGTCGTCAGACGCTTTAATTCTATGCGCTTAATTCTGAACCCCTTGATGTAGAGCCCCAGTGTTTACATACATGTTATTAATCGATAGCGAGATGGGTTATCAGGTCTTGTGTAAGATATAATGACCTATTTGATAGCATCGCGTTTTTTTGCTGTCTTAGGTGTTTTATGAGGGGATGAACAATATGACCGAGCAGGTTACCGCGCGCGAGTATTTCATCCAGGGCATTACCCGGGATGGTAAGAAGTTTCGCCCAAGTGACTGGGCGGAACGAATATGTGGAGTCCTATCGTGTTTTGGTCGCAGTAAAGTTGCTGGTCCATATGCGCATATGCAATATTCTCCTTATGTGCGTCCGATACAGGTAGGTGATGTGAAATGCGTAGTTGTTGATGAAAGGCTTCGTGAAATTGAGCCAATGGCTTTTGATTTCGTCATTAATTTTGCTAACGACAACAATCTTCAGTTGACGGAAGCTTGCTCAATTCCTGATGCAGTGTGAGCGGTATAGTTTTACTCCATTTTTCATGGAGATGTGTTATAGGTATTTTGAATTAGTTGCTTGGCTGATTATTTTCAAAATCTTAACTTACGTATATTTCACTTTTTAAGTCACTATCCATTGGGATAATAGTCTACTTTTTCTCAAGAGTGCTTGACATGCTTCGATTCGTCGAGGGCGATGGGTCAGGTATTTTAAATTATTATCTGTTGACGAGTTATGAGGTGCATTTAAACAGCAAGCACTCCGAAGCCGAGGATTCCTTTAGAAAAGGTGATTTCATTTTTACATAGGAGCGTTTTTTGCGCGGAGCTCAGTGGTAGGGTAATCTAAAAATGATTTTCAGTGATTTGATTTAATCATTTGTAATAACCCTAGGACGAGCATAGTGTGATCATTTGTTGTTTAGCCTTCTTACTATTAAAGAAATCTTTTTTGATAGATCTTATATTTGACTTTATCAGTATAATTTGAATCTCGTAAGAGACTGTCATTATCGTCGCCATCTCAAATTGGCTCTTGCAACCAGACGTGCTGCAATATGCTTTTTTATCTTTTTAAAGATAAAATAAAATGATCTCTGTAGCCTGGCCGGGCTTCTTTAGGATCTGTTATTCTGGAGTTTTTTCATTCTGAATCATAGTTTATCCGTGACTTTTACTCGTTCGTTTTGCGATAATTATCCTTAAGATAAGACTTTTACATATTGCTTTTTCAAGCAGTAGCTGGTTTTTGGAGTACAGTACAAAATTTTTTCCAACATTCACTGTAGTAGGATCCATTTCTATCTGTACTCTTGTGTTGCTGATGTAGACATATTTTTAATATTTGACGTTGTTGGCGATCTTTCTGTATTGTCCCTCTAAGGCATACAGATTTCATTGAAGTTTTGATTTTTCCTAAATATCGAGGTGTTCTGAAATAATTTTCCCACATGGCCTCTATACATCTTTACGAGTTGTTTTATTAAAGTGCTATGTCTTTAAGTGATATTTTAAGCCAAAATAATTGGCAATAATTATGCAAGCGACTTTCATTCCAGCTTCACGTCGGGTGCGTCTATCGGAATTGCCAAAGGGTGTTTCTGCAGTCGTTGATGAGGTTTCTGATCTTCATGAAACAGATCTTATTGCGCAGCATCTACGTGTGCTTGGATTTGTTCCAGGCGAGTCAGTACGTATTGTTGCTTTAGGCCCTTGGGGTTCGACTCCTCTTTTGGTTCAAATTGGTTCGACACGCTTTGCGTTACGTCGGACGGAAGCCGATCGTGTTAACGTGATTCAAGACGCATAACGATGAATTCATCTCCTCTAAAAGTAGCCTTAATTGGCAATCCAAATTGCGGTAAAACAGCCCTTTTTAACCAGCTTACTGGTGCACGTCAGAAGGTGGCTAACTATCCTGGTGTGACTGTTGAGCGGAAGGAAGGGCGGTTTACTACTGAGTCGGGGAGAACGATTCGGCTGATTGATTTGCCTGGTAGTTATAGTCTTTATCCTACCAGTCCTGACGAACAGGTGACGTATGATGTTCTGATGGGCGTCTATCCAGGTGAAACTTCTCCTGACTTGATTATTTGCGTCGCTGATGCCACGAACCTGCGCCTTCACTTGCGTTTTGTTTTGGAGGTTAAACGTTTGGGGCGTCCTATGTTGCTTGTTTTAAATATGATGGATGCCGCACAACGACGAGGGATCAAAATCGACATTCCGAAGTTATCATCTAGTCTTGATACTCCTATCGTCGAAACGGTCGCTGTCCGGAAAGATGGCGCTAGGGCGTTGGTTCAATGGCTCGATGGTTATGTGTCCGATACGATGATTGCTCCTGTGCCGGATATTTCCCTTCCAAACGCTGATTTACATGCCGAGGTGCGGAGCTTAATGGTCTCTAGCGTTTCAATGCCAAGTGCTACCGATGTTATTGATGATGCTATTGACCGCTGGGTATTACATCCTCTGTTGGGTTTGTTTATTCTTTCAGCTGTGATGTTTTTTGTATTTCAAGCAGTGTACTTCGTTGGTAAGCCTATGACAGATGCGATAGGTGACGTCTTTAGTTGGCTTGGTACACGAGTTGAGATTTTCTTGCCAGAAGGGCCGATTAGAGGTTTGCTCTCAGATGGTATTCTCGCTGGATTGGGTACTATACTCGGTTTTTTGCCTGAGATTTTGGTGTTGTTTTTATTTATTCTGATCTTAGAGGAGTCTGGGTATTTGCCTCGTGCGGCATTCTTGCTTGACCAGGTTATGCTTTCAGTTGGATTGAGTGGTCGCTCGTTTATCCCGCTTCTTTCAAGTTTCGCTTGTGCGATTCCTGGCATCATGGGGACACGCAGTATTAGCGATTCTCGAGATAGATTAACGACGATTTTAGTGGCGCCATTGATGACTTGTTCTGCACGTTTACCTGTATATGCTTTACTGATTGGTGCTTTCATTCCAACGCGGACGGTACTGGGTATTTTTAATCTTCAGGGGGTTGTTTTATTCATTCTATACCTTGCTGGAATTATTGGAGCTATGACACTTGGGTGGTTTATGAGTCGCTTTCATGCTAACCAGGGCGAGCATGCACTACTCATGGAGTTGCCTGCTTATCGTTTGCCAAAACTGCGTGATTTGAGTATTGGGCTTTGGGAACGTGGTATGATTTTTGTGAAGCGTTTGACAGGGGTAATTCTCGCATTGACGGTAATCATGTGGTGTATCTCGACATTTCCGACTCCGCCAGCGGATGCTACACGACCCGCCATTGAATACAGTATTGCTTCTTACTTAGGTCATGCATTGGAAGTGATTCTGTCACCTTTAGGTTTCAACTGGCAGATCAGCCTTTCGCTTATCCCGACTTTTGCTGCTCGTGAAACTGCGGTAGCAGCATTAGCTACTGTTTATGCTGTCGGTGATGATGGAAATGTTGGGCTTCTTCTTGGGCATACGCTGGCCAACAATATTTCGTTGGCCAGCGCACTTTCGTTGCTGGCTTGGTTTGCTTTTGCTCCACAATGCATGTCAACCCTTGCCGTTATTCGTCGTGAAACTCGATCATGGTGGCCAGTGCTACTTTCGTTTGGGTATATGTTTTTGATGGCTTATTTCGCAGCGTTTATTACGTACTCGATTGCACGAGCACTTACATGAAAGTTTCGCTTTGGCTGCAGTATATTACGATAGTACTTATAGCATTCATAAGTATTCTTTATTTATTTCAAAAAATATTACCCACACTTGCGGGAAAGGTACAGACTGCTATCTCGCTTTGGCTAGATCGACCGGATTATGCAAGGTGGATACGTGTATTAGGTCGCGCTTGTCGACCAGTTGATGTGCCGAAAGTGGCTAAAGATTGCAGTAGTGGATGTGGGACATGTACTGGTTGCGGGATGGCGTCTTCAACAGATTTTATTGCGCAGCCCCGTGTGGTGACTTTTCATCGTTCAGTTGCTAAGCGAGGACGGACTGCCGGCGATTGATTTATTCGTTTACACTAAATCGCTAAATATGATGTTACGATGATTCTGCTCATGATATGAATATAGGTATGCCCCCAATCTCAATGAATGAAAAGAAAGTTGGACTTAGAAAGTTGAAAATAGCAGAAAAATTGTATTTTTCATACGAATCGCATTTATTAAAAAATGAAACCATCTTCAGTGATGGATATGTTTTAAGGATGTCTAAATAAAAAATTCAGCAGAATTGACTTAATTTGTATAGTTGAGCTTCTCAAGTTCTTTGAAAGAGACAGTGTGCTTTAAGGAATACTTGCGAGTAAATTTTCTATCGGATATGTAAGGGGTAATTGGTCCCATTGTTGCTAATATAATTAAAAGTTTCTCTATCCTGTCAGATAGCCTGCCCTTGAGTATGCTGCAGGTTTTTTCGCATGAATGACCGAATTCGTTGATCATGACTAAAGTCCGTACCCGTTTTGCACCGAGTCCAACTGGCTTCATCCATTTAGGCAATATCCGTTCCGCCTTGTACGCTTGGGCTTTTGCTCGCCACTATCAGGGTGATTTCATCTTGCGTATTGAAGATACTGATCTAGAACGTTCAACAAAGGAAGCCGTCGAAGTAATTCTCGAGGGGATGGAGTGGCTTGGTCTTGATTATGATGCAGGACCTTTCTATCAGATGAACCGTATGGATCGCTATCGCGAAGTCCTTAAAAGCCTGATTGATGCAGGACAAGTGTATCCATGCTATATGAGCATAGAGGAGCTTGAGAATTTGCGTGAAAAGCAGCGTGAAAGAGGTGAGAAGCCACGTTATGATCGGCGCTGGCGTCCCGAATTTGGGAAAGTTTTACCAGAGCCGCCTGTGGGAACGAGGCCCGTGCTGCGTTTCAAGAACCCATTGACTGGGTCTGTAGAGTGGGATGATGCCGTGAAGGGTCGTATTCAGATCTCTAATGAAGAACTTGATGATCTTGTGATTGCTAGGCCAGATGGCACGCCGACATATAATTTTTGTGTAGTGGTTGATGACATGGATATGGAAATTACTCATGTGATTCGTGGTGATGATCACGTTAATAATACGCCTCGTCAGATCAACATTTTTCGATCGCTCGGTAAAAAACCGCCAGTATATGTCCATCTACCTACGGTGTTAAATGACCAGGGTGAGAAGATGTCAAAGCGTAACGGTGCGATGAGCGTGATCCAGTACCGGGAGGCAGGTTATTTGCCGGAGGCTGTTGTTAACTATTTGGCGCGTTTAGGGTGGGCCCATGGTGATGCGGAGGTATTTTCACGGGAACAATTCTTAGTGTGGTTTGACTTGGAGCATTTGGGTAAGTCACCCGCGCAACATAATCCCCAAAAATTAGCGTGGTTTAATAATCAGTACTTAAAGAAAGCCGACAATAGTCGTTTGGCTGCACTGGCACAACCTTTTCTTGAGCGTTCCGGGGTTTTAACCGAGAATGGACCTCCATTAACCTGTGTGATCGGGTTATTTAAGGACCGTGCGAGCACGGTGGAAGATATTGCACAAAGAGCAGAGATATTTTATCGTATTCCTGATCTAAAAGAGGAGGATGTGGGGCAATATTTCACCGACGTGGTGTGTATGGCAATGAAGGACCTTATTGCCGTGCTGACCATGTTGCCGGAGTGGCGTCGTGAATTAATCTCGTCGTCTTTTAAGGCAACGTTGTTGGAAAATGGGTTAAAGATGCCACAGCTGGCGATACCTGTCCGTTTGCTAACAATGGGAACTATGCATACGCCGCCGATTGATGTGGTGCTTGAGTTGTTAGGTCGTGATACGGTGTTGTCCCGGTTGGAGAAAATGATGGCTCGTTAAGCGAGATTTGAATTTACAAAAATAAGTCCTGTCTTATACAGGACTTATTTTTGTGTTGTTGTCGTCATTCATTGGTATGGGTTATGCGATGTGTTTGTCGTAAGATTTTTTACCTTAAACTGATGGCTGTTGTTTTTTTAATTGCGAGTAGATACTGAGTACGTTTACCATTTGTGCGAATATCTTAGGATTACCGGCAAGAATTTCACCCTGATGGAGAAAATTGGATTCGCCTGTGAAATTACCTATCAAGCCGCCTGCTTCGCTCACTAGCAGGCTGCCTGCTGCCATATCCCAGGGTTGAAGGCCTTGCTCGAAGAAACCATCCATACGTCCAGCTGCTACATTGGCTAGATCGAGTGCAGCAGCACCCGGGCGACGGATACCTGCACAATTTTGGGTCATCGTTCCGAACATTTTTAAGTAACTTTTAATGTCTTGCTGATCTCGGTAAGGAAAGCCAGTGCCGATAAGGCTATAGGATAGGCGGTCACGGTGAGAAACACGAATACGCCGCTCATTCAGAAAAGCACCCCGGCCGCGCGATGCTGTAAAGAGGTCGTTGCGGGTGGGGTCATAGACGACAGCTTGTATGATTTGGCTTTTATGTGAAAGGGCAATGGAAACACAATAGTAAGGGAGGCCATGGATAAAGTTTGTCGTGCCATCGAGCGGGTCGATAATCCACTGATATTCGGAATCGGAAGATTGCACACTTTCCCCCGATTCTTCGGCGAGGATTGAATGATTTGGATAAGCTTGCAATAAAATTTCGATGATTGCTCCCTCAGCCATTTGATCAATTTCTGTTACGAAATCGTTGTGCTGCTTTTTGCTGACTCGGATTGCATCGATGTCGAGAGAGGCGCGGTTGATGATGGAACCTGCGCGACGGGCGGCTTTCACCGCGATATTAAGCATTGGATGCATGGTTTAATCCTGTAGTCGCTGATGCTGAGGTGCTGAACGTGACTTAACTTTGTGAGTGAAGCAAGAAAAATTGGTGAAGAGTGATATTCTCTAATTTGGTTGTCAGATATTATGGGTCTGGTGACATGCTTTTTGTGGATTGAGTATGCTTACTGGGTTGGTGCTGAGGGCAACTGTATTGTATTGGTGAAAGGCGATTCAACGGATGGGGCAGGTTGTGTTTTGTTGTATTTTTTTGTCATATAGCGATGTGAGGTTTGGATATAGGGTAATGTTATTGGATAAATTGTAAATGTTGAGCGATTTTGAGTGGTTATTTCGCATTGACATAAGACTTCAATGGAGTTCAAGGACGTCGTATTCTGAGTGTAGTTTGGCTGATCAAGCCTCAATGTTGGGATAGCCTGGACTGGTGAGTGTCTGTTGATTCTTTGTGTATTAAGTAATGTGCAGCAGTAATCCAGAGTACTTCTAAAAGAAGCTTTCCCATATAGTAAAGTCATCCATTATCAAAAAAATTTAATACACTTTCGCTTGAGTCATTTGCTTCAGTTTAAGTTGTAGACTATAAATAGATTAAAACCATATAATGGCAAGGCGAAATTCTAGCGTAGATCAGTGGAGTTAGCTATTTCACTTTAATGCTCATTGATTCTTTGATTTACTGATTCTTTCATGCAGAGGTGAATGTTTTTATTAAATTTTTTTACTTTTTTAAAACAAAAAAGCTAGAGTATTCTTCTTTGTTATCTATTAGTCCTTTTTATTCACCGATAGTAAACTTGACATTTTGTCTAACCTGTTGTTCGATCATTTTCGGTTTGTGCTTCATAAAACCAGTCACCCAGGTAATATTGGTGCAGCAGCGCGCGCTATTAAAACTATGGGATTTGGCCGACTTGTGTTGGCGAATCCCAATGGGGGACCTGCTGTACTTAACGATCCAGAAGCTATTGCTTTTGCAAGTGGTGCTGTTGATGTACTCACAACGGCTGTGGTAACCCCTGACCTAGTTACCGCCCTGAATGATGTACATTTTACTATTGCTTTGACAGCACGTACCAGAGAGTATGGGCCACCGTATACATTGCCGAGGGAAAGTGCTGAGTTTGCGGTACAGCAAGCTTCAATGGGAGCCGTTATAGCTTTTATCTTTGGTTGTGAACGCACTGGGTTATTAAATGTGGATGTTGAGCGTTGTAATCTCTTAGTGCATATTCCTACGGGTCCTATGTACAGTTCGCTCAATCTTTCTCAGGCAGTTCAGCTGATTGCTTATGAGGTTGGCCTGGCCTGTGGGAGTGCTCCTGTAACAAAAATATCGTCTCTCTCTCGAAAAATACTTGCGACGCATGATGATGTCGAAGGTATGCTTTTACACTTTGAGAGGGCACTAATTGATCTTGGCTTCCTTGATCCTGTGAATCCCCAAAAGCTCATGACTCGTTTGCGATGTTTGTTCGCCAGAAGCAATCTGGAGCAAGAGGAAGTCAATATTCTGCGCGGGATTTCGAAACATATTCTAGAAAGAAAAATCGTGAAGTGAGTCACATTCTCACTTTAGATAAGGTTTACAGCTATTATTCTCGATATCTTTGGCCACTAGGTTTGGTTTCGATTCGAGGATGTTGTGAATTTTTTTTGGTTTTGTCTCTGGGATATTTTTGATTTGTATTGAGATGAATTCAGATAAAAAGATGTGACATTCCTTGTCCATATGATTGGGCTTTGTTATCCCCTCGAGAAAAACATTATGTGACCATGGTTTTACCCGATATGAGGGATCTGAGGAATTAAGAAAAAATGCATTTCATTCATGGTTTGATCTTTTCTCTCAGAATGTTGACATACCTTTTTGGAATTGGCGCTTGATAACCAGATGTTAATCTGGTAGAGATAAGCTGATAGCTCGTAAACCACACTCGTCCCATTGCAGGTAGCCTCCACGTGGGAGATCGACATCAAATTCCCAATCTGGTAGCACCCAACGGATTTGTTCTCCGTGGATATGACACGCGGGACGATGTGTGTGACCATGAACGAGAATTTTTGCGTCTGCAGCTGATAGCAATGCGCGTGTCTCACCAGAGTCGACATCTGCACAGATTGTGCTGTGTGCTCTCTTGGTAGTGCCATGTTTCCGGAAGCGCTCTGCAATTGCTATGCGCCATTGGAGCGGCATGGCAAGAAAAAAAGCTTGACAGAGAGACGAACGAGCTATTCGTCGATATCTTAGATATCTGGTGTCGTCAAGACATAAGGCATCGCCATGACTGAGTACCAATCGTGTGTTTTGAAACGTCGCAATGCATGGATCGCTCAGCATTGTAACACTAGCCATATGTGCAAAGTATTGTCCTAGTAGGAAATCGCGATTACCAGGCATTACAGCGATAGGTACTCCTGCTCCAGCGAGCTCAGCTAATTTTTTAGTTATACGGCGGGCGAAGATACCAAATGGTTCATTGACAGACATCATGGTCGATATCTTGGATTGTGCTGGACAATCAGCGTTGAGCATATCATCACCAACCCAATATTCGAAAAGATCACCAAGGATAATCAGAGCCGAAGCTTGGCGTGAAGGCCCCTGTAAAAAATCCTCGAATGCACGTACTGTATTTGGAAAAGAAGGGTTGAGGTGGAGGTCAGAAATGATAAGCACGGGGCCGTTGCCCCGAAATCTTAACGAACACTGTTTGATTGATGTGGAAGATACTGACATCACTGTAGATTTTGCTTAAGCGTGCTTATTCAATAATGAGCGCCTTTTCGATGATGACATTCTCAATTGGGACATCTTGATGGAAGTTGCGTGAACCTGTCTGTACAGTCTTAATTTGATCGATAACTGATTGCCCTTCTGTGACCTTACCAAAAACGGCGTATCCCCATCCGCTAGGTGTCGATGAGTGGAAGTTCAAAAAATGATTGTCACTCACATTAATAAAGAATTGCGCCGATGCTGAATGAGGATCGTTAGTTCGTGCCATTGCAATTGTGTATGCGTTATTTTTTAAGCCGTTATTGGCCTCATTTTCGATCGGTGCGTCTGTCTTTTTTTCTTGTAAGTCAGGTGCGAAGCCTCCACCTTGTATCATGAATCCATTAATTACACGATGGAACAACGTGTTCTCGTAGTGGCCTTTCCGCACATAATTCAGAAAATTCTCGACAGTTTTTGGAGCTTTCGATTGTTCGAGTTCAAGGCGAATGATTCCAAAATTCGTATGTAGTTCAACCATAATATTTCCTTTTGAAAATATTGTTAGAGGGGTGAGTATGTTAAGAAATTTACTAATTTTTGATGATAATCGGTGAAGTTTAGGCGCTGTGGTAGAGGCTACAGTGCTTTATTTGTCTTTTTATTGTTGAAATAAAATCACCTTTTCGGTTGAAGAAAAAATGAGAAATTGAATCCAGAACATATTATGTGCGATTTATGTGCGCTTTGGTTTTAATTACATAATTTGCTGGAGCGCAGGAATTTTTTTGGTATTGCTCCAGTATTGTTTGAGGGCTGTTGTTGACCTCTAATCTCTTTTTTCAAAAGCATACGATCGATTTGCTCAGCTTTATTACAGATCGTTGTGCTTGGGAAAATTTGCTGGGCTCGTAGATAGGCTTTATACGCTAGTTTGACATAGACATCGCCCAGATTTTCATAAGCTACCGCAAAATTGGGATGCACCCGAATCGCCGTCTCTAATGCATCGCGCGCTTTATCAAAAGCGCCTTGGTATGCGTATGCTGCTGCAAGGTTATTGTAAGGCTCTGGCAATTCCGGAAAGTCCTGTGTCAATGCAACGAAAACATCGATAGCTTCTTGGTGAAACTTCAGTTCCATCAGTATGAGCCCCCTCGTCAAAAGGACTTGCGCGTCACGTGGATACTTTTTGACGTGTACGTTGGCAGCACGTAGAGCATCGCTGTAATGATGTGCCTTAATATGTTGATTAATTTCTGATTCGCTTTTTTGTTGTGGCGTTTGTAATTTTTGTGTGGAAACCATGTTGTTAAGTACTTGAGCATGGACAGGAATAATGAGAGCACCTGTGATGATAGTGGCTACAATGATGCTTATGATGGCAGTGAACACAAAATTGTATCTTAGGAAATAACAGAGCGAGAAGTTTGAATAAGCCATGATGAATTAAATATTAGGTGTCTGATAAGTCGTCGGAGAAAACTACAGAAATGCTATACTAATTCTAACAAAGCTCATTTGTGTCGTATCCCTTTCGTAATCTCTATGATTCCGAGCCCTTTAGCTCTTTGATATGAGATCAATGTGACGGATTTAGACTCACAGTGCAGCACCTGGCTAGCGCTCGTTGCAAACTAAACATCATTTTTATGAATTTTCTGCGTATCTATAACTCGCTTACGCGAGATAAACAGCTCTTCATACCGAACAACCCGGGTGAGGTACGCATGTATGTCTGCGGCATGACAGTCTATGATTACTGCCACGTTGGCCATGCACGGGTTATGGTAGTGTTCGACATGGTGCAGCGATGGTTGCGCACAGTTGGTTATGATGTCACATACGTCCGTAATATTACTGATGTGGACGACAAAATCATCAAGCGTGCTATCGAGAATAGAGAAACAATTTGTCAATTAACGACGCGATTCATCCAATTCATGCATGAAGATGCAGATGCCTTAGGGGTTCAACGTCCTAATTACGAGCCGCGAGCAACAGATTTTATTCCTCAGATGATTGACATGATCTCTGCCTTGCAGCGCAATGGTTATGCCTATCAAGCGCCTGATGGCGATGTGAACTACGCGGTGCGTAAATTTACTCAATACGGAAGGCTTTCTGGGAAATCTTTGGAAGATTTGCGTGTGGGTGAGCGTCTTGTCGAGAAAACCACAAAGCAAGATTTGCTAGATTTCGTTTTATGGAAAAGTGCTAAGGAAAGCGAGCCAGAAGAATCGAAATGGCCATCGCCTTGGGGTTTGGGTCGGCCGGGTTGGCATATCGAATGTTCTGCCATGAGTTGCCAGCTGCTTGGTAAACACTTTGATATTCATGGTGGGGGAGCTGATTTACAATTTCCGCATCATGAGAATGAAATTGCACAAAGTGAAGGAGTGAGTGGTCATTCATTTGTTAATTATTGGATGCATAACGGTTTTGTACGTATTGATAATGAGAAAATGTCGAAATCACTTGATAATTTTTTTACTGTTCGTGAAGTTCTTAAAAAGTATGATGCAGAAGTCGTTCGTTTTTTTATTTTGCGAGCGCAGTACCGCAGCCCGTTGAATTACAGCGATCTCCATCTTGATGATGCTTCCAGGGCTTTGACTCGCCTTTATACTGCGTTGAAAGATACTTCGGGAGATGGTGATGAGCTGGATTGGGACGAGCCTTACGCACAGCGATTTCATTCAGCGATGAGCGATGATTTTAATACGCCAGTTGCCATTGCTGTTCTGTTCGAATTGGCTCATGAGGTGAACAAGAGGCGTAATCCTATGCTGGTACGTCAACTGATAGGTTTGGGAGGGACGTTGGGCTTGTTGACGCGTGATCCTGGTAATTTTCTAAAATGTGCAGTTGGTGTTAGCATATCAGATACCTTACATATTGATATTGAGGCTCGTATTGAGTTGCGTGCGCAAGCGAAGCGAGCTCGTGATTTTTCTCTTGCCGATCGTATTCGTGACGAATTGTTGGCGGAGGGTATCGTACTCGAAGACCGTCCAGGTGTCGCTACTCAATGGCGACGGGCATGATGATCGTGGGTGAATAAGAAATCCATGGCTACACATAAAACTGATCTATCAAGAACCTCTGTTATAAAGGCTTCCCATCGTCCGAAGATTGATACCACTCTCCTTGATCCTATAGTCGGATCCATGTCTTCTTCCCTTGATATTGTAGAGGTGGTCAACACGAAAGAGGTCGTATCTACTGGCAATGCTGCAACTGCGAAATTTGAAGGTATTAATGGATCCAGCTCTTTGCCTATTACTTCTAATCATGGACGTCCCGAATATTGGGATCAAGCATGCCAAGACTTGATGGCGCGTGATCGGATATTGAAGAAGTTGATCCCGCAATTTGGGGCCATGCATTTGGCAGGGAGGGGAGATTCTTTTGTCGCATTAGCTCGCTCGATTGTGAAGCAGAAAATTTCGATGAAGTTGGCAAAGTCTGTGTGGGAGCGTGTCGAATGCCTCTGTCCAAAACTGACGCCCGCACAGTTCATAACAGTAGGACATGAGGCTTTAGCAGGTTGCGGTTTATCAAAACGTAAAACTGAGTATATGATTGATCTAGCGAGGTATTTTAAATCTGATGCCTTCCACGTGAACGATTGGGATGGGATGGATGACGAAGATATCATCCTAGAGTTGACTTCGATTCGTGGCATCGGTCGTTGGACTGCTGAAATGTTTTTAATGTTCAACTTGTTGCGCCCGAATGTACTTCCACTCGATGATCTAGCCTTAATTAAGGCTATTAGTGTGAATTATTTCAGTGGTGAGCCTGTGACACGTAGCGAAGCGCGTGAAGTTGCGGCGAATTGGGAGCCATGGCGTACTGTGGCAACTTGGTATATGTTGCGTAGCCTCGATCCAATACCAGTTGAGTATTAACTGTACAGCGTTGGTTTGGTGGTGAGATTTTAAACAACCACTGTTTAATTAATCTAAATAGCGTCTGGCAGTTTTGTTGAGGAGGTGGGTACCTTCGAGATATAGTTGGTCTGATAGCTTTTATCAGCATACTGATGGCGATACAATATGCTGCCGAATTTCCTGGGAAACCTGATGAAGAACACCTTTTTGGATTTTGAACAGCCAATCGCCGACTTGGAAGCTAAGATTGAAGAGTTACGTTTCGTGCAGGACGATTCGGCAGTCGATATTTCTGAAGAGATCGATCGCCTATCGAAGAAGAGCCAGCAGCTCACTAAAGATATTTATTCGAAACTGACTCCATGGCAGGTATCTCAAATCGCGCGTCACGCACAGCGTCCCTACACGTTGGATTATGTTCGTGATATTTTTACTGATTTCCACGAGTTGCATGGAGATCGCACATTTGCAGACGATCGAGCTATTGTCGGCGGTATGGCTCGTTTCAACGGGCAAGCTTGTATGGTTATTGGGCATCAAAAGGGGAGAGATACGAAAGAACGTGCACTCCGTAACTTTGGGATGCCTAGGCCAGAAGGTTATCGTAAGGCATTACGTTTGATGAAGTTGGCTGAAAAGTTTCGTCTACCGATTTTTTCTTTCGTTGATACACCAGGTGCTTATCCGGGTATTGATGCAGAAGAGCATGGCCAGTCCGAAGCCATCGGTCGTAATCTGTATGTCATGGCTGAATTGCGAACATTAATCATTACGACGATCATCGGCGAAGGTGGTTCGGGTGGTGCGCTTGCTATTGCAGTGGCTGACACAGTGTTGATGCTACAATTCTCTACCTATTCTGTCATTTCTCCAGAAGGCTGTGCGTCTATTTTGTGGAAGAGTGCCTCAAAGGCACCGGAAGCTGCTGAAGCGTTGAATTTAACTGCACATCGTTTGAAGACACTCGGGTTAATCGATAAAATTATTAATGAACCGCTTGGTGGTGCTCATCGTGATTCTGTTGGAACTGCTGGTATGCTCAAGCGAGCATTATCGGATACTTTGCGTCAATTCCACTGTATGGACAATCATGAGTTACTGAAACGTCGTCATGAGCGCTTGATGAGCTATGGTAAGTTCAAGGAAACGAGCCAAAAATAATACTGCCGGGATGCAGTACTTTCAAAAAACTAATTCCACTAACATTACTAATGGAAGTGCTAATACTGTTAGCAATTCTACCGTCGATAGTGTTATTACCCGGATTCGTGAGGTACTGCGTACTGCTCGGCAATCGCATTTGATGCGTAATCGAAAGATTGCCATTGTGGATCGTCCTTCCAAAAACTTTACCTCTGAACCGTTACGTGTTGCACTCGCCATGAGTGGAGGGCTCGATTCCGTTGTTTTGCTTGATGCACTCGTTTGTTTTGCTGTGATGGATACATTACTTCACATCACGGTTTTTCATATTCATCATGGCCTTGCAGCAGAAGCTGATGATTGGTTGAAGTTTTGTGAGAGGGAAACAGAGATGCGTGATGTGGCTTTTATTGCACGTCGCGTTCAGGTACCACGACGTGGTAAAGTGCTCAAAGCTGACGAGGCTGCTGCTCGTATTGCACGTTACGATGCGCTGGCCGGGTTATGCACTTTGCACAAAGTGGATGTGATTCTTACTGCTCATCACGCTAATGATCAAGCAGAAACTGTGTTATTGCAACTTTTACGTGGTGCTGGTTTGCCTGGTGTGGCCGCTATGCCGGTCATGGGAGTAATACCTGGACAGGATAATAATCCTACGATGCTGCTGCGACCACTACTTGAGTTGCCACGCGAGATATTGCAAGAGTATGCCAGAGAGAAAAAATTACGATGGGTCGAGGACCCATCAAATGAGGATACACACTATTTGCGTAACGGGTTACGGCATGATGTGATGCCGATGCTTCTTCATCATTTTCCAGCATCTCGGGAAACACTCGGTAGGTTTGCTCGTCATGCGGCACAGGCTCAGAGTTTGTTGGAGCAATTGGCAGAAATAGATTGGGAGATGGCCTATTTGGAGGATGGTATGTTACGTCGTAGTGCAATTCTAGGACTTAATGCTGACCGTGTAGCGAATCTCTTGCGTTATTGGGTTAGACGGATCGGCTTGCCGTTACCTTCTGAAGCTCGTTTAGGCGAGTGGGTCAAGCAGGTGCGTGGAGCTGTGTATGGCGCCTCCTTGGAACTGCCGCATAGCTATGGTGTACTGCGTTTATATCGGGATACCCTCCAGTGGGTTCTACGGGATGCCTCGATGAGGATTGAAAGATCTCCTCCTATTGAGCAGATTTTTCGGTGGCAGGGAGAGGTGCGGTGGCATTTACCTGAGTGGCATGGCCATATTCATTTTTTGCTATCTAAAGTGGGCATGCCTGGTGTTCCGGAGGAATTTTTGCGCGAGCAACTCTTGACGGCGCGCGGACGAGTTGGAGGTGAGCGTTGGCGGTCTAACGTTAACGGACATTCGCGTTCGCTTCGACATTGGTTCCAGTCCAAGGGAGTGCCTGTATGGTCTCGACAAGGTCCAATTATTTGGATGAGTGATAAGATCTTTTTTGTGCCATATTTGGGCATCGATGCTTCATGGCTGTCAGAAAAAGGATCGCCTAGCGAGCGTTCTTGGACGATTATGTGGGAAAATGACAGTTCATCTACTTTACCATCCAGTTGACTATACTTGCTGCTTTTTAAAGGATTGTGCAAATCGATAGATGGAATGTTGTTGTGTGACATGGATATATTTTTTGGTGATTTATAAACATTTTTAGACACAATGTGTTAGTAAAAATAATATTATGACTCTGATCGTACACAAATATGGCGGCACGTCGATGGGTTCAGTCGAACGTATCAAAAATGTTGCTAAGCGCGTTGCCAAATGGCATAAAGCGGGTCACCAATTGGTGATAGTGCCATCTGCTATGTCTGGAGAAACCAACCGACTGTTGGGTCTTGCCAAAGAAATTTCATCACACCTAGATTCACGCGAACTTGACGCTATCGCTGCAACTGGCGAACAGGTTAGCGTTGGTCTTTTGGCACTTGCCCTCCGTGAACAGGGCATCGAGGCGGTTAGCTATGCTGGTTGGCAAGTGCCAATTAAAACTGACAGTGCTTTCACGAAAGCACGCATTTCTGAGATTGATGATACGCGTGTGGTTGCTGATCTAGCTGCTGGTCGTGTGGTGGTTATCACCGGTTTTCAGGGAGTTGATCCACATGGCAATGTAACAACACTGGGACGTGGGGGTTCGGATACGTCTGCTGTCGCAGTAGCAGCTGCGTTGAAGGCGGAAGAGTGCTTAATTTATACCGATGTTGATGGTGTATACAGTACTGATCCACGCATTGTCGACGACGCTCGTCGTTTAAGTCAAGTGACGTTTGAAGAGATACTGGAAATGGCAAGCCTTGGCTCGAAGGTCTTGCAAATTCGTTCAGTTGAATTTGCAGGGAAGTATCAAGTTAAGACGCGTGTGTTGTCAAGCTTGACTGACCCGATGATCCCTTTGGACGAAGAAATGCGATCGGGTACATTGATTACTTTTGAGGAAGATGAAAGAATGGAAAAAGCTGTCATTTCAGGTATCGCTTTCCAGCGCGATGAATCTAAAATTACTGTGCGAGGTGTGCCTGACCGCCCTGGTATCGCGTATCAAATTCTGGGGCCGATTGCTGATGCCAATATCGACGTCGATATGATTATTCAGAATCAGAGTATTGATGGCAAGACAACTGATTTTACATTTACAGTACCGCGAGCAGAATATGAGAGAGCTCTGACACTGCTTGAAGCCAATGTTAGGGAACATATCTCTTCTGCCTCAGTCCTTGGAGATCCGAAGGTGTCTAAGGTATCTGTCGTTGGTGTTGGGATGCGTTCGCATGTGGGGATTGCAAGCAAGGCATTTCTTACTTTGTCGGAGGAGGGTATTAACATCCAGATGATTTCAACCTCTGAAATCAGGATTTCGGTCTTGATTGACGAAAAGTATATGGAGCTTGCTGTTCGTGCGTTGCATAAGGCTTTCGAATTGGAAAAAGCATAACCGTCAATAAAATAATGACATATAAAATACACAAAAGTTATATTTTCTTGTTTATTATTTGACCGATTTACTTCAAACCGTTAGTATCACGAGTCCGCTACGATATTCCTTTTGTAGCCTTGCTTTTTGGGAGACGTGGCCGAGAGGTCGAAGGCACTCCCCTGCTAAGGGAGCATCTGGGCAAAAACCTGGATCGAGGGTTCGAATCCCTCCGTCTCCGCCAGAAATGCCGAGAGAAAACTAAAATATTTTGGACTATTTGGTTTTCTCTCGGCATTTTATTGAGATTTTTAAGTCCCTGATTTAATTTTATTAAATTAAACCGATGACACCAGTGTCATCGGTTTCTTGTTTTTGGTTTTTACGTAACTCCGGAAAAAATCTGAGCAGAAATCAGGTGATTCGTTTATATCGGGGGCTACTGCAGATGTTCCTATTTTCCTTTTTTCAAGCATGCACCTAACAGGTGTTTCTTTTTGCGCGTAGGAGGATAATTTTGCAAAGCAAAGGGGTAGCATTGAATCTTATTTGCTTACTGATGATTGTGAAGGTAGCCACGAAAGTAGAATACAGTTTCTATCAGGTATTATCATTTGAGATTATCCAGGACGTTTCATATTCATGATGTGAGGTTTCTGTATGATATATCTGTCTAATCTAATACGTATCGCTTGCTAAATTAAGCTAAGTTTTGCACTGCCGTTAGTTTTCATTACAGTGGTTTGTCAAGTGATGATAAAAATCAGATCGATTTTATTTTTATACAAATAAAAGTACTTCCTAATGTTGTTGGTGGAGGATGTTTTTGATATGTCTATGAGCAATGGATTTATGCTTAGGGCGTGGTGAAATGAAAGGAGTGTGGTTCACGTGACTGTTTCTCGTTTCTACTTTCCTTTATCCTTGGTAGCATTTGAGTTTGCCGTCTATGTTTCTAACGATATGATTATGCCTGGGATGCCACTCGTGATACGCGAGTTTGGGACATCATCCGATATGACGACGTTTGCACTCACGGCAGCGATGCTTGGCAACGCTAGCTTGCAGTGGCTCCTTGGGCCGTTGGCGGATCGTTATGGTCGTCGGCGTGTATTGCTGTCTGGATTGGTTATGTTCATCGTTGCGTGCATCTCAATACATTGGGTACATACTATGCAACAATTCATTGTGTTGCGTTTTTTTCAGGGCATGGGTTGTTGCTTTGTGTTGACGGTAGGCTATCCAACGGTGCATGAGGCTTTCGAAGAAAAAAAAGCTATTAGAGTAATGGCTTTAATGGCTAATGTTTCCTTGCTATCTCCATTATTTGGTCCATTGGCAGGAGCCGCTATAGTGTCCATTTGGCCGTGGCGTAGCATTTTCTGGTTTATTGCGATACTTTCTGTGCTATCACTGCTTGGTTTGTATCGTACGATGCCAGAGTTATCTCGGTTTGATAGAGAAATATTCAATATCGGCACGTTTTTTAAAAGCTATTGGTTGTTATTACGTTCCAGACGTTTTTTGCAAGGAGCGATATTAACGGGCATTTTGGCGACTCCATTGCTGAGCTGGATCGGGCTTGGTCCTATTTTTTTAATTGAAAGGGCTGGGCTTGGACAATGGCAATATGCCTTGTTGCAGATCCCAGTATTTGTAGCCTTGGGCCTTGGCAATCTATTCCTTGCAAAGCAGGTGGGCCATTTATCCAATGAACGCTTTCTGGAGAAAGGTGTATCATTGATATTGATTGGCGCATTTATTTCCTTTATTGGCACCACAATTTTTGACTTTGGTTATATGGCATTACTTTTTGGTATTTCCCTTCATGCACTTGGTATGGGGATGAGCTACGGTATTGTGTACCGCCAATCGTTGTTTGTAGTGGACAGCCAAAATCGCGCGACAATCGCAGGCATGTTGAGCATGATCACAATTGTTGTAGCAGTAGCTATGATCGAGAGCATCAAGGTGGCATACCTTGCCTTTGGTGATGTCTCGCTCGGTATTGCTATAATGATAGCTGCAGTCATTGTTGCAAAATTAGCGACGAACTTTATGAAAGCGCCTACACGAGATGCAGTCGAGGAATCTAAAAATGTTAGTGGGTAGTTCTTTTTAAGAAATAAGGTTTTATTCAGTCGGTGACGGAACTTTGTATACCACCAACAACTGTATTAAAACCACCATCGACATAAGTGATTTCGCCTGTTATGCCAGAAGACAGATCCGATAGTAGGAATGCTGATACATTGCCAACATCTTCAATTGTTACGTTCCGTTGTAGGGGAGCATTTTGTTCGACAAATTCGAGAATCTTGCCGAAACCCTTGATACCTGATGCAGCCAGTGTCTTGATTGGACCGGCAGAGATCCCATTGACACGGATACCGTGAGGGCCGAGAGATGTCGCTAGATAACGTACACTTGCTTCGAGGGAAGCCTTTGCAAGACCCATCGTATTGTAGTTTTGTACGACACGCTCAGCGCCAAGGTAGGTCAATGTGAGCAGTGCAGCGGAATTTGATAATATTGGAAGTGCAGCTTTCGCAAGCGCAGAGAAGCTATAGGCAGAAATGTCGTGAGCGATATGGAAGGCCTCACGTGACAATCCATCAAGGAAATCACCTGCGATGGCTTGACGTGGTGCAAACCCGATAGAGTGAACTATGCCGTCCAGCGAACACCATGTTTTACCAAGTTCTTCGAAACAAGCGGAGATTTGATCATCGATGCTTACGTCGAGTTCTAATATAATTTTACTATTAAATTCTTTTGCCAAATCCGAAACGCGTTCTTTGAAACGTGATCCAACATAAGTGAAAGCCAACTCAGCGCCTTCTCGCTTGCATGCTGTTGCGATACCATACGCTATTGATCGGTTCGACAGTAGGCCAGTAACTAAAATTCGCTTGCCAGTTAGGAAACCCACAGATTCTCCTAAATTAGATACAAAATTTGAGGATGCCAATATGCGAATTGTCTCATAAAGTGATTCAATAGGCGAAAGATATTGATATATTTGATCAGTACTTTTGATATGTCTATCAGCTTTTTCAGAAACTCGGAGTGAGTTTTCGATGAATATTTTTGAACGATCTTTTTAAAAGTGAGTTATATTTTGACGTTGATGGATCTTGATTTCTTCGTATCTGTCATCGGTAGCAACGAATTTTTTGAAATATCTGCTAGAAGTAAAAATGATGTATCGGTGGTGGCTACATTTCCTTGATGGAGCGTATTTCTGTGCTCTTTTTTGCGTACTTTACGTTGGTAGAGAGTTGGTGATCAGCTAGTCATTTTTTGACTCTGTTGTCATGACTTAGGCGCGTTACACAGTATCAAGCATGTGACTTTTTTAGACATTATCTGACATAAGCTAATTTCCTTTTTCGAAAGTTTTTCTGATCTGAGCTTTTAAAGATAGTTCAATGTGCATCATCCCCAAATCATCAACTTTTTTATTCATCGTATTTCAAGATATATGGTAACTCTGAAAATGCAGTATATGCTATGGACTTAGCGCTCCTCATGTAATCAGAAATATTTTAATTTTTCATTTTATTAATTGTTATTTTTTATTGCATATGTATATTTAATAGAAAACACGTTATTATTGGTAATAATTTATTTTTTACCAATTTACTTGGTTTATCAACGAATTAGCATTTTAAGCGATCGCTAGAACGCATCCCCATGCAGGCAAACCTTTTACGCAACAGAAGACAATTTTTATCTATGTTTATTGCTGCGGGCCTGTTTAGTGGTTCGATGTCTGTTTACTCACTTGATGATCCTTATAATACTAGCCCATCGGCAATGGCGAGGGTTTCGACTACTCTTAAGCCGCCGCAATCAACTGTTTTCCACCCTGTTGCTCATTCAGTGTTAGCGAGTACTGGAAGTAGCGTACTTGTTGAATCGCGTGTACAACAGGCACAAAAACTCCTTTCTAATGTTAGCGATAAGGCGAGTGATGTTGTGCTTAATGCACTCCAATTCATTGGTGTTCGTTACAGCTATGGGGGGAATACACCAGAAAGTGGATTGGATTGTAGCGGTTTTGTTCGTTATGTATTTCAAAATGCAGCTAGCATGATGTTGCCACGTCGCTCCGAAGAGATGAGTCGTGTTGGTAAGCGCGTTGCTAGAAATGAGCTGAAGCCTGGAGATCTTGTATTTTTTAATACGATGCGGCGTAGCTTTTCACATGTAGGAATTTACATTGGTGGCGATAAGTTCGTGCATTCTCCATCAACAGGTGGAAAGATTCGTGTGGAAAATATTAGTCAGTCGTATTGGATGTCGCGTTACAATGGTGCTCGTCGTGTTGAATCACTTGCCAGTAATTGTGAGTTAACTCGTGTTGAGACACTATTTAAGAACGAGTGTCCTATGTAATATAATGGACTGGCAATTTCATTGATTGTTTGTGTAACCGTAGAAATGGAAAGATACAACCCTAGTAGGCTATGGAAGAGATGAGAAGTTTTCCAATCTCTTCCATAGCCAGTTTCACTTTTGCCATTCTACAGCTACTAGATTCTAATCAAAAAAAGCTAAAAATCTGGCATTACAATGCAAGGCATGTTAATTAACTACCACGTCGCATTAGGTCAAAGAACTCTGCATTGTTCTTAGTCTGCTTCATTTTATCAAGAAGAAACTCCATGGCTTCGGCTTCATCCATATCATAAATGAGTTTTCGCAGCACCCAGACTTTTTGCAGTATTTCTTGTTTAATGAGGAGTTCTTCACGTCGTGTGCCTGATTTATTTAAGTTGATGGATGGATAAACGCGTTTCTCAGCAAGCCTACGTTCCAAGTGCACTTCCATGTTTCCTGTGCCTTTAAATTCTTCGTAAATAACGTCGTCCATGCGGCTGCCGGTCTCGATCATTGCTGTTGCAATGATCGTTAGTGAGCCTCCTTCTTCCACGTTACGCGCAGCTCCGAAGAAGCGCTTTGGACGCTGTAATGCGTTTGCATCTACTCCCCCGGTCAAGACTTTGCCAGAAGCTGGGATAACAGTATTATAGGCACGCGCGAGACGTGTAATGGAGTCCAGTAAGATAACCACGTCTTCTTTCATTTCGATCAGACGTTTGGCTTTCTCGATGACCATTTCCGCAACTTGTACGTGACGTGTGGCGGGCTCGTCGAAGGTGGAAGCGATTACTTCTCCTTTAACTGAACGCTGCATTTCTGTTACTTCTTCAGGACGTTCGTCGATTAGAAGCACGAATAGTCTCGCATCGCTATGATTGGCAGTGATCGCATGTGCAATGTGTTGCAGCATCACAGTTTTGCCTGATTTCGGTGAGGCGACTAGCAAGCCGCGTTGTCCCTTGCCGATTGGTGCGATCATATCGATGATACGGCCTGTCACATTTTCTTCACCCCTAATCTCTCGCTCAAGCAGAAGTGGATTATTTGGATGTAGTGGAGTGAGGTTCTCGAACATGATCTTGTGTTTCGAGGCTTCAGGTGGTTGGTGGTTGATCTTATCTACCTTAACAAGTGCAAAGTAGCGCTCGCCATCTTTCGGAGTACGTACTTCTCCTTCGATTGTGTCGCCGGTATGCAAATTGAAGCGGCGGATTTGAGATGGGCTGATATAGATATCATCCGTACTAGCTAGGTATGAGGTTTCTGGAGAGCGTAGGAAGCCAAATCCATCAGGCAGGACTTCAAGTGTTCCATCACCAAAGATCGTTTCGCCAGTTCGTGCGCGTTTTTTTAGGATGGCAAACATTAGTTCTTGCTTGCGCATACGGTTGGCATTCTCGATTTCGAGACTATTCGCCATTTCCAGCAGTTGGGAGACATGCTGAGATTTTAGTTCGGATAAGTGCATACGGAGACGTCGTCTCAGGATGACGACAAGTGATAAATCAGGGGAAAAGTGAGGGAACGCTCGAAGAACTCTTAGAAACTTCTGTCAAATTATAGGGCATGCAGTGTTATATACAAGCATCACATTATGTACAGCATAGTAATTTTTAGAGATTACTGTCTAGAAAGGTGGTTAATTGAGCCTTCGACAAGGCACCAACCTTTTGCGCAGCAATCACCCCGTTTTTGAAAAGAATTAGTGTTGGAATACCACGAATCCCAAAATTGGTTGGTGTTACTTGGTTATCGTCAACGTTAAGCTTAGCGACTTGTAGCTTTTCATTGTATTCCGATGCGATTTCTTCGAGGATTGGTGCAATCGCCTTACATGGACCACACCAGGCGGCCCAAAAATCCAGCAACACTGGTTTTTCGGACTTCAGAACGTCCTGTTCGAAGGATTCGTCAGTAATATGTTTGATTTTTTCTTTCATCGATAAGTTATTACATCTGGCTATTCAAAAATGGATTAGCTGAACTCTAACCAATAGAGATGGCTCCCCCGGTAGATAAAACGATGAATCTACTAGATAGATGGAGTCTACTACAAAAACTTCAAGCGGAGCTGATAGAAAAGCTAATGAAGTTGTTGTATGTTAACGGAATTCTTAGTTGGATGTGTAATAAACATAGCTTTGTGGAAAGTGACAGGTTTGTGGTCAATTTTTAAAGAGTCACGTTCACGCAGTTAACGTCACTATCGATTTGCCGAAATAAAATTATGCTATAATGAAAAATGGACGGGTCTCCTTCGCATGGAGTGAGCGGTCAATCTGGTCAGATCGGGAACGAAGCAGCCATAGCCGTTTCTGTCAGTGCCGAGGGTCGGGCTCGTCCTCTTCTTCGGGTCGGGCGTCGAATAATCTCATTTTTTCGCCAACCCTATCAATGCATACCACAGTTTCTATGTGCCACGTACTCTCTTTATGTTTCAGAGATTTTGTTTGGCCTGATTGTGGCTACATATATTTCAGTAAAATCCGGTAATGAGTGTGTACTTTCCCCTCAGATGTACATCTGACGAGCTGTTATAATTCACCATGACTTATCAAGTACTCGCGCGAAAATGGCGCCCTAAAGGCTTCTCGACGTTAGTTGGACAGGAGCATGTTGTACGTGCACTTACTAATGCTCTTGAGCAGAAACGCTTACATCATGCATATCTTTTTACTGGGACACGTGGTGTCGGCAAGACTACGTTATCTCGGATTCTTGCAAAAGCAATCAACTGCGAAAGTGGTATAACAGCTGTGCCCTGTGGTGTTTGTCATTCTTGTTCTGCGATTGATGAAGGGCGATTTGTCGATTACGTGGAGATGGATGCAGCCTCGAATCGAGGCGTTGATGAAATGACGTCCTTACTGGAAAAGGCGATTTATGCACCTGCCGATGCTCGGTTCAAAGTTTATATGATCGACGAAGTGCATATGCTCAGCGGGCATGCTTTTAACGCCATGCTTAAAACGCTTGAAGAGCCTCCCACACACGTAAAATTTATTCTAGCCACAACAGACCCACAGAAAATCCCAGTTACAGTTTTGTCACGATGCCTTCAATTTAATCTGAAGCAGATGCCAGCTGGTCAAATTGTATCGCGTCTCGCACATATTTTGAGTCAAGAAGAGATTAAAAATGAGCCGAAAGCTTTGCGTTTGCTCGCCAAGGCAGCGAGTGGGAGTATGCGTGATGCATTGTCTTTGACTGATCAAGCCATTACTTATGCTGATGGGACATTATCTGAGTCTGTGGTGCGTGACATGCTTGGCGCCATTGATCAGCACGTACTTGTACGTTTGCTGGATGCGTTGAAGGATAATAAACATGGTCAATTACTAACTTTAGTCGATGAGATGGCTGAGAATAGTTTCTCATTTTCTGTTGGCCTTCAGGATCTTTGCAGTCTGCTATATAAAATTGCGCTTGTGCAGTACGCACCCGATGTTCTCTTCGATGATTGGGTGGAGATAGAAGATATTCGCCGTTTGGCAACGGCATTTTCTGCAGAGACAGTGCAGCTCTATTATCAAATTGCCACGCGAGCTCGAGGTGATCTTTTGCTTGCCCCAGATGAATATACTGGTTTTTCAATGGCATTGCTACGTATGGCCGCTTTTACCCCTTTACTTTTTTCTGGGACACTAGCGCACACCCCTTTATCATCGCAAATGTCAGAGTCGAATGTTTCCGCAAAAACATCATTTTCTTCATCAAGTTCAGATGACACGTATGCAGTGCGACATACACCAAGAGAATCGCTTACGACGAGAGATGCTGTTGCATCGACGACGGGGACATCGACGTCACTGACGAAAGAAGCCAAGCACACTTTTGCAGCAAGTTCCACTTTAGCAAACAGAAAGATGCCAATACTGCAACAGCGTTCGAGATTGCAGAATGAATATGAAGATGGCTATAACTGTAAATCTTCAAGTAGCAGCACTGATGCAGAGCATTTGCTTGCTTCTTCCAGTACTTCTGTTCTTGGGCTCAACCATGGTCGAGGCAACGTACCACTAACCTTGATCGATGAATGGCCCGCATTGGCGGAAAAATTACCTATGCGTGGTTTAGCAAAACAGCTTGCTTGTCAGAGCGAATTGATCGAAGTCTCAGGAGAGATGTTGAGGCTGCGTGTTCCCTTGAAGCAGCTGACGGATGCATCTACTGTTGATAAACTAAGACAAGTTTTGATTCAATATTTCAATTCTCCGGTCGAGCTTCATGTCGAAATAGGTGCCACTAACAATACAGCAGCTGCGATTGCTACAAGGCAGGTAGTACTACGTCAGCATGTTGCTGAGCAGTCAATTGCGAATGATCCTATGGTGAGCTCACTTATAGATGATTTTGGTGCAAAAATCCTTCCTGGAACGATTCGTCCAATAGAATAATTCAGTGAGCTTACACGATTATTTTAATTTTACCCTCCCAGGAGTCATTATGATGAAAGGAAAGCTTGTTGGCCTGATGAAGCAGGCTCAACAAATGCAGGATAATATGAAAAAGATGCAGGAGCAGCTGGCTCATATTGAAGTTGAGGGAAATTCTGGTGCTGGTCTTGTTAAAGTTATGATGACATGTAAGTACGATGTACGACGAGTCATTATCGATCCAAGCTTGTTCGCAGAGGACAAGGATATGATTGAAGATCTTGTCGGCGCTGCTTTTAATGATGCAACACACAAAATCGAAGCCATAACACAAGAAAAAATGGGTAATATGACGTCTGGTTTACCATTACCACCAGGTTTTAAGTTTCCCATTTAATCGATGTTTTTCGTTTGTTTTTTTATGATTAGTCCAAGGACAGTATGGCACCCCGTTTGTGGAGAATCCTTACATGAGTTTCTCTGGCCTTCAAACGTTGGTTGAGGCACTCCGAGCGTTGCCTGGCATCGGACCTAAGTCTGCGCAGAGAATTGCATATCACTTGCTACAAAGTGATCGGATTGGTGCACTTCGCCTTGGTAAGGCACTCGTCTATGCTGCGGAGCAAATGAAGAATTGCACACGTTGTAATACATTTACAGAAGTTGGTATATGCGAGACATGCCTTGATCCAGATCGTGATGCTACCTTGTTGTGCATTGTCGAAACTCCTGTTGATCAAAATAGAGTCGAGCAAACACTTACATTCAAGGGTTTTTATTTCGTGTTGATGGGACACTTGTCACCACTTGATGGTGTGGGGCCCGATGAAATTTATTTCGAGCAATTGATTCGTCGCGCGACGGATGGTGTCGTAAAGGAAGTTGTGCTGGCGACGAGTTTTACGAACGAGGGTGAGGCTACAGCGTACTATCTTACTCAAGTGCTGAAATCTCGTGGTCTAGAGGTGTCGCGCCTTGCTCGAGGTGTACCAGTGGGAGCTGAGCTGGAATATGTTGATCCAGAGACAATTGCGCGTGCTGTGCTCGATCGTAGGGTACTCTGAGTCTGTCTCGAAGTGATGTTTGGTGAGTGGAGTTTTTGCGTTGAATGGGTTTTGATGCTGAAGATACTGCATGTGTTTTTAGTGATATTTATCGTCATTTTTTAGTGGATTTCCAATTTTTGCATAGTATCGCGCTGAAATACCGTAGCCTTTAGTTGTCCTATGCGTGGCTTAGCTCGCAATTACCACTTCGGTGGTATCGATATACTGTGCGCGATAAATTGCTTTTTTACAGACTTGAATTAAGTAATCTATAGCTATGGAAATGAAGGTGGTTACATTAATACTCATGATGGCTATTTATTCAGTGATAGCTATGTGATGACAAGAGGTACGCATGGCCATGATTTTAAAAACCATACAGTGTTTCTAAGTAACAGGCTGTATTATTGTTCTTGTTTTTGATGTAGTTTTCGGTGGATCCTGGTTCAAGAGACAATCTTGGATTGTGTTACTAAAGTTGTCGAATAATGGCAAGATTTTTCTTATTCACTTGTATTTGCCGATGGATGGTATAGCGAATAATTTATCTCAACTGATCATTTCTGTGAAAGGTACGTTCACTTTTTCGTGCCTTCGGAGAATAAATGCGCTGTGTGCTACCTAGCTTGATCAAGTTAAAATTAGAAAAATTTTGCCCGAAAAAAGAGAATGATAAAATTAGGCAATGGATAGTAAACTTGTTTGTGATATATAGTCGGGGTCGTACCCGTTTACAATTTTTATCTCATGCGAATCCTGATTAGCAACGATGATGGGTATCAGTCACCAGGTTTGGCAGTGCTTTATGAGGCCTTGGTTCCTCTTGGTGAGATTACCGTGGTGGCGCCAGAACGAAACTGTAGTGGTGCATCTAATTCTTTGACTCTGCAACGACCATTATCAGTTTTTCTGGGTGCCAATGGGTTCCGTTATGTTAATGGTACACCGACTGATTGTGTGCACATTGCTTTGACGGGTTTGTTGGACACACATCCTGATATTGTTGTATCTGGTATCAATGATGGTCAAAATATGGGGGAAGACACTCTTTATTCTGGGACTGTGGCAGCTGCGACTGAAGGTTTTTTGTTTGGCATCCCATCATTTGCTTTTTCACAAGTTAATAAGGGCTGGAGTCATCTTGATAGTGCAACGCAGGTAGTACGCGAGGTCGTTGAACGTTATATGGAGTGGCCTTTGAGTACACCTTTCTTGTTGAATGTCAATATTCCAAATTTACCATATTCTCAACTCAAGGGTATGCTTGCTACCCGTCTGGGGAAGAGACATCCATCTCACCCAGTAATCCGTCAAGAGAGTCCACATGGTGACACAATTTATTGGATTGGTCCTGCTGGAGAGGCACGCGATAGCAGCGAAGGCACAGATTTTCATGCCGTGGAACACGATCACGTTTCGTTGACTCCCTTGCAACTTGATTTAACACATACAGATCAGCTTCGAGTCGTGAATGATTGGCTTATGCGATGTGGGTGATTGGACAATGAGGAAACCAAACTAAAGTTTCATACTATATTTAAATATAGTGATAGGCAATTACGATTGTCGAGTGTCGCAGCATTTTTGATCACGCCAATGGGTGGCGCACAATAAATTTCGACGATGATTGAGCAGATGGAAGTCCATGAGCGGGGAGAAATGTATCTTGTGGATTTTGTCTATACCTTTAAAATTATCTCTCATTTGAGAGGAAACTGTAATATTTTCCGGAGGAGTGGAGTGAATTTTCGAGCGGGATTTTATAAGTGCATCGTAAGTGTATTGTTGTTGAGTATGGTGCCAGCATGCTCGACCCGACAAGTCAATGCACCTATCGTTGACAGAACGATCATAACGACTGTATCTCGCATCCCACCGGCGGTAGATTATCCGCCAGTGCCACCAGGTTATTATCGTGTTAAGTCAGGAGATGGTTTATACCGGATTGCGCTGGATAATGGACAGAATTACCATGATATTGCGCGTTGGAATAATATTACGAATCCTGATCAGATTGAAGTTGGCCAAGTGCTATGTATGAAGGCGCCTATTGGAGAAAGACTGACATTAATGCCACAATCAGGTATTCTTGCAGCGCCGGCCGATAGTTTATCCAACAATAGATCATCTTCTGTCAGCCGGATGCCAGCAGCGTCAGCTGCATCGGTTCCTACGAGTGAGGAGATTTTTCAGTTAGCATGGCCCGCGCGAGGCAACATTGTTGCCGCATTTAATGATAGAAATAATAAGGGTTTGAATATTGCAGGGAATGTAGGCGACCCTGTGTTAGCCGCAAACGCTGGGAAGGTGGTGTACTCGGGTGCCGGTTTGCGTGGGTATGGTAATTTAATAATTATCAAACACAATGCTGTTTTTCTGACTGCATATGCTCACAATAAAAGCTTGCTAGTTAAAGAAGGAGACAGCGTAATCTCTGGGCAAAAGATTGCTGAAATGGGAAACTCTGATGCGAGCCGCGTGATGCTGCATTTCGAGGTGCGGCGTGATGGAAAGCCTGTAGATCCGATAAAGTATTTGAAACCTCAATAAAAATTGAGATTAAATAATCAAGAGGCCTACTTGTAACGGAGTTACAAGATATAGATGACGTTTTCGCTGTATCTTATCCCTTTGGGTTGAAGAGTTACATGACCTGATGATTGACATTTTAATAATATATTAATTGCACAGCAGTTTCTTACTCATTTGAACTCTAGTGCTTCAATTTAAATATTGATTCCACTTGTATACTCTAGATTTTCTAATCTACGACCCTGATTTGAATGTAGAAAAATCTGCTAAATTGAATGTTAATTTTGGTATACAACTTCATATCTTTTTTTAAAATTGTACGTTTTTTACTGATTGATGACAGCTCCTACACTAGTTTTTGATATTGAAACTATTCCGGATGTAGATGGTTTACGCAGTCTTGAAGCTTCATATTCCCAACTTTCGGATGATGTTGTTGCTGAGGCAGCATTTGCTGCCCGTCGCGAGAAGGTTGGGCATGATTTTTTGCCGCTACATTTGCAACGTATTGTTGCTATTTCTTGTGTTTTTCGAGATCGTGATGAATTTCGTGTGAAATCTATTGGTACTCTTGAAGATGATGAGGTGACACTGGTAAGTGGATTCTATCGAACGATAGAAAAGTATACACCTCAACTCGTTTCTTGGAATGGTAGTGGGTTTGATTTACCGGTTCTGCACTATAGAGGGATGATCTACGGTGTACAAGCGTTTCGTTATTGGGAAATGGGCGATGCCGATCGTGAATTCAAATGGAATAACTACATCAGTCGTTATCATCGGCGTCATCTCGATTTAATGAATTTTCTGGCTATGCATCAGGCGCGTGCGAGTGTGTCATTGGACGATCTTGCGAAGCTCTGCGGGTTTCCTGGCAAGTTAGGTATGGACGGTGGCAAAGTGTGGGAAGCCTTTCAGCAAGGTAAACTTGCTGAAATTAGAAATTATTGTGAGACGGATGTTGTGAATACGTATCTCTTGTATTGTCGATTTCAGCTCATGCGAGGTGGGCTAAAGATGTCAGAGTATGAAAAAGAAATTCAACTCGTTAAACATACATTAAAGGTCCAAGTTGGACTACACTGGAAGGAATATTTGGCTGCTTGGCATGATGAGCCAAGCAATACTTCATTTTGAATGAGATTTTTTTGAGTGTATTGCTTACGGATACTGGCAATCCTCATTCAAATAGCCAACTTTTCTAATTTCCACTATCGATAGTCTTCGGTTCGATCGATTATATAGCTTTTGAAACTCATGATCCTCGCGTTTAATTTTGGATATATCTGCGAAAAGAGTAGGCATCACAGTGTCTTTCTATCTATCTAAGCGATGTTACTGTGAGGTGAGATGCTAAATCTGTTTAATTTGATTATTTCTAACTGTTAAATTTTATTGTAGGTACCAATTGTGTTAGGGGACTGAAAAATGGCAGGACATCTGTAGAGTGGGTGGACTCATGAAAATTCGCAAAGTTAATGGTATCTATCTTAAAGATTCGTCATTTCCGTGATAATAAGGCAAGGGTTAGCTGCGATTTCCACCGAAAATGCCAAGGATCGATAGCAGATTGGCGAAGACATTATACAGATCGAGGTAGATGGCTAATGTTGCTGTTATATAGTTGGTCTCGCCTTTATTAACAACACGCTGCACATCGAAAAGGATGTAGGCTGAGAAGATTGCAATTGCCAAGGTCGATACCGTCAGCGTTAGGGCAGGCAGTTGAAGCCAAATGTTGGCAACTGAGGAAATTAATATTAGCATAACACCTACGAACAACCACTTTGACATGTTACTGAAGTCGCGCTTGCTCACAGTTGCAATGCTCGCCATTACGCCAAAAATTGTCGCTGTGCCGCCAAATGCCGTCATAATGAGCGTAGCACCATTGACGTAACCTAAAATGTGGCCAAGCAATGGCGTTAACATAATGCCCATGAAGAAGGTGAAGCCAAGCAATAATACAACACCAACGCCACTATGCTTGAATTTTTCTATCGCAGACATAATACAGAAAGCAACCACTAGGAATCCGACTGCTCTGATTATTGGGGCGGCTGCGAAGTGCATCAAACCATATCTCACCCCTATCCATGCTCCAACGACTGTTGGTAGCATAGATAACGCAAGGAGCCAGTAAGTGTTGCGTAATACGCGATTATGTGTGCGAACGCTTGTATTTTTATTACTGAGACTTTGACTAAAATTCTGAAAATCCTGGTTCATATATTTTCCTCTGCAAGTGAACACTCGATGCTAATTTTGAGTGAGGGAAATTGAACAACTTTCCCTTTGTCACAAAAGACACGTTATGCCTTGTGCAAACAAGGAAGAATCTCGATCAAAAAAGCAAACAGTCGAACCAAGCAAATTATAACAGCCTTCGTGATAGAATGCCGAGCTGTTTATTGCCTCATATTTGATTAATTTTTGGAGTTTTTTATGGCGATTGAACGCACATTGTCGATTATTAAGCCCGATGCTGTTGCCAAGAACGTGATTGGACAGATTTACAGTCGTTTTGAAAACGCAGGATTAAAGATTGCAGCGGCAAAGTTCGTTCAGCTCTCGCGTGAGGAAGCCGAGCAATTCTACATTATTCACAGTTCACGCTTATTTTTTAATGATTTGGTCCAATTTATGATTTCGGGTCCGGTTATGGTCCAAGTACTCGAAGGCGAAAACGCGATTTCCAAGAATCGTGAGTTGATGGGTGCGACGAATCCGAAGGAAGCTGCTGTGGGCACGATTCGTGCCGATTTTGCAGATAGCATTGATGCCAACGCGGTGCATGGTTCTGATGCAGCAGAAACAGCTGCATTTGAAGTGTCGTTCTTCTTCCCGGGGCTGAATGTCTACTCCCGCTAAACGGAATCAGATATTTCACAATCTTTGATGGAATAAATAAGATGTTATGACCGAATCGCTAAAGAATCTATTTGATTACGATCCAGATAGGCTTATCGCGTATTTCGAGTCTCTTAACGAAAAGCCTTTTCGTGCGCGCCAGTTGCAGCGGTGGATTCACCAGATTGGAGTGGTTGATTTTGGAAGCATGACCGATTTAGCAAAACCGCTGCGGGAAAAACTCAGTACGCGTGCGGAGTTTCGTGTCCCTCGAGTAATCACTGATCACACATCTATCGATGGTACGCGAAAATGGTTGCTCGATGTGGGTCAGGGTAATGCGATCGAAACTGTCTATATCCCAGAGGAAACGCGTGGCACACTTTGTATTTCTTCTCAAGCTGGATGTGCAGTCAATTGTCGTTTTTGTTCGACAGGAAAACAGGGCTTTTCGCGTAATCTCACGATGGGTGAAATCATTGGACAACTGTGGATGGCGGAGTTCTCACTGCGCAAATCTCTCGGCAGTCATGCCAGACAGCCACGTGTGGTCACCAACGTGGTGATGATGGGTATGGGAGAGCCATTGCTTAATTTTGAGCCTGTTGTAGGTTCGATGCATTTAATGTTGGACGACAACGCCTATGGATTGTCACGTCGTCGTGTCACGCTGTCGACGTCTGGGGTTGTTCCGATGATGGACCGGCTTGGATCTGAATTGCCAGTGGCGCTCGCGGTTTCGTTACATGCGCCAAATGATTTGCTACGTGATTGCTTGGTGCCACTTAACAAGAAATATCCATTGCGAGAATTAATGGGTGCGTGTACCCGCTATGTAGAAGTTGCCCCTCGAGGTTTTATTACGTTTGAATACTGCATGCTCGACGGTATTAATGATTCGGAAGCGCATGCAAGACAGCTGGTGGCGTTGACGCGTGATGTCCCTAGCAAGTTTAATTTGATTCCTTTTAATCCATTTCCTGGCTCGGGTTTGTTGTGTTCTCAGGATTCTCAAATCCGAAGATTTTCTCAGATTTTACTGGAAGCAGGGCTCGTGACAACTATTCGAAAGACCAGAGGTGATGATATTGATGCGGCTTGTGGGCAACTGGCTGGAGAAGTGCAGGACCGCACACGTTTGGTACAACGTGGTAAATTTGGTCAAATTCCTCTTGACGTGTAGTTTTATGAGATTGTGTGGTCATATTTCGATGATGCAGAGGGGGTTGATTGATGCTGTTTTATGTGTTGATTTTTTCTTTACTGCAGTTATACGAATTTCGAATGAGGCACTGCTTATCAATTTCGAACTGCCATTTCGATAGTTCCATCAAGCACTGTAGAGTTCCGTTCAGGTGATTATTCGTGGAGAATTTTCGAACTTTCTTTGCTTCATCAGTATATCTTCTAAGCTTTCTATGACGGCTGCTTATGAATGGGGGCTTATCGATGGATAAGCGAGACCAGATTGAAGTTAATGAGAAATCTGAACCGGTAGGTGCAAATTTTGAGAGAAGTCTCGCTGATGTGGCCACTGAGGTGGGCGTCCAACTTATGGTACTGCGTCAAGTACGTGGTATTTGTATAGAAGAGGTCGCAGCGAGACTTAAAGTCTCACCATTAAAGCTTCGATGTTTGGAATCTGGGGAATGGGATACCTTGCCGGAGATCTCTTTTCTCCAAGGTGTTGTGCGGGGTTACGCTCGTATCGTTGGCGCTAATCCGATGGAGCTAATCGAGCCGTTGCGTCCATTTCGCCATTCGAATGCTTTCATGCCGCCCCCTGCATTGGACGATTCTAGCATTTACACAACAATTCCCTTCCGTTCTTCAGCTTTTTCTTCTGCAGTGAAATGGCTTTGGATGCTAGTAGTGATAGGGGGAATTGTGGCAGGTGTTATTGGATACTTCATCAGGCATGATAATCACAAATTGATTGAGTTAGACAGTCAGCGTGTGATGGCTAATTCTGATTTAATCACTTACCCAGATTTATTGCATGAGATGATAACTGCTGCGAGTGGTTTCGTGAGCTCGATGTCGGTGGCTTCTTTACCAGTTCGTATGGTCGAGCCAATAGAACTGCCATCAGATGTTACGCTGAATAATGGGGCTATGAATAGGGGAAATCTGATCTTGAGCCTCAAGGCTGATAGTTGGGTTGAAGTGCGTCAGAGTGATGGCAGTGTGCTACTTTCACAATTGCTCAGTGGAGGTGATGTCCAGGACATCACAGGAGATGTCCCTTTGAAGGTCGTAATCGGTAATGTCTATGGTGTTGAGCACGCTCAGTTCAATGGCCAACCTCTTGAATTGAAAGCTAACAATGTTGGCAATGTAGTACGCCTTACATTGCAGTAAGGCGTAGTCGTGAGAGAAATTATGACTTCTATGGAATGCATGCCAATTATTGCTGGGTCAGTCACGCGTCGTAAGACTCGGCAGGTTGCCATCAGTTGGGATGGTAATCTCGTGACGGTTGGGGGAGATGCGCCTATTCGTATTCAGTCAATGACAAATACTGAAACTACTGATGTGATTGCTACGGCTATTCAGGTTAAGCAGTTGGCACAGGCTGGATCAGAGTTGGTGCGCATTACCGTTAACACACCAGAAGCAGCAGCTGCAGTTCCTCTGATTCGAGAGCAACTCGATCGGATGGATATTAATGTGCCCTTGATTGGCGATTTTCATTACAACGGTCATATGCTGTTGACAAATTTTTCAGCTTGTGCAGAGGCTCTTTCAAAATATCGAATTAATCCTGGTAATGTTGGACAAGGTAAAAAGCGTGATACGCAGTATGCGCAGATGATTGAGGTGGCGTGTAAGTACGATAAGCCTGTGAGAATTGGCGTGAATTGGGGAAGTCTTGATCCCTTGTTACTTGCTCGCATTATGGATGAAAATGCTCAGCGTGTGAAACCTTGGAATGCACAAAGTCTGATGTATGAGGCACTGATTACATCAGCCACCGAATCCGCACTCCGTGCGCAGGATATTGGTTTGGCAGCTGATCATATTTTGTTATCTTGTAAGGTGAGTGGAGTGCAGGACCTGATCGCGTTGTACCGTGAATTATCAAGGCGCTGCGATTATGCATTGCATCTTGGTTTGACCGAGGCCGGTATGGGATCAAAGGGCATTGTGGCATCGACCGCGGCGTTGTCCGTTCTTCTTCAAGAAGGAATTGGGGATACCATTCGGGTTTCATTGACTCCTGAGCCAGATGGAGTCCGGACCGTGGAAGTTCTTGTCGCACAGGAGATTTTGCAGACCATGGCCCTTAGGGCATTTTCACCCATGGTTATCTCGTGTCCTGGCTGTGGACGCACGACAAGTAATCTTTTTCAAACGTTAGCATCAAAAATTCAGATTTATCTGCGCGAGCAAATGCCGGTTTGGAAGCTTAAATTTCGTGGTGTTGAGAACATGCATGTGGCGGTGATGGGTTGCATTGTTAACGGCCCTGGCGAGTCGAAGTATGCGAACATCGGTATTAGTTTGCCGGGATCTGGCGAATCACCAGCAGCTCCTGTTTTTGTTGATGGACAAAAAATATGTACCTTGCGTGGTGACGACATTGCTGAATCGTTTCAGGAAATCATTGAGGATTACGTGAAGACTCGATATGCACCAGAGATTCCACTGGAGCAATTAAAAAAAGGTTAAAAGATTTGACTATGTGTGAAGCAAAGCAAGATCGCATCAGCAGGTTGACTGGCATAAAAGGTATGAATGATATCCTGCCGCAGGATGAGTCGCTGTGGGATTTTTTTGAAGAAACCGTGCGTGCTATATTACGTGCTTACGGCTATCAGCATATCCGCACGCCGATTCTTGAGCAGACACAATTATTCTTGCATGGTCTTGGTCAAGTGACTGACATTGTTGAGAAGGAAATGTACAGTTTTACTGACATTCTTAATGGCCAAAAGCTCACTATGCGTCCAGAGAATACTGCCGCTGTGGTGCGTGCTGCGTTGGAGCACAATCTCCTGTATAGCGGTCCGCAGCGTTTGTGGTATTTTGGTCCAATGTTTCGTCATGAAAAGCCACAGCGTGGCCGCTATCGCCAGTTTCATCAACTTGGACTGGAAGCTCTTGGTTTTGCAGGTCCGGACGTAGATGTTGAGATTATTCTTATATGTCAGAGGTTATGGGACGATCTTGGATTAACTGGTATTCATCTTGAACTAAATTCATTAGGTCAAGCGGAAGAGCGCGCAGTGTATCGTCAAGATTTGATGGCTTATTTTGAGAATCACATTGAATATCTTGATGAAGACAGTAAACGCCGTTTGTATACAAATCCATTGCGCATACTAGATTCGAAGAATCCAGCAATTCAATTGCTCCTGGAAGGAGCACCACAGTTAATCAACTATCTTGGAGCTTCTTCGAAGCAGCATTTTGAAGAGGTGCAGTCCTTGCTTAAGGCAAATAATGTTCCTTTTAAGATTAATCCACACCTTATACGCGGACTGGATTATTATAATCTGACAGTTTTTGAGTGGATAACGGATAAGCTTGGTGCACAAGGTACAGTTGCGGGTGGTGGTCGTTATGATTCATTGATCGAACAACTTGGTGGCGATTCCACGCCAGCGTGTGGTTGGGCAATAGGGGTTGAACGTATTTTGGAGCTGCTTCGCGAAGCAGCTTTGGTGCCTCAGATGGAAAGCTGCGACGTATACGTTGTTCATCATGGAGAAATGGCTGTTGCACCTGCATTGATTGCGGCTGAGCGCATGCGTGATGCGGGACTTAATGTTCTTTTCCACTGTAGTCCCGCCGGTAAGAGCAGTAGTTTTAAATCGCAGATGAAGCGTGCGGATTCTAGTCGTGCTGCGTTTGCTGTTATTTTCGGTGAAAATGAGGTTATTGATGGAGCTGCGGTAGTTAAGCATCTTCGTGCTACCAACGAAAAAAATAATCAGACTCGTGTAGCATTCGATATGTTGACTGAGTACCTGATGGATGCAATTGTTTCCTCTGCAAAGAGGCCAGTGAATAGAACAGCATTCCCTCAAGAAGTGAGAGAGACTTCCAATGAAGTCCGGATAGCATCCATGGAGTCTACTCATAGTGAATGATTTCTAGGAATTCATCAGGAGCATAAGGAATGGACAATCATCAGGAAGATCAACAGATCCAGAAAATCAAGGCATGGTACGCGCGATGTGGTAAAAATATCATTTGGATCTTCATCCTAATTATTTTAGCTTTTGTCGGTTGGAATCTTAGTCGTTACCTTGAGCATAAGCAGGTAGTCAAAGCGCGTGTCTTATATGGAGCTTTGAACAAAGCTGTAGACCAAAATGATAAGAAACAGGTTGCGCGGATTGTGCTCGATATGGAAGATAAGTTTAGGAATATCGCTTATGCGAAGATGACGGCGCTACTCGCAGCGAAAATTCTTGATGGATCTGGCGACTCTGTGGCTTCGAAGAAGCACTTGCAATGGGTTATTGAAGGTTCAAAGGATAATGAATATCGGCAACTTGCGAAGCTCCGGTTGGCGGGTTTGTTGTTAGATCAAAAAGAGTATGAGGAAGGTTTGAAGGTGCTTAGTAGTGTCCCATCACCTTCGTTTATAGGTTTGTTTGAGGATCGTCGTGGTGATTTGCTTGCCGCACAGGATAAAATTGAAGCTGCCCGTATAGCGTATAAACTTTCGCTCGAGAAATTGGATACAAAAGAAGTGTCGCTTCGTGAATTTATTCAGTTCAAACTAGATGCTTTGGGTGGCTAAATGTGAACCACTTAGATACTAATTGTGTATAAGCGAGGATCATGATGATCTTTATCGATTTTGATCGATTGATGCTTCCCCCACTTAGCAATAGTCTACTAAAGCATATGTATTATTTCTTTCGATTATTCATTTCTAGCATCATTGCCATGACATTATTTGGAGGATGCGGCCTATTTGTTAGAAAACCGGTACATGAACAGATGTCATTGATACAGGAGACTCAGCAAGATTTGATGATGCGTCAAATCTGGAGTATTCCCATTGCTAAGGCAGGTCATTATGACTTCGCGCCGGTTGTGGTTGGCCATTCAATATTAACTTTGGATGGAAAGGATAGTGTGATTTGTATCGATGCCGATACCGGTGTAAAGACGTGGTCGGCAAAAATTGGATCTGATATTACTGCTAATCCGGGTAGTGATGGCGACACAACGGTGGTGGCGACAGCTGATGGAAATGTTATTGCTTTAGATAGTAGTGGTAAACAGATTTGGACTGCGCCTGCTGGTGGCGAAGTGCTCGCTCCACCGCTGGTTGGACGTGGACTCGTTGTTGTGCGTGCAATTAATGGCCGTGTACTGGCCTTCGATTCTGTTTCGGGTGCTGTGAAATGGATCTACACACAGCCTTCACTGCCATTGATGTTGCGCACATACTCCGGGATGATTTTTCTTGGTGACAGTGCTGTGGTGGCCAGCTTTCCAGGGGGGAAGCTCGCGGCACTCGATCTTCAAACAGGCCATCCGTTGTGGATTAAATCACTGTCCCATATAAAAAGTATAACTGAAATTGAGCTTATGAATGATGTAAGCGGTACTCCAGTACCATTTGGTCAGCAGATATGTGCGTCGACCTTCCAAGGGCGTCTGGTTTGCGTTGACGCAATGAACGGTGGCGGCATCTGGGAGCGGGAGTTTTTATCACTTAAACAGATGACACAAGATGATCAAATGGTCGTTGCTGTTAATCCCGATTCTTCGATATTTTCATTTTCTGCCAGCGATGGAAAAATATATTGGAAAAACGATCTATTGAAGTGCCGTGGTTTGAGTGCGCCGTTGGCATTTGGTCATTTATTCGTCGTAGGGGACTTACAAGGTTATGTGCATTTTCTTTCTCGAGATACAGGTGAACTTGTTTTTAGGATGAAGACGAGTAGCGCTGTTAGTACACAACCAGTATTAGCAGGACAGACTCTCGTTATTAAGACCTGTGACGGTAATTTGATTGGCTATTATCCCAAATAATCAAGCCCTATGTTTTTGTGCGCGGCCGGCATGAATGTCGGGCGCACTTGTCTAGACTTTGTTTATGAAACCTGTGATTGCACTTGTTGGACGCCCTAATGTTGGAAAATCAACACTCTTTAATCGTTTGACTCGGTCTCGTGATGCGCTCGTTGCTGACTTTCCGGGTTTCACGCGTGACCGGCACTATGGCGAAGGCCGGCTTGGCAAATATCCTTATCTTGTGATTGATACAGGTGGTTTTGAGCCAGTAACGAGGGATGGTATTTTTCACGAGATGGGTAAACAGACCTCCCAGGCTGTGGTTGAAGCCGATATGGTTATTTTTGTCGTTGATGGGCGGTTGGGGGTTGTGCCGCAGGACCTCATTATTGCTGATTACCTGCGCAAGACAGGGCGGCCGATCATGGTTGTTGTCAATAAGACAGAGGGCATGAAGTTTACCGCCGTTGTCAATGAATTTTATGAACTTGGTTTGGGTGAGCCATTTGCAATTTCTTCTGCGCATGGTGATGGCGTCGGAGAAGTAATCGATATTGCGCTCGAGTCGTTCTGCATGCATGTTGAGGAAACTAATGTATCGCAACAAAACAATGGTCGTATTCGGATTGCTATTGTCGGTCGTCCGAATGTTGGAAAATCAACGTTAGTCAACGCTCTTCTAGGAGAAGAGCGTGTGGTTACTTTTGATATGCCAGGCACAACACGAGACTCTATTTATATTGATTTTGAGCGACATCAAAAACTCTACACCTTGATCGATACTGCTGGTTTGAGGCGTCGAGGTAAAGTTTTCGAAGCGATCGAAAAGTTTTCTGTGGTTAAAACACTACAGTCGATTGCAGATGCTAATGTTGTTATTTTGTTGCTTGATGCTCGTCAAGATATCTCGAGTCAGGATGCTAATATTGCTGCCTTTATTGTTGAGTCGGGGCGAGCATTAGTAGTGGGTGTCAATAAATGGGACGATATTGATGAGTATCTTCGTAATTGTATAAAAGAAGAATTGAAGAGAAAACTTAAGTTCCTTGAATTTGCTAATGTTCACTTTATTTCGGCGTTGAAGATAATTGGTGTTGGACAATTGATGTATTCGGTCGATAGTGCTTATACCGCGGCAATGGCAAAATTGCCAACGCCAAAGTTGACGCGAACTTTGCAGGAAGCAGTCGCATTCCAACAGCCACGCCGTTATGGATTCTCGCGGCCAAAATTACGATATGCTCACCAGGGTGGATCAAATCCACCAATTATTGTGATTCACGGCAATGGTCTCGATGGTGTCACTGAGGCATATAAACGTTATCTTGAACGCAGATTTCGTGAAGCTTTTGGAGTTAAGGGAACTCCATTACGTATTGAATTTCGAAATGGAAAAAATCCTTATGCAAAAACAGAATGAATCATCGATGCTGTACGTGATTTTGCTAAAATCAGCTATAGTATTGAGGTTGAAATATAGTGTGACTACACCTTCCAGCTTACGGGCAATAGATAAAAAAATAAATGGAGTATCCTATGGGCAGCAAAGGGCAACTGTTACAAGATCCGTTTTTGAATGTTTTGCGCAAAGAAAATGTTCCCGTTTCGATCTATCTCGTCAATGGTATTAAGTTGCAGGGAAATATTGAGTCGTTTGATCAGTATGTTGTTTTATTGCGTAATACAGTGACGCAGATGGTATATAAGCACGCGATCTCTACTGTGGTCCCGACGCGTGCAGTAAATTTCAATATGGAAGCCGAGTCAACTTGATCTTAATTCTTCTGGTAAAATAAAAAAATTATTTCACATATTTTTAAATCTATTCTATTTTTACGCATATTATTTGATAAATGCCGCTCTTGTTGGTATTGATTTCGGAAAAATCGATTTCGAAGCTGCTCTCCATGAACTTGATCTTCTGACGAAAAGTGCAGGGGCACGGTCTGTAATTACGATCACTGGTCGTCGTTGTAGTCCTGATGCAAAATTATTCATCGGTAAAGGTAAGGCCGAGGAGCTGAAAGAAGCTATTCGTCACTACGCAGCTGAATTAGTGATTTTGAATCACAGTTTAAGTCCTGGGCAGCAGCGTAATCTCGAGAATTTTCTTGGAACACGCGTTGTTGATCGTACTGCTTTGATTCTTGATATTTTTGCACAACGGGCGAAGAGCTATGAAGGCAAATTACAGGTTGAACTTGCGCAATTGAATTACTTAAGTACACGCCTCGTACGTGCTTGGACTCATTTGGAGCGTCAAAAAGGTGGAATTGGTTTGCGGGGACCCGGTGAAACTCAGCTTGAAACAGATCGTCGTTTGATTGGTGGTCGTGTAAAACTACTAAAAATGAGGTTGGCTAAGTTGCGGCGTCAGCATGATACGCAGCGCCGTTTACGTAAACGTAATGGTACGATTTCGATCTCAGTGGTTGGATATACCAATGCGGGTAAATCCACATTATTCAATGCTTTGACGAAAGCAAAGGTTTACGCCGCTGATCAGTTGTTTGCAACACTTGATACGACATCACGACGTGTTTACTTGGATACTATTGGAAACGTAGTATTGTCCGATACTGTTGGATTTATTCGTGAGTTGCCTTATCAATTAGTGGCGGCATTCCGTGCGACTTTGGAAGAAACGGTGCACGCCGATATCTTGTTACATGTCGTCGACGCCTCGAATTCTGTACGTAGAGACCAGATGGACGAAGTGAATGAAGTTTTGTCTGACATTAACTGCGCTGATATTCCACAGATTCTGGTTTGGAATAAAATTGATCTTGTGCCGAGATTAATATCGCATCGACCTTACATTCAGCGCGATGAGACTGGTCGAATTTCGCGTGTGTTCTTGAGTGCTCACACAGGAGAAGGACTTGATTTACTTCGACAGGCGATTTCAGAGTTAGTAAGGTTAAATATTGAGTTACAATGAGGCGGAGACGCCACCTTTAGTTGATGAATTTTAAAAAAAGAGCTAAGGACGTTTAAAAAACGTTACATAATGATTTACCTATTGCCCTATTTTTTAACAGGCTATGGCATTAGTATGCCGAATAGTGGATGAGGATAGTTGTGGAAGGTGTCACCAGGCCACTTTAAGTTTCATTATCGATAACTTTTTTACCATGCTTCTTTTTATGCTTTCAAGAGCCTTAATGCGAAGAGTTGGCTTAATTTTTTCCCTGAATGACCCGCGGTGGGGACGAAGTCAGGGCAATGAACCCCTAACGGGAGTTGATGAGCTGAACCAAAACACTCCTGATCTGAAAGATCAAGGATCTCATCGAAAAGATAGTCCGCCTGATCTTGATGAACTTTGGCGAGATTTTAATCATCGATTGACTAATCTATTTCGCCGAAAAAATGGCAATCAGGGTAAGTCTTCTGGTACCAAGAGTACCTCAGGCTTAGGTCTTATCGTTGCCATTGTGATCGCTGCCTTGATTTTCCTGGCTTCAGGGATTTTTATTGTTCAGGAAGGACAGGTGGGAGTTGTGACTGAGTTTGGACGGTACAAATATACCACTACATCGGGCATTCAGTGGCGTTTTCCGTATCCATTTCAGTCTCATGAGATCGTCAATATGTCTCAAATCCGTTCAGTCGAGGTTGGTCGTCCGAATACGATTCGTGATACAGACCTCAAGGATTCGTCTATGCTGACAAGCGATGAGAACATTATTGACGTGCGTTTTGCAGTTCAGTATCGCATTAAAGATGCGAGTGAATTATTATTTAATAATCTTGATGCGGAATCTTCAGTTGGTTTGGCAGCTGCCACTGCAGTCCGGGAGATTGTTGGCAAGAGCAAAATGGATTTTGTTCTTTACGCGGGTCGCGAAGAGATCGCGAATGAATTAGTTTCGTCGATTCAGCGCATTCTGGATGGTTATAAGAGTGGTATCATCGTAACTACGGTGACAATACAAAGTGTCCAACCCCCAGAACAGGTTCAGGCAGCATTTGATGATGCAATTAAGGCAGGGCAAGATCTAGAGCGTTTGAAGAACGAAGCTCAGTCCTATGCTAACGATGTGGTGCCCCGTGCACAGGGGACAGCTTCGCGTTTAACAGAGGATGCTGCCGCTTATAAGGCACGTACCGTTTCGGCTGCACAAGGTGATGCTGATCGTTTCAAGGCCGTTCAGGAGGCCTATGCTAAGGCACCGGCGGTTACGCGTGAGCGAATGTATCTTGAAGCTATGCAGCAAATTTATTCCCGCACAACCAAGATTTTGATTGATACGAAGAGCAATAACAACATGTTGTATTTGCCGCTAGATAAAATCATGGAGCATAATCGTGCTGAGAGTATTACTGAAGTGACTCCTGCTGCTGCAGGAAAAATGAGCGATGACCTTGCTACAGCTGATGATTATGATCGATCTCCCGAGAGACTTCGCAACCGCGAGCGAGACTCACGCTAAGAGGATAGGCTCATGAACCGTATTGGAACCATTATTTTTACGCTCATCATTTTGATGTTTGTTTTTGTCTCTATGGTGTTTGTGGTCGATCAACGACGTTTTGCGATTGTGTTTTCGTTGGGTGAAATTAAAAAGGTGATTGACAAGCCAGGTTTACATTTTAAATTACCTCCACCACTTGAGAATGTGCTTTATTTCGAAAAGCGGATCATGACGATTGATAATCCTGAGCCCGAGCGTTTCATCACTGCTGAGAAAAAGAACTTAATTGTCGATTCGTATGTGAAGTGGCGTATTGTTGACCCGCGTAAGTTTTATATCAGTTTTAAAGGTGACAACAATCTAGCTCGTGATCGTTTGACGCAGCAGATTCGTTCAGCGTTGCAAGAGGCTTTTACAAAAAGGACTGTAAGCGAAGTGGTATCTTCACAACGTGAACAGGTAATGCAGTGGGTGCGCCACAAGGTTGGGGATGATGCTGCGGAAGTTGGGATTCAGATCGTTGATGTGCGAATGCGACGTGTTGATCTGTCTTCTGGTATTAGCGAGTCAGTGTATCGTCGTATGGAGGCGGAGCGTAAGCGTGTGGCAAATGAGCTACGTTCTACCGGTGCTGCTGAGGCTGAGCGAATTCGTGCAGATGCAGACCGCCAGCGAGATATTGTGGTGGCAGAAGCCTATGCCAAAGCTGAGAGAATTAAAGGTGAGGGAGATGCTCAAGCATCGTTGATTTACGGTAAGGCTTTTGGTCGTGATGCACAATTTGCGAAGTTTTATCAGAGCTTAGAAGCTTATCGGAATACTTTTCGAGACAAGAAAGATGTGATTATTACGGATCCATACTCTGATTTCTTTCGCTTTATGAGAAATTCCAAAGCAACTGGTACATCTAAAGAACAAGCGGGTAAATGAGATCGCACTGAAAATTCTGTTGAATAATCTGTATTTTTTCCATTTACTTACTTGTTTTCTCTCTAGTATTGACTTTCATGCCCTGATTTTTATCAGGGTGTCTTCTTTTTTGTAAGAAGTGTTATATGCAAGATGTGTTATATACTTCCAAAGTCTTCGTAAGTGCCTGTTTTTCTGCTTTTTGTTTATGAGTGTTTTAGCTGATTTTTGAATAGCGTTTTCTCATCTCTTTATCAAGATATTTCCATGTCGAAGTGGCTACTTCCAGAAAACATTGCTGATGTGTTGCCCTTAGAAGCACGTAAGATTGAAGATCTGCGACGTCTGATGCTTGATCGATTTCGCACTTATGGCTACGAGCTTGTTATGCCACCCTTGGTAGAGTACGTTGAGTCTTTGCTGACCGGGATTGGTCATGACTTAGATTTGCAGACCTTTAAACTTGTTGATCAATTATCGGGCCGCACGATGGGTTTGCGTGCTGATATCACGCCACAAATTGCCCGTATCGATGCCCATTTACTCGATCGTAAAGCGGTTACTCGTTTGTGTTACGCTGGCAGTGTTTTATTTACAAGGCCTCGTAACTTATTGGGGGCACGTGAGTCAATTCAAATTGGAGCGGAAATTTTTGGACATGGAAGCCTGGAAGCCGATTTGGAGATTCAAGAGTTATTGTTACATTGTTTAAGGTTAGCTGGCCTTGACCATATTCGTATTGATCTTTGTCATGCAGGTATACTCGACGCTTTGCTTGATAGTGTTCCGGAGGCTAAGGCACTCGAATCAATGTTATTTAGTGCATTGGCAAAGAAAGATGTATCTGAACTTAGGGAGCTAACAGCTGCCTTGCCACCCGTAACACGTGAAGCATTACGCGCTTTGCCCAAGCTATACGGTGCTCCAAGTATTATTGATGAAGCTCGTCATCGTCTGCCTGATTTACTTCGTGTACGAGAGGCGCTCGAGGATCTCGCTTATTTGGCGGCACAGAGTAAAGAGACTGTTGTCACAATCGATTTGGCGGATCTACGAGGCTATAAATACCACAATGGCGTGATGTTCTCTGCTTATGTTGATGGAATTCCAAATGCTATTGCTCGTGGAGGACGTTATGATAGGGCAGGATTATCGTGTGGTCAGGAACGTCCTGCGACAGGGTTTTCGCTAGATTTGCCTGAATTGGCAAGAATTGCCAGAATAGAAGCACGAAGGCAGGCTATTTTGGCGCCTGCCGGTGACCCACCTGGCTTATCAGTCAAGGTCAAGATGCTCCGTGATATGGGTGAAGTTGTCATCTGTATGATGACAGGCCACCATTATGATTTGGAAGAATTTGCTTGTGATCGTGTGTTGGTCGAGAAAAATGGAGAGTGGGTTGTGGTAGCTCGCTGAAAAAGCAGCGCTCCTTTGTGCTAACACGGGTAAAATACATTTTTAACCAACCTAACTATTTTTATGTCAGGTAAGGCTTTGAATCAGGGACGCAACGTAGTTGTCATCGGTACTCAATGGGGTGACGAAGGTAAAGGTAAGATTGTAGATTGGTTGACTGATCATACGAAAGGCGTGGTGCGTTTCCAAGGTGGGCATAATGCTGGACATACCCTTATTATTAAGGGGAAGAAGACGATTCTCCGTTTGATTCCATCTGGCATTATGCACCCGATGGTTACCTGTTACATTGGCAATGGTGTTGTATTATCACCTGAGGCATTGTTTAAAGAAGTCGAAGAACTTGAAAGTACAGGCTTAGATGTTTGTAGCCGTCTCCGAATTTCTGAGGCTTGTACACTTATTTTGCCGTATCACATTGCGATTGATCAGGCTCGTGAAGCTCGTCGAAAGGGAACTAAGATCGGCACGACTGGTCGTGGTATTGGCCCAGCGTATGAGGATAAGGTCGCACGCCGTGCGCTGCGTATCCAAGATTTATTCAATCCGAAAACTTTTGCCGATCATCTACAAGATAATCTCGATTATCATAATTTTGTACTGACCCAGTACTTGGGTGCGAAGGCTATCGATTTTCAAGAAACTCTTGACATAATGCTTGGTTATGCGCCTCGGTTGAGGAAAATGGTTGCTGATGTATCGCAAGAATTATATTCACTCAATGGAAAAGGCCACAACCTATTGTTTGAGGGCGCCCAAGGCACTCTGCTCGACATTGATCATGGGACCTACCCATTTGTTACAAGCAGTAACTGCGTTGCTGGTGCAGCATCTGCTGGTGCAGGGGTATCTCCGCAACATTTACATTATGTTTTGGGCATTACAAAAGCGTATTGTACTCGTGTTGGTGTAGGTCCATTTCCGAGCGAGTTGTACGATGCTGATAATTCTGCTTGTCAGGAAGAAATTGGTTTGCGATTGGCTACCATTGGTAAAGAATTTGGTTCAGTGACGGGTCGTCCTCGTCGAACGGGTTGGTTAGATGTTGCCGCACTTAAGCGTTCGATTCAGATCAATGGTGTGTCTGGACTATGCATCACTAAACTTGATGTGCTCGATGGTCTGGAGACAGTCCGTTTGTGCGTAGGTTACACTGTTGATGGGAAAGTCATCGATATCTTGCCACGTGGTGCTGTGGATGTTGCACGTTGCATACCGATCTACGAAGATTTCCCGGGCTGGACCAAAAGTACTGTTGGTGTGACGGAATTCTGTGAATTACCGATTCAGGCTCAAAATTATCTCAAACGTATTGAGGAAGCAAGTACTGTTTCGATTGATATGATTTCGACTGGACCAGATCGTGATGAAACGATTTTACTTCGCCACCCCTTTAAGGATTACGTATGACATATCGGAGAGTTAATACCTAGTTGAGAAAGGGGTATGAATTTGTCGAAAAAAGACGATGATAATCTTTGGATCTCATGGGATGAATATCATCGTATGATTGAGTATTTGGCGTTCATAATCTACGAATCTCAGTGGAAATTCGATCAAATTCTGTGTCTTGCCCGTGGAGGTTTACGCGTTGGAGACCATTTGTCGCGTATCTATGGTCTTCCGCTTGCCATTTTGGCAACAAGTTCCTATCATGACTCTACTGGGATGGTGCGTTCTGATCTGGATATAGCTCAGCACATCACCATTACACGTGGTGCATTGAAAGGAAGAGTGTTATTAGTTGATGATTTAGTGGATTCTGGCGTCACGATTCAGCGTGTCCTTTTTCATTTAAAGGATCGCTTTCCAGAGGTGACTGAGATAAGGTCTGCAGTCTTATGGTGCAAATCACGTTCGATATTAGTACCCGATTATTATGTCAAGTTCTTGTTGATGAATCCTTGGATTCATCAACCGTTTGAATATTACGATGCATTATCGCCTGAAAATCTTTCGATTTTAATTCGACGATCAAAGTAAAACACGTGGGATGAGAAAAAAGGGAGGGGGTTCATGAAAAAATGAACCCCCTCCCTTTTTCAGAAGATTTTGTAGACTTCGGACAGCCCTGAGCTTTTATCTTCAATTCTTTGAAATCATTCCACTATGACGAAGCAATGCATCGACATTTGGTGGGCGACCGCGGAAAGCAATGAACGATGTCATTGCTTCACGACTTCCGCCAACAGCTAAGATTTCATCGTGATAACGTTTTCCCGTAACAGTATCGAGGATTGTTCCGCTTGACCTGGCTGCTTCTTCGAATGCTGAATATACATCTGCCGACAGCACTTCGGCCCATTTGTAACTATAGTAGCCAGCGGCATAACCTCCAGAGAAAATATGACTGAAAGTGAGTGGCCATCTGGAGAACTCCACTTGTGGGATGACGTTGAATTTTGCATTGATGTTGCGTGACAGATCGAGCACTGATGGCATTGGAGAGTGTGGATCGAAGTCGTAATGTAAATGCATATCGAAGTCCGAAAGCATTAACTGACGTAGCATTATCAGACCACTTTGGAAATTACGGGCGGCAATCATTTTGTCGAAGAGTGTGCGTGGCAGCGATTTTCCGGTATCAACATGGGATGTCATATGTTCTATCACATCCCATTCCCAGCAGAAATTTTCCATGAATTGCGATGGTAGTTCAACAGCATCCCACTCGACACCGTTGATGCCTGCAACGGCGCTGTCTTCTATTTTTGTTAACACGTGGTGTAAGGTATGACCGAATTCATGGAATAGCGTAATGACGTCCTCGTGCAGTAATAAGGCTGTTTTGTTGCGTACAGGAGCTGCGAAGTTACATACCAAATATGCGATAGGTGTTTGTAATTTGCCATCATGTAGACGTTTTCTCGTACGAGCGCTGTCCATCCAAGCCCCCCCTCTTTTCCCTTCACGTGAAAAGAGATCCATATAGAATTGTGCTATGAGCTCGCCGTTGCGCTCGATCCTGAAGAAGCGAACGTCTGGATGCCACACTTCAGCAACCTGAGACTTGATGGTTATATCGAAGAGCTTGCTAGCAACGCGAAATAGGCCATCAAGGACTTTGGGTAGAGGGAAGTACTGACGCACTTCATTTTCTGAGAACATATATCGTTGCTGACGTAGTTTCTCTGAGGCGTAGGCTATGTCCCAGGGTTGTATGTCATGGATGCCAAGAGATTGTGTGGCGAATTCACAAAGTTCATCCCAATCTTTTTCGGCATAGTGACGAGCTTTTTTTGCGAGGTCTTCCAGAAATTTAAGAACTTGTACTGGAGAGGCGGCCATTTTCGACTCCAGTGACAATTCAGCATAATTTTTGAAACCTAACATACATGCTTCTTCAGCTCTTAAGACGAGTTGTTCGATGACGTTTTCTGTATTGTCCCAAGTTGGATCGCCTTGACCGTACTCTGGCCCTAGTTCGGACGCACGGGTTACATTTGCCTTAAACATTGTTTCTCGAAGATTTCGGTTGTCGGCGTATTGCAAAATCGGGAAATAAGATGGGAAGTGTAGAGTGAATTTCCAGCCCTCCTTATTCTGGCTATCTCGTTCGGCGGTAGCACGGGCTGCTTCCAGATCCTCTTCCGGTAACCCGGATAGATCTCGGATGTCAGTGACGATATAAGAAAACTTATTTGTGGCATCAAGTACATGATCAGAAAATGCTTTGGCTAGTTTGGCCTGTGATTCTTTAATTTCCGCAAAGCGTGTTTTCTGATTCTCTGATAATTCCGCACCACCTAAGCGGAAGCCGCGTATCTCATTATTGATAATTTTTTTTCGAGAGTTGGATAAACCAGAAAATTCAGAGCTTAACGCGATCGCTTTATATTTTTCAAATAAAGCGAGATTTTGAGTGATGCTGGTTGAAAATTCTGTTATGCGCGGAAGATTCTCGTTATAGGCCGCACGTAATTCAGGGGTATCTGCGACAGCTGTTAGGTGCCCAATAATTTCCCAGGCGCGGTTCAAACCTTCGGTACCCGCTTCAAGTGCATCTAAGATATTTGTCCAGTTAGCTATAGTTGTTGGATCGGCGATATGTGCAACAGTGGTTTTTGCAGTTTTTAGAAGTATATCGATTGCTGGGGTAATATGTTCGGAACGAATCTCCGAAAAACGCGGCAAGTTCCCAATATCGAGTAGAGGATTGGTAGGGTGTATAGTGTTCATGCAATGAATATTCCTTAGGATAAACTTAGAAATAGTGTGCGTGACAGCACATTAGTTTTTAGTTTTTTGGAATCGAGTATATACGCCAGAAGGTAGCACATGAAACGATCCATAGCTTAATGAATTTACCTCGGAGTTTCATCTGGCTGAGGCTGGTGTGCTTTGTAAAAAAGTTCATGGAATGTGCGGATATACTTTGATAGTCTAAAATACTGTTAGCCGTTGATGCTTAGAATCATTTGGTAGCTTTCCTGAGTGCATTTTCAGTTGCTTCTATGGTATTGACGAGTAACATGGTAATGGTCATCGGTCCAACACCGCCAGGTACCGGTGTAATCCAGCCAGCTACATCTTTGACTCTAGGGAAGTCAACATCACCACAAAGTTTGCCAGCATTATCTCGATTGATGCCGACGTCGATTACTGCTGCCCCTGGTTTGACCATGTCGGCCGTGACAATATTAGGCCGACCCACGGCTGCGATAATCACATCGGCTTTACGTGTATGCGATCCTAGGTCACGGGTTTTGCTGTTGCAAAGGGTGACTGTGGCTCCTGCATGGAGCATCATCATGGCCATTGGCTTGCCAACGATATTGGATGTGCCGATGATTACGGCATACGTACCCTGTAACGGAAAACTGATCGATTCGAGCATTTTTATGCAGCCGTAAGGGGTGCATGGACGAAATAGTGCCGCACCGGTCATCAGTGCTCCAGCATTTGATAGATGGAAGCCGTCGACATCTTTTTCTACTGCGATCGCCTCGATGACCTTGTGAGTATCGATATGTTTTGGGAGTGGCAGTTGCACGAGGATGCCGTGAATTTTTGGATTTTTGTTCAGGTCGTCTATGCGCGCAACTAATTGAGCTTCTGTTAGATCGTAGGGATAGTGCTCGAATGAAGAATAGAGGCCGTTGTCTTTGCAAGCTTTTATTTTATTGCGAACGTATACTTGGCTCGCCGGATCTTCGCCGACAAGTATGACAGCTAGGCCCGGTTGATGCCCTCTGGCAGTTAAAACAGCCGATCTAGCAGCAACTTCGCTACGAATTTTTTTGGCAAGATCGTTGCCGTCGATTAGGTTGGCTGTCATGATTGGTAGACTGGATCAGTATTTAAGAGAAAAGTTTGTCATCAGTCTTTTTGTTCAAAGATGCGGACGTAGGGCGGATATTATACCAACCTCGAAAAAACACGGACCAACCTTAATCTTTTAAACGGATAAGTAGTTTAAAAATGGCTTTGTCAAACAAATTAACTCTACATGCATGTATCTAGCAGTTAATAACTTTGTCAAATACTGCCTAATTTGATTGACTGATGGTTTATCGTGTTTCCATATATTTTTGTTGTGAGGCTCTCAATTTTTCGAAGTTAAATAGGCGTTTAAGTAACTCATTCTTAGATGTGAGATGTGTGATTAACCTGCACTGCAAGATATATTGCATTCATTTCAGGCGAAAGTATTGTGGATTGTAGAGGATGTCATCTTGTTTTTTTCGTATCTTTTGTAGTTGTGTAAAATAATCCATCATTGAATTTCTCCATCGAAACTTAGTTAGAAAAAATTTCTTTGAAAGAAATTCACAATACCCTGATGAGAGATAAAATTGGTGAAAAGCCTTTTTGGCCAAGGAGGTATATAAGATAAGATATTTTGTATCACAAACATGATATTTGAATTTTAAATTCCTCTTGCAAAAGGCCGCCGAGCCTTCGTACAATGCCCGGTGGAAAAGATCGGGACGCTTGTCTTTCGAGTCGAGTTTAACCGTTACGCTAACCGTCAACGATAGACAGGAGACAAAAATGTCCGCCGTACTTGAAGAAGCCCTGAAAATCGTATCTACTACGGATGTAGATCCACAGGAAACCGAAGAATGGCTTGCTGCGCTTGAGGGCGTGATGGCTAACGAAGGTTCTGAACGAGCACATTATTTGCTTGAGAAGTTAATTGAATTTGCTCGTATCAATGGGTCTCACCATCCGTTCTCAGCTAACACTCCCTATCTTAATACGATTCCAGTAGATCAGCAGGCGCGTATCCCTGGTGAACAGGAGATTGAGCATAAGATTCGTTCTTACACGCGTTGGAATGCGGTCGCGATGGTTCTGCGTGCTGGCAAGGATACGAATGTTGGGGGGCATATTGCCTCATTTGCTTCTGCCGCTACATTGTATGACGTTGGTTATAACCATTTCTGGCATGCGCCGTCTGAGAAGCATGGCGGAGACTTGGTGTTTGTACAAGGGCATTCGTCGCCAGGTATCTATAGCCGTGCATTCCTTTTGGGTCGTTTGACTGAGGCACAGCTTGATAATTTTCGTCAGGAAGTCGATGGTTGTGGTTTATCGTCTTATCCACATCCGTGGTTAATGCCAGACTTTTGGCAATTTCCGACGGTATCCATGGGCTTGGGCCCGATCATGGCGATTTACCAGGCGCGTTTCATGAAATACATCCAAAGCCGACATATCGTACAGACAGAAGGTCGTAAGGTGTGGGCATTTCTTGGTGACGGTGAAACAGATGAGCCAGAATCTCTTGGCGCGATTGGTATGGCAGGTCGTGAGCGTTTGGAAAACTTGGTGTTCGTCATTAACTGTAATCTTCAGCGTCTCGATGGACCAGTGCGTGGAAATGGAAAGATTATTCAGGAACTTGAATCAGAGTTCCGTGGTGCGGGTTGGAACGTTATCAAAATTGTTTGGGGTTCGCGATGGGATGCGATTTTGGCCCGTGACAAACATGGTTTGTTGATGAAACGCATGATGGAAGTGCTTGATGGGGAATACCAAACATACAAGTCTAAAGATGGTGCTTATGCGCGTGAGCATTTCTTCAATACACCAGAATTGAAGGAGATGGTAGCCGATTACTCTGATGAAGAAATTTGGGCTCTAAATCGTGGTGGTCACGATCCACATAAGATTTATGCAGCATTCTATGCTGCTACTCACCATAAAGGACAGCCGACGGTTATTCTCGCGAAGACGATTAAGGGTTACGGGATGGGGGAAGCTGGTCAGGCGACCAATATTACTCATCAACAGAAGAAGATGCCACTGGAAGCACTTAAGAAGTTCCGTGATCAGTTTAAGCTTCCACTCTCTGATGAACAGATTGTCGATGTGCCTTACCTTAAGTTTGAAGATGGATCGAAAGAACTGGAATACATGCGTACTCGTCGTATGGATCTGGGCGGTTATTTGCCACAGCGCCGTCAAAAAGCTGCGTCTCTACAAGTGCCTCAATTGTCGGCATTTGATTCTTTGCTTAAGGCGACTAATGAAGGTCGTGAAATCTCGACGACTATGGCTTTCGTGCGTGCACTAAATGTGCTACTGAAGGATCAGGTGTTAGGTGATCGTATCGTTCCGATTGTGCCCGATGAGTCTCGCACCTTCGGTATGGAAGGATTATTTCGTCAAATTGGTATCTGGAATCAAGAAGGTCAGAAATATGTGCCACAGGATTCAGATCAGCTCATGTTTTATAAAGAATCACAGACCGGTCAAATTTTGCAGGAAGGTATCAATGAAGCTGGTGGAATGTGTGATTGGATTGCTGCGGCGACATCGTACTCCGCGCATGGTGAACAGATGGTTCCATTTTACATCTTCTACTCGATGTTTGGTTTTCAACGTATTGGCGATTTAGCTTGGAGTGCAGGTGATATGCGTGCGCGTGGTTTCCTGATCGGAGGTACCGCTGGTCGTACGACCCTCAATGGTGAGGGATTACAACATGAAGATGGTCACTCGTTGGTTTGGGCTTCATCTATTCCAAATTGCTTGCCTTATGATCCGACTTTTGCTTATGAATTGGCAGTAATCATTCAGAATGGTCTATACCGCATGGTGCAACAGCAAGAGGATGTTTATTACTATTTGACAGTGATGAATGAAAACTATGCCCATCCAGCGATGCCAGATGGTGTGGAACAGGACATCCTGAAAGGTATGTATGCGTTCCGCCGTGGAATGGATAGCAATATGCCGCGTGTCCAATTGCTTGGATCTGGTGCGATTTTTAATGAAGTGATCGCAGCGAGTGAATTACTGAAGAGTGACTGGGGCGTCGAGTCGGATCTGTGGAGCTGCCCTAGTTTTACCCAGTTGGCTAGAGAAGGTGTTAGTGTGGAACGTTATAATCTTTTGCATCCGACACAAACACAACAGGAGTCGCATGTCACAAAGTGTCTCAAAGATACGGATGGTCCCGTGATTGCAGCGACGGACTACATTCGTACTTATGCGGAACAGATACGTCCGTTTGTTCGTAGTCGTTATGTGGTTTTGGGGACTGATGGCTATGGTCGTTCGGATACACGTAAAAAGCTGAGACACTTCTTCGAAATCGATCGGTACTGGGTGACTATTGCTGCTCTCAAGGCATTGGCAGATGACGGTATATTTTCAGCTTCTAAGGTGTCTGAAGCGATCGCGAAGTACAATTTTGATCCGAATAAACCTAATCCGATGACCGTATAATGCTGCTGCCCTCGCACTTGTGTCCAATCTTCTTATCTATAAAATGGTCAGAGGTGGACGAGTGACGCGCACAGCTGATCGAGGAGACTATCGAAGTGAGTCAAGTAATTGAAGTGAAAATCCCAGACATTGGCGATTTCAAAGACCTACCGGTCGTGGAGGTGCTTGTTAAGGTCGGAGACATAGTAAGTGTTGAACAATCGCTCATCACATTGGAGTCTGACAAAGCGACCATAGAAGTACCAAGTTCAGCATCTGGTGTTGTGAAAAATTTGATGCTAAAAGTTGGGGATAATGTATCGGAAGGTACATTAATTTTGTCGCTTGAGGAGAGCTGTGATTCGATCGTTCCTGCTGCTGTATCTTCGCCATCAATATCTGCACAGGATAGCTTCGGGGTTTCAAGCTCGAATACTTCTACTAAGGTACCGGTAACTTCTGAAAGGAAGGAATCTCTGACAATTAGTCACGCTGGTCCATCAGTGCGTAAATTTGCTAGAGAGCTGGGAGTTGATGTCGGGTGTATAGAGGGTAGTGGACGGAAGGGTCGCATTACCTTTGATGATGTGCGGACTTTCGTCAAAAATATATTGTCTGGGAATAATGCGTTAGGTGCTGTGAGCGGTTCTCCGACTGGAGCTGGTGTTGGTGATTTGAATTTGTTGCCATGGCCTAAAGTAGACTTCGCTAAGTTTGGTCCGGTGGAGTTGAAAGATATCTCACGTATTAAAAAAATCTCCGGTGCCAATTTGCATCGAAATTGGGTGATGGTGCCTCATGTCACAAACAACGATGAGGCGGATATCACTGAACTCGAAGCATTCCGTATTAATTTGAATAAGGAAAATGAAAAGTCCGGCACAAAAGTGACAATGTTGGCTTTCGTTATGAAAGCTTGCGTGATGGCACTTAAAAGACATGTAACGTTCAATGCGAGTTTTGATGGGGATAACCTCGTCTTAAAAAAGTATTTCCATATAGGCTTTGCAGCTGATACGTTGAATGGTCTCATGGTGCCAATTGTGCGTGATGTCGATAAAAAAGGTGTGTTCGAAATAGCACGAGAAACCGGTGAGTTGGCTAGGTTGGCGCGTGATGGGAAGCTTAAGCCGGATCAAATGCAAGGTGGCTGTTTTTCTATTTCGTCACTTGGGGGTATCGGTGGAACGACGTTTACCCCTATTATTAACGTACCAGAAGTGGCGATTCTGGGTTTGTCGCGTTCAAGTCTCAAGCCTACATGGGATAATCAAAAACAACAGTTTGTACCGCGTCTGATATTGCCCCTATCACTCTCGTATGATCATCGAGTAATCGATGGTGCAGAAGCTGCACGTTTTAACAGTTATCTGGGGGAACTGTTGCAGGATTTTCGTCGAGTAATACTGTAACTTTAGACAAGTCCGTCCAATGAGATGTTTGCTGCGTATTTAGATCGCTAATCATGTATGCTTTCTGGACTCAAGATTTGAGCATGAATGCTATCGTTGATGAGTGGATAGTTCATAATTTCATAAAAATTTTTCAGCTTCTTCGAAGTGCACGCTTTGCTATTGAAGTTATCAACTCATAATGCGACAGAGAGGTTCCGCGTGAATTTTATTGAAATCAAAGTGCCGGATATCGGCGTAGAAGTTGTGGAAGTTGTGGAAATAATGATTAAACCTGGTGACACTATCGTTAAAAATCAATCGCTGGTGATACTGGAATCGGATAAAACCTCAATAGAAGTACCTTCGGAAGTATCAGGTGTTGTCAAGGCGGTGGAGGTTAAGGAGAGAGATAAAGTCAGTAAAGGGACACTAATTGCAGTAGTTGAGTCAACAGCTTACGCGAGTGATGTTGTTGCAAAACCTACCGTCGCAGATACTTCGGTAATCTCTACACTTTCTCAGAATTTAATGGTTTCAAATCCTTCAGTTGCGAAATATGTGGGTGACGTGGATATTGAGTGTGACGTAATCGTCATTGGAGCAGGTCCGGGTGGTTATTCTGCGGCATTTCGTTCTGCTGATTTGGGCAGAAAGACTGTATTAGTTGAGCGTCATGCATCTCTTGGTGGTGTTTGCTTAAATGTGGGCTGTATCCCGTCGAAGACGTTGTTGCATATCGGATCCATTATGGAAGAAGCCATTGGACTTTCACATCATGGCGTTTCGTTTGGAAAACCTATAATTGATTTGGATAAGCTTCGTGAATATAAGAAAAGTGTAGTTGCCAGACTGACGAATGGTTTAGATAACATGGCCAAGATTCGTAAGGTCGAAGTGGTGTGTGGCATTGGTAATTTCGTTGATACCAATCATTTGGAGGTGACGATTTTAAGTGGTGGTAAGCGAATCATTAAATTTGGACAAGCGATTATTGCCGCTGGCTCAGAGGCTTTGAAACTGCCATTCTTTCCGGAAGACCCTCGTATTGTTGATTCTACTGGAGCTTTGGCTTTGAGGGAAATTCCGAAGAAAATGTTAGTTGTTGGTGGTGGTATCATCGGTTTGGAAATGGCAACGTTCTATAGTGCTCTAGGCAGTAACATCGATATTGTGGAAATGAATGATGGTTTGATGCAAGGGGCTGACCCAGATTTAGTTAATGTTTGGGAGAAGAAGAATACCAAGCGTTTCGGGCGTGTCATGTTAAAGACGAAGACGGTTGGTGTGGAACCAAAGGGGGATGGTATTTATGTAACGTTTAAGGGCGAATCGGCGCCTGAAGAAGCAGAACGCTATGATTTGATTTTGGTGGCTATAGGACGTACTCCGAATGGTAAGAAAATCAGTGCTCATAAGGCAGGCATTACTGTCACTGATCTTGGTTTTATTCCTGTGGATAATCAAATGCGTACGAATGTACCCAATATTTTTGCGATCGGTGATATTGTGGGACAGCCGATGCTGGCGCATAAAGCGGTGCATGAAGCCCATGTGGCAGCGGAAGTCGCACATGGTGAGAAAGCCTATTTCGATGTACTGCAAATTCCGTCAGTTGCTTATACCGATCCAGAAGTTGCTTGGACAGGCAAGACAGAAGAGTCACTCAAAGCAGAAGATATGAGGTATGAGAAAGCATTTTTCCCATGGGTTGCGTCTGGCCGTGCCATCGCGAATGGTTGTGATGAAGGTTTCACTAAGCTTTTGTTTGATCAAACCACACATCGCATTATAGGTGGCGGTATTGTCGGCAAGCATGCAGGCGATTTGATTGGTGAAATTTGTCTCGCGATCGAGATGGGTGCCGATGCCGTGGATATTGCTAAAACGATTCATCCACATCCAACTTTGGGAGAATCCATCGGCATGGCTGCTGAGATTTATGAAGGGATTTGCACGGACGTACCGCCATCGCGCAAAAATTGAGGACATTGATTTTAAAATCTGTTGGATTGATAACGAGCGTTTAGGATGGTTTTTTGTATAAAAAGGTTTAAATTTTTTTGATATTTTGCTTTGACTGTGCAGTGTTTTGGGCATTGTATCGAAAGGTATTATAGTTTATCCCGTTCTTCGGAATGCAGAGAGATTATCCTGCGTTTTGATAACATTTTATGTTTAACATAAACTCGTTATTTCCGATATTTGGTATCTTTTGAATACCCTATGCCGTATAAGGGAAATTTTCTCGTTGATGTACTGGTGCAAGAAAACGTGGAATATTGACAATATTTGTTAATTTATCAATGACTGGCTTGACCATTTCGGTACAAACCTATATCTTGAAAAGTTCGCAATATGATGTTGTGATTGTCACAATATATCGGCTTTGGGCTTTGCCTATCCGGATTGCCCATCATTTAGATGTACCGCTTGAGCCACGTGTTACAAACGAGTGAGGAGAGCATCCGATCAAATTTTTTGCCGAAAACTTGAAAGGTCAACGATGAACATGCCAAGCGCCGAATTTTCCGAAGCGGACGCTTCTCACCAATCCTCCTCCGATGAGATGATCGGGGCTGAGGTTCTTGTGCGTTCGCTTCAGGAAGAAGGTGTCGAGTACCTTTGGGGTTATCCTGGAGGCTCGGTACTTCACATTTACGATGAACTTTATAAGCAGGATAAGATTAAGCACATTCTTGTTCGCCACGAGCAAGCCGCTGTGCATGCTGCTGACGCCTATTCGCGCTCGACCAATAAAATAGGGGTTTGTCTCGTAACCTCTGGTCCTGGAGTGACGAATGCTGTAACTGGCATTGCGACAGCTTACATGGATTCGGTACCGCTGCTGATCATTACAGGTCAGGTGCCAACTGCTGTGATAGGACAGGATGCATTTCAGGAATGCGACACAATCGGTATCACCAGGCCTTGTGTGAAGCATAATTTCCTTGTAAAGGATGTGCGAGAACTGGCAAGAACGATCAAGAAGGCGTTCTATATCGCCAAAACTGGTCGGCCAGGTCCCGTGTTAATTGATATTCCAAAAGATATTTCAAAGGCACTCACGAATTACGAATATCCGAAGACAGTTTCGTTGAGGTCCTATAATCCATTAACGAAAGGACATTCCGGTCAAATTCGTAAGGCGATGAGCTTGTTGCTCTCAGCTAAGCGTCCTTATATCTACTCAGGTGGTGGTGTTATTCTTGCCGATGCCTCACAAGAACTCAATCAATTTGCCGACTTGCTTGATTTTCCTGTCACAAATACGTTGATGGGATTGGGGGGATATCGTGCTTCGGATAAAAAATTTCTTGGTATGTTGGGCATGCATGGTACATATGAGGCCAATATGGCAATGCAGAATTGCGATGTTTTGATCGCCATTGGTGCACGTTTCGACGATCGAGTGATTGGTAATCCTGCACATTTTTCTGAGACGCCACGCAAGATTATTCATATCGATATTGATCCTTCATCGATTTCAAAAAGGGTGAAAGTGGATATTCCGATCGTCGGTGACGTGAAGGAAGTTCTTCGAGAGATGATCGATGGCCTGCAGGCAGATGAATATGAACCAAACTCACAAGCACTTGTTGCTTGGTGGCAGCAAATCGAAGCATGGCGTTCTCGTTGTTGTCTGGCATATGACCTCGAAAGTGAAGTAATTAAGCCTCAGCATGTGGTCGAAACCTATTGGAAACTGACAAACGGTGATGCTTTTGTCTGTTCAGATGTTGGGCAGCACCAGATGTGGGCGGCACAATATTATCGCTTTAATAAGCCGCGTCGCTGGATTAACTCTGGGGGCTTAGGAACGATGGGATTTGGGCTTCCTGCAGCTGTTGGCGTCAAGATGGCGCACCCTGATGCTGAGGTAGCCTGCATTACGGGTGAAGGCTCTATTCAGATGTGCATTCAAGAGCTATCGACGTGTTTGCAATATTCGACTCCTATCAAGATTTTGTCACTCAATAACCGCTATCTTGGCATGGTGCGTCAGTGGCAGCAGATCGAATATGAGAAACGATATGCTAGTTCGTATATGGATGCTCTACCTGACTTTGTAAAGCTTGCAGAAGCTTATGGTCACGTTGGTATGCGGATTGAAAAATCGGCAGACGTTGAATCTGCTTTGCGTGAGGCATTGAAGATGCGTGACCGTACAGTATTCATGGATTTTCAAACAGATCCTACTGAGAACGTTTGGCCGATGGTTCAGGCGGGCAAGGGTATTAGCGAGATGTTACTCGGTTCAGAAGATCTGTAGCATGGAATGTGCGTGAATTGCTACCTTAGCTAGCTGTCCGTATGCGCTATGTTTATTGAAAAGTGGAGGATCTGAGACACACTATGAGGCACATTATTTCTGTTTTGTTAGAAAATGAGGCAGGCGCGCTTTCACGCGTGGTTGGTTTGTTTTCTACACGAGGTTACAACATTGAAACGTTAACTGTGGCACCTACTGAAGATCGTTCATTATCACGTATGACTGTGGTTACGACAGGGTCGGATGACATCATCGAGCAAATCACGAAGCACTTAAATCGATTGATCGAAGTTGTGAAGGTGGTAGATCTGACTGAAGGACCGCACATTGAACGTGAATTGATGCTTATCAAAGTACGTGCTGTTGGTAAGGAGCGAGAGGAAATGAAGCGGATGTGGGATATTTTTCGCGGCCGCATCATCGATGTCACGGAGACAACTTATACGATTGAGTTGACTGGAGATTCTTCAAAATTAGATGCATTTATTGAGGGGCTGGATCAAACGTTGATTCTCGAAACTGTCCGTACAGGAGGATCTGGGATTGGTCGCGGCGAGCGTACTCTCAAACTTTGATAATCTTTTTTGTAGGAATAGCCCTCTGGGGAGGGTGATGTTTGCTAACAGACCCTGTTGTGTGTTCATTTGCACTGTTGTTTTAATTACAAGCATGATAGGTTACCAAGTTTTTTTTGTATTGGCATTATTATGTTATTTGGCATTATCGGCGTACAGATTTGCTGCAAGTTGTTGACTTTTTTCAGAATCCACGAGAATCTGATGGGGGGCAGCTTCAACTTGAAAAAAACAAGTGAAGGTAGTCACTGTACGGCTCATATTTCTTTTTGATTTTGATTCGGTTAATTTTTAGTGATACAGGTATTCTAATGAAAGTTTTTTACGACAAAGATGCAGATCTATCGCTCATCAAAGGCAAGCAAGTCACAATCATCGGCTATGGTTCCCAAGGCCATGCTCATGCGTTGAATTTGAAGGATAGTGGTGTTAACGTAACAGTTGGGCTTCGCAAGAATGGCGGCTCTTGGAATAAAGCCACCAAGGCCGGTTTAATCGTTAAGGAAGTAGCAGAAGCAGTCAAATCAGCAGATATTGTCATGATGCTGTTGCCGGATGAGCAGATTGCCGATGTCTATAAAAATGAGGTGCACGCTAACATTAAAAATGGTGCTGCATTGGCTTTTGCACATGGTTTCAACGTCCATTATGGTTGTGTCGTTCCTCGTGATGATCTTGATGTTGTAATGATCGCGCCGAAGGCGCCGGGACACACTGTGCGATCGACTTACACACAAGGTGGTGGTGTGCCACATCTAATCGCTGTGTCGCAAGACAAGTCCGGTGCAGCGCGCGATATCGCGTTGTCTTATGCAGCTGCGAACGGCGGTGGCCGTGCCGGAGTGATTGAAACTAACTTCCGCGAAGAAACTGAAACCGACTTATTCGGTGAGCAGGCTGTTCTATGTGGCGGTACAGTTGAGTTAATTAAGGCAGGATTTGAAACGTTAGTGGAGGCTGGCTACGCCCCTGAAATGGCTTATTTCGAGTGTTTGCATGAATTGAAACTAATTGTTGATTTGATCTATGAAGGCGGTATCGCCAACATGAACTACTCTATTTCGAACAATGCTGAGTATGGTGAGTATGTTACTGGACCTCGGGTTGTGACTGAGGCAACCAAAGATGCCATGCGTAAATCTCTCAAAGATATTCAAACTGGCGAATATGCAAAGAATTTTCTTCTAGAAAATAAAGCTGGTGCACCAACTCTGATTTCCCGTCGCCGCTTGGTGGCTGAGCATCAGATTGAGGAGGTTGGTGGTAAGCTGCGTGCGATGATGCCTTGGATTTCGAAGAATAAGTTGGTCGACCAATCGAAGAACTAAGTTGGCCATCGGAGGTTGGTGGGTGCTCTTTATCCCATTAGCCTAATGTTTTTTGGGGAAAGCCGCTCGTGTGCCATATAGGTATCTTGGGCGGCTTTTTCGTTTGATATGTGAGTGGTCGAGAAAACTAGCTGCTTGCATGTTATGTATGCATTAATAGAATCAGAATTTCGTAAAGGACACGAGTTATATCCATGAATTACCCTCACCCCATTATTGCCCGAGAAGGGTGGTCTTTTTTGGCCATAGCAGTTGCTGTTGCGCTCGCAGTACATTTTTTTGCTGATATTTTTTGGGCTATTCCATTCTGGGGTATCGCCCTATTGGTGTTGCAATTCTTCCGTGATCCACCACGGCTTGTACCACAGCAGACAGGAGTAGTTTTATCACCTGCCGATGGGCGTATTGTAGCGATTGAAAAAACACAAGATCCTTACGTTGGGCGTGAAGCACTCAAAATAAGCGTATTCATGAATATGTTCAATGTACATTCGAATCGTGCACCAATTGATGGTATTGTGACGAAGATCGAGTATTTTCCTGGGCGATTTTTCAATGCAGACCTTGATAAGTCATCATTAGAGAATGAACGTAATGCATTGGTGATTAAGGTGGGGGACCACTTCGTAACGAGTGTTCAGGTGGCAGGATTGATTGCGCGTCGTATTCTATGTTACGTGAAAACGGGGGATATCTTGATGCGTGGTCAACGCTACGGTTTTATACGTTTCGGTTCACGTGTCGATATTTATTTGCCGTTGGATTCTCGCCCACTTGTCGCTATCGGTGATAAGGTGTCCGCGACATCGACTATTCTGGCGCAACTTTAAGCTTATTGGTCGGTTTCAATCGAATCTAACTACGGACAAGCCCATGAGCGAAAATTTTGAACGGGAGCACGACAATCTCGTGCCGGTGAGCCCGCTTAAGCGAGGTATTTATCTTCTGCCTAACGCATTTACGACAGCTGCCTTGTTTTGTGGCTTCTTTGCAATTGTACAGGCTATGAATAACCATTTTGAACATGCTGCCATCGCGATTTTTTTGGCGATGCTACTTGACGGTATGGATGGACGCATTGCTCGTATGACAAATACACAAAGTGTATTTGGTGAGCATTATGATAGTCTGTCGGATATGGTATCTTTTGGAGTGGCACCGGCACTTGTTATGTATGAATGGATTTTGCGCGATATTGGAAAATGGGGTTGGGTTGCAGCGTTTGTTTACGTTTATGGTGCTGCATTGCGGCTTGCGCGTTTTAACGCAAATATTGGCGTCGTCGATAAGCGTTTTTTTCAAGGGTTACCAAGTCCAGTGGCGGCTGCTATTATCGCCGGATTTGTGTGGCTAGCGATCGACAATAAGCTACCTGTCAACGTATTCTGGATGCCCTGGGTGGCGTTCGTACTGACCATCTATGCTGGTATGTCAATGGTTTCGAATGCGCCGTTTTATAGCGGAAAGATGCTTGATGTACGACATCGTGTCTCGTTTGGAATGATATTGCTCTTTATGGTGGCATTTGTGCTAGTTTCCTCAGATCCACCATTTGTTTTGTTTGGATTGTTTTGCCTGTATAGTTTTTCAGGCTATGTTCTGTGGGTTATACGATTTTTAAACGGGAGACATTCTCGAATTTTTGGTGACGAGGACGATTGATCCGCGTTTTTTAACGCTTTAATTATGTAAACATTGTTATTCTGAATTTCATTAATGAAAGAGAAATTAGGGTCATATTCGAAAGAGAATTTTTAGCGACGTCTGAGTAGTATGCTTAAAAAAACTATCGGAAGACTATTGTTAAATAAAATAAAACGACGCAAAGAGCCTAGGTATTTCGGATAATTTTTACACGAACGAGGTGTTTGGCTACTTGATTTTTTAATTAAGTGATCTGGGGGACATCTTGGAAGAAGGCTGGGTCGAGGATAAAATATAATCCCTGAAAATACCTGGGACGTGTGAAAATACCATATGAACGAGAATGAAAATACGTTTTATAAGATTGTTCATTAAATCTGCAGCAACTGCAGTAGTATTTTACCATTACATTTTTTGAAGTTTATAAACCAGGTGTTTTTAATACTAAGATAAGATTTATTGGAAGGAAATTATTTCGAATTTAGGCATCCTAATTTGATAATTTTTTGCATGATGCTGCCCGTGCTTTTTGCCGGTTGTCGCGGAATTATTGAACATCTATTTTTGCAAAATGAATACAGGTTTAGTCTGTCACATATGTATCTTCCTCAGCACTGTTTCCCTTTCTTCCTTTAGTCGCTTCTATGCACTGCGTGGCAGCAGTACCTCTTGATTTGATCTCTCAATACCGTTTGTGTACCTGATAGCGAAGTGATAACGGATACATCCCTTAGTGGTTAAATGAATTCTAACAGGAGAAAGTTATGGTTGACCAATTGATAATATTCGATACGACTTTGCGTGATGGTGAACAATCACCTGGTGCTTCGATGACTCGTGATGAAAAAATTCGTATTGCGCGACAATTGGAACGGTTGCGTGTTGATGTAATCGAGGCTGGTTTTGCTGCAAGTTCTAACGGTGATTTTGAGGCAATTAAAGCGATTGCCAGCATTGTCAAAGAAAGCACGGTATGCAGTTTAGCTCGTGCCAATGAGAGAGATATTGCACGAGCGGCTGAAGCTCTTAAAGGCGCAAATTCATCACGCATTCATACTTTTATTGCTACTTCGCCACTCCATATGGAGAAGAAGTTGCGCATGATGCCAGATCAGGTGCTTGAACAGGCTAAGTTGTCTGTACGATTCGCACGTCAATTTACGGATAACATTGAATTCTCACCCGAAGATGCTAGCCGTTCTGATATTGATTTCCTGTGTCGTGTTTTGGAGATCATTATCAATGAAGGGGCAACGACAATTAATGTGGCTGATACCGTTGGATATGGTGTGCCAGAGCTTTATGGTCAATTGGTCCGGACGTTGCGTGAGCGAGTACCTAATTCAGATAAAGCTATTTGGTCAGTGCATTGCCACAATGATTTGGGTATGGCAGTTGCTAATTCACTGGCCGGCGTTCGATTGGGTGGGGCTCGTCAGATTGAATGTACGGTGAATGGTTTAGGCGAGAGAGCAGGGAATACAGCTCTCGAAGAGGTTGTGATGGCCTTGAAAACGCGGAAGGATTACTTTGGCTTGGCATTAGGTATTGATACAACACAGATTGTACCGACCTCTAAGCTTATCTCCCAAATCACAGGGTTTGTCGTTCAACCGAATAAAGCAGTAGTGGGCGCCAATGCGTTCGCGCATGCATCAGGTATTCATCAAGATGGCGTGCTCAAAGCACGTGATACGTATGAAATTATGCGTGCAGAAGATGTTGGATGGATGGCCAATAAGATCGTGCTTGGTAAATTATCGGGGCGTAATGCGTTTAAGCAGCGCTTACAAGAGCTTGGTATTGCAATGGATTCAGAAGCGGAGGTCAACGAGGCATTTTCGCGTTTTAAAGCATTGGCAGATCAGAAAGTCGAAATTTATGATGAAGATATCCTAGCTATTGTGTCGAGTGAGGCACAAGTGAAGGGTGATGAGCGTTTCTACTTCGTATCGATGTCCCAACGCTCAGAGACTGGAGGACATTCACATGCAAGGGTTGTATTTACAGATCAGGGTAATGAGTGTGTCGGAGAATCTAGAGGTAATGGTTCGGTTCATGCGGTACTTAATGCCATTGAATCTCGTGTTGAGAGCGGGGCCGAGTTTTTGCTATATGCAGTCAATGCTATTACTACAGGCACGGAGTCACAGGGCGAAGTGACGGTGCGCCTATCGAAGGCTGGTCGTATAGTTAATGCTGTTGGCACCGATCTTGATATCGTTGCTGCTTCAGCCAAGGCGTATTTGGCGGCTCTTAACAAACTACTTGCTAAGACTGAAAAGCTTAATCCGCAATTGACACCGTAAGTGGTCGTATCTACTTTTTTCGAAAGGCAGCCATGAAGTGGGGGCCGTGATGCTTGCAGATCCGGCACCAAATCATGAGTTCGGTGGGTGGAAAATTGTCAGGGTTATTCTAGATTGAAAGAGAAGTTCATTATTGAACCCTAAATGTCATTCTACGTAAAAATCTCCTGCTGCACAGGAGGGAAGTGTATTTAGGCGTTTGTCTAAGATTATTTTTTATTTTTCCCTTATTTTTCATATATAATAAAAAATAACCTGCTCTGAGTATTTATATAGTCAGAGGCGTTGGTTCTTTTTGGTTGAATTTTTAAAATCACGGCACGGCCTTTCTTCCGTGACCGCTTGTTCGATTAAGGAAAGAATGTCTACTAACACACATATAAAAAAATCGGATGTTGTTGTCAAATTTGCTCGTACTGTTAACGACACCGGTAGTCCCGAAGTGCAGGTTGCTTTATTAACGACCCGTATCAACGAGCTGACCTTTCATTTTAAGACGCATATGAAAGATCATCACAGCCGCCGCGGGCTTTTGAAGATGGTAAGCCGCCGTCGAAAGTTGCTTGATTATCTAAAAGGTAAGGATGTTGACCGCTACCGTACTTTGATTGAAAAGCTTGGATTGCGTAAGTAAGTCCTTAAACTATCGAAAAATGCCTGTATCAGCGTGCTGATGCAGGCATTTTTTTTGAGATAAAAGATGAAAATTTAATGCTTTGTGTAACTAGTTCGATTAGATTTTGACTGTGGGGGATCTCGATAAACAGGAGTTATGTCATTCGAGAGAGTGATTAGGTGACTCACTCGAATGACATAAATTCTTCGTCGTGGAATACATTAAGATGCTCGGCAGTGTCGTCGCGCCGCTGCTGCTGAATTCGCGCGATCAGATATACATGAGAAGGAGTATAAATGTTTAATAAAGTTGTGAAAACGTTTCAGTGGGGGAAAAATACAGTTCGACTCGAAACCGGTGAGATTGCTCGTCAGGCTTCTGGTGCAGTGATCGTGGATATGGATGAGACGGTTATATTGGCTAGTGTTGTCGCTGCAGAGAAGTCCAAGCCTGGTCAAAATTTCTTTCCGTTGACGGTTGATTATCTTGAAAAAACTTATGCTGCTGGAAAGATTCCGGGTGGTTTCTTCAAGCGCGAAGGTCGTCCTTCTGAAAATGAGACTCTGACGTCTCGTTTGATAGATAGACCAATTCGTCCACTATTTCCAGAAGGATTTTATAACGAGGTGCATGTCGTTGTACAAGTTGTTTCTTTGAATCCAGCTGTGCCAGCTGATATCCCCGCTTTGATCGGGGCTTCAGCTGCACTCGCTGTTTCAGGTTTGCCATTTAATGGCCCTATGGCTGCTGCACGTGTGGCTTACATAGACAATCAATACGTACTTAATCCATCGCGTGAAGAGATTATTACATCGCAGTTGGATCTGGTTGTTGCAGGTACGGAGCAAGCTGTACTAATGGTGGAATCAGAAGCTAAAGAGTTAAAAGAAGATCTGATGTTAGGTGCTATTGTGTTCGGTCATGAACAAATACAAATGGTAATCGATGCGATTCATGATCTGGTGCGTGATGGTGGAAAATCTGAATGGGATTGGGCTCCTGCTGATAAGAATGAGGTGTTGATAGAGCAGGTGACTGCGTTGGCAAACGATGCATTACGCACGGCTTATGAAACACGTGAGAAACAAGCTCGTACGAAGCAAATACGTGAAGTGAGTGCCGATGTGAGCGCTAAACTTGCTGAAATTGCTGTGGCTAAAGGTGAAAGGGTCCCTGACGAGATTGAAGTACGTAATATTTTATGCGAGCTTGAATCGAAGATCGTTCGTAGCAAAATTTTGGCTGGTGAGCCGCGTATTGATGGTCGTGACACGCGTACGGTGCGTCCAATTTCGATCCGTACTGGCGTATTGCCTCGTGTTCATGGATCAGCACTCTTTACTCGTGGTGAAACGCAAGCGCTGGTGGCGACTACGTTGGGTACGAAGAGTGATGAGCAGATTATCGACGCGCTGCAAGGTGAGTCTCGTGATCGCTTCATGTTGCATTATAATATGCCACCTTTTGCCACAGGTGAGACTGGTCGTGTTGGTTCTCCTAAACGTCGTGAGATTGGTCATGGCCGTTTGGCTAAGAGGGCGCTGGTTCCTTGTTTACCGAGTACAGAGGAATTTGGCTACACACTCCGTGTTGTTTCAGAAATTACTGAATCGAATGGGTCGTCCTCAATGGCTTCTGTCTGTGGCGCTTGCTTGGCCATGATGGATGCAGGAGTGCCAATGAAGTCTCATGTTGCTGGAATCGCCATGGGCCTTATTCTTGAAGATAATAAATTTGCTGTTTTATCGGATATTTTGGGTGACGAAGATCACCTGGGTGATATGGACTTAAAGGTTGCTGGTACCGCTAACGGCGTGACAGCACTACAAATGGATATCAAGATTCAAGGCATCACCAAGGAAATTATTCAGGTTGCTTTAGCACAAGCCAAGGAAGGTCGCTTGCATATCCTTGGAAAAATGGAAGAGGCTGTGTCATGTGCTCGGACTGAAATGTCGGAATTTGCACCGCGTATTCTTACCTTAAAGATTAATCCGGACAAAATCCGCGATGTGATTGGGAAAGGTGGATCGGTGATTCGAATGTTGACGGAAGAGACAGGCGCGCAAATTGATATTTCTGACGATGGTGTTCTTACAATCGCCAGCACGAGTTCAGAAGGTATCGCTGAAGCGAAGCGGCGCATCGAGTTAATTACCTTTGAAGTCGAAGTGGGTTCTGTTTACGATGGCACTGTACTGAAGCTACTTGAGTTTGGTGCGATTGTGAGCATTTTGCCTGGAAAGGATGGGTTACTGCATATTTCTGAAATTGCTAACGAACGTATTAAGGATTTAAATGAGTATCTCAAGGAAGGGCAGGTAGTTCGCGTGAAGGTTATTCAGCAAGATGAAAAGGGACGTTTGCGTTTATCACACAAAGTGCTGACTGAAGAAGATAAGGTTGGTGCGCCAGCATTACTGAAACGAGTAGAAGCCGATGACTAGCAGTAGGTTTGCTTAGCATTAGTATGTGTTTTTTTATGTGGCAACTCCTTAACGTGTTTTGAATGCTGCTATCTTGAATTTTTATTCAAAAAAAAATGACGACCTCGAAAAGTCGTCATTTTTTTTTGAATAAAAATTCAAGAAATAAAGCACGAAAAAATTGAAGATTAGATATTTACACCTAATCATATTGGTATTAGAATAAAGAGTTGCTTTGGAAGAGAAAGGATCTTGCCTAGTTTATTCTACACAATATAGATAAAAGCTTTATTTTTTACACACTGAAAATATGGCTTCACAAGTGAAGTAAAGTTGTTTAGAATTATCCTTTTAGCAGGATGCGCGCTAATCGAAGGCTTATAAAGAATTTGTCCCCTTCGTCTAGAGGCCTAGGACATCACCCTTTCACGGTGAGTACAGGGGTTCGAATCCCCTAGGGGACGCCAGAATATTTTAAATTTTATGGACAATGTCCGTTAGTAGTTTTTTACTTTTGGAGCGGTAGTTCAGTTGGTTAGAATACCGGCCTGTCACGCCGGGGGTCGCGGGTTCGAGCCCCGTCCGCTCCGCCAAAAAAAAGCCCAGGCTAAGACCTGGGCTTTTTTGATTCTGGACGACGTAAGTTATGTACTTTTATGCTGTTCTTCAACTTATTCTATGTGTAATCCAGCGTAGATAGAAAAAAAGCAAACCGCAAGCTGCGGCGGCTAGGCTAATACTATTTGCAAACCAGAATCCAGATGCACCTATTAACATATCTGGCGTATTACCAAAGATGTCAAAGCCAAGTATATAGCCACCACCAAGGCCTACGCCCCACAACGATAGAGCGTAAATCACTGTTGGCACCATTGCTACCTTATATGCGCGTAGCACAAAAACTGTGGTGACTTGTAATGCATCGAACACGTGATAAAGAGCAGTCAGTGCCAACAATGGTGCTGCAATACTTGCAATCGTTGCATTTGGAGTGTAAAGCGGAATTACTAGTGGACGAGCAAACCAGATAAACAATCCTAGACCTAAGGCTAGTACTGTAGCGAATGTAATGCCGTGGCGACCGGTACGAGCCGCTGCTTCAAAATCGTGTAAGCCAATGGCCTGAGCTGTCAGTGTTGTCGTCGCGATAGCAAGAGACATTGGTAGCATGTAAAGAAGCGCACTCAGATTAGCTGCTATTTGATGTCCTGCAAGAGTTTCGGCTCCAAACCGAGCGATGAATATCGTCATGAATGAAAAGGCCGTGACTTCTATTAAATAGCTCAGTCCTATGGGGATACCTAATTTTAACAGTGTGCGAATGGTTTGCCAGTTAGGCCAACAAAAGCGGTGAAATATCCCAAAAGAACGCAAAAATGGGTGTCGTGCCATTAAAATTATTCCTAGTACGCAATACACCCAATTGATCATCGTCGTTGCAATCGCACATCCGTTGCTCCCGAGCATAGGTACTTGCCAGTCTGCGATGTTTATCCCATAGATCAGGATAAGATTAAGTGGAACCTTGAGTGAGAGGCCTGTTAGCTGAATCGCCATAACAATGTGAGGACGTGCTATAGCGGTCGACAGTGACGAATACACCCGAAAGAGTAGTGCAGCAGGCAAACCCAACGCCAAAATTTGTAAGTATGTTACTGCACGAAATTCTAATTCTGGCGATGTTTTCGATAGTTGCAAAATGAACTGTGGGTGTAAGAGTATTGCAATACCGGGGATCGCTAGAGCTATAGAAAGCCATAATGCTTGGCGAACGGCTTCCCCGATGGCTGTATGCTCTCCAGCCCCAAACATTTGAGCAGCAATTGGGGATAGAGCAATGAGTATGCCTATTAGGGCAGCATAAACCGTGATATAAATGGCACCACCTAGTGCGATGGAAGCGAGATCAAAAGTGGAATAGCGGCCGATCATGACGGTATCTATCACGCCAAAGGCAATGGATGCAAGTTGGCCAATGAGTACAGGCCAAGCTAGACGAGTGATGCGTTGTATATCGAGCCACATAGTTTAGCGGTAAGTGTTAGCGGGGCTGGACGATTTGCCATGGGCGGTTATTGAAGTATATAAAGTTGGAATCGTTCATTCCTGTCGGCAGGGCGGTGGCCTTCCCATAGCAATTGCCCTTCATAAGAGTTGAGTAATAATTGATCACTATGACGGGAGTCTTGTTGTAGCAGTACGTCACAATCATCATTGTGTGTGCCAAACCTCATTTGCCCAAAATAGGCGAAAGAGGCAAGCTGTCCATCACCAACATGTGAGGTAAGAATACATTTGTAATTAGCCGGTAAGTTAGCAGAAATTTGTGCAGCAACATTTCTATACGTCCGGCCGTAGTTTATTACAGGCAACCAAAGTGTCATCAAGAGCACCCACATCAGCGTGGTGCCACCGCTTGATAACACAACGCTACGCCATATTACTTTGGGACTATTCGAGATGCGCCAAGTAACGAGAACAATCCATGCAGCTGTGGCCAAAATTGCGGAAAGGAATGCAGTCCAACTGAATTCAGGCTTAAAACCGGGGACAAGCCGGTACAAGTTACGAGCTGTTGATAGAGGAAAACCAGTTAACCCGGCTAGCCATACTATCCAAACAAAACTAGCTAGCAATGTGAAGCTGATTACGGCAAACCAGTCGATTGCATTGATAGTGCTGGGTTTCAGTGTGGGTAGACCAAAAGCTGCAACGATTGAAAGTGGTGGTAGTAATAGCATGAACAAACGATTACCTTGATGTTCTTGTAGAAACACCAAGATAAGGATTGTGGCTGCCAAGGTCATCGGAATGCAGACATGGGGTGCGCGGTACCATTTCCACCAAGTATAGAGTGAGCAAATGGCTAGCGGCCAGGCTGGCCAAGCGAAGAGTACCAAGTTTTTAGCAGTGTAGCTTAGCGATGAAAAACTCGATCTACTGAAACTGCCTATACTGATGGTTGCCCATTTGCTAAGCCATTGCTGTGAATCTGGAGCCCACTGTAATGCAGCAGCTGGCCAGGTGCCAGCTATGAATGTGGCAATTGATGTACTAATGATAATAATACAACGTAGTGATAATGTATGACATAAGTTTGTAACGATTAATCCTGAGAGCCACATTGAGAATGCGAGCAATGGTGTTGACGCTAGTGCTAGACAACCAATCGATATACCAAACCATGTTGCACCTTGATGTGGTTTGTCGAGACTGCGTACGAGGCCATAGATGGTCATGGTTACCAGAGTTAATTGACCAACATCTGCCGTCGTTTCATGACCCCGCTCAGCGAGGCCGAAGCAAGCTAGTAAAATCAATAATGCACCATCGGCTAGTACTCGACCGTAAACACGTGGTTCGGGTTCACCACCGAAAGCATATTTGAAGGGTTGAAGTTCAGAACGGCGGCCTAAAAGATAGGTACCATACCAGACGAATGTACAGGTCATGTAAAAGCATAGTCCCGTCACGATGCGCGCGGCATCGTGAGCGGTGAACCATTTTTGAAATACCCGTATTGCAAGTGCTCCCATCCAGAGAATTAGGGGACCACTTTCGTAGATAGGATGGCCGGCAATATTAGGTAGCAACCAATCAGTTAAATTACCATTCGCCATTGTCCACATGACACCAAAACCAGTTGCATCTTCATTTTTCCATGGATCGCGCCCAAATAGGCCAACTATGACATAGATAACACAGATAGCGATGAGTAGAGATCGCGGAATTTTTCTAGCAGCAGAGGCTGTGATGCGGACACGTTTCATAAGCAAGATTGTCCGAAAACTAAGGAAAAATCGGATAAGAAGACAGTATTACCATATCGAAGTGACAAGTGGAGGCTATATTTTATATAGCAATACTCATTGGATGTAACAATGACTTATCTATCATAAGCAATTAAAAAATGCCGTTCAGTTTTGAACTGAACGGCATGGAAAGCTTTGAAGCCTAACTTATTTTACTCGCGAGGTTACCTCGAAGAAACAGCTTTACTTCGCGCTTTTGCCTGTGCGGGAACCAAACTTTTGACGGAATTTTTCGACGCGACCAGCTGTGTCAATAATCTTTTGTTGGCCGGTGTAAAACGGATGTGATTCCGACGAAACTTCAATCTTTGCTAGCGGGTAGATTGTCCGATTTTTCTCAGCTGTTTCTTTTGTCTGTATGGTTGATCGAGTTAAAAATTCGAATCCGTTAGACATGTCGCGGAAAAGAACTTCACGGTAATTCGGGTGAATGCCTTCTTTCATGTTCGTACCTGATGTGGATTCGTAGCGGAGTTTGCGCGGCCATTTTAGGCTGGCGCGTCCATAATCAGAATAGAACCCGCAGCTTGCGCTAACCACTCACTTGCCAATGTTAAAAGGAGAAGTATGCCAGAGAAATAATCATTTGCGCAACTTGATAAAAGTTTGTTGTATGGAGATTTTTGTGACTTTGTAAGATTTTCTATAAAATACCACGAAAATAGGAAGTTGGATGTATTCACATGCCTAGGCATACTCCGATGAGATCGGCGAAGAGATTGCGTTTAATGTCAATATTCTATAAGTCACACTGGTTGTAAGTAAATTCTTAAATTGATCCTATCCTTTCGGAAAGAGCTCTGATTGGTCATCGTGTAGATATTTGATGCTTCAATAGTCTGTGGCTATATCGTAAGTCGATTTGCGGTATGTGCGAGTCTTGCACCGAGTGCGATGGCTAACTGGTGTTCTTCAGTTGATAATGTTTTCTTCTCATGGGCGAAGTGTGTTGCTCCGTAAGGTGAACCGCCGGTTCTTGTGCTAGTCAAGCCGGACTCTGTGTATGGAAGGCCCATGAGCAGCATACCGTGATGTAAGAGTGGAATCATCATCGAGAGCAAGGTACTTTCTTGACCACCATGCAGACTGGCGCTGGATGTGAAAACACAGCCGACTTTCCCTGCGAGAGCGCCAGAGAGCCATTGCGGTGTAGTGCTATCGAGAAAGTATTTTAATGCAGCCGCCATATTGCCAAAACGAGTAGGCGAGCCGAGCGCAAGGCCTATACATTCCTCTAGATCACGTAGTTCGACGTATGGCGGTCCAGCGTCGGGAATCTTTTTGGTACTAGCTTCGCAGACCGTCGAAACCGGCGGGACTGTGCGGACGCGTGCTTGTGTGCCTACGACGCTGTCGATACCTTGGGCGATACATTGCGCTAACTGTGCTGTTGCTCCGTGAGAGCTGTAATACAGAACTAGGACTTCTGTCATAGGTATCTTTGTCATAAGACTCGTCATAAAAAGTAGGATTATTATATGGCCTATTTTCAATAGTTTGTCTTAGGTGCGTGATTGCCATATTTTCCATGGATTCTCATTTTTTTCATCGTATTGATTTTCAGGCGGTCGCCCAAGTTATGCACTTTGCTGCCAAGCGTGCAAAAGAAGATCGTATTTTACAAATTGCTGCCAGCTTGACATTTACCTCGGTCTTATCCATGGTGCCTCTTTTTGCAGTGGCCTTCGCATTATTTACTGCATTTCCAATTTTCAACACGTTTCGTGATGCTTTGCAAGAATTTTTGCTCCAAGAGCTTATGCCCGTTAGCGTGAATGATCAGATTTTTTTCTATCTGAATCAGTTTGCTTCAAAAGCAAAAGGGATGACGGCATGGGGTCTGATAAGTCTAATGTTGACATCTATTATCACATTGATAACGATTGAATCTACCTTCAATTTGATTTGGCGTGTTCCTTGTGCGCGTCCGCTGCTGCAACGGATACTAGTGTATTGGGGATTGCTTACGGTTGGTCCATTACTCTTCGGTGCCAGTTTATCTATTAGCTCGTACATTTTTTCACAAACTATGTCATTTGTAGATAGGATTCCCATTGGTATAACTTGGATGCTGAGTTTTCTGCCTTTGGCTATGACGAGTATCGCTTTCACATTGATGTACATTCATATGCCTAACTGCAAAGTTGATTGGCGCGATGCCCTTGCTGGTGGCGGTACGGCTGCAGTGGCGTTTGAGATAGCTAAATATGGCTTCGGTTGTTATGTGCGAAAATTCCCGACGTATGCGGCAATATATGGTGCTTTTGCGGCGTTTCCAATTTTTTTATTGTGGATCTACGTCAGTTGGCTAGTCACTCTGCTAGGTGCGATGGTCGCTTCTATTTTGCCATCCATACGTCAAGGGCACTTTCAATATCCACGTTTTCCAGGGAGGGATTTGAACGATAGCCTTGTGTTGTTACATTTACTAAGTTATGAACGTGAATATGGTCGATCAGGGAAAACACGGCTTGCTTTGGCGCAGGATCTTGGGATAAGCATTGAGCATGTCAGTGAGCTACTGATAAAGCTTGAGCATATAAATTGGATCGGACGTTTATCAATTGAGGGGAGTGATGAACTATGGATTTTACTTGCTAATCCCAAAAACACCTCGCTTGGGCCTTTAGTTACGGAATTTTTGCTTGATGTCGAGGAATTGATACGTCAATTATCGCGTTATGAATTTGATGGAAAACGGGTAGCCACCAAACTTCGGAATGGCCATTGGGATGTTTTGCTGTCTGATATTTTGCCTCGTATAGCATGAATAACGATGGGTATAGTAGAAACTTTCATTTTCTTTATACATTTCAGTTACTAATCTTATTTTTAGATAGAGTTTCATGGGATATGCTTGTTTGCTTCGATAAATTAATTCCATTTGATTATGAGTCGTTGAAAGCGCAATGCAGTATTCTGGAATATAAAATTAAGAGGTTCTTTACATGGAAAGCATACGTAGATATTGATTGAGGTGTCTCATTGTCTTTATTTTTACATAATTTTTCGATAGCATTAAATTTGGGATGTTGTCCACTCACTATTAAAAGAGGTTTTCCATGCAAGTGAAAGCTATTCTAAAAGTTAAGGGTAACACTCTCTTTACCGTGACACCGGAAACACTGCTGAAAGACAGTCTCAATACAATGGCTGAGCATGATATTGGTTCGTTGGTGGTGATGGAAAAAGGTGAAATTGTCGGTATGCTCACGTTCCGTGAAATCATTAACACGATCAGTGCGAATGGGGGTACTGTTGGCACCATTACGAGTCGCCGGGTAATGGATGAAAATCCGTTGATTTGTGCTCCTGATAATGATGTCAACGAAGTGCGTCGCATGATGCTCAAGCATCATGCGCGCTATTTACCGGTGATGGATAACCGGGTATTGATGGGTGTAATTTCGTTTTATGACGTTGCAAAAGCCGTTGTTGAAGAGCAATCGTTCGAGAATCAGATGCTTAAGAACTATATTCGTGATTGGCCTGCCGAAGAGAAAAAAACTATCTAGATTTTTCGCCTTAGGAAAATTTGATTATTTTGGCCTAATTCGAATTTAAAATAAGGGGCAGTGTGTATTTTTGATTGTCGTGGTTTTTTTGTTTTATTTTTGCTATTTTTAGCATAAGTGAACACACTTGATATATCTTCGATTTTATTTAATTATGGTGGTGATGACACCGTAGAAAAATTCTAGGGAGAGTAGGGTCCTATATACATTTTTTCGGTGGTAAGTGCTTCTTTCTATGAGGAAGATTCGGATATCCGAGTTTGTTTGGAGACAAAAATAGGAGAACACTGGCATAATATCCATATTGTTTCTCATTTTCCTGTTTTCGTATGGCTGGCAATACGCTTGGTACCTTTTTTTCTGTCACTACTTTTGGCGAGTCCCATGGCCCAGGGATTGGTTGTGTCATCGATGGCTGCCCACCAGGCATGCACTTGACCGAGTTTGATATTCAGAAAGCACTTGATCGTCGTCGGCCTGGTACGTCGCGTCACGTCACTCAGCGACAAGAGTTGGATCTAGTAGAAATTTTGTCTGGTGTTTTCGAAGGAGTGACGACAGGTACACCGATAGCGTTACTCATTCGTAATACTGATCAGCGCAGTAAGGACTACGGAAATATTATTGATTCGTTTCGACCTGGCCATGCGGATTATACTTATTGGCAGAAATATGGTATCCGCGATTATCGTGGTGGTGGTCGTTCATCAGCTCGTTTGACAGCGCCTGTTGTGGCAGCTGGTGCCATTGCGTGTAAATGGTTATTTGAGAAATTGGGTATAGAAATTCGTGGACATATGTCACAGCTAGGTGATATTAAAATTCCATTCATCGACTGGTCTCATGTGTCTGAAAACCCGTTTTATGCAGCGAATGCTGAGGTTGTACCGAAGCTTGAAGCTTATATGGATTTGCTGCGTCGCGAAGGCGACTCCGTTGGAGCTAGGCTTCGCGTTGTGGCCACTGGTGTACCAGTGGGCTTGGGTGAGCCGTTGTTTGATAAGCTGGATGCCGATATTGCTCATGCCATGATGGGACTTAATGCTGTGAAAGGAGTGGAAATCGGTGCCGGTTTTCAGAGTATTGCTCAGAAGGGGTCAGTGCATGGCGATGAGTTAACTCCAGAGGGTTTCATCGGTAATTATGCTGGAGGTGTATTGGGTGGTATCTCATCAGGACAGGATATCGACGTTTCCGTTGCTATTAAACCGACATCTAGCATTAGAAAGCCGCGCCGGTCTATTGATAAATATGGCGAGCCCGCTCTAGTAGAGACCTTTGGTCGTCATGATCCTTGCGTGGGTATTCGCGCTACGCCAATTCTTGAGTCGTTGTTGGCTTTAGTACTTATGGATCACGCGTTGCGTCAGCGTGCGCAATGCGGTGATGTCAGTGTTCCCACACCGAGGATTGCCCCACGAGTACCAGAATAATTTACCTTTGATCATCGCTATCTTGGTTTAAGGAATGACTTTTCCTTTCTGATTGATAGTGTCGGACTCGCTTTTTTAATTAAGTATTTTTAATCTGGCTTTTTCATTTTTCATGATTTCGGTTACATATTGGTGTAGTTAGGACCACCATTTCCCTCCGGAACGGTCCAGACGATGTTTTGTGTGGGATCCTTAATATCGCAGGTTTTGCAATGCACACAATTTTGTCCATTAATTTGTAACCGTGTAGTGGCATCTTCATTTTTAATGAATTCGTATACTCCTGCTGGGCAGTACAGTTGCTCGGGGCCTCTGTATTTGACAAGATTTATGTCTACAGGGACAGTGGAATCTTTCAGTCTCAGATGAGTAGGTTGATTCTCCTTGTGATATGTATTTGAAATGAATACTGAGGATAGACGGTCGAAAGTGAGTTTTCCATCTGGTTTCGGATAAGAGATTGGTGAACATTCTGCTGCAGGCTTTAAGTATTCATGATCTGCTTTTGGACAGTGAATTGTCCAGGGTATTTTGCCACTTAGTAGTTTTTGTTCAATACCTGTCATAAGCGTTGCGAGCGTTCGACTCTTTTTAAACCATTGCTTAAAATTCCGTGATTTTTTTAGTTCCTCGTGTAGCCATGATCCCTTGAAGGATAAGGGGTAGGCATTTAGTTCGTCGTGTGAGCGACCCTCAATAATGGCATCAAAGGTTGCATTTGCTGCGAGAATACCGCTTTTGATCGCTGCATGGCTGCCCTTCATTCGTGATACATTCAAAAAGCCTGCCTCACAACCCACTAATGCCCCTCCTTGAAAGACAAGTTTTGGTAGAGAGAGGATGCCGCCGGTGGTAATAGCACGCGCTCCATACGAGATGCGTTTACCCCCTTCAAGAAAGTGACGTATCTGTGGATGCGTTTTATAACGTTGAAATTCCTCGAACGGTGAGAGATAAGGGTTGGTATAATCGAGGCCAACAACTAAACCAATGCTTACTAAATTATTATCCATGTGATAAAGAAATGAACCTCCATAGGTTGCATTATCCAGTGGCCAACCAGCCGTATGTATGACTAATCCCTCCTCGTGTTTGGCAGGATCGATTTCCCAGAGTTCTTTCATCCCGATACCATAGGTTTGTGGATCACTATCCTGATCGAGTGAAAATTGATGAATGAGTTGACGGCCAAGGTGCCCTCGGGAGCCTTCACAAAACAGCGTATATTTAGCATGCAGTTCCATGCCGAGTTGAAAGTGCTCCGTTGGCTGTCCATCATAGCCGACACCCATATTGCCCGTTGCGACGCCAATGACAGCACCATTTTCGTTATAGAGAATTTCGGCAGCCGGGAAGCCTGGAAAAATTTCAACACCTAGTAATTCGGCTTGTTTCCCAAGCCAACGTACGACGTTAGCTAAGCTCACGATATAGTTTCCGTTGTTTTGGAAGCAGGAAGGAAGCAACCAGTTAGGGATGGCTTTAGCCTTATTTTCAGATAGGAATAAGAATTGATCCTGGGTTACAGCTGTTTTAATCGGTGCTCCATGTGCTTTCCAGTTCGGGAGAAGTTCATACATGGCACTTGGGTCCATGACGGCTCCGGAAAGGATGTGAGCACCAATCTCAGCGCTTTTCTCAATTACACAAACAGAAATTTTCTGATTTTCTTCTATCGCTCTTTGTTTGATACGAATTGCTGCAGCCAACCCTGCTGCGCCACCTCCAACAACGACAACGTCGTAGGCCATTGATTCTCTTGAGTAACATTTTTCGATCAGTGTTGTATTCATTTATATTTCCACTCTATCGTTAGAATTTATGGGCACGAATGATTTTTGAGGAATACGCTGGTTCGATCGATATTCCCGGCATCAATTCTAGTGATATAGTTTATCAATTCAAAAAACTTAAAGAGGAGATCATGAGTGCTTGTGGTGTATTTGAGAGTGCTATGTCATCGCGTACACCTATACGTTAACGTATTTTGACTTGGGGTTATGCCAACAGACCTATTAATCATAAAAACATAAAAAATGTAATAACAGCTGTGAAATAATTGAAAAGATTGCTAAATCGGTTAAGAAGCATGCCATTCTTTTGAAAGATTAGAGTAATTTTTCAAAAGAATGATTTGAGGTTTACTTTGATAGTATTTTCTGGACGATGTGGCTTAACGAGAATGGGATTTCTGGGACTATGTAATTTCTGAAATTAAAGATAGCAATACTGATTTGGCTTACATCTAATGATGTGTGTTTGGTATGGCTCGTTGTTAGAGGGTAGAAAAAGATTCTGATGTTTTTCGTTGTTTGGCAGGAGAGTAATTTTAATCTTATCCCTCCAAAAGGAGACTGCATTTAATACATGGTCCGAAGTAGAAAGGTTCTCGACGAATATACACGTCTTTTTACATTGCTTGATATTGATTGGCTAAGTCATCTGGTGATGACACATTGCGATCAATAACTATCACGATGCTTTCGAGGTTCCATAGCTTAAATTTTGACATGACGAATTCTTCGCAGATTTCACTCGCAATGGATGAAATATCGGTTACGGCACCATTGCTGGTAACCCTCGATGAAGTGATTTCTTTTGGAGATCTTTTGTGTGGCGATGCTGTATTGTCGTCAGGCGAGCCTGTGATGGCGCACGCACGCGGCATGTTGTCAATTCTTGATACCTTGCATGTCGATGCTGCTACACATCAAGCCGCTGTGCTATTTTCCGCATCGGAATTTTTCAATAACACTGAAGATGTGTTGACGAAAAAATTCGGCGTAGAAGTTGCAGGTCTGGTTTTCGACGTGCGTAAGCTGCAGCGATTATCTGGCGTAGGTTCGCGTGGCGCAAAGGTCCTGACAAAAAAAAATGGTCGGAATCGAGATGTGGTTTCTGCACGAAAAACGCAAGTGGAAGCACTGCGTAAAATGTTGTTAGCGTTTCAGGATGTTCGGGTGGTGATGATCCGTTTAGCATCTCGTTTGCAGACCTTGCGTTGGTATGTTGCAGTTAAAAAAGAGCCTTCTGCTGATGTGTCGCATGAAGTACTCGATATCTACGCACCACTGGCTAATCGTTTGGGTATTTGGCAGTTGAAGTGGGAATTGGAAGATCTAGCGTTTCGATTTCAGCAACCCTGTACGTACAGACGTATTGCAAAGCTGCTTGATGAAAAGCGAGTTGAACGACAAAGTTTCATTCATGAGGCAGTCGCTCGCCTGCGAGAAGAACTAGCATGCTCAGAGATCAATGCAGAGGTTTCAGGTCGGCCAAAGCATATTTTTAGCATATGGAAAAAAATGCGTGGGAAGGCGATCGACTTTGCCGAGTTATATGATGTACATGCGTTCCGAGTGATCGTTGACGATGTTAAAGATTGTTACACTGTCCTGGGGATTATCCACAATCTTTGGCAGCCGATTCCAAAAGAATTTGATGATTATATCTCGCGTCCAAAACCAAATGGGTATAAGTCACTCCACACCGTAGTGATTGGCGATGATGGTCGAGCGTTTGAGGTTCAAATTCGAACTCAAGAGATGCATCACTTTGCCGAGTATGGTGTTGCGGCACATTGGCGCTACAAAGAAGAGGGATTCCATGGGTATAGTGGCGATTTCTCAGCGAATGGAGTCTATGATCAAAAAATTGCATGGTTGCGCCAGTTACTTGCCTGGAAAGATGATGTTTCTGATACGGTTGCTGCTGATACAGCGGCACAGTCATGGGAACAACTTAAGCATGCGTCAATTGATGATCATATTTATGTACTGACGCCGCAGGCACGTGTTATTTCCTTACCACAAGGTGCGACGCCAATTGATTTTGCTTATCATCTTCATTCTGAGTTAGGGCATCGTTGCCGCGGAGCGCGTGTTGATGGTGCGATGGTGCCACTTAATACCCAATTACATAACGGGCAAACGGTTGAAATCGTGACTGTTAAGCAAGGAGGTCCATCACGTGACTGGCTTAATACACAGTTGTGTTATTTGCAAAGCTATCGCGCACGTCAGAAAGTTAGGGCATGGTTCAATGCTATTGACTTGGAAGAGACCATTGCATATGGGCGCACCATGGTTGAAAAAACTTTGCAGAGAGAAGGAAAGACCTCTGTAAATCTTGAGGATTTAGCTTCACGTTTGGGTTTTAAGTCGCCCGAATCACTTTACGCATCTGTTGCAAAGGAGGAATACAGCCTGCGGCAGGTTGAGCAGGCGTTGGTAGGTAATGACCCTATATCGGATGTACGTGATGATGCAGTCATTGCTAAGAAGAGTCTGGATACTAGCGTAACTCAAGGCGCCAGCAGCGGTGTATTGGTGGTGGGTGTTGATGCATTGTTGACGCAGCTAGCCAAATGTTGCCGTCCTGTTCCTCCGGATCGGATTGTGGGTTTTGTGACATGTGGTAAGGGCGTCTCGATTCACTTAGAGAAGTGTCTGAGTTTTGCTTCGATGCGTAAGCGTGCACCGGAGCGCGTGATTCAGACGACATGGTCGACTGATGTGCTTGAAGGCCGTGGTAAAGCTACATATCCTGTTGATATTCAGATTGAGGCTATGGATCGACAGGATCTGCTGCGAGATATTTCTGAAGTATTCTCGCGTGAGAAACTTAATGTTACAGCGGTAAGTACCAAGTCTCATTCTTCCCAGGCGTTTATGCAATTTACAGTTGAGATAGGTGATTCAGGGCAGTTACAACGAGCACTTACCTTGCTTTCTAACGTTATTGGTGTGGCGTCCGCACGTCGTGGAAAATAGATGCATTTTAATTTGATGAGCTAGCATTGATTAGTCATTTTTTGTTATAATCCAAAAATGTAAGAGGCTCGTAGCTCAGCTGGTTAGAGCACCACCTTGACATGGTGGGGGTCGTTGGTTCGAGTCCAATCGAGCCTACCAACGAATTAGATACAATATAATCCATAGAAAATTGGATGAAATGGATAAGGAATAGGTAATGTGATCTCTCTTTTTTGAAAGAAAGTTTACTGTCTGCCTTATTTTTAATATGAGTTGGTTAAATTTAAAACGGCCTCGGCTAATTCCCGAGGCCGTTTTTCGTCGAGTGATAAAAAATCATATAGAGAATCAGCGAACTGTATATATTGCGTGTGATTTTTTGGTGTGGGGAGTATGAGATGATTTCGGTACGATTGCCTGATGGTTCAGAGCGCCAGTTCGAAGCACCCTTAACGGTGGCGCAAGTTGCTACATCGATTGGCAGGAGTTTAGCTAATGCTGCTTTGGCTGGAAAGGTCGATGGTAAATTGGTTGACACCTCTTATTTGATTGATCGTGATATCAATCTTGTGATCGTGACGGATCGTGATTTGGATGGTCTCGATGTTATTCGTCACTCAACGGCTCACTTGCTCGCATATGCTGTCAAAATGCTATTTCCTGAGGCACAAGTAACTATTGGTCCCGTGATTGAAAACGGTTTTTACTACGACTTTTCGTTCCATCGTCCATTTACACTGGAAGATCTTGAAGCTATTGAAAAAAAAATGGAGGAACTTGTTAAGAAGGACGAGCCAGTTATTCGTGAAGTTATGAATCGTGGTGATGCTATCAGGCTTTTTCTATCGATGGGAGAAAAATATAAGGCTGAGATTATTGAATCGATTCCTTCCGATCAAGAGATTGGTTTATATCGCGAAGGGAGTTTCATTGATTTATGTCGTGGTCCTCATGTGCCATCGACGGGAAAACTCAAGGTCTTCAAATTGATGAAAGTCGCAGGCGCTTATTGGCGTGGTGACTCAAATAACGAGCAACTCCAACGCATTTATGGTACGGCTTGGGCTAAAAAAGAAGACCAAGACTCTTATTTACATAGGCAGGTGGAGGCTGAAAAGCGTGATCATCGTAAGATCGGTCGCATGCTTGATTTGTTTCACATGCAAGAGGAAGCTCCAGGCATGGTATTTTGGCACCCAAAAGGGTGGGTGCTGTGGCAGCAGATTGAACACTATATGCGACGCATCTATTCCGAAAATGGATACCAGGAGGTGAAAGGCCCACAAATTCTTGATCGTACACTATGGGAAAAGTCAGGTCATTGGGAAAATTATAAAGAAAGCATGTTTACGACGGAGTCGGAGAAGCGCCATTTTGCAATAAAACCAATGAACTGTCCTGGACACGTACAGATTTTTAATTCATCTCTGCATAGCTATCGTGATTTACCACTGCGTTTCGGTGAGTTTGGTCAATGTCATCGAAATGAGCCATCAGGAGCATTGCATGGACTCATGCGTGTCCGTGGTTTTACACAAGATGATGGCCATATTTTCTGTATGGAAGATCAAATTCTAGATGAGTGTGTCAATTACACGGCACTTTTGCAAGCGGTTTATCGGACTTTTGGTTTTTTCGAGATTATTTATAGAGTTGCTACACGTCCGATGAAACGCGTCGGATCTGATGATGTTTGGGATAAAGCTGAGTTTGCCCTGATGGAATCATTGCGCCGGTCCGGATGCGATTTTTTGATTGCCGAGGAGGAGGGTGCGTTTTATGGGCCAAAGATTGAATATACGCTTAAGGATGCGTTGGGGCGAGAGTGGCAATGCGGAACGATGCAGGTTGATTTTTCTATGCCGGAGCGGTTGGGTGCGGAGTATGTGGCTGAGGATAACAGCCGAAAACGACCTGTGATGTTGCATAGGGCTATCTTGGGATCTCTTGAGCGTTTTATTGCTATTTTGATCGAGCACTATGCTGGGGCATTTCCTTTATGGCTTGCACCGGAACAAGTGCTTGTGCTTAATATTGCTGAAGGTCAGGCAGATTATGCGCTTGCTATTGCTCAAAGATTAAAAAAAGAAGGATTTAGGGCACGGGCAGATTTGCGCAACGAGAAAATTAGCTATAAAATAAGGGAGCATACTCTCCAAAAAATACCCTACATGTTAATTGTGGGGGATCAGGAACGTGATGCAAATATGGTGGCCGTGCGTGCCCGTGGTGGTGTGGATTTGGGTATTATGTCCCTTGATGCATTATGCGCGGAACTTACGAAGGAGTGCTCTTTCAGTATCCATGTTCAGTGAGCACGGCTTAATTTTTTATTTTTTGAGGATGAGAAACATCGCTACCGAGAAGTCGCATCGCATCAATGGCGAAATTAATGTGTCGGAGGTGCGTCTAGTTGGAGTTGACGGTGAGCCGATCGGCATTGTGAAATTGTCTGAGGCTTTATTGATGTCAGAGGAAGCTGACGTCGATTTGGTCGAAATTGCTCCTCATGGACAGCCGCCAGTCTGTCGACTGATGGATTACGGTAAGTTCAAATACCAGGAGCAGAAAAAGGCACACGCTGCCAAGCTTAAGCAGAAGGTTGTGCTTATCAAGGAAGTTAAATTTCGGCCAGGCACTGACGATGGAGATTACAATGTTAAGTTACGGAGTCTGAAACGTTTTTTGGTGGATGACGGTGACAAAACGAAAATTACATTGCGTTTCCGTGGACGGGAGATGGCACACCAAGAGATTGGTATGCGCGTCATCGAGCGCTTGAAGGCTGATTTGGAGGAAATTGCTCAGATTGAGCAGATGCCGAAAATGGAAGGCCGTCACATGGTTATGGTGCTCGCCCCAAAGAAAAGTAAGCAGTAGTTCTTTGGTGGTCCTTGGTGTACTTATTATTTTGCTAGGGACCACTTTGCATTGGCAAGACCTCGTCCGTAGAAAATATCAGAAATGAATCTTCATCTTGGATAGGTTCTGATACCAAGTGAACACAGGTTTTGGAAGGTACATAAATTTTGTGTAACACCTGTTTGTTCATATATAAGAATGGAGTTTTTTGTGCCAAAGATGAAAACCAAGAGCAGTGCAAAGAAGCGGTTTCGCATGCGTCCTGGTGGTACCATTAAGCGTGCTCAGGCCTTCAAACGTCATATTTTGACCAAGAAGACTACTAAGAATAAGCGTCACTTGCGTGGTTCTGTAGGTGTCCATGATTCGGATTTGAATGCTGTTCGGGCAATGTTGCCCTTTGCTTAAACCCCGACTTTTAGGAGAAAAATATGTCTCGAGTCAAACGTGGGGTCACTGCGAGGGCCCGTCATAAGAAAGTTATTGATGCTGCGAAGGGTTTTCGCGGTCGTCGGAATAATGTCTTTCGTATTGCTAAGCAGGCAGTTATGCGCGCTGGGCAATATGCCTATCGCGATCGTCGTAATAAGAAGCGTGTGTTTCGTGCTTTGTGGATTGCCCGTATTAATGCGGGTGTGCGTCAGCACGATATGACCTACAGTGTATTTATTTCTGGGCTGAAGAAAGCTTCGATTGAGTTGGACCGCAAGGTGTTGTCAGATATGGCTATCAACGACAAGCCGGCGTTTGCCGAGATTGTTGCTCAGGCGAAAGCAGCCGTTGCCGTATAAGATTACACTTTAACGTCGTGAGCGACAATCGTTAGCAAGGGGGCTCTTATTGAGCTCCCTTTTGTTTTTTAGCTTGTTTTTGTGGTGTTTTATCTGAAAAATTTGAACCAGTAGCTTATGGATCTGGAACTTATTGTCTGCGAAGCAAAGCATGCATTTTCTGCTGCTTCTGACATTGCTGCCCTGGAAAATGAAAAGGCACGTTTTCTTGGAAAGACAGGAAAACTGACTAAATTTCTTAAAGGAATTGGCCAGTTGGATCCTGACATGCGTAAGAAGGAAGGCGCTGCAATTAACGTTGCTAAACATCAGATTGATATGGCTCTTCAGGAGCGTCGTCAGGTATTGAGTGATGCTCTTTTGGATGCCCGGCTTGCTACTGAAATTATTGATGTCACGTTACCTGGCCGTGGCATGGGAAATGGTACTTTGCATCCTGTTCTTAAAACCTGGGAGCGTGTGGAATACATTTTCCGCTCGATTGGTTTTGATGTTGCTGATGGTCCCGAGATTGAATCTGAATGGTTTAATTTTACCGCTTTGAATAGTCCAGAGAATCACCCAGCGCGATCGATGCAAGATACTTTTTATATTGAAGGAAATGACGATACTGGCAAGCCATTGTTGCTTCGTACGCATACGAGCCCGATGCAAGTTCGATATGCATATATGAAAAAACCACCGATAAAATTGATTGCTCCGGGTCGTACATATCGTGTTGACTTCGATGCTACACATTCACCAATGTTTCATCAGATAGAAGGTTTGTGGATTGCGGATGATGTTAGTTTTTCTGATCTCAAAGGTATTTACACCGATTTTTTGAGGAAGTTTTTTGAGAACGATGATATTCAGGTGCGATTTCGTCCTTCGTACTTCCCATTTACAGAACCTTCGGCCGAAATTGATATGTATTTTCAAACAGGCAAGAATGCGGGTAAGTGGCTAGAGATTTCTGGTGCAGGCCAAGTGCATCCAACCGTTTTACGGAATATGGGGCTTGATCCGGAGTGTCATGTCGGTTTTGCGTTTGGTTCTGGTCTTGAACGATTAACGATGTTGCGTTATGGGGTTGAAGATCTTCGTCTATTTTATGAGAACGATCTACGCTTCTTGCGCCAATTTATGTAGTCTATTTTGCGAATTTGGTATTTTTTTGGACCATGCCATGGTCCAAAACTAGTGCTGAACTTTTTATTTTGAGCGACTTGATCAATGCAATTTCCTGAATCGTGGCTGCGTACCCTGGTTGATCCAGATATTACAACAGACGGGTTGGCACAGGCCTTAACAATGTCTGGTCTCGAAGTAGAGGAAACGTTTCCGGTTGCGCCCCTCTTTTCCGGCGTTGTGGTGGCGAAACTACTCGAGGTTGCGAAGCATCCAAATTCAGATCATTTAAATGTTTGCCAGGTTGATGTTGGTATTGGTGTACCGTTGACGATTATTTGTGGCGCGACAAATGTTGCTGTTGGTATCAAGGTGCCAGCTGCCATGGTTGGTGCAAAATTGCCACCGTCCCAAATAGGAGGAACTCCTTTTTTTATTAAACTTCGTAAGTTGCGTGGCGTTGAAAGTAGAGGAATGCTTTGCTCTGCAGGTGAGCTCAATCTATCTAGTGATCGAGATGGCTTAATGATTCTCGCAGAAGACGCACCCATTGGGGTTGATATTCGAGAATATCTCAATCTTGATGATACTTGTTTTAGGATTAAACTAACGCCTAATAAGGCGGATTGTCTATCGTTACTCGGACTTGCTCGTGAAGTTGCAGCAATTACAGGGACAACTTTGCATGATTTACCTTGGGGAGATGCGCAACCGACGGTTATTACTGATATCTTGCCTGTACGTATCAGTGCCATAGAAGGGTGTGGTCGTTTTGGCGGACGTATTATCCGTGATATAAATGTCTCTGTGCCTACACCGCGTTGGATGATTGAGCGACTTGAACGTGCAGGTCAGCGCAGCATTTCAGTACTCGTCGATATCACTAATTATGTGATGCTTGAATTGGGACAGCCCTTGCATGTCTATGATTTGGACTTATTACAAGGAGATATTGATGTTCGTTTTGGGCGAAAAGGTGAAATGCTGAAACTGCTTAACGAACAGATCGTCATGCTTGATTCATCTGTATTAGTTGTAGCTGATGCAAGTGGTCCGATTAGCCTCGCAGGTATTATGGGAGGCGAATCTACGAGCGTGAGTTTGGAAACCCAGCATATCTTTTTAGAGGGCGCATTCTTCTATCGTGAAGCGATCCAAGGTCGTTCCCGAAAATTTAATTTCACGAGTGAGGCCTCACATCGTTTTGAACGTGGTGTTGACTTCGAAATGAATGTTCGTGCACTTGAACGTGCTACTCAGCTCATTATTGAAATTTGCGGAGGACAGTCTGGACCCCTCGTAGATCAGATTGTAAAATTACCGCAACGTCGTGCTGTTAAAATGCGTGTTGCTCGTGCTATCAAAATTCTTGGTATGCATGTGAGCGAAACTGAAATAGCATCAATCTTTTCGCGTCTTGGGCTGCTATTTGTAGTGCAGGATGGTGTTTTCGAAGTTACGCCTCCATCACATCGTTTTGACATCGAAATTGAAGAAGATCTGATTGAGGAAGTCGCGCGTATTTACGGATTTGATCGAATTCCTGCAAATTTGCCGATGGCTTCTGGCGAGATGCGCTCGATTCAAGAAGGACAACGTTCGATGCATATACTTCGTCATGCAGTGGCAGCGCGTGATTATCAGGAGACTTTGAATTTCAGTTTTGTCGATGCTGAATTGGAAGCTCATCTGGCTGGAAATGTAAATCCGATTCGTTTGCAGAATCCGATTGCTAGTCATCTTGCTGTAATGCGATCAACATTGATTGGAAGCTTGTTGAATGTGGTACGTTATAATTTGAATCGTAAGGCTTCTCGAGTGCGTCTTTTCGAAATCGCTCGTACGTACCATCAGCATGATGCGGCAATTCCAGGCGAGTTAGCCCTCGATCGGTATCATCAACCGTTGACGTTGGCAGCGTTGGCATATGGTCCAGTGTTAGAAGAGCAGTGGGGTATTTCGACACGCCAAGTTGATTTCTTCGATGTTAAGGGTGATCTGGAAGCGTTGCTTTGCCCGCGTGTGGCGCGTTTTGTTAGCGAGACGCATATTGCATTCCATCCCGGACGTAGTGCCGCCATTGAAATTGACGGCCGTCGTGTTGGTTGGATCGGCGAGTTGCATCCGCGTTGGCAGCAGAAGTATGATTTTCCACATGCTCCGGTGCTATTTGAAATTGTGGCTGATGCTTTGTTTGTGCGTGATGTGCCAAGTTATCATGATATATCGAAGTTTCCACCGGTTACCCGTGACATTGCGCTTGTAGTGCCACAGGAACAGGCGGTGCAACCAATCATCGATACCATGTTGGATGCGCAGATAAGCAATCCTGATTGTCGTTTTGTAGAGACGGTTGTGTTGTTCGATGAGTTCCGTCCAAAGGGTGATAGTATGTTGCGTGCTGCCGTGGGGTTAAATGCACAAGATAAAAGTCTCGGATTTCGTATTACTTTGCAAGACTCACAAGGAACCTTGAAGGATGAGACTATTGAGCGGGCTATTGCCGGGTTACTACGGCCAGTTTTTAAAGTTTTCCGAGCACAACTGCGTAGTAAGTAAATTGTGTTGTTGAGAGGGAACTCTATTTTGCGAAGTGGGGTAATCCTCATAATCGTGTACTGATTGTCATAAAATTTGAAATCTGGCGTGAACCTTAAATTCAGAAGGTAATTTCTAATTATGAGTCTAACAATAGATATTATTTCGTTAGGCTTGGGTTGTATGGGTGGTTTTTTTAAGTGTCGCTTTGATTTTAATATATAGAACGTGGCACACTTAGATCAATCTATATTGATAGATTGTTTTGTAGCTTTCTGTCCGTCGAGCTCATTTCAAAAATGAATCAATTCCGAATATTTTCCTGTCGGAAACGAAATTCCCGTAAAAATCATTGCGACAAGTTTTTAATAATCCTTTTATTTAGGCTTTCCTATCAGATATAATCCGGCGTTGATTATACTGGGCATAATTTCACGAATTTTATGGAATCTGAACGACTAAATCTGATTGAATCCTCGCTAGTTGATCTACTTACGCGAGAAGAACAGCTACGGGGGTATCTTTGACTTTGCTTTTAAGAAATCACGTCTGGAAGCTGTCAATAAAGAACTTGAAGATTCAAGTATATGGAGAGATGCTAAGCGTGCTCAGGAATTTGGTAAAGAAAAGAAACAGCTTGTGTGTGTAGTTTCATCACTGGTCGCACTACGTAAAGATTTGAAAGATACACAAGATCTTTTTGATCTCGCTCGTGAAGAAAATGATGAAGAAACCCTGTTGACTCTCGAAGGAGACACAAAGGCTTTAGGTAAGCGTGTTGCTGATATGGAATTCTGTCGGATGTTCAATAATTTGGCTGATCCGAATAATTGTTTTATCGATATTCAAGCTGGGGCTGGCGGCACAGAGGCCTGTGATTGGGCATCGATGTTACTTCGCCAGTATCTGCGCTACTGTGAACGAAAAGGATTTAAAACAGAAGTACTTGAATATTCTGACGGCGATGTTGCAGGTATTAAGAGTGCTACAATTAAGATTTCGGGTGATTACGCTTATGGCTATTTGCGTACGGAGACTGGTGTGCATCGTCTCGTACGTAAGTCGCCGTTTGATTCATCTGGTGGGCGTCATACTTCTTTCTCCAGCGTATTTGTATACCCGGAAATAGACGATTCGATAGAAATCGACGTTAATCCATCGGATGTTCGAACTGATACATATCGTGCATCTGGTGCAGGTGGTCAGCACATCAATAAGACTGATTCGGCTGTACGTTTGACACACATCCCGTCAGGCATCGTTGTGCAGTGCCAGAATGATCGATCACAACACCGTAATCGTGCTGAGGCATGGACGATATTGCGCGCACGTCTATATGAATTTGAAATGCGTATGCGCAAAGCTGAACAAGAAAAGATTGAATCGAGCAAAACCGATGTAGGTTGGGGGCACCAGATTAGATCTTACGTTTTAGATCAGTCACGTATTAAGGATTTACGCACTAATATCGAAATAAACAACACGCGTGCAGTGCTTGATGGTGATCTGGACCAGTTCATTTCTGCTAGCTTGAAACAGGGTGTGTGAGTATGAAGTTGCTTCCGAAGCTGCTCGCATGATTGGCTTTGATAGCACAGCGGTTACCTTTATTTATCTCAGGTTTACCTAGGTTGCATGGAGAATTGAGATAAAGCCACAGCCATGTAAATTTTTAATCATGAAGATTTGGTTGTTTTTATAGAACCGTAAGTTGACTGATAACTAAATGATTAGCTGAGAGATTGTATTATATTTTGTCACTAATTTGGGATTGGAATCGATTATGGACTATTTGTAGGAGGTCCTAGTTGGGTGACAATATCTTATCTGACTCTACCTGATCTCGTGGAGTTCTCTCTGGCTTGGGATTCCTCACACACTGAGCTGAAAAAACATTCCTGCCTATCTTGCGCTTTACCTAAAGAACTTTCTCTCTTACCATGACTGATGAAAATATTCAGGCCACTTCGGCTATTTCAATGACTTCAAAAAAAGAGAACTTATCGCCAGATGAAAATCAAATTATCACGGAGAGACGCGCGAAGTTACAAAGTTTACGTTCAGCGGGGATTGCATATCCAAATGATTTCCGTCCTGTAAACAGGGCAGCTGAGTTACAAGATAGTTTTAAAGACGTAGAAAATGAATCCCTTGAAGCAACACCTATCTCAGTATCAATTGCTGGCAGGATGATGCTTAAGCGCATCATGGGTAAAGCTGCTTTTGCAAGCGTGCAAGATAGCAGTGGGAAAATTCAGTTTTTCATCAGTTTAAAAGATGTTGGGATTGAGACTTTTACGGCTTTTAAGCAGTGGGATATTGGGGACATCATTGCTGCGATTGGTATTTTATTCCGTACACGTACCGGCGAATTGTCGATCAAGGTTAAAACGTTACGTCTTTTGTCTAAAGCAATACGTCCACTGCCAGAAAAATTTCATGGACTGACTGATCAAGAAACGAAGTATCGGCAGAGGTATGTTGATTTGATCACCTCGCCAGAAACACGTGATACCTTCCGTACTCGCTCCAAAGCTATTGCGTCTATTAGGAAATTTATGATAGACGAGGATTTCATGGAGGTCGAGACACCGATGTTACATCCTATTCCCGGGGGTGCTGCTGCGAAGCCATTTATCTCATATCACAATGCACTTGATATGCAGGTATTTCTTCGAATCGCGCCAGAATTGTATCTCAAGCGTTTAATTGTAGGTGGTTTTGAGCGAGTTTTTGAAATTAATCGTAATTTTCGTAACGAAGGTGTTTCGCCACGTCATAATCCAGAATTCACGATGATGGAATTCTATGCGGCGTATACCGATTATCGGTGGTTGATGAATTTTACTGAGAATGCGATTCGTCAGGCAGTGATCCATGCCAGTGGTACCGCCATCATTAGGTATCAAGGTCGTGAACTAGATTTTGAAAAACCTTTTCATCGCTTAACTATCGTTGAAGCTATTAAAAAATATGTACCGAAATTCAGCGAATCACAGCTAGTAGATCCAGATTTCTTGCGTGAGACCCTAAACACATTTGGCATCAAGACAGATGCACCTAAGTTTCTCAATGCTGGCTTAGGTGCACTCCAGCTCGCTTTTTTTGAAGCAACGACAGAATGGCAACTTTGGGAACCTACATTCATCATTGACTACCCAATCGAAGTATCACCATTGGCGCGGGCTTCCGATAATATGCCAGAGATGACAGAGCGTTTTGAGTTATTCATCACGGGTCGTGAAATTGCTAACGGTTTCTCGGAGCTTAATGATCCAGAAGATCAATCTAAGCGGTTCCGTGCGCAAGTCGAACAGAAGGCAGCAGGGGACGAAGAAGCAATGTATTACGATGCTGATTATATTTGTGCGCTAGAATACGGGATGCCTCCTACGGGAGGTTGCGGTCTTGGTATCGATCGTTTGATCATGTTGCTCACCGATAAGACGAATATCCGAGACGTGCTGTTGTTCCCAAGCCTACGTCGCGAAGATTAAGCACTAGTCTTGGCGATGAGCAGTGATGCGGTTTTATTTATGTTCATAGATGGTTAAAAATAGATATGAACGTCTGGCATAGTATTTTTTTGTGTATATGGAAGATGATTTTTTAATCAGATTGATGATGTGTGAAGGCTAACTGCTATAAATTGTTTCATTGGGTCTTTGATAAGACCAGTAGCCAAAAATGCTGTAGCAACTTTACTCATGATGATGTCTTAGATAGGAACCTTCGAGATATCTTGAAAATTTCCATTTGAGTGTATTTTTCATTGCTTAGAAGTTTATATTATGCATTTAACATACTATGGGGTTTATCTCTCGAGTAATTATCGTTACTGCGTATGCAATGTACTCTGTCGCCTTTGTGTGGAAAGCATTGTTAGAATGGGGAAGGAATATTTTTTCGTATGATAAGACACTTTCCCGTGTGAGATATACAAAATAAAAGGACGTGATCGATTGATTTTCTTTGTGTAGCCACGATAATGACATCCCAATTTTCCAAGAAAAATGAAGCTTGGTCGGCTCGTTTCTCCGAACCTGTTTCTGAGCTCGTTAAACGTTACACTGCCTCTGTTTTTTTTGACAAACGTCTTGCTCTGTTCGATATTGAAGCTTCGCTCGCTCATGCTGATATGCTATGCATACAGGGTATTATTTGTGAACAGGATTTCAATGACATTCAGCGTGGTATGGCACAGATACGTCGTGAAATCGAGTGTGGCAAATTCGAATGGCAACTAGATTTGGAAGACGTTCACTTGAATATCGAAGCTCGTCTGACTTTATTGATTGGTAATGCCGGGAAACGTTTGCATACGGGTCGTTCGCGCAACGATCAAGTTGCCACTGATATTCGTTTATGGTTGCGTAGTGAAATTGATCACATTGGCATATTGCTTAATAACTTACAATTGGCACTGCTTGATCTTGCTACACAGCATAGTTCGACTGTTTTACCAGGATTCACACACTTACAAGTAGCACAACCGGTGACCTTCGGTCATCACTTGCTCGCTTATGTTGAAATGTTTTCCCGTGATGCAGAGCGCATGATTGATATACGTCGCCGAGTGAATAGGTTACCGCTTGGTGCTGCGGCTTTAGCAGGTACAAGCTATCCCATTGATCGCGAACGTGTTGCTAGGACACTGGGATTTGATGAAGTATGTAGTAACTCGCTCGATGCTGTTTCAGACCGAGATTTTGCCATTGAGTTTTGTGCTGCTGCTGCGATTGTTATGACTCACATCTCACGTTTTTCAGAGGAGCTTGTGCTATGGATGAGTCCATGCATCGGTTTTATTGATCTTGCTGATCGTTTTTGTACAGGAAGTTCAATTATGCCTCAGAAGAAAAATCCGGATGTCCCAGAGATAGCCCGTGGAAAAACTGGTCGAGTAAATGGTCATTTGATTGCACTGCTGACCTTGATGAAAAGCCAGCCACTCGCATATAACAAAGACAATCAGGAAGATAAGGAACCGCTCTTTGATACCGTTGATACGGTTGTTGATACGCTGCGTATCTTTGCTGATATGGTGTCCGGTATCTCGGTTCATGTAGAAGCAATGCGTAATGCTGCATTACAGGGTTTCTCGACAGCTACAGATCTGGCCGACTATCTTGTCAAGAAAGGCATGCCGTTTCGCGACGCTCACGAGATCGTGGCATACTCCGTACGCATCTGTTCCGAACGTGGTATTGATATCGCTGACCTTTCTTTAGAGGAATTACAAGCTTTCTCTCCTCTCATTGGGAATGATATATTTAGCTTACTCACACTCGAAGGAATAATTGAGAGCCGAAAACATATCGGAGGAACTGCTCCCACACAAGTGAAATATGCTATTGCCACTGCTCGTGAAAAGCTCTCGAAAAAACCACCCTATTAGGGAAAGAGGAAGTATATGTCAAAGTTCAATGGTTTTTATGATTATTCCCGATGGGCTATCGTAATTTTTTAGTTAAAAAATAATCAAAATGAAAGAAAGATGTTATGTCTCTATAAGAAAAATCGCTTATTGAATGGATGTGACGAAGGCATATCTGTCGATTTGGAATCGAAACTTATGGCTGATTGTCTTTCAAGAAATTTCGCATCTGGTCCTGACATTTAAATTATCTCAGTGTTTTTTGCTTCGATTCATGTACTAGTTTTACGTAAAGAGTGTAACGTTTCAGTTGGATACGTTCTTCTACCAAAGCTTGAAGAATGGCACAACCGGGCTCTTTCAGGTGGTAACAATTATAAAATCGGCAGCAATTCAATAGTCCTCGAAATTCTGGAAATCCTTGTTCTAACTGATTTTTATTCAGATGATACAAACCAAATTCTTGAAATCCTGGAGAATCTATCAGTGTACCCCCTCCAGATAGATGAAACATTTGAGTAAACGTGGTTGTGTGTTTGCCTGAGTTAATAACTGTTGAGATTTCACGTGTAGCTACGTTAGCATTAGGCACGAGAAGATTGATAAGCGTAGATTTTCCCACACCAGACTGTCCAAGCAATAGCGTGGATTGTCCATTGAGATATGGCAACAATTGTGCTCGAGCATCGGCTGGATTATCTCGTATGGATATGTCAAGCACTTTATAACCCAGGGTACAATAGAGGGCAAGCCTATCACGTGCAACAGATAGGTGCTTGGTAATATCAATCTTGTTCAGGATGACGATCGGTTTGAGATCATTTACTTCGGCAGCTACTAACGCCCTTCCAAGAAAATCTTCGCTGAAGTATGGCTCTGTCGCGACGCTGATCAATAGTTGATCGATGTTTGCTGCGAACAACTTGCTCTTGAATTGATCCGAGCGGTGTAGTAATTTTCGTCGAGGTAAAATGTCTTCGATTACGCCTTGATTAATACTCACTCGTGCCCAGGTGACTTGATCACCTACGGTAATTTTACTGTGTTTGCCGCGCGGGAAACAGAGGATATTTTCAGCGCCGAATTTGACCACATAATGTCGTCCATGCGCAGCGACGACACACCCTTGCAATAAAGGGATATTCGGTGTGATTTCTTGGCTGGATATGTTGTTTTTCTGATCCTTATTAACTCGCTTCATGCATGTCCTCTAACAATCGGTTAATGCGCTGCGAGGCAGGTGGGTGGGAATAGTAGAAGGAGGCATAAATGGAGTCAGATGTTAGGATTGATCCATTTTCTTTATAAAGTTTCACGAGTGCATCGACTAAATTAGATGTCTTTGTTTGCTTTGCAGCGAAGGCATCTGCTTCAAATTCTTGTTTTTGTGAAGTTAATCTGCTGATGGGGGCAGCGAAGAATCCAAAAACCGGAAAAATTAGGAAAAATAAGATGAGTTTGAGTGCATTATTGGTGTCAGGTCGTATTGATGGTTGTATACCGAGATTTGTATAGAACCAAGTCTGATATGCTAGCAAGTCAAGCAGAAAAAGGAATGCGAGGCTGAGCATAAATATGGCAATGAGACGTTTTGTGACGTGTTGTTGTTTAAAATGTCCAAGTTCGTGAGCTAGTATAGATTCGATTTCGGCGTGGGATAGGCGTTCAATCAATGTGTCGAAGAAAACGATTCGCTTCGAGGGACCAAACCCTGTGCAATATGCATTGCCATGTGTGGAACGTCGACTACTATCAATCGAGAATAGACCATTTCTAGAAAAGCCACAGCGTTTCATCAGACCCTCAATACGCTTGGTCAATAAGGGATCTCTCAAAGGTTCGAATTTATTGAATATCGGAGCGACAACTGTTGGATAGAGGAGTATCAAAAAAAAGTTAAAGCTGACCCATACGAGCCACGTGTACAACCACCACACTGACCCTGTTTCCTGCATCACCCACAAAATGAAGAATAATATCGGTAAACCAAGGATCAGGACAAGCACTGAGCCTTTGAGCATATCAGTAACGAATAGAGCGAATGACATTCGGTTAAAACCGAAGCGCTGCTCAATTATGAATTGGCGAATGTAGCTAAAAGGTAAATCTGCGAGTCTAAAAATCAGAAGTACCATGCTAATTAAGGTAATTTGTCCGATGTAACCATCTCCAAGCCATTTACTGACAGTGAGATGTAGGATTTGCAGTCCTCCCATCAGCGTCAGTGCAATAAGTAGGACAGATTGTGCCAAGGTTTCTATGATGCTGAGTTTGGTACGGGCTAAGGCGTAATCAGTAGCACGTTGATGATCTTTTAAGGTAATGCTTTCAGAAAAATATTTCGGTATCAAACTGCGATTTGCGGTGACGTGGCGAATTTGGCGTGAGGCAAGCCACAGCTTGGTGATGACCATGGCTAAGAGCAAAGATATAAAAAGATAATTCAGCATACGTTTGAGAGTAATTCAAAGTGTGTGAAAATTGCAAATTCTTTCTTATTTCTTAATCTTATTCATCTTATGCCCGATACTCCTAGCACTTTCGATTCACTTGCAGCTGAACAGATAATCCTCGGGTGGCACGAGTCCAACTTGATTTGGTTAGACATGGAAATGACTGGTTTAAGACCAGATGTCGATCGTATAATTGAAATAGCAGTGGTTGTGACAGATTCTACGTTGACCAAGCGTGTTGAAGGGCCGGTATTTGCGATTAATCAACCTGATCTTGTGCTTGATGGCATGGATGATTGGAATAAACTGACGCATAGCCGCTCCGGTTTAATCAAGCGAGTTAAGTCTTCAATATTTAATGAAGAGACTGTTCAGGAGAAATTAATAGAATGGTTGTCTGAGTATGTGCCCTCGAATAAATCGCCGATGTGTGGCAATTCGATCTGTCAGGACCGTCGCTTCATGGCGCGTTACATGCCGAAGTTTGAATCATTTTTTCATTATCGAAATCTCGATATTAGCACCCTGAAGGAACTTTGTCGTCGCTGGGAGCCTGGTGTGTACAGGGGTTTTAAGAAGCGTAGTGCACATACAGCCTTGGCTGACATCCATGAATCAATTGATGAGCTCATATATTACCGTGCTAATTTTTTAAACACTACTGTGAAACATTCATGAGCAGATTGAAATCTGACATTGAATATTGCACACATAGATGTATTTTTCTTATCTGACAGTATGAGGATCGCTTATTAGTTAGATCAATAAAATTAGCTATTTATGGTCGGTAGAAGTTGCTTGGACGAGATAGTGTTTTTGAGTGTTTCCTTAATTGATTGTTTTTCGACATGGACCACGAATGCTTAAGGTCGCATGAACGAAGTCACGGATGGCTGGAACTTTGTGTAATCAAATGATATTTGGTATGAATGCGTAAATGGATTTTACGGTCATAAAGGTAGGGATTGTTTTTTTATCAGCTGAACATTCTTTTCTAGTGACGTCGGCTCAGCGAAATCTTTGCCTCTCCTCTATTTGAAGGCGGTTTGGAGAAGCTGTATGAGTTTCATGTTTCAGACTGATTTCTTCATAAGGTCATGTGAATCATCGGAAATCTAGGTTTTTCTTCCGCTACTTATTAATGTCGAGTCTCATAGACTATTACTATTTTAGTAATGTGGATTTAAAGTGCATGGATACTTTTTTTATAACTACGTTAGTTTTATTTGCGGTAAATTGATATAAAGTCAAGACAAATATTATTTTAATATTGATTGGAAATATTATGTATCCCCTTGCTTTGAAAACGTATGGCGTGATGGTACATACTTTTCTTTGGATCTAGATTTTTTTGGAATCCATAGATGTGTTGTCTGGGTAGAGTAAAGTTTTCAATACTTGAAATAATTCACGAAATGCTTTGGATGGTTTACTTTGCATTTTTTCTCGCCGAGCATTGCGAATTAATGTATGTAACTGCTGAGCAGCTGCATCTGGATACTGTGCTAATAACCTTGTAAGTGCTTCGTTTTCAGTTAGTAGATGTTCTCGCCAACGGTTGAGGCAGCGCAGTTTAGCTGTTTCAGGATTAGAAATTCCTTTAATGGTATCCAGTGCTGTACGGATTCTATTAACTTCAGTTTTATCTAGTGTGCGCATGATTTTCCCGACTAATTGCATCTGACGACGACGAGCTTCATGTGCTGTAATGCGTTGACAATCTTTGACGGCATCGGCAATTTTTTCGGGTAGTGTCATATGCTTGAGACTTTCTTTTGAAAGTCCAATGAGAGATTCTCCTAGCTTTTGCAAAGCAAGCATCTCCCGTTTGCGTTGAGATTTGCTCGGTGCTTCTTTTATATTAATACTTTCTTGAAAAGTGTGAGGATGAAAATGGTCTAATGTCATATGCGATATTGTACTGCTAGTGTTTGACTGTTAGGGGTATTCGTGTTTATGTATTGGTCAATAAGGACTGAAATAGTTTGTCTAAAGATCCACCAGAGGTAATCGAGACGCGATAAGATAACGTTCTCTTAATTCTTTTTGAATGGTGTCGATGTCTTCTGTGAATTCGAATTTCATGCATACTCAAGATCAACTCAAGGAAATCGTCAGTGATGTGTTGCAATACACGCGGTTGATAGGCGCTACCGACGCTGCTGTAGAAATCTGTGAAGGGGATGGTTTATCCGTGTCTGTCCGCTGCGGTAAGATCGAAACAATAGAGCGGAAACATGATAAATCAGTTGGTATAACAGTTTTTATCGGTCAGCGTAGCGGTAACGCGAGTACATCTGATTTTTCCAAAAAAGCACTATATGACACAGTGAGTGCCGCGTATGACATTGCTGGTTTTACTGCGGAAGATGACTGTGCGGGCTTGGCAGAGGGGAGATTATTAGAGAAACATCCGCAGGATTTATCTCTTTTTCATCCATGGGAAATTACGCCTGATAAGGCAGTTGAGTTGGCGCATCGATGTGAACAAGCGGCATTTGGTACGAGTTCTCTGATCCATAATTCGGAAGGAGCCAGTGTATCAGCACAGCATTCCCAATTCTTTTTTGGAACCACAAAGGGATTCTTAGAGGGATATCCGTACTCTCACCATCACCTTTCAGTCTCCCCGATTGCGGGTTCGGGAGATGGTATGCAACGTGATAGTTGGTATTCTTCTAAACGATTGGCCGATGATCTGGCTAACCCAGAAGCAATTGGTCGATATGCGGCTGAGCGGGCGCTTGCACGCCTGTATTCTCGTAAGCTATCTACGCGAAAGTGTCCTGTTTTGTTTGAAGCTCCGCTTGCGGCAGGTCTAATTGGTGCCTTTGTGCAAGCTGTCTCCGGAGGTGCGCTGTATCGAAAAGCGACATTTCTCATTGATAGCCTTGGGAAAAGGATTTTTGCGTCGCATATTGGTATTGAGGAAGACCCACATATTCTGCGGGCGATGGGTAGCGCACCATATGATGATGAAGGCGTTCGTACGCATCGGCGCGATGTTGTTAAACATGGAGTTGTCGAAGGATATTTTTTGTCAACATACTCTGCGCGTAAGTTGGGTATGGAGACGACTGGTAATGCTGGTGGATCGCATAATTTAAGACTTTATAGCACGGAAACACAACCGACCGATGATTTTTGCACAATGCTTAAAAAACTTGGCACAGGTTTACTAGTGACAGAGTTGATGGGACAAGGTGTGAATTATGTGACCGGGGACTATTCGCGTGGTGCGGCTGGATTCTGGGTCGAGGGTGGTGAAATTCAATATCCGGTAGAAGAAATTACACTGGCAGGAAATCTGAACCATATGTTCCAGAAGATTGTCGCTGTAGGTGCTGATACATTGGTTCGTGGCACAAAGGAAGTTGGATCGATCCTAATCGAGGAAATGATCATTGCTGGGCATTGATACTACAAAAACTTAAAAACATTAGAACTTACTTGATATATTGATCTAGAAATTTCCTCATTCTTAAAGTTGCCTATAGAACTTTCTCTAAATTCACCTTAAGCTATCATGGCCATATTAGAGCACGTTGCAGTTTTATTCTTTTTTTAATCGTGGAAGAATCTGAGATTCTAAAAGGTGACTAGATTTTTTCGACTTCCTCTGATATGCAGGGGGAAGTTGTAACTTTATTGTAGCTTGATATGCCTATTGTGGGAGATATGCAGTGTGGCATAGTCAAGTTACATAGACATATCGTTTTTATGCGTAAGTAAGTGTTTTTCTTAACTCTTATCTTTTTTTGATTTAGTAGACCAACTGTCTTTCAATGACACAATACGGTTGAATACTGGCTTATCAGGTTGCGAATCGTAGCGATCCACGACGAAGTATCCATGACGCTCGAACTGGAAACGATCCTCTTTACCAACATGTGTGAGACCCGGTTCGACGAAGGCTTGCAGCACATGTTTAGCATTTGCATTGATGGCTTCCAGAAAATTTTTTTCGTCGACCTCGGGATTCGGGTGTGTGAAGAGTCGATCGTAAACTCGTACTTCTGCATGAACTGCATGTGCCGTGCTGATCCAATGAATATTTCCCTTTACCTTGAAATTGTCAGCACCCGGTGTTCCTGATTTACTGTTTGGAAAATATTGGCAGTGTACAGCTGTGATCTTCCCATCAATATCTGTGTCGAAGGAAGTGCATTCAATCACGTAAGCATAGCGTAAACGCACTTTATTTCCAGGGAACAAACGAAAGAAGTTCTTGACTGGATTAACTTGGAAGTCTTCACGCTCGATCCACAATTCACGTGATAGTGGGAAAGTGCGTATCCCTCGTTCAGGATGTTGTGGATGCACTGGTGCTTCGCAATCTTCTTGTGAATTCTGGGCATAGTTATCAATGATTAATTTAATGGGATCAAGTACAGCAAATGAACGTGGTACTTTGGGATCGAGATCATCACGTAATGCTTTCTCCAAAATATTTATATCGATCCATGAATCTGCCTTCGAGACTCCAATTCGATCGCAGAAAAGTCTTATGCTCTCAGGCGTGAAGCCACGGCGACGTAGACCAGCCAGTGTTGGCATGCGCGGATCGTTCCAGCCGTCCACGTATCCTTCATCTACCAACTGCCGAAGATGACGTTTGCTGGTGATGGAATAAGCCAGCTTTAGCCGTGCAAACTCGATTTGCTGTGGCATCGGACGTAAAAATACTTCTGCTTCTGTGAGTCGTTCGAGCACCCAATCATAGAATGGCCGCTGATCTGAAAATTCGAGTGTACAAAGGCTATGTGTGATGTTTTCGATAGCATCTTCGAGGGGATGAGCATATGCGTACATTGGATAGATGCACCATGAATTCCCAGTGCGATGATGATATGCATGACGAATTCGATAGATTACTGGATCGCGCATATTGATATTCGGAGACGCCATATCGATTTTTGCGCGCAGCACATGTTGGCCATTGGGAAATTCACCGGCGCGCATCCGTCGAAACAGATGTAGATTTTCTTCAAAGGTACGCGATCGGAAAGGTGAATCAATGCCTCGCTCGGTTAAAGAACCACGGTTTGCGCGAATTTGATCGGCTTTTTGGCTATCAACGTAAGCATGCCCGCGTTGAATTAAAATCTCAGCACATTGATATAGTTTCTCGAAATAATCGCTGGCAAAGTGCAAATGCTCTTGATCACCTTGTTGATAGGAGAAACCGAGCCATTTAACCGTTTCAATGATGGCATCGACATATTTTTTTTCTTCTTTTTCTGGATTTGTATCATCGAAGCGAAGATGACAGATACCACCGTAGTCGCGTGCTATGCCAAAATTCACGCAAATGCTTTTCGCGTGCCCGATATGAAGATGGCCATTTGGCTCTGGAGGAAAACGTGTTTCTACGCGTTGTCCCCATTTTTGATTCCGATTATCTTCGTCGATAATGTTACGGATGAAATTAGATCCTGAAATTAGCTCGTTGCTCATGCTAGCCCATAAGGTAAATTTTTAAAGCATTTTACCGTACCTTAACCAATAAGAGGCATTAAGCGATGGTCTATGTCACGTGCAATGGCTTATCCCTATTTTCAATCTACATTATTTTTGAATGATTGTAATTTCTGCGATGGATCTATCTAATATTCAAAAATTGGTAGTGTTGCGATTGGCGCTTCTGGAAACGCGTTGAGGCGATGTAGCCACCGGGGGTGGTGAATCCTTATCAAGGCAGTACAATGGCATTCTTCGTCGTTTATTATTTTCTCCACAAATGTCTCTGTATTCTATTACCGGTGCAAAACTCGCGTTTGGTCACGTCGCCTTGCTTGATAGTGCTGATTTTTCACTGGAAGAGGGTGAACGAGTCGGATTGATCGGTCGAAATGGCGCAGGCAAATCCTCGTTGCTTAAGGTTGCGGCTGATTTGATTGAGCTGGATGAAGGTCTTGTTGCTCGTCAAAGTTCGCTTAACACGGTCTATGTACCTCAGGAATTTACCTTCGATCCACATCTGAGTGTCTTCGATGCGGTGGAGCTTGGGTTGGGATCCCTGCAGGCTATGATGTCAGAATACAATTCTATTCTAAGATTATTAAAAGAGGTTGACGATGAAGTTCAGCATGATGCGTTACTTTTACGCTTGCATGCTTTGCAAACTTCTTTGGATGCAACGGATTCATGGCATCTTAAGACACGGGTAGAAACGACGATCGATCAGCTTGGTCTCGATGCGAATGCACTAGTCAGCACATTGTCTGGTGGGATGCAGAAACGTGTTTCATTGGGACAAGCTTTGGTTGCGCAGCCAGATATTTTGCTACTTGACGAACCGACTAATCACCTTGATTTCCAGACAATTCGTTGGCTTGAAGATCTTTTGATAGGGTTTCGTGGAACTATCTTGTTTGTCACACACGATCGAAGTTTTCTTAATCATGTTGCGACGCGAATTGTTGAACTTGATCGAGGACGTTTGCTCACGTACTCTGGCAATTTTACACAGTATCAGGTTCGTAAGGCTCAACAATTGGAAGTTGAGCGAATTGAAAACGAGAAGTTTGATAAGTTTCTTGCAAAAGAAGAAATATGGATTCGCAAGGGTGTGGAAGCGCGTCGCACGCGTAGTATTGCTCGTTCTGAGCGCTTGGAAGACATGCGTTTATGTCGATCGGACCGACGTGAAATAGAGGGAAATGTACGAATGGATGTTTCTCAGGCCGAGAAGTCTGGAAAGCTTGTGGCAGAGTTGAAGAACATCACTAAAACATTTGGAACTCGTACTGTAGTGAACGATGTAACTTTGACAGTGATGCGTGGCAAAAAAATTGGATTGATCGGACCGAATGGCGCTGGAAAAACAACTTTGCTCAAATTGATACTTGGCGAATTGAGCCCTGATCATGGGCAGATTCGTATTGGCACACACTTACAGGTCGCGTATTTTGATCAATCACGCATACAGCTCGATCCAGAAAAATCCCTAATTGACACGATCAGTCCAGGAAGTGATTGGATTGAGATCAACGGCGAAAAGAAGCATGTCATAAGTTATCTTGGACATTTTCTGTTTTCTGTGGAGCGAGCACGTTCACCAGTGCGTTCTCTATCGGGAGGGGAGCGTAATCGGTTGTTACTCGCTCGATTATTCTCGCGGCCGACTAACGTATTGGTGCTTGATGAGCCAACCAATGACCTGGATATCCCAACACTTGAATTACTTGAAGAGTTACTGCAGGAGTATGGCGGTACGGTATTTCTAGTGAGCCACGATCGAACTTTTCTCGACAACGTTGTTACCTCAGTGGTTGTAGCGGAGGATGACGGACAATGGAAAGAATATATAGGTGGTTTTAGCGACTGGCAGGTACAGATGGAGCGTGGGCAGATGCTCTCTGCTTCCAAACGTATTTCATCATCGAAAGAATCTCTAGAGAAGAAGATTACAACGACCGAGGGTCGTATGAAGAATCGTCCTGTTAAACTTAGTTATAAGGAACAGCGGGAGCTTGATGCTTTGCCTCAAATGATTACATCGCTCGAAACCGAACAAACCCTTATCTACCGGAAATTAGAAGATGGGATTCTCTATGCAAAGGATCCTCATTATGCTGTTACTCTCTCAGAACGTTTTGAAGTTATTGAGCAGGAATTACTTGAAGCGCTTGAACGTTGGGAAATGTTAGAAAAAAAACAGCGTACCGAATTGTACTGATTTATTAAATTTTACGGCTTCAATAGCTTTCAGGCTTCTATTCGATACATGACTTCATTCGCTTTAAAAATAGGCAAGGAAAGGCAAGTTGTTGATATGCTGATGATTGTGTCAATGTGATAACTGCTTTTCCACATATTTATCCACACCGACTGTGGATAAATATGTGTAGTGCGCTTTTTCATTTCCATTATGCTGAAAAAAAACACAGTCACGAAGTACAGCGAAGCTTCAATCAAGGTCTTGAAAGGACTTAATCCGGTTAAGCAACGCCCAGGTATGTATACTCGTACGGAGAATCCTCTTCATATTATTCAAGAAGTCATCGACAATGCCTGTGATGAGGCTTTGGATGGATATGGCAAAGAAATCCTTGTGACGTTGCATGATGATGGTTCGGTATCCGTTGAGGATGACGGGAGGGGTATCCCTATAGGTCTACACCCAGAAGAAGGCGTGTCAGTCATTGAAATTGTGTTTACTCGTTTGCATGCTGGAGGAAAATTTGACACAACGAATGGTCGTGCTTACGCTTTTTCTGGCGGTTTACATGGTGTTGGTGTATCTGTCTCAAACGCATTATCAACTCGTTTGGCAGTGACTGTCTGGCGTGAAAATAGAGTATCGAATATTGAGTTTTCAGGGGGAGATGTTAGTGTAGTGCTTAATTCCCGGCCGGTAAAAAGTGGAGAAAAGAAGAGCGGCACGCGAGTGACAGTATGGCCGGATCAGAAATATTTTCACAGTTTGCAGTTGCCGATTGGGGAACTGCAGTGTTTGTTACGCTCCAAAGCGGTATTGTTACCTGGAGTGCGTTTGACACTTCTGCAAGAAAAAAAATCTCAAACACAGTCATGGTTTTACGAGCAGGGTTTGCACAGTTATTTACTCGAATTGCTCAACAGCGTGGAACCATTAATTCCTTTCTTTGAGGGAGGGAGATTTGCTTCCGATAATAAAGATGGTTTTGTAGAAGGTGAGGGAGCGGCATGGTCTGTTGCATGGACAGAAGAGGGTGAGACCGTGCGAGAATCTTATGTGAACTTAATTCCGACGCCAGCAGGCGGGACTCATGAATCTGGTTTACGTGAGGGTATTTTTCAGGCTGTTCATGGATTCATCGAATTTCATAACCTTCACCCGAAGGGTGTCAAAATTTTGCCAGAGGATGTATTTTCACGTGTATCGTTTGTGCTGTCGTTGAAAGTTCGTGATCCACAGTTCCAAGGACAAACCAAAGAGCGCTTGAATAACCGCGATGCTATACGACTAGTTTCATCGTTTATTCGTCCAGCTCTTGAGTTATGGCTTAATCATCATGTCGAGTATGGCAAAAAGCTAGCTGAACTGGTAATTCGTCAAGCTCAGGAACGCACGCGGGCTCTGAAAAAAATTGAGAAGAAGAAGAGTTCGAGTGTGGTGATATTGCCCGGGAAGCTGACCGATTGTGAAACGACAGACATCATGCGTAATGAACTTTTTCTGGTGGAAGGTGATTCTGCTGGTGGATCAGCGAAGATGGGACGTGATAAAGAATACCAAGCGATCTTACCGTTGCGTGGAAAGTTATTGAATACTTGGGAAACTGAACGCGATCGCCTTTTTTCTAATAATGAAGTTCACGATATCTCTGTGGCGATTGGTGTGGACCCTCATGGTCCGAAAGATGATCTTGATTTATCCAATCTACGTTATGGAAAAATTTGTATTTTGTCGGATGCAGATGTTGATGGATCTCATATTCAAGTATTACTACTAACGCTGTTCTTTCGACATTTTCCAAAGTTGATTACACAAGGACATATTTTTGTTGCACGGCCACCATTGTATCGTGTGGACGTCGGGGCGCGTGGGAAGAAACCGGTACAGAAATATTATGTACTTGATGAAAGTGAGCTTTCTGTAATTCTTGAGAAGTTGCGTAAGGATGGTGTAAAGAAAAATGAATTGTCTATTAATCGTTTCAAAGGTCTTGGAGAAATGAGTGCGGTTCAGTTATGGGAGACAACGATGAATCCAAATACACGTCGCTTGAGTCCCATTGCTCTTGGACAGCTTGATTTCGATATGACAGTAACATCCATGAATATGTTGATGGCCAAGGCTAAATCAGCACATCGGCGTAGTTGGCTTGAGTCTAAGGGCAATGAGATCGAAGCTGATATTTATTAATCTCAGTAGATATCAGCTGCCTTTCACATTTTAATGAGTATTCGTAACTATACGAAAAAAAAGTATAGTTTTTCACTTCGAATAAATTTAGCTTGATCTAAGCATCTATGATGCTGCTTTTTAAGCTTGTCATTTATTTATAAGTAGACTTGTATATATTTGTTTTGAGGTCTTCAGTCATTTTAGAAGTTTATTCAGAGGCTGATATGAAGGAATGAAAAGGTATGGCTCTAATGGCTACCTGACTTTTCACATTATTTATGAGCTAACGTTTTTTGCCTTATGAAACAACAAGATTTATCTTTTCAAGATGACAATGGCACATTAACCCTTGGTGTTTACGCCGAGCATGCGTATCTTGACTATGCGATCAGTGTTGTTAAAGGACGTGCTTTACCAAATGTTTGTGATGGTCAAAAGCCAGTGCAGCGACGTATTCTCTTCGCGATGAAAGAAATGGGATTATTTGCTGATGCTAAGTCAGTTAAATCCGCTAGAGTTGTAGGTGATGTCCTTGGTAAATTTCATCCGCATGGTGATCAATCCGCTTACGATGCACTCGTACGTTTGGCACAAGATTTTTCGATGCGTTACACGCTTATCGACGGTCAGGGCAACTTTGGCTCCCGAGATGGCGATCGAGCAGCAGCGATGCGATATACCGAAGCACGTCTTACCCCGATCGCTAGTTTGTTACTCGATGAAATTGATTCAGGAACGGTGAATTTCATTCCTAACTACGACAGTTCACAAGAAGAACCTCATTTGTTACCTTCTCGTTTACCCTTTGTTTTGCTCAACGGTGCATCAGGCATTGCAGTTGGCCTTGCGACAGAGATACCGTCGCACAACTTGCGTGAAGTAGCACAAGCTACGGTGGCATTGATTCGTAATCCAAAACTTGATGATGCAAGTTTAATGAACTTTATTACTGGCCCAGATTTTCCTAGAGGGGGTCAACTGATTTCTAGCCCTGCTGATATTCTTTCAGTATACATAAGAGGTCGTGGCAGCCTCAAAGTTCGTGCACGTTGGAAGATCGAGAAGATGATGCACGGTCAATGGCAGATTGTAGTTTACGAGTTACCACCAAATACATCTAGCCAAAAAATCCTTGAGGAAGTAGAGGAGCTAACCAATCCAAAAGTCAAACTCGGCAAAAAATCACTCACGACGGAGCAGCAAAACTTAAAGCAGTCAATGCTTTCCATCCTTGATTGCATACGAGATGAATCAGGTAAAACTGCTCCAGTTCGTCTTGTATTTGAACCGAAGTCTAGCAAAATTGATCAGCAGATGTTTATCAACATGCTGCTTGCGTATACCAGTCTAGACTCGTCAATCTCAATTAATCTTGTCATGATAGGCACCGACGGCCGACCGAGACAGAAAACACTGTGTAATATTCTGACAGAATGGATAAGCTTCCGTTTTTCAACGATTACGTCTCGTTCTCAGCATCGTTTAGATAAAGTTGCCGATCGTATTCATGTTCTTGAAGGCCGTTTGATTATTTTCTTGAATATAGACGAAGTGATCCGTATGATTCGTGAATCGGATGAGCCAAAATTGGCATTGATGCGCGCGTTTGAATTATCGGATCGGCAAGCGGATGATATTCTCGAAATTCGCTTGCGTCATTTGGCACGATTGGAGTCTATTAAGCTTGAAAAAGAAGTCGCAACGTTACGACAAGAAAAAACAAAGCTTGAAAATTTGTTGGCGAGTGAATCGGCAATTAACAAATTGATGATTCAAGAAATCGAAGCTGATGCGAAGCAATTCGGAGATGAGAGGCGCACTATTATTCAGGAAGAGAAACGGATTTTTGCTAAGACACGCTTAGCTGACGACCCAGTTACGATAGTTATTTCTAGTAAGGGTTGGATTCGTATACTGAAGGGACATGGGGTTGATACACAGAGCTTCTCTTTCAAAATAGGTGATTCGTTATATAATTCTTTCGAGTGTCGTACGTTGGACTGGTTGATGGCTTTCGATAGCAATGGCCGTGTGTACTCTTTAGCGATTTCAAGCCTACTACCAGGCGGGAGAGGAGATGGTGTGCCAATGACATCGTTGATTCAATTGCAATCCGACTCACGGCTGCTACATTATTTTGCTGGATCATTAGATCATGTACTGTTATTGTCCACGACTGCTGGTTTCGGTTTTATAGCGAAATTGAGTGATATGGTGAGTCGAGTAAAATTGGGTAAATCGTTTATATCGATTGATGATAATACGGAGCTTTTACCTCCTGTATGGATTCGGGATGGTGCCAGCTCTTTAGCATGTTTATCGAGCGCTGGCCATCTGCTTATCTTTAGCTTAGATGAAATGAAGAGGTTATCCAGAGGAGGGCGTGGAGTCAGGATGATCGATTTACATACTGGAGAAAAGCTAATACAAGCTTTGCCGATTAGCCACACCGGGGTTCATGTCTATGGTATTGGCCGAGATAAAAAGGTGAAGAGAAAATTTCTTTCTTGGAAATCGATGGCATTGAATATCGGTAAGCGAGGACAGCGAGGACATGCTCTCACAGTAGGATTATTATCTCCACATTCCATGACGCAAGAAATACAAATTAAAAATTTTGAGAGTTGAAGATCTTACCATTGTACATTTTTAGAAAAATGTACAATGGTATCGTCGTGCGGTATTTATTAGACTTCGGCGATCATTTCGATTTCAACACAGGCACCAAGTGGGATTTGTGCAACACCAAAAGCTGACCTAGCATGCTTTCCTCGCTCGCCAAAGATATCGGCGAGGAGCTCCGATGCCCCGTTCGTAACAAAATGCTGCTCAGTAAAGTCTGGCGTAGAATTGACTAAACTCGTTAGTTTGACGATCCGTTTGACTTTATTAAGATCGCCGGTGTGAGCATGCAAAGTGGCTATCAATTCGATTGCAACACTGCGGGCAGCTGCGCGACCATCTGCTGTTGTGAGCTCTTGACCAAGCTTACCTATCCAGACTTTACCATCCTTTTTTGGTAAATGACCTGAAAGAAATATTGTGCTACCAGTTTGTGCAATCATGACATAGGAAGCAGCAGGAGTACTGGCAGTTGGTAGGTTGATACCAAGCAATTTTAATTTTTCGTAGACAGACATACAATTTTCCTTGAGATGGCAGATGCCGGAGCGATGAGCATGGGTTAATGGATAAAATAAAATGAATAGCTGTGGCGCTTACTCTAAGATATTTAACCGGACATTATATTCAATATAAACTCAGTTGTATTCAATCTTGAGTTTGATGGATGCCATTGCTTCCGAAGCATTGCTCATGAGTGAACGCTTCCTCTTTTATTGTTCAATGCGAAATACTCCTCTTCGATCAATTCATGTATCTCTGACTTCAGTGAAGGGGTAATATTAATGCATACAGTATGGTGCTGTAATTTTATTTTATGTCTTCTAAATTTGATATTGCCGGTGAAAATTGGAAAAGAAATCCTTCTCCTTCAATGTCACCTCAACAGAAGGATTGGTTGACACGCCGTGGTTCCCTTACTTGGCATTTGCAATTGATGGGTCACGTCACCTTGGAGGTGCTTTCTGAGTGTATGGTCCCGGCTGATTCTGATCAGAATGGATGTCTTGCTGTACCACTTCGTGCATCATTGTGGATGCGGGAGGTGATGTTGCTGGTTGAAGGTAATCCCATGGTGGTGGCGCATAGCGTGACACCATTACAAGATTCTCGTTCTATTTGGAAGGCAATGCGGCGCTTGCATACGCGTCCATTGGCAGATATTCTCTATTTTGATAGGGCGGTAGAGCGTTCGATGTTGGTGAATCGTTTGTTATTCCAAGGTCATCGGCTTTATCGTTGTGCCATGAAATATGGCAGGGATCCAAATTTACGTTCACGATTATGGGCAAGACGTTCTGTATTTATACGTCATGGTGCACCGTTGCTTGTAACAGAAGCTTTTCTACCACGCTTTTGGCGTAGTTTGTACTTACGCGATCGCGAGTATTATGAACGTTGAATGAATGGAACTACGTGATTTTTTCTAGCTCTTTTGGATCAAAAGATACCCTTCCGAATCAGAGTGGAAATAATTAAATAAGGTCGGTTTTCTTTTTTGAGTAGCTGATACACTTATTCTCATAAATAACTTGGCGGAGGCGGTGAGATTCGAACTCACGGAAGGGGTTGATCCCTTCGCCGGTTTTCAAGACCGGTCCATTAAACCACTCTGGCACGCCTCCCTGTGAGGATGTGGTCGCTATAGCAAATAGGGGTGTTTGCTTAGTTATAAGATAAAATTCGAGGTATATTACTAGCGCTCACGCTAAACATGTCATTATACCTATCTTAGGCTCTCTGTGAAGAACTAGTAGCTAAATCACATCATATATATTGCTGTGCCTTGTTATGTAGATATGAGAATTGGGCTTAGATTACTACGGAGATAGATATCATTTTTAATTACATGAAAATTTTGTTTTAGCGAGTTTGGTTAAGGAATATAGTTTGCAAATCATTTAGAAAACGCTGACCTAGCGCTGTTGGCGCGATCCGTCCTGGATCGCGAACCAATAAGCCTTTTTCAACTGCTTTAGCTAATGGTTTTGCAATCTGTGATATTGCTAATCCGGTGCGATTAGCGAATGTTTCCGTTTTTACCCCTGCAGTCAAACGTAATACGTTTAACATAAACTCAAATGGAAGATCAAATGGACTTACCTCGATAGAATTTTGAATTGCATTACCTTCCATAGCGGCTTCCATATAGCGTTTTGGATGTTTATAACGGATTTGACGAATCACTCGTTCTTGAAATGAAAGTTTGTTATGAGCGCCTGCGCCGATGCCAAGATAATCCCCAAATTCCCAGTAGTTTAGGTTGTGTTTAGCCTTCTGATTGGGTTGCGCATAGGCGGAAACTTCGTAACGTTCGTAGCCTGAAGTCATTGTCCGTTCAATGATCCAATCCTGCATATCCCCACATATGTCTTCATCGGGAACACTCGGTGGATATTTATAAAATTGTGTATTGGTTTCAATTGTTAGGTGATAGAGAGATAGGTGAGGGGGAGAAAATTCAATAGCTGTTTCAATATCTATCTGGCATTCCAATAATGTTTGTTGTGGCAAGCCAAACATAAGATCAAGATTGAAGTTGTTGAAATATTTTTTTGCTATTTCTATAGCACGACGCGCTTGATTACCATCATGAATGCGTCCCAATTTTTTTAATTGGATATTATTAAAACTTTGAATACCTATTGATAATCGATTTATACCAATTTCACGGAAGGATCGGAATTTTTCAGCTTCAAATGTACCAGGATTTGCTTCCATCGTGATTTCTGCGTCTGGATCAAGCGGAAGCAGGGCACGGATATCTGATAACAGACGTTCAAGTCCGTTTACTGATAAGAGGCTTGGTGTCCCCCCACCGATGAAAACGGTATGTACCTGGCGCCCCCAAATGGTGGGTAAAGTTTGCTCCAAATCCTTTCGCAGTGCCTTGAGATAAGATGTTTCAGGAAATTCTGTTTGCGCGCCTATGCTTTTCCATTCATGTGAATTGAAATCACAGTAGGGACATTTACGTATACACCATGGGAAATGTATGTAGAGCGATAATGGGGGGAGAGATGGCAGACGAATTTCGCCAGGTTTTAGAAAGTTTTGGACGGCTAAGATATTATTGGTATTCATCTATGCTTCGCGATTCAGTTTATGAAGCAGATGCTTTACCGCATGCCCACGATGGCTATATGTATTTTTCACTTCTGGATTGAGTTCGGCTGCTGTCTTCTGTAAAGACGGAATTAAAAAATGTGGGTCATACCCAAAACCATTTAATCCGCGAGGTTGTGTAATAATTTCTCCTTCCCAACGTCCTTCGGCGATGAGGGGCTGTGAGTCCTGGGCATGAAAAATGAGTACTAGAGCACAAAAGTAATAGGCCCGTCGATCATTTTGATTCGCGTATGAAGACAATTGTTCGATTAAATAGTGATTGTTAGCAGTATCGGATTTTGCATAGCCTGCGCGAGCAGCATATCTTGAAGAATATATACCAGGGGCGCCACCAAGAATTGGAACGCATAGGCCAGAATCTTCAGCTAGTGCAGGTAATCCACTAGCAGAGCTAGCATGGCGTGCTTTGGTGATGGCATTCTCGATAAATGTGATGCTAGATTCATTAGATTCTGAAATACCGAGCACACTTTGTGGTATCAGTTGGATGCCTAAAGGCTTCAATAGTGTCGCGAACTCACGGAGTTTTCCATCATTATTTGACGCGAGGACAATTTTTTTAAATGTCATGACAAGAGTCCTAGTGCATATTTTTGTACATCCACGAGTTGCGAAATGCCATGTTTAGCTAGTTTTAGTAAGCAATCATTTTGTTCACTTGTAAATGGAGTGCCTTCTGCGCTACCTTGGATTTCGATGAAATTTCCTGTGCCTGTCATGATGACATTCATATCGGTATCGCACGAAGAATCTTCTATATAGTTTAGATCGAGTATGGGAATGTTTTTATAGAGACCAACTGACACGGCGGCTACATGTTCCTGAATTGGAGACCTACTCAATTTTTTTTCTTTGATGAGAGTATCGATTGCATCATGTGCGGCAACGAAAGCCCCTGTGATTGATGCACAACGTGTTCCGCCATCGGCTTGAATCACGTCGCAATCAATTTGCATTGTGCGTGTCCCGAATGCTTTTAAATCGAACACTGCTCGTAGCGAACGGCCGATGAGACGTTGGATTTCCTGGGTGCGGCCGCTTTGTTTACCATGCGTAGCTTCACGCTCGATGCGGGTATGTGTGGCGCGAGGAAGCAATCCATATTCAGCAGTGAGCCAGCCTTGACCACTGTTATTTAGGAATGATGGCACGCGTTCTTCAACACTGGCTGTGCAGATAACTTTTGTATCTCCGTATTCGATTAGCACGGAACCTTCAGCATAGCGGGTATATTGACGAGTGATCCGGACAGGGCGTAACGTGTTTGGAGAACGGCCATCTGGGCGTTTTGAGTTAGTTATGAAATTCATAATTATGTCCTGCAGGAAATTAAAAGTACTCGGCAATGCGTAGGAGTTAATCTAAATGTCATCGCCAAATACTCCTGAAAGTCGGGTTGTATTACAGAGAAGACTCGGTTACGAACATGATATCGTCTTAAGGAGATAATGTTTAGATATCATTGATACAGGAAATGAGATAATTTTCTCCTTTTAGTATGAGAATTAATCTAGAACAGAATCAAATTCTGTAGCTATGGATCACAATGTCTTTACACAAAATCTTGATGAAAGAAAATCATATTTACAGTATGACGGGATACGCTACTTTGACCCGTACTATAGGATTAGAGACTAATGCGTCGGCTGTGAACGTATCCATTGAGTTACGTTCTATCAATTCACGTTTCCTTGATTTTACGTTTCGTATACCTGATGAGATGCGTTTCTGTGAGTTGGTGCTGCGTGAAGTGTTGATGACGAATTTGTCGAGAGGAAAGGTAGATATTCGCGTAAATGTGCAACGCTCAGACACTGGTATTGTTGGCACGCTTGATACTAATGTCATCCGACATCTTTGCGAACTCGAAGCCAAAGTGCTTGAAATTTTTCCTGGTGTAGAACGTATGGGTACTGGTGAGATTTTGCGTTGGCCAGGTGTACTGAGAGAAGTTGTTGTTACATCAGATTCGTTACGAGATGTTGTTATTGAAATGGGGCGTTCTGCGATTCAGGAGCTTCTTGAGGTTAGAAAACGAGAAGGAAGAAGGCTGAAATCCAATTTACTTGAGAAAATTGACGGTATGGAAAAAATTTTGAGGGAGGTGCAACCGTTAGTTCCAGAGTTGATTGAGCGTCATCAAAAGAGGATTCTTGATCGTTTGAAAGAAGCACTTGGAATTACATTGTTTGAGGGGAGTGCTCAACCAGTCAAAGAAGAGATTGCTGATCGTATTCGTCAAGAGGTGACAATGTATGGAATACGGATCGATATCTGTGAAGAGTTAACTCGTTTAGAGACACATCTTAAGGAAACACGTCATATCTTAAACAATGGAGGTGTAGTTGGAAAACGCCTAGACTTCATGATGCAAGAGCTCAATCGTGAAGCAAATACACTCGGATCGAAAGCGGTATCCAAAGAACTTGGGGATGCCTCAATGGCCCTCAAGATTTTCATTGAGCAGATGCGAGAACAAGTACAGAATTTGGAGTAAACAGCCATGACTTCCGCAGGAATTGGGATACATGAGAAATATTTTGGAAATATCTTCATGGTAATAGCTCCCTCTGGCGCAGGTAAGTCCACACTCGTTAGTGCTTTGTTGGCACAGGATAGTCAGATTAGCTTGTCGGTGTCGTGTACTACACGGCCGCCGCGTTCGAACGAAAAAGAGGGTATCAATTACTATTTTATTTCGATAGAAGAGTTTCAATGTCGCAAAAAATCGGGGGAATTTTTAGAGTCTGCTAAGGTGCATGGTAATTATTATGCTACCTCACGACTTTTGATTGAAGAGCATATGCGTAAAAAAGGGAAAGACGTATTGCTGGAAATTGACTGGCAAGGAGCACTGCAGGTACGTAAGCATTTCGCCAATGCGATTGGTATTTTCATTTTACCACCCTCGATTGATGCTCTAGAAAAACGATTGAAGAGTCGTGGAACCGATGAATGTAGTGTTATTAATCGTCGTTTACTCGCCGCTGGTCGAGAAATGGCACATGCTCCAGAAGCTGATTTCATTGTTATTAATGAAGATTTTCAGCGTGCATTAAGCGATTTGCAAGCGGTTGTAACTTCTACACGTTTACATTTTGACTCACAGCGCGAACGGCATGAAAAACTGTTTATCGAGCTTGGTATTCATTCACTGACAAGTGAGACTAATTTTTAGCATTTGACTTACTGAGTTATGCTATAGATCGAGATTAAAAATCCTATTTAGATCTTATGTATATGTTTAAAAAAATGTGATTTATCACGATTTTTCATTGACTGAGATAGAATGCCTATATACCTTATATTGAGGAGGAATATCTGTATGGCCCGTATTACCGTTGAAGCGTGTTTGAAAAAAATACCGAACCGCTTTGAGTTGGCACTTGCTGCTACGTATCGCGCACGACAATTAGCTCAAGGTCATACGCCAAAGTTGGAAAATCATAAAAATAAGCCCACAGTCGTTGCGTTGCGTGAGATTGCTGCCGGTCAGGTTGGCATTGAGATGTTAAAAAAAGTGCCTCTTTGAGAGGTTCCCACTAATGCGATGTGATGTTTCGGGCCGCTCGATGTAGGTGAAAGAATGAGTTCCACGAAGCCTTCGGATCGATCTATAGCATCATGGGAGCCTGTGTCAGCTTCCAAAAAGCACGAAAGCAATAGTATCACTCGTCAATATATTGATGCATTGCTTGAGCAGTCCTATCGCCATCTTTTCGGGCCAACCGAGACGCCTGACCAGCCGCGTAAGCGAGAAGTTGTCTCTATTACGCGTCTTAATCATTTACTGGCGGGGTACCTGAAAGAGAACGAGATGATGCTCATCAAAGAGGCTTTTCAATTTAGCGATGATGCCCACCTGGGACAGTATCGTCAAAGCGGGCAGCCTTATATTACTCATCCAGTTGCTGTCGCTGAAATATGTGCTGAATGGAAGCTCGATGCGCAATCAGTGATGGCAGCATTACTGCATGATGTAGTGGAAGATCAGGGTGTTACCAAGGCTGAATTGGTCGAGCGTTTTGGTGCTAAGGTGGCTGAGTTAGTCGATGGTTTATCGAAGCTAGACAAGATGGAGTTTCGCAGCCGTGAGGAGGCACAGGCGGAGAGTTTTCGTAAGATTTTGTTAGCCATGGCACGTGATGTGCGTGTTATTCTTGTAAAGCTTGCTGACCGTCTACACAATATGCGTACGCTTGGTGTAATGTCGATGGAAAAGCGTCGCCGAGTGGCGCGTGAAACCCTTGATATCTATGCTCCTATTGCGCATCGTCTTGGTTTAAATAATACCTACCGTGAGCTGCAGGACATGAGCTTTGCAAACTATCACCCACGCCGTTACGCGGTACTTGATAAAGCGGTGAAAGCTGCACGTGGTAATCGCCGTGAGGTAGTAGGTAAAATTCTCGATACTGTGAAACATGTGCTGCAAGATGCGAAATTCGATGTAAGTGTTTATGGCCGTGAAAAGACGCTTTACAGCATCTACAAAAAAATGAAAGAAAAACAGCTTTCATTTTCACAGGTGCTTGATGTGTATGGTTTTCGCGTCGTGGTCGAATCAAGTTCACATTGCTATATTGCTATCGGATTGTTGCATGCTCTTTATAAGCCTCTTCCTGGAAAATTTAAGGATTACATTGCAATTCCGAAGGTAAATGGGTATCAGTCGTTGCACACGACGCTTGTAGGTCCGTTTGGGACACCAATTGAATTTCAAATTTGTACGAACCGAATGCATGAAATTGCAGAAGCTGGGGTTGTGGCACATTGGTTGTATAAAAACGGTGGCGCAGACATGAATGATGTACAACGTCAGGCTCATAAATGGCTGCAGTCGTTGCTCGATATTCAGAGCGAGACTGGGGATTCAACTGAGTTTCTCGAACATGTCAAGATTGATCTTTTCCCGGACGCAGTATATGTTTTTACACCAAAGGCACGCATTATGGCGTTGCCTCGTGGTGCGACAGCAATTGATTTTGCGTATGCTATTCACAGTGATCTTGGTAACCAGTGTGTGGCAGTTAAGATCAATAACCAGCTATTACCTCTTCGATCAGAACTCAAAAATGGGGATATCGTTGAAGTTATTTCAGGCCAATATTCCAAGCCAAGTCCTGCTTGGCTTGGAATTATCCGTACTGGCAAGGCGCGCTCAGCGATTCGTCATTATTTAAAAGCGATGCATCTCAAAGAGTCTATGCAGTTAGGTGAGCGTCTAATTGATCAGGCACTGAAAGGTCATGCTCTCTCAATGAGCGAGATTAGTGAGGAACTTTGGATCAAACTCCTTAAATGGACAGGTAATAAAGACCGTCAGGAAATTTTTGCCGATATTGGCTTGGGGCGTCGGGTAGCGGCCGTGATTGCTAAACACTTAGTCATGCTGTACTCCGATAAAGTCACTGAGAATCAAATCGGTACCCATCATAAAGGTGTTGATATTCTTCGTTCTAATGAATCGGCTGGCTCGCCACCGATCTTAATTACTGGTACCGAAGGTATGTCTGTACAGTTTTCATCGTGTTGCCGCCCGATTCCTGGAGATAGTATTATGGGATATATTGGTACAGGGATGGGGATGGGAATCCATACGACAGAGTGTCCGGTTGCTAGACGAATCCATCGTAAAGATTCGATGCGCTGGATCGATGTTGCTTGGTCACCACAACCCGGACTCCAATTTGAGGTGGCCATCCATGTTTTGGTACACAACAATCGGGGGGTATTCTCGCGTGTGGCAAGTGATATTTCGTTATCAGATGCGAATATTATTCACATTAGCATGGAAGATGTGATACCGAAAGAGTCTGCAACGCTGTGTTTCCTCATTCAGGTAAGTGATCGCGTGCATCTAGCCAACGTGATACGCCGTGTGCGTGTTAATTTGGATGTGATGCGTGTTTCACGAGCACTTCCTAGCGAACGCCATCAGAATGACGTACATTCTTCGAATACTATGCGCATCATACGAAATCTTGAAGATCATTATCTTTAATGTTAGCGGTCTTTTTATTTCATGGGCATGGTGATTGTTAGCCTTGTCTCGATAAAACTAGAATCATCACAATGGATGCGCTTGTTGAAATTTTTTGTGATAACTTGGTGAAGTTGCAGATTTTTGAAGTTTTTGACTGATCAATTGCAAGAATTGACCAGTCAAAATATTTTGGTGGAGCCGGCGGGAATCGAACCCGCGTCCAAAAGCACGCCACGAACAGTTCTACATACTTAGTTCTATCTTTCGATTTAACTGTACTGACGCGGATGAACACGCTTCAGGACAGCGATTCACTTAATTTTCGGCCTTGGTGTCGTGACACCAACAAGGATTAACTGACGTATATGACCTCTGGCGGTATTGCTACCGGTCTTGCGACGGCTAGTCCGTCAGTGAACTAGGCAGAGGACGGCGACCCTTAGGCTGCCAGTGCGAACGTTTCGTCGTTTGCAGTTACGTTTTTCCCATTGATTAACGAGGTAACGGGTCCTCGATATGCCCTGACCGTTTTGTAACCCTTGTCGAAACCAAGTCGGCCCCAACGATCGTATTATCGCATGAAATTTTTATTTCAGTATGAAACATACACCATTTACTATATCTTTCTTATTGAGATTGTGGGTTTTAAGTTTTTTTGTGACTATGGATAATCGATCTGAATCTATTTTCCTATTTAACCAAGCTTGAACGGCTTTTGCCCGATGATGGGCTAGGCATTCTAGGTCATCATCGGTGATTTTTATGCCAGTTATCATTAATTCTTCTATTTTTTCTGATGAAAATTCTTTTAGAAAACTAATAATATTTTTCGTTTTTGGAAAATTCTCAGCTTTATAGGCTTCTCTTATAAATTTATCTCTCTCATTGGATTCAATGATTATTGAAGTGAGATCGCTATTCTCATTGTGTTTAACACTTGATTTTGCTTTTTGTACCTTTATGAGCCGATCGAGTATCACTTGCTGAAGACCTTTGACATCTTTAGCAGGATCGACGCATCCTACGATCTCGAGTCTTAGGATAGGATGATCTTCCAATACTTTAATTAACGTCTCAAGTTTTTTTTCTTGATCTGGTGTGAGTATTGAGTGCCCCGGTTCAAAAATGACAGAATTTAATTCCTTATCGATATCTTCGAACATTGATACCAGTAGACCAAATGGAGTTGCCGCAGCTTTCACAATGAGATTGACGAAAGATCGAAATATAACGTTGCCAAAGTTCAATTGTGGATCTTGTATTGATCCGTATACGGGCATCTCTATATTAATTTCTTCCTTTTTATTTTTTAAGAGAGATGCTATGAGGCGCAGTGGTAAGTTCCGCGCCATACTATTTTCAATACGCTTGCCGAAGACCAATTGGACGATATAAATATGGTTGTTTGCTGTTAGCCTACCCTGATCGATGAGGTAATGCGCATTGAGTGTTAATTTTCCTGTTTCGATAGGATACCCAGTATATTTAATAGTGTACGGTGTTAGATTTTTGAGTTCGATACCACTTGCCTTGATATCCAAATCTATGAATGGCATTGCCGTGAATGGATCCATTCTACCGGCAATGTTGAGGGAGCCATTCTGGTTAAGTTGGCCTTGTAAGAATACATTCACGGGTGTGGCAGTCGTACTGCTAAAGGTGCCTATACATCCATCGATGTTTGTCAAGTTGGCAGTGTAGTGGGGTTGTATGAATTTATCCGTGAACTTGACGTTTCCATTTTTGACTATGGTTTTCCCCACCGTGATGTGAGCGCTTAGCGCTTTCCCTGCGCCGTAATAAGAGTTGTTGTTATTTGGTTTTTTTGTGATTTGGGTAGTGTGATTATTGACTTCTTGTAAAAATGTCCTAGCATCGGAGGTTTTACTATTTACGATTCTCCGATTCGTTTCCTTATTAATATCTGATTGGATATTTGCCTTGAGATTGAGCAGTGTGCTTTTCGAGGCATTTGCCATTATCAACTTTGGAACTTCATTTTTGCTACTGATTGCATCAGTGAGATTTAGCTGTCCATTTGCATTAATGATGAGTTGTGTATATAAAGTTGAGACAGTGATTTCGTCGATGTTAACTTGGGGGGTGTCTGACCCGACTGAGATGCTGATTTTTTGCATAGCCAACGAATTCCATCGTATCGTTTCTCCTGATCTCATTTTATCTAGCAAGCGAACTCTGTTGAGGCTCGCATTACCTCGATAGTTGGCCTCAATACTCTTTCCTTTTACGGCGAAGTTTGCGACGCCGTTGCTGTTTAATAGTGCACTAATAATGCTGACGTTCAGTTTTTTGCTGAGGTAAGAGTCAAACAGGGCCAAGTCAAACTCATTTGTACGGATTTTCAATTCGCCGCTCAAGGGCTTTGGGGTGACGCTACCGATAACATTAATTGAGCCTTTTTTATTCAGAGCGCCTTTGGCTTCTACGGTAATAGATTGATTCATTTTTTGTGACATACCATTGAGTGTTATATTCAATGGGGTCAGATTTGCTTGGATCGGTTCTCCCTTAACTGCTTGATCTTCTAAGCTAATTCTAGCATTCTCAAGAGTAATACGATTCACCTGCCACTGCCAATTTTTATTCGAGATTTTGGTAGTGTTTCTTTTTTTAGTTTTTCTTGCTGATAGTAATGGATCATCTACATTTTTGCCACGTCGACCATTCTTTAGCGTTATTAGATTGATATGACCGTTTTTATTACGTTTAAATTTGATCTTTAGGTCGTTGATACGGAGATTTTCAAAAGACACTTTACGTTTCGTAAGATCAAATTTTATTATCTTTACTTCGGCTTTTGAAAATTTGATTGGTTCGTCTCCATTGTTGCCTGTTATCCATTCAATCTGATTGAAGATAGCTTTTCCTGACGACATGATCAAGTTAGGAGATGATGAACCAAATTTGATTTGGAATTTTGTATTTAATCCGATTTTCCCTTTTTTAAATCTTCCGATGAGTGAGTTTTTTGAGAATGGTAATAAGGATATAAGTTCGATGTTGTTGACCTCGAGGGAGCCAGTGGTATAGTGCTCTGAAAAATAAAGCTGCCCATTCGCAGAAATCTTTCCGCCACTAGATAAGGTAAAGGATGCATCGTAGGAAGCAGGTATTTTGTCGCACATCGAGAATTGCTTTAAGTGGATATGCACGTGATTCAAAGAAAGCTGTGCTGGTTTTTTAAAGCGCTTATCTGTGATATGTATGGTGCTGTCGATGATTGTCAAATCTCCGAAGCGGAAATCGATGTTTGAAGGTAAACATAAGCGGATTTTTTTTGACGCTCCAGACATCGATTTTGATTTTTCTGTAGAAAAAGATGATGCCTTATCCGAAGGTGTTTTCTCGACTGAATTATGCTGCGAGTTGAATCTCGTGATGGCTAAGGAACCGTCGGAATCAATTAGGATATTCTGATCAAGTCCATCCAGGTGAATCGCTTTCACGTGGCAAATATTGCGTAATGGTTCAAGATTATCGATAGTAATTTTTAGATGCTTGAGTTTGGATAGCTTATTTCCTAGACGATCGTCTAGTTTTATGTCGTCAAGTACTAATGTGCCTGCTAACATAACTTCGTTAGTTGATCTAAAACGCCTGAACTTCAGCTGTAATTTGGTTGACAGCCAACCTTCCTTAAGCACCATAGGAATGGAGGCAGGTGAGTAACCAAGATAACGGGAAATATCGAGGCGATTGATTTTTATCTCAATAGAGGACTCATGAGAATCTGAAAAAAGTTGTGATTGCCCCGAAATATTGAGAGTTGAACCGTTGATTGTTGCTTGAATTGATGGTTTGACGAAAATATTTGTGTGCGATGGTAAATTTGTGATGAATGGTATACCAATGTTAATGTTCTCAACGGTATCTTGCTTACGACGAACCTGATCGTTTAAAAATATTGAACCGTTAGAGATTTGTATGTTCGAAATGGAGATGCGTGAGGCTTTGCTCGACTCTAATTTTGGGAGTTCTGAAATAGCTTTTTCAAATATATCTGAGAAATTTAAATCTTGTTCAGTTCGACGAACTATATGAATAACGGGTGTATCAATGTAGAGCTCATTTAATATAGGTGTGCGTCGCAATAGTGAGTTCCATGATGCGTTGAAGCGCACATGCTTTATATCAACAAATGATTTCTCTGATAGCTTGTCGCTGATACGGATCTCTTGCAGATCTAGTTGTAGGATGTGAGGTTTAAAATTGACATTGCCGACCGTGACTTTGCGTTCGAGATACGTCGAAATATTTTTTATGGCGTAATGCCTGACAAGGTGTGGCACCATAAAACATCCGATGATGCCTAAGGCAGTGAGCACTCCTATCGTCCAAAAGACGATTTTTCTTGTGCGCCGTGAACAGATTATTTTCTGTGTGGTGATTAGGCTACGCGGAAGCAATGAGAGACGATCATTAGGTTTGTCGGCCATACGGTCTTTCGAGATATAAACGACTTCAATTTATTAAATATAAGGATATTGCTTCTCATGTAGAGGACGAATGATGTAACGGCAATAATGCGATTTGATTAGAATCAATAACAACTATGCCAGCGTACCATGTTGAGAACAGCCTCGCGTTGTAGTTAGAGAGATGGTATCAGCGGCGCGCGTGATGTGTTTTTTCTTCGACTTTTGCTCGAGTTGTCTAGAGTAAAAAACTCTCAGAGGTGAAGATTAGCGTGTTATTTAAAATGGATGTTAAGCTGGTGCCACATTCTAGCAATGTGTTTGAGTATCTAAGACATCTCGGGTACAGGCCATCATATAGTTCACATTTGTGCTAGACGATAATCTGTAATTTTTCATAAACGGATTATAGGTTACACCTATTAAGTCCTCGATTTTTAGGCTGCTGGCACGTGCAAATGATGCTAGCTCTGATGGACGGATGAATTTAGCATAATCATGTGTGCCGATAGGTATCATCCTTAGGACATATTCTGCACCGATAACCGCAAGCATGTAAGCCTTCAGATTTCGATTCAGTGTGGAAAAGAACAGATAGCCTCCAGGTTTTACAAGTGTGGCACATGCTGTCACTATAGCCAATGGTGATGGCACATGTTCAAGCATTTCGAGGCAAGTGACAATGTCATAGGATCCCGCTTCGCGTATAGCTAGTGCTTCGATAGCAATTTCTTCATACTCTATTACTAAGCCAGATTCTATACTGTGAAGGTTGGCTACCCCAAGCGCCTTGGATGAAAGGTCGATTCCTTTGAGTTGTGCACCTTGACGCGCCATTGCTTCAGTCAATATACCACCACCACAGCCTACGTCTAGGATGCGTTTACCTTGTAGCGCTACGTGTTGCTCTATCCATCTGAGACGGAGCGGATTAATTTCATGTAGAGGTTTAAACTCACTCTGAGGATCCCACCAACGATGGGCGATCTCTGTAAATTTTTGAAGTTCTTTAGGATCTACGTTCATGATATTGTTTAAAAGATACGAGTGCTACGCAATGAGTCTATCCGCTAAAAAATAAAAAGCTGATACACGTAGGCTCAGACACATAATGATGTGGCATTTTTTCTAGGTACCATCACACCTTGTGTATATATTGAAGACGATAAGGATCTGGCAAATGGGTCATAGAGTATAAAATATTTGCAATGGAATATTATCATCATTGGTCTTAAATAATAAAATCCCATAATAACGCAATTATTTTCTTTGAATAGAGGTAATAATACTTTTTTAAAAATTAAAGATTGATAGGTTAATAGTTCCTAATAGGAAGAAAGATTTATTTTTTGCATTAGGTTTTAAGAACCTGATAGTGGGAAATTTTAGTTTTTAAAATTATCAATCCTAAATCCAGAAAATATTTTCAATTAGATCAAGATTTGATCACAATAATTTATTAAATATTCTTTAATAATAGTAGTGAAGATGTTATTTTAATCTTGATTACTATTTTCGTATTTTCTATCACAGTATCTGAGTTATTCCTCTTATTTGATGCCACAGTGCCAAAAGAATATGAATGTGGGGGGAGTATTCGGGTAGATGAGGGTACCATACCGAATATGTTTAAATGACTCGTAACGACACTTTCTCGAAATTTTTCTATAAAATGAGAAGCTTCTCATTTTCTTCATATATATCATACTCAAGTGAGTGTGCTTATGAAATTTTCTCCTCCTTTGTTTTTGTGATTGAAATTTAGTCGACGTGTTACTATGGCCGTTTAGTGAACTACCTTGTCGCTGATGAACTTCTGTTATCCTGAACCTGAAAATCTCGTAATTGTTTCACGCGAAAGTCGCTTGGCGATGTGGCAAGCCTCTCATGTGCGTGATAATCTGAAAAGATTATATCCAAAGTGTGATGTCACTATTCTAGGAATAACAACACGAGGAGATCAAATACTAGATAGGTCACTGAATAAGGTCGGTGGTAAGGGACTTTTTGTTAAAGAGCTTGAAATTGCACTGTCCGATGGACGTGCAGATTTGGCAGTACATTCCCTTAAAGATGTGCCAATGCAAATGCCTGATGGCTTTATGCTCGGTGCAATTATGACACGTGAAGACCCGCGCGATGCTTTCGTGAGTAATAACTACGAAAGCTTGGAAGGCTTGCCGGCAGGCGCTATTGTTGGAACATCCAGTCTTCGGCGTGAGATGAGTCTTCGTACGCATTACCCTCATCTTAAGATTGAGCCGTTGCGTGGCAATCTTGATACCCGTTTGAATAAACTTGATCGAGGCAATTTTTCGGCAATTGTGCTGGCTGCAGCCGGATTGAAGCGCTTGGGACTAACTTCCCGTATTCGAAAAATTTTAACACCTGAAATGAGTTTGCCTGCTGCCGGTCAAGGAGCTATTGGTATTGAGATTTGTTCGGCACGAACAGAGCTTAAAAAATGGCTTGCGCCATTGCATCACACACGTTCTGCACTTGCTGTTACAGCGGAGCGTGCTCTTTCAAGGGAGTTGGGGGGGTCTTGTCAAATTCCATTAGCTGCATTCGCAAAATTCGACGGAGATATTCTCTTACTGCGAGCGTTTATCGCTGCGGTTGACGCGAGTCAGACACTGAGTGCAAATGCAGAGTCTATTGTCGTTGATGTCGCGGGTGCGGAAGGGTTGGGGAAGAATGTTGCTCAGCAATTAATTGATGTTGGTGCACGTGCGCTTGTATTGGCGGCAGCACAGGATATTACCCCCTCGTGACTCTCAATTACGACAATCATAACCCTTGCGTGATTCTAACACGTCCTGTTGAGCAATCTGCTTGGTTGTCGGACGCTTTGCAAGGGTATGGTATTAATGTGTTGACTTTTCCATTGCTCGACATTGTGCCCCATACCGAAAAGGGTTTATTGACACTGCTTGATAATACATTTTCGGATTTGTCGGGTTACGCTTTAGTGATATTTGTTTCACCAAATGCGGTTATATATGCGTTAAGAAGATTTAGGTATCCATGGCCTGAGCATGTGGCGATAGCTGTAGTTGGTCCAGGCAGTGCCGCGGCTTTGGCAAATGCAGGTATTGCGCCACCACGATATAGAGTAATTATGCCACCGAACGGTCCGCAGGCACGGTTTGATTCGGAAGCATTGCTTGTACAACTTAATTTATCATCACTCGCTGGCCGCCGCGTATTGTTAGTGCGTGGAGATGGCGGTCGAGAGTTGCTTTCCAATACGTTGCGTGAGAATGGCGTGCAGCTTGATATTGTGAGTGTATATAAGCGCCAAACTCCATTAATCGATGATGCATGTTGGGAGAAGATGGAGGATATGGTGATGCGTAGTATGCCTTGTGCCTGGGTATTGACTAGTTCTGAGGCAATTAAGCATCTTGTTGCCCTAATATCAAGTCGCTGCAGTGTTATTATGCGCGCTCGTATTTATAAATCGCTCTGTTTTACATCGCATGCTCGTATTGCGGATATCGCCCGGGATGCTGGGTTTAACAGGATTAAACAATATTCTGTGGGTGACGAAAAACTTTTTAAAGCATTAAAATCATGGGCTGAATCAATTCAAATTAAGTAGGATGGGGACATAGCATTCTATGCTGGATTCTTTTTAGATAACCTTTATGATTGCGTTTTAACCACTGGTGTAATTATTAAATGAAGCCCAATGATCGCTTTGATATCGGTCCCAACTGTTTCAAACCTCATGCACCAGTGAAAAATCCCGGCGCGGCTGTTGTTTTATTCCTAAATCCAAAAGTATTAGCGTCGATAGTTTGATACTCAATCAAAAAATTAAATGCATATAGCAAGAGATCGCTTAGCATAATAAGTAAGATAAAAATGCTGCCGTAATTCAAACGCAAGCTAAGACTGATAAGTACTGGTAGCATGCCCTATGCGATGTGTAGAAGCTGATGCTATGCCGCTGATTCAGTAGAAAGAAAAATGATCCGAATGAGTTAGATATGCAGACATTTTTAGTGGAATGCAAAGAAATCCTTTGAAAGTAGCTACGCTAAACTAGTGAACTTAAGTTGTATCTAGCGTTAACAAAACTTTTCGAAATGGTCGGTCAAATAGATATAAGCAAATTGGCACCATCGAGAATTTGCCTTGGCTTGAGATATTTATTATCTATGTCTACTTCGCGATTTACTCTAATTTACCATATGTAATATCTATCACGATCATATTTACTTACGCTTTCACATTACTATAACTTTATGAAATTTTATAGTGGCACGCCAGAGCTTGTCACTCTATTTACCCCATATATAGGAATGTAATCATGAAATTCAAAAACCTGCTGGCAGGCCGCGATATCCCTAATGATTTTAACGTGATCATCGAAATATCTGCACAGAGTGATCCAGTCAAGTACGAGGCTGATCATGAAACAGGTCTATTGTTTGTTGATCGTTTTATTGGAACTGGCATGCGATATCCGACTAACTATGGATATATTCCACGGACTCTGGCTGGTGATGGCGATCCTGTCGATGCACTGGTTATAACACCGTTTCCTTTGCTTCCAGGATCTGTCATACGTTGCCGTGCTGTTGGAATACTAAAGATGATGGATGAGTCAGGTAATGACGCAAAGCTGTTAGTCGTACCTCTTGACAAAATTTGCTCGATGACGTCGTCGATTAAGAATATTGACGATGTGCCAACGAATCTAAAAAATCAGATCCGTCATTTTTTTGAGCAATACAAAGCGCTTGAGAACGGTAAATGGGTTAAAATCGAAGGCTGGTCTGGTATCGTTGATGCCCATAAAGAAATAACCGATGGTGTTGCTGCTTACTTGGGTTGAACGAATGCCCTCGCTGACCCCAATCGTACAGAGTTTTTCTGCGCTTGGTCATTGCGGCTTTTTATTAATGTCAATGAAAACTGCCTCAGCAATGAGGTAATTGAGTAATCTGGCTAAAATAAGTCAATCTGTGGACGTGCAAGATAGCTTTCTTCTAACATGACGAACCGATTTCTGAATCTCTATCATCACGATTTCGCCCGCGTGGCAGTGGGTGTGCCGCAATGCAGAGTCGCTGATCCTGCATATAACGCGCAACAAACTATTGCCCTTGCACGCGAGGCAGACAATGCTGGTGCTGCTCTGATTGCTTTTCCAGAATTGGGCTTGTCGGCTTATACCTGTGATGATTTATTTCATCAACGCGCAATGCTGGATGCCTGTGAGATGGCGTTGGCTGATGTTGTCGCAGCATCTATTACGCTTTCGACAGTCATGATCATTGGTATGCCAGTACGCGTTGATCAGCGTTTATTCAATTGTGCAATTGTTGTTTCAGGTGGTCGAATTCACGGAGTTGTACCAAAGAGCTATTTGCCGAACTATAACGAATTTTATGAAGCACGTCAGTTCAATGCGGCGGATTGTAGCAGTGCTGAAGCCATCAGTTTGCTTAGCCAGACGGTGCCGTTCGGGGCAGCTCTGATCTTTGAATTCTCAGATATGCCGTTGTTGCGTTTTCATCTGGAAATTTGTGAGGATGTCTGGGTGCCAATTCCGCCTTCCTCCTTTGCTGCGTTGGCTGGTGCAACAGTACTTGTTAATCTTTCTGCATCGAATGTGCTACTTGGTAAAGAGGTCTATCGGCGTGAATTAGTGCGACAACAATCTACACGTTGTCTTGCTGCCTATTTATATTCGTCAGCTGGACAAGGTGAGTCGACTAGTGATCTCGCCTGGGATGGACAGGCACTAATTTACGAGAATGGAGAGTGCCTTTCAAAATCCGAACGCTTTTTGGAGGCATCGCATTTAATTTTTGCGGATCTAGATTTAGAGCGCCTTGCGTATGAACGTATGCATAAAACTACGTTTGGCCAATCGGTGCGTCGTCACAAGGATGAAGTAGAAAAGTTTCGCGTGATACATATTGATCTTAAGCTGCCGCGAGATATTATATTGCCACTTGAACGCACCGTAGAACGTTTTCCATATGTGCCAGCGGATTCTAAACGACGTGATGAGCATTGCCGCGAAGTATATAACATTCAAGTGCAAGCATTGACACAGCGCTTGCTGTCGAGCCATATCAAAAAGGTGTTAATTGGCATATCTGGTGGACTAGATTCAACACATGCCTTGCTTGTTTGTGCCAAAGTTATGGATCGTTTAGGTTTGCCACGAACGAATATACTTGCCTACACGATGCCTGGTTTTGGTACTACTGAGCGCACTCTCAAACAAGCCCGCCGTTTGATGACATTGATTGGATGTAATACGCAGGAAATTGATATTCGTCCAAGTTGTTTACAGATGTTAAAGGATCTTGGTCATCCATATGCAGATGGCCAAGAAGTATTCGACGTAACCTTTGAGAATGTTCAGGCTGGAGAACGGACAAGTCGTTTATTCAGATTGGCGAATTATCAACAGGCAATTGTTGTGGGAACAGGTGATTTAAGCGAATTGGCACTTGGCTGGTGTACCTATGGTGTAGGTGATCAGATGGCACACTATAATCTCAACGCTAGCGTGCCAAAAACGTTAATCAAATACTTGATAAATTGGGTCGCTGATGCAACCGACATGGGTGACTCTACGTTCTCATTTGTGAGAAAAGAAGAAGATACGACTGCATTATCAAATGTGTTGACTGATATTCTCGGATCGAATATTAGTCCGGAATTGGTTCCTGGTAAAGAAGATGTGGGGACAGAGCAAAAGACTGAGGATTTTATCGGGCCCTATGATCTTCAAGACTTTCATCTTTACTATACTTTGCGTTTTGGATTCACACCTTCAAAGATTGCTTTTCTTGCATATAGTGCATGGAAAGACGAGGATGTGGGGCGTTGGCCCGATGTGGTGGGTACAAGACGTCATCAATATGATTTGCCAGAGATTAAGAGGAATCTTCGAATTTTCTTGGATCGTTTTTTTCGGACGAGTCAGTTCAAGCGTTCTTGCATGCCGAATGCACCAAAGGTTGGTATGGGGAGTTCGCTTTCGCCCCGTGGCGATTGGCGGGCACCAAGCGATGGAGAATCTGCCCTTTGGCTAGCGCAACTTGACAAAATTCCAGATGACCCCAACGCTTAATGTTCATTGATTCATTTCTTTGGTTTTATAGGATAAACTTTATGGCATTGCATTTTGGCATAATAGTTTTTGTTAACTAAACCTAAAAGTATTGAGGTAACAATGAAACGAGTGACTGCCATCATCAAACCCTTCAAGCTTGATGAAGTTCGTGAAGCGCTTGCAGAAATTGGTGTGACAGGGCTGACTGTCACGGAGGTGAAGGGATTCGGACGTCAAAAGGGACACACGGAGTTGTACAGGGGTGCAGAATACGTGGTTGACTTTTTGCCGAAGATTAAAATCGAAGTGGTCGTGGCTCTCTCACATGCTGATCAAGTAATTGATGCTGTTTTAAGTGCTGCACGGACGGGAAAAATCGGTGACGGTAAAATCTTTGTCACAGATGTCGAACGTGTGATTCGTATTCGTACTGGCGAAGAGGGTGAAACTGCAGTTTAGTTAATTTTTATTTATTATTCTTTATGAGGCCCTGTTTGTTTTGCTTTTAGTAGAACAATCAATGCCCCGCTGCCGCCGTCCTTCGTTTTTGCTTCGCAATAGGCTAATACCTCATCTTTTTGAGCTAGCCATCCACGTACTTTATCTTTTAACACTGGTTTTTGATCGATAGAATTCAGACCCTTCCCGTGGATTATATGGACACAGCGTGACTTGCATCTAACGGCTTCATGTAGAAATATAGAAAGAGCTTCACGCGCCTCTTCACGTCGCATTCCGTGTAGATCCAACTTTTTTTGGATAACCCAATATCCCTTTTTAAGCTGGTTAAGAATTTTTCTGTCCGTACCATGCCGCCGGTATGCTAACTGTTCTACAGATTCGAGTAAACCTTTAGGATAGAATTCATCAGATAATGATTTATCAATGTCTACTGTTGATTGAGTTTCTCGTATTTTTTGAGTGGTGATTGGCGGTGGTAGTTGTCGTAATAACAGTGTGGCTCGATTCTGTATCCACTTAGACGATATTGGTGTAATCTGTCCAATACTATTGCGAAATATTCGAGCATCAGTTAGTGCATCTTGAGTATGCCTTTCTAATTTTTTGTGTGCAGAGTCCCGACTTTCTCTGTCTTTCGAAATTCGATCTCGTAGCTCTACGAGATCGTTAAGTGTTAATTTAGGAGTCTTTATATTTATTCTCATGCCACTGATATTAAAAGCGGGCATTGTTCTCATTGGATATATAGGTGTTGTGAAATTCTGATTTATATATAAATATTTGATCAAAAAATCAGCCTGCCTGAGATATGTAAGTGCTTATTTCTCAAGACTCTCCAAATAGCGTTGTGCATCGAGCGCAGCCATACATCCGCTTCCAGCGCTAGTGATAGCCTGACGATATATGTGATCTTGCACATCACCTGCAGCAAATACACCAGGAATACTGGTAGCCGTCGCGTTCCCATTGATGCCGCTATGGGTCAGTATGTAGCGGTTTTTCATTTCAAGTTGATTCTCGAAGATGTCGGTATTTGGTTTATGGCCGATAGCGATGAATACGCCATGTACCGAGATATTTTCTATGATCTTTTTGGTGATGTTTTTGATACGTATGGACGTGACACCAGTGTCATCACCGAGTATTTCATCGAGTATGGTGTCGTATTTTATTTTGATTTTGCCTTGTAGAACTTTTTCTTCTAGACGATCGATCAAAATCGGTTCTGCACGAAATTTGTTTCGGCGATGAATAAGTGTAACATTGCGAGCAATGTTCGACAAATACAAGGCTTCTTCGACCGCTGTATTGCCGCCACCGATTACAGCTACATCCTGTTTCTTATAAAAAAAACCATCGCATGTGGCACATGCCGATACTCCTCGTCCTGCATATATCTCTTCCGAGGGCAGACCGAGATATTGGGCAGATGCCCCCGTTGCGATAATTAAAGCGTCACAAGTATATTCACAACAATTACCAATGAGGCGAATAGGATGCTCGTTTAAATGTGCTTCATAAATGTGATCTAACACTATTTCAGTCTGGAAATTTTCGGCATGTTTCAACATGCGGGTCATTAAATCACTGCCTTGCAATCCATCAGGATCACCAGGCCAGTTTTCTACATCTGTTGTTGTCATTAGCTGACCACCTTGAGCAATACCGGTAATCAATATAGGATTGAGATTCGCACGGGCGGCATAGATAGCGGCGCTATAGCCAGCTGGACCGGAGCCGAGAATTAGGACTTTCGCGTGTTTGCGAGTGGACATAAATAACTCACCGGTAAGAAGTTTGACTGGTACGATACGTCATCTGGTGATGATAGAGACTTATTTTCGAATAATATAGATTAATCGGCATTATAAATGCTCAATTCGTTTTCGTTGATTCCATATTGCAATCACTCATGATTGTATTTTTATGAAGAGAGAAAAATTTTTATGCTTTCCACGAGATAATAGTTTTATACCAGTTCAATAACATTGAGGCGAGTTTTTAGATTAACCTTTTCGATATGAGGTGATCTGGTTCGTGTTGTTATGTCTTTTGTGGTAAGGCATTCACTTATTTAAAATGAGATTCACATTCCAATCCTCTTGATTTAATGACGACGAAATCTCCTTACTCCGCTAGTAATAGGCCTATTTTTTCCAATCGGGTGACGCATCTTTTCTATGAAATTCGCTGGATGACACAATGTGCCATGATCTTTTTTTTGTTGATGGCACTGATTTCTTATAGTCCTCAGGATCCTAGTTGGACACATGCAGCACATATCGATGAAATTGCTAATTGGGCAGGTCGTGTTGGAGCTTGGATGGCCGATTTGCTGCTTTTGATCTTCGGACTATCCTCGTATTGGCTTATTGTGTTTTTTGGACGTAGATTGATATTGAGTTACCGGTGGATGGCGATAAAAACTGCTAGAACAACGGTATGTGATCGTTCATTGACTAGCAGTTGGCTTGAAATCTTTGCATTCCCATTAATACTGTTTTCTAGCTCAGGTATTGAGGCCCTGCGTCTTTACCAGATTAATGTAACGTTGCCACGTGCACCAGGGGGCGTGTTGGGCGAGGTGATTGGTAATGTAATAAAAGATGCTTTTGGTTTCACTGGAGGAACATTAGCGTTATTACTACTATTAGCGTTTGGATCATCGATATTTTTTCATTTCTCTTGGCTCTCTTTGACTGAGAAATTTGGTGACTGGATTTTCAAAACGGTCACTATGCTTCGACGGTTTTACGAGATGGTACTTGATCGACGTTCAATGGAAGATAGCGATACAGAGATAGTACGCGAAGGTGTACATTTAGAAAATCATTTTCTCGATGAAGTGCATGAGTCGGTAAAAATTATTTCGCCTTTGACAACAAAGCCAAAATTTGAACGTGTTGAAAATGAGAAGCAAGTTCCATCGCTGAAGGATTTTCCTGATTCTATTTTACCTTCTTTATCATTGCTTGATGCTCCAACCCTCTCTCAGGAAACGGTTTCTATCCAAACATTGGAGTTTACGTCAAGGCTTATCGAAAAGAAGCTTAAGGACTTTGGTATCGACGTCAGTGTAGTTGCAGCCTATCCGGGGCCAGTGATCACGCGTTACGAAATTGAACCAGCGACTGGGGTGAAAGGAAGTCAGATTGTGAATCTAGCTAAAGATTTGGCACGTTCTCTGTCCTTGGTATCGATTCGTGTTGTAGAAACTATTCCAGGTAAAAACTATATGGGGCTAGAGTTGCCAAATCCTCGTCGACAGATGGTAAGACTAACGGAGATTTTATGCTCTGAAGTTTATAAAGATTCACCATCTTTATTGACCCTCGCGATGGGTAAGGATATTAGTGGCAAACCGGTTGTTGCGGACTTAGCGAAGATGCCACATTTATTGGTGGCTGGGACGACTGGTTCAGGTAAGTCTGTCGGTATCAATGCGATGATTCTTTCTTTGCTTTATAAGGCAACAGCCGATCAGGTTCGCATGATTTTAATTGACCCAAAGATGCTTGAGATGAGTATATATGAGGGTATTCAGCATTTGTTGTGTCCAGTTGTAACGGATATGCGCCAGGCTGGACATGCCCTCAATTGGGTAGTAGGTGAGATGGAGCGTCGCTATAAATTGATGAGTAAGCTGGGTGTACGTAATCTGACTGGCTATAATAAAAAACTTGATGATGCGGCTAAGTGTGAAATACATATCCCAAATCCGTTTTCACTGACACCAGATGCTCCAGAACCTTTAAAGCATCTGCCCTACATTGTGCTTGTTATCGATGAATTGGCTGATTTGATGATGGTTGTCGGTAAAAAAGTAGAGGAACTGATTGCCAGAATTGCTCAAAAAGCACGTGCGGCCGGTATTCATTTAATCTTGGCGACACAGCGACCATCGGTCGATGTGATAACTGGTTTAATCAAGGCGAATGTACCCACACGTGTTGCATTTCAAGTATCCTCAAAGATCGATTCGCGAACGATTTTGGAGCAGCAGGGTGCAGAAACATTACTTGGGATGGGTGATATGCTTTACCTGCCACCAGGTACAGGGCTACCTCTTCGTTTGCATGGCGCTTTTGTAGCAGATGAGGAAGTGCATCGTGTGGTTGAACGTTTGAAGGCACAAGGCGACGCTAATTATGTTGAAGGTGTTCTTGAGGGCAGCTCGCTTTATGGGGAAGATGGCGTAGACATAGACGGTCGCGCTGGCGATGGAGGAGGAGAGTCGGATCCTCTTTATGACCAAGCTGTAGCTGTGGTTCTGAAGCAGCGTCGAGCATCAATTTCGTTGGTACAGCGTCATTTGCGCATAGGTTACAATCGGGCCGCCAGGTTGCTTGAGCAAATGGAAAAATCCGGTATCGTTTCTGCAATGGCAAGTAATGGAAATCGAGAAATTCTGCTGCCAAATCATCTAGGAGAATGAAGACGATGAATCCATGGAAATGGATGAACATTCGGCGTGTAACACTCCGTTGGAGTATGCCTATTTTTGCGCTACTTACTATAGCAACTATCCCCATATCAGCGTATGCCAGTGCCACTGAGCAAATGAAGACATTTGTGAAAAAAGTAAAGACAGCGTGTGGGCCTTTTGAGCAAAGGCAGGTTAAAGTAGGGGAAAATGGAGAGATAAAGGTTTTGAGTATCTCCTCGGGAGTGTTTGAATTTTCTCGTTTAGGTCGATTCACATGGCGTTATCTAAAACCCTATGAACAAGTATTGCAAGCAGATGGAGAGATGCTTTATATTTATGACAAAGATCTAAATCAAGTCACGCAGCGTAAGCTGGATACTTCACTAGAAGCTGTCCCGATGTTCATTTTTTTGGGGAAAAATGATATTGAGCAGAATTTCACATTGAAGAACATTGGCACTAGAGATGGTGTCGATTGGGTAAGGTTAATGCCTAAAGCGCAGGATACACAGTTCCAGCATTTGGGTCTAGGATTTAAGAATGGAAACCTTTCAAGTGTTGAGGTATATGATGTATTTGGCAACATCACGTTGCTGATGTTCGGAAAAATGCAGAAAAATCTGACATTCCCAGCTGGACATTTTAAATTTATTATCCCGAAGGGGGTAGATGTCATTCAGGGATAAGCCGGGATTTATGGTCGATACCATTTTAAACACTACTGTCCCGCTTGCTGAGCGCTTGCGTCCAAAAAGCATTGATGCTGTTATTGGTCAGCAGCACTTGCTGGGACAAGGGAAACCGCTGCGCATTCTATTCGAAGGGGGGCACCTACACTCGATGATATTATGGGGGCCACCGGGTATTGGCAAAACCACGCTTGCCCGTTTGATGGCAAATACTTTCAAATTCAATTTTATTGCCTTGTCGGCGGTGCTCTCTGGTATGAAGGAGATTCGTGATGCTGTTGAATCTGCGCAGATTCAATTGAAACAAGGGAAAAAGACCATCGTGTTTGTAGATGAAGTGCATCGGTTCAATAAGGCACAGCAGGACGCATTCTTGCCATATGTTGAGTCTGGAATGTTTATTTTCGTTGGTGCGACGACTGAGAATCCTTCATTCGAGATTAATAGTGCATTGCTATCACGTGTGTCTGTGTATCTCTTGAAGGGTTTTTCGGATACAGAGTTGAGTGAAATGCTTGATCGCGCCTGTACTGTATTGGGTGATCTGACCTTTACGGATGCAGCTAAGAAAATTCTCATTGATTCCGCAGATGGAGATGGTCGAAAGTTGTTAAATAATATAGAGAGCGTCATGCAGTTTGCACTGATAAAGCGAGTGAAATCAATTGATGATATATTTTTAGCAAGTACTCTTACCGAGAATTTTAGGTATTTCGACAAGAGTGGTGATGTTTTTTATAATCAGATAAGTGCACTACAAAAATCAGTACGTGGTAGTTCCCCTGATGGGGCAATGTATTGGTTATGTCGCATGCTTGATGGTGGTGTCGATCCACGTTATCTCGCGCGACGAATTCTTCGGATGGCATGGGAGGACATAGGATTAGCGGATCCCAGGGCAGCCAGTATTGCGCTTGATGCAGCTGAAACCTATGAACGTCTTGGTACTCCGGAAGGAGAACTCGCGCTGGCTCAAGCTGTTTTGTATTTGGCGGCAGCACCTAAGTCGAACGCGGGCTATAATGCTTACAATGAAGCCAGAGCCTTTGTTAGTAAAGATAAGTCACGACCAGTACCGCTACATTTATGCAATGTACCCACACGTTTGATGAAAAATAGCAGCTATGCTAAAAATTATCGCTACGCTCATAATGAACCAAATGCTTATGCGGCTGGTGAAACTTATTTCCCAGATGATTTACCTCTACAGCAATGGTATCGTCCGGTTCAAAGAGGTCTAGAAAATAAAATTGGCGAAAAGTTGAGCCGATTAAAGTTACTAGATGCCGACTGGCTCAGTGCAAAAAAAGTTTCTGAAATAAAGGCCGAGAATAAAAATTAGGTGACCTACAAAGAAATTGATATCAAATGCACTATCCTAGCAGTGGTCTGGACGTGATGTTAAAATCTGAACTATATTAAATATCACTATTTCGAATGCACAGTCTACATATTTTTTGGATGCGTTATGCTTGACATTCAACTTCTTCGAAAGGATTTGGAGGGTGTTGCTAAACGTCTTAAAACACGTGGCTATGTGTTGGATGTTGAAGAATTTTCGTTGCTTGAGGCTGAACGTAAGGAGATTCAGATACAAACTGAGGAACTTCAAGCACGCAGAAATGTACTTTCGAAGCAGGTTGGTATTAAGAAGAATAATGGAGAAAGTATTTCGTCAGAAGTAACTGAAGTAGGAGTTATTACTGAAAGACTGAAAACATGGTCGACTCGTCTTGAAGAGATTCAAGGACGTTTGTTAGATTTTCTTCTAAGTGTACCTAACCTACCTCACAAGAGTGTACCGATTGGTACGAATGAAACACAGAACGTCGAAATACGGCGTTGGGGTACGCCTCGTGTATTTGATTTTATGCCGCGTGATCATGCTGATGTTGGATCAGCATTGGGACTGGATTTCGATGCAGCTGTAAAGTTGTCGGGGTCGCGTTTTTCTGTAATGAAAGGTGGTATTGCACGCTTACATCGCGCTTTGGCACAGTTTATGCTTGACCTTCATACGAAGGAACATAATTACACCGAGACGTATGTACCATATATTGTGAATGCGGCTTCGATGCGGGGTACTGGGCAATTACCGAAGTTTGAGGAAGATATATTTAAGGTGTTGCGAAAGGTTGAGGAAGAAGAGGGTGAACAAAAAACTGAAAATTTCTATCTTATCCCTACGGCTGAAGTATCACTTACAAATTTAGTACGTGATGAAATCATACCAGAAGAATCTATGCCATTGCGTATGGTGGCACATACGCCGTGTTTCCGTTCGGAAGCAGGGAGTTATGGGAAAGACACACGCGGCATGATTCGCCAGCATCAGTTTGATAAAGTGGAATTGGTACATGTAGTATCACCAGATAAATCATATGATGCATTAGAAGAATTGGTCTTGCATGCGGAAGAAATTCTGAAGCGTTTGATTTTACCTTTTCGCACTTTAGTTTTGTGTACTGGGGATATGGGATTTGGAAGTGCTAAGACTTACGATCTGGAAGTCTGGATTCCTACGCAAAATACTTTCCGTGAAATCTCGTCTTGTTCAAACATGGAGAACTTTCAAGCCTGTCGAATGCAAGCACGTTACCGCAATAGACGAGGTAAACCTGAGTTTGTTCATACGCTCAACGGTTCAGGATTAGCTCTAGGTCGCACGCTAGTTGCTGTGCTCGAAAATTATCAGAATGTGGATGGTAGTGTCACAGTACCAGAAGTTCTTCGTCCTTATATGGATGGTATCGAAAAGCTGGTCCCCATGGAGTAGATTTTTTTGCTCAGAGTTTGTAGAAAAAATCTGCTACAATCTGCCAAAATACGTTTTTAAGTTGTTCGTAAGTGAAATCTAGATAATCTTGGAGAGGTGGCAGAGTGGTCGAATGCGCCGGACTCGAAATCCGGTGTACGGTTATACCGTATCGTGGGTTCGAATCCCACCCCCTCCGCCAATAATTTATTTTTTTAATATAGTTGTATCTATCTCTAAAGTGAATGAAATTAACCATAGGTAATATTTTCCAGTGATCTCGTTTGAAAATATTGAGCAACTTTATCTATGATTAATGCATCTCGGGATATTTCTCTGATTGATTGTACTTTTATGCAGGCGGCTCTGGCACAGGCAAATTTTGCGATGGCGAAAGGTGAAGTACCAGTTGGTGCCGTGGTTGTACATGATGGGTCTATTATTGCGAGTGGGCACAATGCTCCTGTAAGTCAACATGATCCGTCAGCACACGCTGAGATGCAGGCACTACGTGCTGCAGCAAAAATACTTGGAAATTATCGCCTACCTGATTGTGAGCTATATGTCACACTGGAACCTTGTATAATGTGCGCAGGGCTTATCATGCATTCTCGCTTGCGACGTTTGGTGTTCGGTGCATTTGATCATAAAGGCGGCGCTTGTGGCAGTGTCATTGATTTATTTTCTGAAAAGAGGTTTAACCATCATGCTAATGTTATAGGAGGTGTGATGGATGACCAGTGCGTTCATATTCTACAGGCCTTTTTCGTGAAAAAGCGCGCTGTGGTGAAGGCAATTAGAAGTTGTCGATGTGATAATAAGTAGACTATCCGCAGGGTGCTCCTCACCATAGCCCTTGAGATCGGTCTAGTAAGCGTAAAATGTACGCTTATTTGGAGCGCTTAATTTTGTCTAATTCTCGATGGCTCCAATTGATTGCACCGTCAGGCTATGCTCCAGATTTGGAAGTAGCTATTCGTGGTATCAAGGTCTTGCGAAGACTTGGATTTTCTGTTGCCAATTTGGCGGTTATTGAACGTCGATATTTACGTTTTGCTGGTACGCTTTCTGAGCGTGTTGATGAAATTAATTATCTTGCAAAAGGTGAGCATCCTTTGCCTGATGTAATTTTGATGATGCGTGGAGGTTATGGGGCAAGCCAGCTCCTTGAATGGCTAGATTATCAAGGGCTGGATCGATGTATGAATAAGCATGGCCCAGTAATGTTGGTTGGACATAGTGATTTTACTGCTCTGCAAATGGCATTGTTGGCGCGTGCGAAGATTACTACATTTGCTGGTCCTATGTTGTTATCTGATTTTGGTGCAAAAGTAGTCAGTAATTTTACATTGAGTCATTTTCAATCAATGTTAAATTATCCTGAGCATACTGTTAGGTGGGTTACTGATGCTTGGCAGGATTTAAATGAAGCAGGCCTCCTATGGGGTGGCAATCTCTCGGTGTTGGTTAATCTGGTTGGTACCCCATTTTTTCCAAAAATAGATGGAGGAATTTTATTTTTGGAAGAGGTTAACGAGAGTCTTTTCCGTATTGAACGGATGCTATATCAGCTACATTTGAGTGGTATATTGTGTCGTCAGAAGGCAATAATTTTTGGGCAATTTACCGAGTGTCGAGTGTCTGATTATGACAATGGTTACGAGATTTTAACTATGATTGATCACCTTCGTAGTTTAATTCGCATCCCAATTGTGACGAGACTTCCTTTCGGTCATGTATATGACAAATTAACCCTTCCGGTTGGAGGGCATGCCCAATTAAAAGTTGAAGGTGCGCAAGCGGTACTGCGGCTCTCACAGTATCCATGTCGTGGAGTTTAGGTTTGATAAAAATATATTTTTTAATGGTACCTTTAACCGTTTAGTGGAGTTTCTGCTATTAGGGATTTCCACGCTCCTAGTATGTTTTATCACCTCAGTGTGATATCAGCAAAAGCGCGATCACCGCGATCACCGCGATCCACAATCGAATATAGCCAAATACTTGCCACAAGAGTTAAAATTTCAGTGATAAGTAGTGCATACCAGATCGCTGTACCACCAAAGTAGGTATTGAGTAGCCACAAACTACCTAGTAATAAAATCCAGCTACGAAGTGTTGCGATTACTGCTGATGGTCCTGGTGCTTCAATCGCGGTGAGATAGCCTGCAATAATCAGGTTACCAGCAGCTGGTAAGAGCGATAATGCATACCAAGGTATGGCGTGTGTCAGAATGTGCCATGCAATTTCGCCTTCTGGGAGGAATAAAAAGGTGAGTGGACGTGATAACGTCATCATGCCTATGGCAGCTAGCATAGAAAAACCAGCTGCTGCGATAATACCCAGTTTGAACGAACCTCTTAGTGCCTGTCGATTTTGCATTCCACGATAGAAGCTAATCATGGGTTGCATACTTTGTACCAGAGCTACTAAAGTGACCGCAGCGCCTAAGGTCATATATTCCAAAATTGCAAAGGCAGCAAGGCCAGCTTCACCGAAGCCATTCATGATAATTCTGTTAAATGCCAATATAGTTATTAGAGGGGCAATGGCATCGAGAAATTCGGAAGTACCGTTATAGAGCACCTTGCTAATATAGGATTCTCCTTTCGCGAATGGTACCGTTAAAGGTATAACACGTTTAGCAAAGAGAATATGGTAGCTAAACATCCCAAGACTAGATACCATCATTGATAGACCGGTGGCAAGTGCTGCACCCGCCATGCCTCTATTTTCCACAACGATGAACCAATAATCAAGTGCACCGTTAGTGATAGCACCAATAAACATGGCATATAAACCAAAACGTGCTGCTTTAGCACTTTCTACGCGTAGGAAAAGTTCTATAGCGTAAAGACCATTAGCAAATAGAATGAACCAAGCATAGTTGCTTAGATAGGCTTCTGCATGCATAGCCAGTTCACCTGTCGCGCCTAGCCATTTTGCGATTTTTGATGTCAGGACAAGAACGAATACACTCATAATGGCAGAGATAGCCAACATGCTCCAAAGTACTTGTGTGAACGCTCGACGTGCTTCGATATGACGATTCTGGCCAAGTAGGCGTGAAATCAATGTAGCTCCTCCAACACCAATCATGATACTAAATGCGTATGGAATATAGAGCAATGGCACGACTAGATTCAGCGCAGCGATTGCTTGCTGCCCAAGGTAGCGAGCGATGAATATACCATCTATCAGTGTATAGATGGTATATACCCAACCCGATAGGATAGTTGGTATGGCTAGAGATGTATACTGTCTTATCAGCGACGTTTGTAGGGGGGGTACTATATTTGTTAGTTGAGACATTTTGGTGTCTTATGACGAATCTCCGCATCGCTTCGGGATGCAGTTTACCGTTTCTAGGGTAATGACTGGGTCTCGGATCTGCTTTTCACCGATCATCTATAAATAGAATTTAACATAATATATATTATGCGCAAATTATAGCTTCGCGAGCTTCTGTGAGAAGAATAATATTATTCCCACTCAATTGTTGCAGGCGGTTTACCAGAAATGTCATAAACAACTCGATTGATACCAGGTACCTCATTGATAATACGGTTAGATATTTTCCCTAACAACTCATGTGGAAGATATGCCCAGTGGGCTGTCATAAAGTCTCGCGTTTCTACAGCACGTAAAGCGACAACCCACTCGTATGTGCGGCCATCACCCATTACACCGACACTCTTAACTGGTAGAAATACAACGAATGCTTGACTCGTAATTTCGTACCATGTTTTCCCACTATTTGGATCAACATTATTACGTAATTCTTCAATAAAAATTGCATCAGCATGACGTAACAAGTCAGCATAATCGGATTTTACTTCACCAAGAATTCTCACGCCAAGCCCTGGGCCTGGAAATGGATGACGATAGATCATATCGTGTGGTAATCCCAATGCCAAACCCAACTGACGCACTTCATCCTTAAAGAGATAACGTAATGGCTCCAGCAACTTTAAGCCTAACGTTTCTGGGAGTCCAGCGACATTATGGTGACTTTTGATTGTTTTTGCTTTTTTTGTCTTTCCTGCACCTGATTCAATAACGTCAGGATAAATGGTCCCTTGTGCTAACCATTTCGCATTTTTGAGTTTTTTCGCTTCATTTTGAAATACTTTTAAAAATTCGCGTCCAATAATCTTGCGCTTTTGTTCTGGTTCAGTGATCCCGTTTAGTTGACTGAGGAACTGTTTAGAAGCATCAACATGTACAACTTTTGTATGCAAACATTTAAAAATATCCATCATCATCTTTTCTTCATTACGCAAAAGACCGTGGTCTACAAATACACATGTTAATTGACTACCAATCGCGCGTTGAATTAAGGCTGCCGTCACACTCGAATCTACGCCACCTGATAAACCAAGAATTACTTCCTCGTTTCCGACTTTATCACGAATTTTTTGTATAGTTTCTTCGGTATGCTCGCTGATGATCCAATCAGGCTTCACTCCAGCGATCTCGAGTATGAAACGTTCCAGAAATTCACTCCCTTTTAAGGTATGGGTAACTTCTGGATGAAATTGCACACCATAATAATTACGGGAGACATTAGCAATGCCCGCGATTGGACAGTTTGCTGTTGAGGCAATTAACTCAAATTTTTCAGGCATCTGTGTGACTTTATCACCATGACTCATCCATACCTTTAGCATTCCAGAGCCATCTTTTCTGTAAAAATCAGCAAGGTTATTGAGCAGAGGTGTATTGCCATGGATACATACTTCTGCATAGCCAAATTCACGATGCGAAGTGGCTTCAACCTTTCCACCTAAAGCAACAGTCATCAAAAACATGCCATAGCAGATACCGAGCACTGGCACACCTAATGACCACACTGCTTCTGGTGCCCGCAAGCTCTGATTTTCATAGATGCTGGCATGACTTCCAGAGAGAATGATCCCCTTAGGGGCAAATTTTTGGATGAATTCGTCAGAAACATCACCAGGATGAACTTCACAGTAAACGTGAGATTCACGAATGCGACGGCCAATGAGTTGACTAAATTGAGAACCGAAGTCGAGAATGAGGATTTTATTGTGCATCTTATAAGCTGCAGATTTGGAATGAATATGTTTTTAGGTTGTGAGGATATGCAAGCAAATAACTTTTGCCATGTTTTTAAATGCGAGAGACATGAGCGAGCTTGACCAATAAAACGCCAATCACAATCAACACTGTACCAAATAGAGGCAGCCCAATACCTGCTAGCATTTGGTCAGCATATAAAACTATTACCCAGGCAAGTAGTATTGCACCTGAAATCCAATTAACATGACCAGTTATGGAAGCTGTTAAAGCTACCAATTTAGAATTTATTGCTGCACGGCATTGAAGCCATGCAAATCCTAGAAGTGCTACGCCGAGTAGTTGTCCATAAAAAGCAGGTGTGGCTGGTGGCATATTTAAGCGAATAAACAATCCAGGAATGAAAGAAGCCAATAACAGGAGACCAATCGTTAAATTGAGTATTGCATTCAAAAATAATAAGGTACGCAGAATTACCTTCATTAAGTGTTATTCCACGTGGTAGTTTGGAGCTTCTTTCATAATTTGCACGTCATGCACGTGAGATTCACGCATGCCTGCTGCGGTAATTTCTACAAATTCAGCATTTTTATGCAAGTCAGCAATCGTTGTACAACCTAGGTATCCCATTGATGAGCGAACACCCCCTGTCAACTGATGTATGATTGCCAGAACGCTTCCCTTATAAGCCACTCGACCCTCGATACCTTCTGGCACTAGCTTATCTGAATTATTTGCAGGATCTTGAAAATAACGGTCTGCGGCGCCATCTTGCATCGCGCCGATTGACCCCATGCCGCGATAATTTTTGTAGGAACGGCCCTGATATAGAAATACTTCCCCTGGTGCTTCTTCAGTACCAGAAAACATACTCCCCATCATTACGGTATGTGCTCCAGCGGCTAGGGCCTTTGAAATATCACCAGAATATCGAATTCCTCCATCAGCGATTAGTGGAATATCCCTGTCTTTGAGTGCCTCTGCCACATTAGCGATCGCCGTAATTTGAGGCACACCAACACCAGCAACAATCCTTGTCGTGCAAATGGAGCCTGGTCCAATGCCAACCTTAACAGCATCAGCACCATGTTCAAAAAGAGCTAATGCAGCACTGGCTGTTGAGATATTACCACCCACAACCTCGATTCTAGGAAAATTTCTCTTTACCCACTGCACTTGATCGAGTACACGCTGACTGTGACCATGTGCTGTATCAACAACGATTACATCAACACCAGCGGCCACTAATAGTTCAATACGCTCTTCATTATCCAATCCTATTCCAACGGCTGCACCAACACGTAGTTTTCCGTCTTTGTCTTTTGTTGCATGAGGGTATTCTGTTGCCTTCATAATATCTTTAACGGTCATCAAACCACGCAACTCAAACGCATCATTCACCAGCAAAACACGCTCAAGACGATGTTTGTGCATGAGGCTTTCTGCCTCTCCAGGAGAAGTGCCTTCGCGTACCGTCACCAGCCTATCTTTAGGTGTCATGATGGAACGTACAGGCTCGTCAAGACGATTTTCAAAGCGCAGATCACGATTGGTTACGATGCCAATTAATTGCGCACCTTCCACTACAGGAAAACCAGAGATTCCATGCTGAGCGGATAGAGCAATCACATCACGCACTTTAATATTTGGTGAAATCGTAATTGGATCACGCAATACACCAGACTCGAAACGTTTTACTTTTGATACCTCTTTTGCTTGATCAGTTGGCTTGAAGTTTTTATGAATGATACCAATACCGCCTTGCTGTGCCATCGCAATTGCTAGACGCGACTCAGTCACCGTATCCATACCAGCTGAAAGCAACGGAATATTTAACGAAATATTCCGCGTGAACCTGGTTTTTAGACTGGTGTCACGTGGGAGAACGGCAGAATAGGCCGGCACAAGGAGCACATCATCAAAAGTGAATGCTTTTTGGATCAGACGCATGAAAAATCCGGTAGGCGGAAAACACGATTATACAGAAATCGGTAGCATTCTTGGGTTAGCAAGACATAATACACTCCGATATTTCCAATAACCAAAGCTTGATAAAAATTAACACCGTTTAACTAGCCATTTACGGTCTTCTTTTTTCCCTGTGTTGCGCATTTTTTCAACACGAAGTTGGCGTGCTATCTTGGGATCTGCTATTAGTGAGCGATAGATTTCGACGCGATCGCCGTCAATTACTGAGGCATCTAGCGGCTTAATTTTTCCAAATACGCCAACATTCAAATTAGATATTTCTAGTTCAGGATAGAGTGTAAAAATGCCACTATGCTTAAGTGCTTTCTCTATATTTGCTCCGACAGCATTTAACTGAACTGCAAGTAATATCTGTTTCTTAGGTAACGCATAACAAACTTGTACAAAAATTCTACTGTCCGACATAACTACTGACCGACATAAATTCTGTCTGCTCTTTTTACGAAAGAATCCACTAATGTATTTGTAATATAGAAAAATACCGGACCAATGAGCTTTTCAAGAAGAAAATTTGAAAATTCGTAATGCAAAAGAAATTCGATCTTACAGGCATCATTACCAAGTTCTATGAATTTCCATTCTCCGTAGAATCGTTTAAACGGCCCATCAACAAAATACATTTTGATGAGAGATGGCCGAACTTGTTTGTTATGGGTGGCAAACGAGTGTTTTAGCCCCTTGAAGTCAATAATAATAGATGCTTCCATGCTTGTTTCATCTTGCTGACGCACTTCGACACCACCACACCAAGGCAAAAATTTGGGATAATCGGCGACATTGGTCACCAAATTGTACATCTGTTCTGCGGGATGATGAACAATAACAATTTTATTGATGTCTGGCATTATTTTTTGAGAGGGTGTGTTCGTTCTTGATGCGCAACCAGCTTCTGGTAAGACCGTTTTTTGCTTTGTAAAACATGTTATTGTAGCCTGAATTTAAGTTAACTGAGTCATTTGTCCAAATGAGTATCGTCTCTAATAAAAAAGCCTTTTTTGACTACTTCATTGAAGAACACTACGAAGCTGGATTAGTTCTTGAAGGGTGGGAGGTCAAGGCTATTCGTGCGGGTCGCGCGCACATTAAAGAGGGTTATGTCATCATCAAAAATCATGAGATTTTTTTAATCGGAGCTCATATTAGCCCGTTAAGTACTGCGTCAACGCATATTTACCCGGATTCTGTACGCACACGCAAATTACTGCTCAAGGCTGGCGAAATTAAAAAATTGATCAGTAAGGTTGAGCAACGTGGATATACGCTTGTTCCACTTAATCTTCACTACAGTAAAGGTCTTGTGAAAGTTGAAATTGGTCTTGCTAAGGGAAAGAAAATGCACGATAAACGTGAAACTAAGAAAAAACAGGACTGGGAGCGTGAAAAAGCACGCTTGGTACGCCGCAATTCAACCTAAGATTTGTCTCCTGATCCCTTCACAATAGCGAGTGCCGAAGCAATCATCCCGCTCATTTCAGAAAAATTTCCTGGCACAATTAATGTGTTATTGGTCTTAGCCAGCTTCGCAAAGGCATCGACATAGTCTTGTGCGACTTTGAGGTTCACGGCCTGTGCGCCTCCTTCTTTTTGAATTGCATTGCCGATCTTCTCGATCGCTTGCGCATTAGCATCAGCTACAGCCAGAATGGCTGATGCTTGACCTTGTGCCTGATTGATCAACGATTGGCGCTCACCTTCCGATTTTTGAATTGCTGCTGAACGAGCCCCTGTCGCTAAATTGATTTGCTCTTGCATTTTACCCTCCGATGCAGCAATCAAGGCGCGCTTCTCGCGCTCAGCAGTAATCTGTGCCTGCATCGCATGGAGAATTTCCTTGGGTGGTGTCAAATCTTTAATCTCATAACGTAATACTTTTACTCCCCAGTTAGTAGCTGCACCATCTAGTACAGTTACAATGCTGCGATTGATGATATCTCGCTCCTCAAATGTTTTATCAAGCTCTAATTTACCGATGACGCTACGCAATGTCGTTTGTGCTAGTTGTGTAATCGCTATGATGAAATCGCTAGACCCATACGATGCTTTCATTGGATCCGTTACTTGAAAATATAGAATTCCATCGACTTGTAGCTGCGTGTTGTCTTTTGTGATGCAAATCTGACTAGGAACATCGAGCGGTACTTCTTTAAGCAAGTGTTTGTAAGCAACCCGATCGATAAATGGCAGCACAATCGATAAACCTGGCGTTAATGTTGTGTGATAACGACCGAGACGCTCTATTACTAAAGCATGCTGTTGTGGCACGATCTTAATTGAACGTGACGCGATGATGAAGACGATAATAAAAAGAATAACTGCAAAATTTGAAAAATCAAACATGTACTCTCACTCGAGGAAACGCGTACAGCGCGTTTTATTATATAAGTGTCTATGCTACAAGGAGAAGATTACCACGTACTTCACGAATTTCAAACCAACCGGTGTGGGCTACTTTCCCAGGTAGTAATTCGACATCCCACTCAGTACCTCGGTAGATCGCCCTGGCTCGGTTGTCTTTTAGCCAGGTCTCAATATACAAACGTTGTCCAATATCTAGATTTATACGTGGGTCTTTTGTGACATCTAATTTAATTAATTGACCAAATTTACTACGTTGCAAAAGAAAAACAAAAATTACAGAAATCAACGTAGCGATAATGACTTGAGTTTCCCAATCGAAACCCAATAATGCGACCAGACCTCCCGCCAACATACTAAACGCAAGCATGAGCAGGTATAGCGTACCGGACAGAAGTTCGAACACTACGACTAATCCTGCCATCTCTAACCAAAGTAATAGATATTCCATGGAGTTTCCTCTATGAAATATTGTAGTCCCTGAAAATTCCGGGACTACAATATTAAAAATATATTACCTAGTTTTTTGCAATTTCACGCCAGGTATCAATAACGGTATCGGGATTCAACGAGATAGAATCAATACCTTCCTTAACCAACCATTTTGCTAAATCTGGATGATCGGATGGTCCTTGACCACAGATTCCAACATATTTCCCCTTTTTGCGACATGCCTGAATGGCACGACTCAGCATAAAGCGCACGGCAGGATCACGTTCATCGAAATCATTGGCCAGTAATTCTATGCCAGAATCTCTATCAAGGCCTAGCGTCAGTTGCGTGAGGTCATTAGAACCAATCGAGAAACCATCGAAATACTCAAGAAATTGGTCAGCGAGAATCGCGTTAGAAGGTACCTCGCACATCATGATGAGACGTAGATCGTTTTCACCACGCTTAAGACCATTTTCAGCTAAAAGCGCGATGACACTTTCAGCTTGTTCTAATGTTCTAATAAATGGGACCATGATTTCAACATTTGATAACCCCATTTCATCACGTACACGCTTTAATGCAAGGCACTCCATTTGGAAGGCCATCGCGAAGTCTTCCGAAATGTAGCGTGAGGCACCGCGGAATCCAAGCATCGGATTTTCTTCATCTGGTTCATAACGCGAACCGCCGATAAGTTTTTTGTATTCGTTGGATTTGAAGTCGGACAGACGAACGATTACCTTCTTCGGATAGAAGGCCGCAGCAATCGTTGCAATACCCTCCGCTAGTTTAGCAATATAAAATGCACGGGGCGACGCGTGACCTCGCGCAACAGATTCGACAGCCTTCTTAAGGGCGAGATCAATATTAGGGTATTCGAGAATCGCGCGCGGGTGGATACCGATATTATTATTGATAATAAATTCAAGACGCGCTAAACCGAGACCATCATTTGGCAATTTTGCAAAATCAAAGGCTAATTGTGGATTACCTACGTTCATCATAATTTTGATTGGAATTTTTGGCATTTCACCGCGTTCAATTTCGGTCACTTCTGTTTCCAAAAGACCATCGTAAACTTTGCCTTCGTCCCCTTCCGCACACGATACGGTGACAAGCGAACCATCCTTCAGTACTTCAGTCGCATCACCACAACCAACCACCGCTGTCACACCAAGTTCCCGGGCAATTATAGCCGCATGACAGGTTCGGCCACCACGATTGGTGACAATGGCCGAAGCTCTCTTCATGAGAGGTTCCCAGTTAGGATTGGTCATATCAGCGACGAGAACATCCCCAGGCTGAACACGCTCCATTTCGCTTGGATCATGAACTACACGCACGGAACCAGCTCCAATTTTCTGACCGATTGCACGTCCCGATGTCAAAATGGGAGCTTGCTCTTTTAACTTAAAACGTTGCTCAATTTTTCCAATGACCTGGCTTTTTACCGTTTCTGGTCGAGCTTGCAAGATGTATATCTTGCCATCTCGACCATCTTTCCCCCATTCAATATCCATTGGAGATCCATAATGTTTTTCGATGATTAGCGCATACTTGGCTAGCTCAATACAATCATTATCATCGATAGAGTAACGGTTTCTCATTTCTAGAGGTACATCAACTGTTTTGACATATCCCTGCTCTCTTTCAGATGTGAATTCCATTTTCAAAAGTTTCGACCCGATTGTGCGACGAATAATCGGATATTTCCCTTTTTCTAACATCGGTTTGAAGACATAGAATTCATCGGGATTAACTGCTCCTTGTACAACTGTTTCTCCAAGACCATAGTTCGCTGTAATGAAAACAACATCCTCGAAACCGGATTCAGTGTCGATAGTGAACATAACACCAGATGCTCCGCAATCCGAACGCACCATACGCTGAACGCCAGCGGACAGAGCAACTTCGGCGTGTGTGAAGCCCTTGTGAACTCTATAGGAAATGGCACGATCGTTATAAAGAGAAGCAAAAACGTGTTTTATACGATCGAGTATTGCATCAATACCTACTACGTTTAAATAGCTTTCTTGCTGTCCTGCAAAGGAGGCATCTGGCAGATCTTCTGCAGTTGCTGATGAACGCACCGCAAACGAAATTTCACCTTTGAGGTCTTTGGTTGCGGTGGCAAATTGCAAACGGATTTCAGATTCTAGTTTTGGTTGCAATGGTGCATCGATAATCCATTGTCGAATCTCCTTTCCAGCTTTAGCTAGGGACTGGAGATTGTCAATGTTAAGACCATCAAGGCGTTGTGCAATAAGATCAGTCAAATGGTTATAGTTGAGAAATTCTCTGAAGGCAAACGCGGTAGTAGCAAATCCGCCAGGCACCCTAATTCCAGAGTTAGTGAGTTGGCTAATCATTTCACCAAGTGACGCGTTTTTACCGCCAACCGATTCAATATCCGTCATCCGCAAATTCTCAAATGACACTACGTAGGTGCCATCATGTACTGCGTTACTCATAAAATTCCCCAAAAGTAAAAAAAAATCTTCAGTATGGGATACAAGATCCCTTCACCTGTTGGATAAATCATCGCGCCAGATATATTCCACTTCAGTGAATTTAAATTAAATTTGATGACATGCCAGAATGGGACGAAATAATATCTCTGTCATCATATCGTCAAAACCACCACAGTATGGTGGATACACAATTGCTTATCCAATAAGTTGCAGTTATTCTACCGTGCAAAGTACCCTTGTGCGAAATCAAAGCGAAAACGTCTGCCTACAATGAGCGATGAAAGCCAATCTATCATAACGCTATCCTTACCACGGACAGTTTTTATTGTGTCTGACGGGACTGGTATTACCGCCGAGACATTTGCTCATTCAATTTTGGCACAATTCGAAATGCGTTTTCGTCAGATTCGCGTGCCTTTCATTGATTCACTTGATAAAGCACATGAAGTAGCACAACGGATCAATGAAATATTTTGGACTGATGGTGTTCGTCCCATCGTATTTACTACTTTGGTAGATAGTCAAACAAACACGGTTGTTAGAAAAACAGAAGGGTTAGTTCTGGATATGTTCCAGACATTTATTGAACCTTTAGAAATAGAACTGAATCTTAAATCAACACATGCGATTGGGTTAGTTCACCAAAATGCAGATAGCGATGCTTATCGAAATCGTATTGAAGCTATCAATTTTTCCTTAGCACACGACGATGGTCAATCTAACAAAAATTTGCGGAGCGCAGATGTGATTTTGCTGGGAGTTTCTCGCAGTGGAAAAACGCCAACGAGTTTATATCTTGCTTTGCAATATGGAGTAAAAGCTGCGAACTATCCACTCATTCCGGAGGATTTCATACGACGGCGATTGCCATCCACGCTAGATCAATTCAAGGAAAAAATATTTGGGCTATCAATCGATCCCGGGCGTTTATCTGAAATTCGGAATGAGCGCCGTCCTGGCAGTAAATATGCCTCATTGGAAAATTGTCGATATGAAGTTAATGAGGCTGAGGTTATGATGCGTCGCGAAGGCATTAAATGGTTATCATCTACCCATAAGTCAATTGAAGAGATCGCAACGACCATTCTGCAAGAAATTAAATTAGAACAGAGAGAGTGACTATTGATATAAGAAATTGGTCTTTTCTTTTTTTATGTCCATTTACGTTGACGTAGTGCCTCGAAGAGACAAATTGCGGCACAAGCGGCAACATTTAAGGAGTCTATGCCAACTGATTGCGGAATTTTTAGGCGATTGTCGACGTGATAAAGCCAAGCATCTGATACACCTTTGCCTTCATTGCCAAATATCCATGCCACGGGTACAGTGAGATCTTGTTGATAGATTGAAGTTTTTGCTTGTAGGCTAGTCGCTATTAAGGGCAAGCTCAAGCATGGAGCTAAATTTTTTACTGAGCAATGTTCTACGATGTTCAGGATAAAATGGGCACCCATCCCTGCACGTAAAACCTTGCTCGACCAAACCAGAGCTGTACCCGGCGTACAAAAAATGTCACGCACTCCTGCTGCTGCTGCGGTGCGCAAAATAGAGCCGACGTTGCCTGTATCTTGAACGGCATCGAGAATTACGCAATCCGATTTTTGTTGCTTCGGCATTTTCGGCAATGGGATTTCAATCAAGCAGAGCAAGGTTAGGCTATTGACTAACGTAGACAACGATTCGAATAACGATTCGGACAAACAAATACGTAACGTTGGATCAACTCGTGACAATATTGTGGTCACTTCAGGAATATTTACGGCTCTCTCTGAAACGATGCAAAAGAGTGGTTGTCCAAATATATCCAGATAAGCATCCGCTAAGTGGATGCCTTCAATCAACGTTTGACCTGTCTTACTGCGTTGTTGACTCGACGTTGCCAAGTGCTTTAGATATTTATAAAAACTGTTATCCTTCGAGCTGATGAGTTTCATGAAATTATTCAGAATCCGATAAACAATTGAATCGATGTTATCAAAACGAATGAACGCAGCGTCTGGCTAAATCTATCAAAAACTTTTGCGGACTGGTGAAAATGAACGGCGGTGATGAGGTGTTGGGCCATATAGACGAAGCGCCTCAAGGTGCTGTTCTGTACCGTAACCCGAGTTCTTATCGAAACCATATTGTGGAAATTGATGATGTAAAAAAGCTAACTGACGATCGCGCATTACCTTTGCTACGATGGAAGCTGCTGAGATGACAGGAACTGTATTATCGCCTTTGACGATAGCCTCTGCGCGCATCTTTAATTCTGGGCAACGATTTCCGTCAATCAAAACCAGTAGAGGTTGAAACAACAACCCAGCTACTGCACGCTGCATCGCCAGCAAAGTAGCATGAAATATATTTAGCTTGTCAATCTCTTCTACAGACGCCTCACCGATTGAAATATCTATTGTTTTTTGAGTGATTTCCTCGAATAAAGCTTCGCGTCGTTTCTTACTCAATTTTTTCGAGTCAGCTAATCCTTTAATTAACCGCGCAGGGTTGAGGATGACTGCTGCTGTCACGACTGGGCCTGCTAATGAACCTCGCCCTACTTCATCAACACCACATGTGAACGCTGTATTATTGGTAGTAGTTGAAATCTCTAATGTCATTTTAGTTATGTCAAAGTGTGGGCGGTTCGCTATCAGATTACTTCGAGGGGAGTGATTTTTGACTTATAAACGCTTTTTTTTACGTAAAACATGATCGATTATCTCTGCAGATCGATCGGCTGTCCCATGACGAAGAGCTAAATGCAAGTGTGTGAAACGTTCGCGTAACGAATCACGCAATCCGAAATCTTGCAATTGCTTCAAGACAGCAGTACATAAGGCCTGCGGTGTTGCAAAATCTTGTAAAAATTCTGGCACCACAAATTCATCTAAAAGAATATTAGGTAGCCCAACGTAAGGCAAATAGCCTTGACGCTTCATAATTTGAGCACTAATCCAGAGAACCTTGTAAGAAATCACCATCGGTTTTTTGTATAACGCTGCTTCTAATGTTGCGGTACCACTCGCTAAAAGGACAATATCTGAAGCCTCTATCGCAATATGCGAACGACCGTCTACTACACTCAGAGATAATTCGTCATACTTATTCAACAAAGGTTGCAATATGCTGTATAGACTTGATGTTGCCACTGGTAAAACAAAATGAATACCAGGTTCACGGACTGCCAATAGTTTCATTGCTGCGAAGAAAATTGGAGCAAGACGCTCTACTTCTGAGACACGGCTCCCTGGCAAAATTGCGATAATCGGTCCATCACCCGTCAATCCTAGTTTGGCACGGGCACTAGCCACATCTGGTACTATGGGGATTTTGTCGGCTAACGGATGACCAACAAATGTGGCGTCAATGCCAGCATGTTTGTAAATCTCAACTTCAAATGGAAATAAGCACAGCATGTGATCAACAGCCCGTTTGATCTTTTTAATACGACCGCTACGCCATGCCCAAATGGATGGGCTGACGAAATGAATCGTCGGTACACCCGCCTCACGCATCGCTATTTCAAGATCAAAGTTAAAATCTGGAGCATCAACACCGACAAAGCCAAGCGGTTTATCAATCAACCAGCGCTTACGTAATCGATGACGGATTAAAAGAATTTCTGGAATGTGCTTAATCAACTCAACGTAACCCATCAGAGAAAGCTTACTGATTGGCCATAAAGAGTTAAAACCCTGCTCGCCCATGTGTGGGCCACCAATTCCTGTGTAGATAAAATCCGCCGGCCAACGCGCCTTGAGACCCTTAAGTACACTTCCAGCGATTAAATCGCCGGATAACTCTCCAGCGACCATAGCCAAAGTCCTTTCACCGATTCGATTCAAATGTACCACTATGCGATGAACCTCACCTTACAATCCCTCGTGTTGCCATACCCAAGAAATCGAGGAATCCACGAATCTCTTGAGATACAACCGGTGTTTCGAGTGACGCAATAGAGTCAATCTTCTTCTTGGCTTCTTCAAGCCTTAAACCGCTTTTATATAGTAACTTATAGACGCCACGTAAAGCAGTTATCACATCAGTTGAATATCCGCGACGACGTAGTCCCTCTACGTTAATTCCATACGGTGTAGCACGATTGCCTGAAACAGTTATGAAAGGAGGAACATCTTGCACAAGCACAGAGGCTCCTCCAACCATAGCATGTGAACCGATACGAACGAACTGGTGTACTCCAGTCATGCCACCGATAATTGCCCAGTCTCCTACATGGACATGTCCAGCTAACTGAGCATTATTGGAAAGTACCGCATGATTACCAATACGACAGTCATGAGCGATGTGTACATACGCCATGATCCAGTTGCCGCTTCCAACGGTTGTTAATCCATTATCTTGTATCGTGCCGGTATGGATTGTCACATACTCGCGAATCATGTTGCGCTCACCGATGACGAGTCGCGTTGGCTCACCAGCATACTTCATATCCTGTGGATTACCGCCAATCACTGAAAAGTGACCGATTTTATTTCCTTTTCCCAGGGTCGTATGACCTTCAATAATACTATGCGAACCAATCTGCGAGCCAGAGGCAATAGTGACATTCGGGCCGATTACAGAATAAGGTCCGACAATCACGTCATCTCCCAGCTGTGCTTTTGGGTCAACCACCGCGGTGGAATGAATATTCGCCATGTAATATCATCGAACTAATTATTTGTCAGTGTCATTTTTTTTTACCATACACATGAACTCAGCTTCGGCAGCGATCGTACTCTCAACCATTGCCTGACCTTTGAATTTGAAGAAACCGCATTTCGAGCTGATGTAGTCGACTGAAAGGCTTAATTGGTCGCCTGGTTGGACAGGTCGCTTGAAACGAACATTCTCGATTCCGACAAAATAATAGAGTGTATTCTCGTCATGCACCGACTCTTCAGAGAAGGCTAATAAGGCGGCAGCTTGCGCAAGTGCTTCAACAATTAATACACCTGGCATGACTGGACGCTGCGGATAATGACCAACAAAATATGGCTCGTTAATGGTTACATTTTTAATCACCTTAATGTTTTTATGTGGTTCTAGCTTGACTACACGATCAACCATCAACATTGGATAGCGGTGCGGTAGCAGTTTTAGAATCTTGTGAATATCGATATTGATGGTGTTCTGGTTCATTTATCTTGCAATTTTTTAACAGTAGCTTCAAGCCTACGTAAACGATCCCGCATCTTATGGAGATTACGCATGATCGCCGCGTTCTTGTTCCAGTCTGCGTTAGGCATTGCAGGAAACATGCTAGTGAAAATACCCGGTCCTGAAATTGATTTCGACACACTTGATTTACCAGTGACAATGACGCGATCACCAATGGTGATGTGCCCAGCAACTCCAACCGCACCCCCAATCATACAATAACGTCCGATCGTACTGCTACCAGCAATCCCTGTACAACCAGCAATTACCGTATATGCACCGATACGAACGTTATGGCCAATCTGTACTTGATTGTCGATTTTGCATCCTTTCTCGATCACAGTGTCAGCCATCGTTCCACGGTCGATAGAAGTCGATGCTCCAATTTCAACATCATCGCCGATCAGAGCACGCCCAACCTGCGGGATTTTTATCCATTCTTTACCAGTAACGGTAAAATCAGGTGCGAATCCAAAACCATCAGAGCCAATTACTGCTCCCGCGTGAATTATACAGCGAGCACCAATGACAGTGCTGTGGTACAGCGTACAGTTAGGATATAGCAGAACATCATCATCGATGTTGCTCCCCTGCCCGATAAATACATTGCCTAGGATACGTACCCGCTGCCCCAAACGTACATTAGCCTCTATTACAGTATTAGGTCCAATACTCACTGTTGTCGGAATTACAGCACTTGCATCAATAACAGCGCTTGGATGAATTTTTGGCAAAAAAATAGGTTGAAGAATTTCCGAAAACATCTGTGCGACGCGTGCAAAGTAGGCATAGGGATTTGAAGCAATGATCCAACTTCGGTTATCATGGCCTACGATTTTATCGAAATCAGCATGTGAAATGATAATTGCACCAGCTCTTGAATTCGGTATCTGTGCAAAGTATAACGGGTTCGAAAGGAATGAAAGTTGAGACATTGTTGCACTATCTATCGGAGCCAAACCATCAACCTCGATCGTACCTTCACCGATTAACTTGCCACCGAAGCGAGCAATAATTTCATCCAGCGTAACAGACATTAAAAGGTATTCCTTTACTTAGCACCATCACTGTTTAATTTTTTTAATACCTTGTCCGTGATATCAATACGTGGATTTACGTATACCGCTTCTTGTACGATTAAATCATATTTTTCCGTCTCAGCAATTTGTTTTATTACTTTATTTGCGCGCTCAAGAACTACCGCTAATTCTTGATTACGTCGTTGATTTAATTCTTCACGAAACTCTCGTTGTTTGCGTTGAAATTCTGTATTAAGAGTATCCAATTCCTTCTGGCGACGAAAATTTTCCGCATCAGATATTCCAGTAAATTTCTTATCAATATCATTAGACTTGCTTTTTAAATTTGCTGCAATATTCTGCAAGTCATGATCGCGCTTAGAAAATTCTATCTCTAACTTGCTTTGTGCGGCTTTAGCAGGTAATGATTCTCTTAAAATTTTATCAGAATTAACTGCGGCGATACGCGCTTCTTGGCCCCAAGTCGAAAATGTAGCACAATTAAGCAATATAATTGCTAACCCTCGCATAAAAAAAATATTAGTATTTTTCAATATATTCACCCTTACAACAAAAATAGACCTTGACTAGATAGTGACATTATTAAAATGATGTGCCTACTTGAAATTGTAATTTTTGATATTTATCACCAGGTTTTTTTATCAATGGGAATCCCATACTAATCTTGAATGGGCCGATTGGTGAAATCCACGACAAACCAAAACCATATGAATAACGCAAGTGATTGAACGTAATCGCTTTGCCATTGTCATAAACAGTGCCTCCATCCAAGAAGGTAAATACACGCAATGTACGATCATATCCTGTGCCTGGCAGTGGAAATGTTAATTCAACATTACCGATCAACTTTGATGCGCCACCAATTGGATCGCTATTATCATCTTTCGGGCCCAATGAGCTTGGTTCATACCCGCGTACTGAACCGATACCGCCAGCGTAGTAATTCTTAAAAATTGGGAATGACTGACCATTCAATCCGTGACCATAACCAACTTCTCCGTTGAACGATACTGTAAAACCTCGATTTACCGGATAGAAGAATTGGTGGTTATAATAAGCTCGATAGTATTTTGTTGTTCCAATTGGCATACCGAATTCAATATTTGCTTTCTGATAACAACCTCGAGTTGGGATCAACGCACTGTCACGAGAATCACGAGTCCAGCCTATCGTTAAAGGATAATCATTACTGATGTGACCATATTGACTAGAATAGTCGATATAACGTTGCGGCGTTGTACTATTATTCGCAAATTTCAATCGTGTCTGCTCGAAACCAAGTCCGAAAAATACAGTATCAACTTCGGAGAATGGCACACCAAACTTCAGATTACCACCGATCGCATTGATACGAAAATCACTACTAGTCGTCAACAGTAAAGGTTGATAAGTACGATAATAAACGTCGGTGATACGAGAGATGCCATCAATAGTAAAATACGGATCAACCTGTGCTACTTGTAACGTTCGATAACTCTTACCTGTATTTACGTTCACCAATAAGCTGGTGCCAGAACCAAATACATTATCCTGACTGATTCCTGCTTGCAAAATTACTTTGTCACTTGATGAAAATCCTGCTCCAATATTCATCGTGCCGGTTGGTTTTTCTGAAACCTTGATTTGTAAATCGATCTGATCAGTCGAACCCGATACGGGTTCTATTATCACATCGACATCGGCAAAGTAGCCAAGACGGCTCACACGTTCTTTAGATAGCTTCAAACGGTCAGCATTAAACCATGAACTTTCTAGCAGGCGCATTTCCCGACGGATGACCTCGTCACGTGTGTGAGAGTTGCCAATGATGTTGATCTTGCGGACATAGACTCGCCGGCCTGGATCCACAGTCATTGTTAACTCCACATTATGATTTTCTCGATCCAGATTCGGCTGGGCAGTGACATTCGCAAAGGCAAAACCATAATTACCGAGCAAATTTTTGATGGATTTTGTGCCTTCTTGTAGTTTCTTGAGAGAAAAGAAATCTCCAACCTTCAATTCGATTAATTTCTGGATTTGATCGTGTTTTCCTAGGGTCTCACCCAACAGATTCACAGCGCTTATCTTGTACCTTGGGCCTTCATACAAATTGATTGTGAGAAACATCTCACCTTTGTCGTTCGTGATCGACACATCAGTTGATTCAATATTAAATTCAAGATAACCACGATTTAGGTAGAATAAACGGAGTTTTTCCAGATCACCATTTAATTTCTCTTTCGAATACAAGTCGTTTTTGGAATACCAAGACAGCCAATTGTTTGCTCCAAGCTCCATCTCTGAGAGAAGATTACTACTTGAAAAAATTTTATTACCTAAAAATTTAATGTCCTTGATTTTAGCTTTTAGACCTTCTGTGACGTTGTATTGAATATATATGCGATTTTTCTCGAGTGGTGTAATGATTGTTTTTACTTCTACAGCATAGTAACCACGTGCTAAATACTGTCGTTTTAATTCCTGTTCTGATTTTTCAAGTAGATTGCGATCGAAGGTTCTACCATCGCTTAGTCCAATGGAACGTAATGCATTCTTTAAAGCATCCTTATCAAATTCTTTAATCCCAAGAAAGTCGATAGTTGTGATCGAGGGACGTTCATGAACATTCAGGACGAGGATGTTATCTACAACGTCTATACGTACATCCGAAAATAGGCCTGTGGCATAAAGAGAACGAATTGTTTCACCTCCATGATCCCCACTGAATACTTCACCTTGTTTAATCGGCAAATAGGAGAACAGGGTGCCGGGTTCGATCCGTTGCAAACCATTTACGTGAATATCTTTCACCACGAATGGTGCAATGGCACACGCCAAGAAACTATGGGTTGCCAGAATAGTAGCTGCTATACCCTTTAGAACAAGGTGATGTTTTTTTAACAACTTGCTTTCCCCAAGAAACTATTTTACTAAAAGTGTGATGCTTACTGGGTGATACATAAAAAATGTTATTAAGCAAAAGCTTTAACGGCTATCTGAAAAAATAGACGTGATGTGCTTAGAAGTTCACTCCTATAATCCAAGAAACTGTCGTAGTGACGAGCGCTTTGTGTCGATAATATAACATTCAAAACCAACATCCAAAATCGGAAAAAATAATCAATGTGCTGAGATGTTATGATGAACTTTGGGACATCAGGCGAACAATACGAGTGTTCGCCATTGCTCGTGCCCGGCGGTCCGCATCCAATACATCATCCATAGATAATGCTGGCCCACTTGGGATAGTGTCTAACACGTATTCGACTACTTCTGCGATGGCAGTAAAACGAATACGTCTCGCAAGAAAAGCCTCGACTGCAATTTCATTGGCAGCATTGAGTAATGCACCAGAGGTCCCTAAGTTCCGCAGTGCCTCGAAGGCTAACCGCAAACATGGGAAGTATCGCATATCAGGTGCTTCGAAGGTAAGTTTTCCGATTTCCGCGAGGTTGAGCTGTTTTACTCCAGAACTGATACGTTCGGGAAAGGCAAGCGCATGTGCAATTGGTGTACGCATATCAGGATTTCCGAGTTGTGCGAGCATTGATCCATCAGTATACGAGACCATTGAATGAATCACACTCTGTGGATGTATTAATACCTCGATACGTTCAGCTGGTACACCAAAAAGCCAATATGCTTCAATAACTTCTAATCCTTTATTCATCATATTGGCGGAATCAACAGAAATTTTACGTCCCATCACCCAATTTGGATGAGCACAAGCTTCATCTGGTGTAATCTTATCAAGAGAGCTGAGTTTTCGATCTCGAAAGGGACCTCCAGATGCTGTCAACACTAGCCGTTCAACGCTTGCCATTTTTGGTTGTATACCTGTATTTATCGAGCTCTGATGAGGTAGACATTGGAAAATGGCATTGTGCTCGCTATCGAGTGGCAACAGCATAGCACCGGCCCGTTCTACGGCAGCCATAAAAATCGCGCCGGATAGAACAAGTGCCTCTTTATTTGCAAGTAGAATACGTTTGCCTGCTTTTGCCGCTGCCATTGTGGAACCAAGGCCTGCAGCACCAACAATAGCTGCAACTACAGTATCGGCTTCCGTCGTGCAGGCAATTTCGACCAATGCTCCTGGGCCGTGCCAAACTTCTGTTCTAGAAAGTCCTGCCTTTTTCAAACGTTTGGATAACATGTCAGCACCTACAGCATTTTCCACCACTGTAATTGAAGGTCGATGTATAAGGCACTGTTTAAATAGAAGATCGATGTTTCGGTGTGCAGATAAAGCATGTACTTTGAACTGCTCAGGATGACGGCTAATTACATCTAATGTATTGACCCCAATCGATCCAGTCGAACCTAGGATAACAACATGTTTCTTCATAAATCAGATAAACGCCATGGCAAGGGGCAAGACGGGTAGTAAAGCATCAAAACGATCTAGAACACCCCCATGTCCCGGCAGTAGTTTCCCTGAATCTTTCACGCCGGCTTGACGCTTTAAGTTCGATTCGAAAAGATCTCCAACAACACTAAAAAAAATTAGTAAGGTTAGTAAGAATACACCGTTTATTAAACCAACTGTATCACGTAAATGAGTAAAGATTGTCGGCGCTGTTATTCCACACTTTAATGAGAGTGCTGCGACAATAAGTACTAAGAGCCAGCCACCTATGGCCCCTTCCCAGGATTTACCTGGACTAATCGATGGCGCCAATTTATACCGACCAAATGAACGACCCGAAAAATAAGCCCCCGTATCGGCAATCCAAACGATGATAAGTACAGATAATAAAAATATGACGCCTTTCTCACGTGCTAAACAGAGAGCCTGCCATGTGCCAATTAATACGACTGGTCCTGATATAAACAACAATACATGCCACAATCCGGTATTTCTTGGTTTGCGTGCTAACGCATAAAGACCTGCAAAGGTCCAAAATAGCACGGCAGGTCTAATCCAGATATGACTGAGTGTTAAATTACTGGTCCAAGTGAATGTTATGCCAGCAGTAATCAGTGTGACATACAGTGCGGTACAGAATTTTTTTAAAGCTATAAGGCGCCCCCACTCCCAACCTCCAGCAATAACGACAACAGCACCGAACAGAAAAAAATTTTCTTTCGTACCAAGAAAAATGATCGGTAAGGATATAAGGAACAATACGATCGTGGTAATAACTCGTGTTTTCAGCATTAGAAAAGATGTCCAGAATTGGGGCGAACTTGTGCGCTGGTACGACCAAAACGTCGTTCACGTTTTTGGTATTCAGAAATCGCTAAATCGAGCATTTCTGCATCAAAGTCTGGCCAGAATTTATCAGTGAAATAGAACTCAGTATATGCGAGTTGCCATAGCAAAAAATTGCTGATTCTCTTTTCCCCACCTGTGCGAATAAACAAATCTGGTTCCGGAGCATATACCATACTAAGATGTGGCGCGAGATCAGCTTCTTTAAACGGTGAAGCGAATGCTGTTGGTCCTAAAAGAAGACGCTCAAAGGCAAGTTTCTGAGCAGCCTGAAGGATATCCCAACGCCCACCGTAATTTGCTGCAATCGTTAATGTTAAGCGCTGATGAGTTTCTGTACGCGCCTCTGCTGCACGAACCAATTCCTGAATACGCGGCTCGAAAGCATCGAAAGCATCGAGTGCGCCGATGACACGTAATCTGATTTCACTCTCATGAAGCTTATCAATCTCTCTCTCAAGTGCGGATATAAATAATCTCATTAGAAATGACACTTCTTCATTGGGACGACGCCAGTTCTCTGAACTAAACGCGAATAGTGTAAGATATTCCACACCTCGTTGTACGCATGCATCTACAATGTTTCGCACAGCATCAAGACCACGTACATGACCAGCCACACGAGGAAGTTTTCTGTGAGCCGCCCAACGTCCATTACCATCCATTACAATGGCAATATGCCGGGGAACCTCACCAGTTTGAGGAGTGGTCAGCGTCGAGCTAAAGAAGGCCATTGCAGAACATTTCCTGAAAAATCAGTCAAAAAGCATTCGATTGGCCTCAATAGCTTAAAGCGTCATTAGTTCAACTTCTTTCGCTTCAGTAAGTTTTTCGATTTCAGCAACAAACTTGTCTGTTAACTTTTGAACGTCATCACTAGCACGCCGCTCAGCATCTTCAGAAGCTTCTTTGTCCTTAACTATTTTTTTGAGTGTATCATTTGCTTCACGACGCAAGCTACGAATAGATACTTTGGCTGCTTCTGCTTCTTGCTTTACGACTCTCGTTAGCTCGCGACGCCGCTCTTCCGTTAACATTGGCATTGGGACACGAATTAAAGTACCCTCTGCTGTCGGATTCAAACCCAAGTTGGCATCGCGAATAGCTTTTTGGATTACATTTACCATCTTTTTTTCCCATGGCTGCACAGAGATAGTACGAGCGTCTAGAAGTGTCACATTCGCCGTTTGCGGAATTGGCAACATGGAACCATAGTAATCAACGTGTACATGGTCGAGTAAACCAATATGTGCACGTCCTGTACGAATTTTTCCAAGATCCATCTTGAATGACTCGATCGACTTTAGCATTTTTTGTTCTATATTCTTTTTAACGTCAAAAACAGTCATGACCTCACCCCAAAAACCTTATATAGTAAGACGCAAATAGAAACCACCGCTAGGAAAATCAATGGTAGGTACGGTACATATCACATTTCATGCACTATTGGAGCTCTCAAACGTGGATTAGAGTTCCTTCATCTTCACCCAGAATCACCTGTTTGAGCGCGCCTGGTTTCACGATCGAAAAGACACGCACAGGCATTTTTTGATCACGACACAATGCAAATGCTGTGGCATCCATCACCTGTAAGTTTTTAGAAATCGCCTCATCGAAGCTGATAGTTTGGTAACGAATAGCGGATGGTTTTTTCTTCGGATCATCGGAATAAACACCGTCAACTTTAGTAGCCTTTAAAACTACCTCAGCCCCAACTTCTGAGCCACGTAAAGCTGCTGCAGTATCGGTGGTAAAGAATGGATTGCCTGTACCAGCGGTGAAGATTACCACCTTTCCTTCCTCTAATTGACGAATAGCACGAGGTCGAATATAAGGTTCAACAACCTGATCCATACGGAGAGCAGATTGTACTCGTGCTTCAATACCAGCATGTCGCATCGCATCTTGCAGCGCAAGTGCATTCATCATAGTGGCGAGCATTCCCATATAGTCAGCGGTAGCACGATCCATACCGGCAGCACCTCCAGCAACTCCACGAAAAATATTACCCCCACCAATAACGACTGCTAGTTGTGAACCTAACCGAATGACTTCAGCTATATCGGTGACGATGCGCTCAATTGTTCCACGATTGATACCGAATGGATCGCTTCCCATAAGGGCTTCACCCGAAAGTTTAAGAAGTACGCGTTTGTAAGCGATTGACATGTTACAGTCCTTATAAATCTTTGGGTGAGCCAAGCAGTACGTGTTTTGGTTAAATAAAGACGAAAGAGACACCCTCTTATATAACAAGTGCGGAGTGTATTTTACAGTTTTCTCGCGGCTGCTACTTGCGCAGCCACTTCTGCCGCAAAATTATCTTGCTTTTTCTCAATGCCCTCTCCCACCACGAACATCGTGAAAGCGTTCACATTTGTATTTGTAGATTTCAGCATTTGTTCAACCGATTGCTTATCACTTTTAACAAAAGTTTGATTAAGCAGTGAAACCTCCTTGAGGAACTTATCTACACTGCCATCCACTATTTTTGTGACGATTTCATCTGGTTTTCCAGATTCCATAGCTTTTTTTAGTGCCACTTTACGTTCTTTTTCGATCAAATCAACAGGCACTTGTTCTATTGACAATGCAATCGGTTTCATAGCGGCGATGTGCATGGCAAGGTCTTTGCCTACTTGTTCATTAGCACCTTCGTACTCAACGATTACACCAATACGTTTATCGTGAAGATAAACAGCTAGCTTACCGTTCACGGCATAGCGTTGGAAACGGCGGATACTGATATTCTCACCAATTTTCGCAATCAATTCTCTACAAATTTGCTCGACGGTTTTATTTTCGAACACTAGTGTATTTAGTTCATTCAGATCGGTAGGATTTTCGGTAGCCACGAGCTTAGCGACACTAGAGGCAAATCTCAGAAAATCATCATTTTTGGCAACGAAGTCTGTTTCGCAGTTAAGTTCGACCAAGGCTCCTGTGTTGCCTTCCATGAAGGCCGCTACTACACCCTCGGCAGTCACGCGGCTTGCGCATGGCTTGCTGCCTAGTCTTACTCGAAGAATTTCTTCAGCGCGATCGATGTTACCGTCGGCTTCTGTTAGTGCCCTCTTGCACTCCATCATCGGCGCATCAGTTTTGGCGCGCAGTCTCCCGACCATCGCTGCAGTAATTGCCGGCATCTTTTAAACTCCTTACTATAATAGTATATCTAATGCTATACAGCCAGGCGAAACTCCAATATTCGAATCCAAGACATTCGACGCATGACTTGAAAAATGGGGCTATTGGCAGCCCCTTTCGTTAATTGACAATTGCTTAAATTTCATCTTTTATTTCAACGAAATCATCATCATGGTCCTCACGCAAGATTTTGATGAGGTCTTGACCTGCATTTGCGCGACCTTCCAAAATTGCATCCGCCATACCTTGAACATATAGAGTTATTGCTTTACTTGAATCGTCATTACCCGGGATGATGTAGTCGACCCCATCAGGTGAGTGGTTCGTATCGACTACAGCGATTACCGGAATCCCCAACTTATTAGCTTCGGTAATCGCAATTTTGTGGTAACCAACGTCAACTATAAAAATAGCATCGGGCATTCCACTCATTTCTTTTACACCACCGATGGATTTTTCAAGCTTAGACATTTCACGATCGAACATCAATGCTTCTTTCTTACTCATGCGAGTTTGCTCACCGGCCTCGAGAGCTTGCTCCATGCTTTTCAATTTCTTGATGGATGATTTTAAAGTTTTAAAATTGGTTAGCATGCCCCCTAACCAACGGTTGTTGACATAAGGCTGACTCACCCGCAATGCAGATTCAGCTATAATGTCCCTTGCTTGACGCTTGGTACCAACGAACAGGATGGTGCCCTGATTAGCAGCCAGTTGACGCACATATTTCTGTGCGTCCTCGAACATCGGCAAGGTCTTTTCAAGATTGATAATATGAATTTTATTGCGATGACCAAAAATGAATGGAGCCATTTTTGGGTTCCAAAAACGTGTCTGGTGTCCGAAATGGACACCAGCTTCCAGCATCTTTCGCATTGTGACTGACATATAATTTCTCCAATAGGGTTAGGTCTTAGGCCGACTGCAATGTATGAAAAACCACCCTTGGTGCGACGGCCCGTAATTTTCTCATTCTGAGATTCTCTTTACTAATACTCACCTAGCTAGACATTAGTTCTACCCACACCGATCATCCCTTATCATCTATCTGATATAAGTCATCTAAAATGACTGATTCGAATGTTAAGACGAAAAGATAGGTGAAATTGGAAAAAAACTAACCTTGGCCTAACAGAAGATGATAGCATCCATATAGTACAATATTCAAGTCAGGGAATATGTTCAAAATCGCATCGACATGACATTACTCGATTTTTTAAACTATTTATGTATGAACCGATCTCCATTAAAATCCAACGAAGATCATAGAGGATGTTTCCACTAAATAATTGGAATTTCCCTAAATTTAGGGAACAAGCATTAAATGCTATTTATAAAGAGCCAAGTTTAAGTTTTCATGTGACAATCATAAATCGCCTAGTAGAAAATTAGATTTGTAATGGCCGTTACCATAAAGAATGCCTACGAGATTGGAATGATGCGTGTTGCTTGCCGGTTGGCTAGCGAAGTGCTTGATTTCATCACCCCATATGTTTGTGCTGGGATAAGCACTGGTGAATTGGATCGCCTGTGTCACGAATATATGATTAAAAAACAGAAAACTATTCCAGCGCCTTTGCATTACCAACCGCCAGGCTACCCACCGTACCCAAAAGCTACTTGCATTTCTGTCAATGACACCATCTGTCACGGCATTCCTGGCGAGAAGGTTCTCAAAATAGGTGATTCACTGAATATCGATATTACCGTGATCAAAGATGGATATTATGGTGATACAAGCCGCATGTTTATCGTTGGCGAAGGATCGATTCTTACCAAACGTCTCATACAAGTAACTTTTGAGTGTATGTGGCTAGGAATTGCTCAAGTTAAAAAAGGTGCATACGTTGGTGACATTGGTCATGCTATTCAGACATATGCAGAGGCACAAGGATATAGCGTGGTGCGAGAATATTGCGGCCACGGCATAGGTAAGGTGTTCCATGAAGATCCTCAAATTTTGCATTATGGCCGCCCTAACACTGGATTAAAGCTTCAGGCTGGTATGATATTTACGATTGAACCAATGATTAACGCTGGAAAATGTGATTCCCGAACGATGCCTGACCGATGGACTGTAAAAACCCGTGATCGCAGCTTGTCAGCGCAGTGGGAGCATACGGTTTTAGTAACGGAAACTGGATATGAAGTTCTTACCGTTTCTGCTAACACACAAAAACCACCAGATAATCATTGAATATGAATAAAAATTTATATCGTCTGGCAGACTCCATTTACTTCTCAAAAAAACCTTAAAGTCTTGTAAAGCTGACCAGTTTATTTTTTTAAAAACGAAAAAATTAGCAGCTTATTGAACGGCCTTTCGCGCAGTGGAGTTTGGGGATGTCACTGAATCTTAATAAGAAATGCCAGAGGTTTTTTTGTGCGTCATAAAATATAGTCGTCAGAAAACACGCTTAGTGAAGTGTGCCTTTATTCACTATCTTTTTTACTTAGTTTTCATCTTTGATGAAAAAATATCAGAAACATTAAATTTGCAAGAAAAATTTAATGAATTAGCAAATTATTTTTTATCAAAGGACGTCGAGCATGGCACACATGCTTACTTCATCAAGTATTGGAACTCCAAGAGACTCAGCTTTAATTAACTTACTTCCAGCATTTGCTCCCGCCACCAGATAATTTGTTTCTGCTGACACAGAACCTACTATTTTTGCACCTGCTGCTTCGAGAAGCGTCTTGGCTTTTTCCCGTGAGAGCGTCGGCAATGTACCAGTTAATACAAATTTCTGTCCCGCTAATGGCAATGATACAGTTGCCATTAGCGAAGATTCTGACCATGTGACACCGACTTTACGTAATTGCTCGATAACGTCGATGTTATGAGATTCAGAAAGAAAATTGACAATAGATTGCGCCATGGTGGATCCAATGTTGTGTACGGATAGAAGATCTACTTGTGTGGCGCTTAGCAAATTGTTCAGTTTACCAAAATGATTTGCTAAAATTTTAGCAGCAGTCTCACCAACGTAGCGAATGCCGAGTGAGAAAATAAATCGTGATAATGTTGTACTCTTTGCTTTTTCTAATGATGTCACCAAGTTTTTCGCCGATTTTTCAGCCATTCGATCGAGTGTTACCAAAGTCGATACATCGAGCCTAAATAAATCAGCTGGCGTTTGAATGATCTGCTGGTCAACGAGTTGCTCTACGAGTTTATTACCTAAACCTTCAATATTCATGGCTCGACGTTGCGCAAAATGTAACAACGCTTGTTTACGTTGCGCTGCACAAATCAATCCTCCCGTGCAACGGGCAATAACTTCATCAGGTAATTTCTTAATATGTGAGCCACATACTGGACAAATGCTAGGCATTACGAATGCATAGGCTCCATCTGGTCGGTGTTCTTTGACAGATCGCACAATCTCAGGAATCACATCACCTGCGCGACGTACAATCACAGTATCACCAATTAAAATATCCTTACGTAGGATTTCATCTTCGTTATGCAAGGTTGCATTAGCAACCTTTGCTCCTCCTACAAACACTGGAGCCAATCGCGCTACTGGTGTAATAGCACCGGTACGACCCACCTGTACTTTGATATCCAACAATTTTGTTAAGGACTCTTGTGCTGGAAATTTGTGTGCTAATGCAAAGCGAGGAGCGCGCGATGCGAATCCTAGTTGTTCTTGTTTTTCTCGATGGTTTACCTTATACACAACACCATCAATGTCATAAGGGAGACATAAACGAATATCAGAGATTCGGCGATAAAAAGAAAGTAACCCATTGATCCCTTTGACAACTGCATATTTATCATTCACAGGGATGCCTAATTCAGCATACCAAGCCAGTAAGGCGCTGTGAGTTTTTGGAAAGTGTGCGCCGCCTAGTAGTTCGCCCGAACCATAAGCAAAGAATGACAATGATCGCTTAGCTGTGATGCGTGAATCGAGTTGACGCAGGCTTCCTGCTGCTGCATTTCTGGGATTGATAAATATTTTTTTACCAGCGACTTCTTGAGTTCGATTGAGCGCTTCAAAATCAGCACGTAATAACAAGATTTCACCACGTACTTCCAAGATATCAGGTGGTGTGTTTGTTTTCAGACGAAGTGGAATTTGCTTGATTGTGCGAATATTCGCCGTAACGTCTTCACCCATCATGCCATCACCACGTGTGGCCGCCTGTGTTAGAATGCCATTTTCATAGCGCAAGGCAATTGCGAGCCCATCGAATTTTAACTCGGCCACATATTCAATTTGTGGCTTCAAAGCTGACACTGGAAAAACATCAGTTATTGTTTTCGATGGGGTAACTGCTAAATTAGCATGAAAAAAATTTGATACACGTTGATCAAAGGCTGCGACAGCCTCATCTGAAAACGCGTTATTGAGAGACAACATCGGCACATGGTGTGTCACAGCTGTAAATTCTTGGAGAGGCTTACCACCAACGCGCTTTGTTGGGGAATCGACACGCTGTAGTTCAGGATAGACCCTTTCAAGGGTAACTAACTCGTTGAACAGAGCATCATATTCTGAGTCGGAAATGATTGGATCATCTTTTTCGTAGTACGCATGATTATGTTTTTCTATCGCTTCATATAGCGCCAAAACACGTTCACCAGGATCAGAGGTTAACGAGATTGTGTCTGATACGATTAATTCGGACATTGATGATAATATTTTGAATATCCATGGAGTTAATACTATTATGCCTTATGGTGAAAACGGCAAACCAAGTTTATTATTTCTTCATTATTAAAGGCTGTTTGAAATTAAGAAAATATTGGATTGGACTTTTCTACTCATATCTATTGATATCGGCACATCCATTTTATTCACTGGCTGAATAGCCGCCGGGCGACCTGAGAGCCTGCTGGTAAACCACTCTCTTCAAGCCGTTTGTATAGCATTAATAGTTTGTGGTTTATATTCTGCAATGCCGCATCTGTCAATGTGTGCCTAAGATCGTCGACCAAAAAACCATCGATTCTTTGAGCAATTGACTTTGCATAAACGCACATTAAATCGAAAGGCATTAAGGCTTGATCAGCCATTGGCACGTCGAGCAGAAGCGTGATTAAATCTCCGTCTTTGTAGGTTAGGTCATCACGCAAAAAATTAGTACTGGCAAATTGCAACATAAAGATAGGGGTTTGTTTGGCGTCCAATTTAACAAAACGCATACCATTGCGAGAAAGCAACATGCCGTCTTGCATCGCCATAGCTTGAATATAATTAGCAGACCAAGGTGCACTATTGGAAAGTATATTGATAGATAACTGTGCATCGCACTGCGCTGCAAAACTGTCTAACTCACGTGCTTTTGCTAGAGTTTCTTTCATTTCTGGAAATTCTGGCAGAATGCCAACTACATCCGCAATCAGTTGTACTCCATTGGTAAATTCATAAAATTCCCTTTCGTTCATGGCACCCCCACGATTTGCCAACTGGACAGCAATGCGCAGTTCAATGTAGTGATCGTCAGCACAGATCGACCGCCATGGCCTACTTTTATCGATACGTCCTTCAATGTAGATTGGTTTGGTACTCGCACGTCCGATGCGCTCCCTCAGTGGCAAGATGCATTGACCTGAGAATGGTTTCGATAATGGAAAGGAAACAATACAGTCTATTTTTTGGTCTACAATTGAAAATGCGGCAATCGTATCAAATACAGATCTTGCTGCAGAAGGTAACATTCCATCGTATCTCGATGAGGTTGAAGATTTATAATCGTTACTTATCCATTCTAGGTTCATAACACCGTCTTTTTGACGATCGGCATCTATATTAATGCTTCCTGTCATTGAATGGATTCTCTCGTTATCATCCACATAGCTCATCTCTTCCTGTAGATTTTTCTTGGTATCATAATTACTCACTGGGCTATTAATGATATTCTGCACGTTTGGGTTATCACGAGCTGTTTCTTCTTGATTAAATGGTGTTGTGAAGTAAGTTTCTTGATTCCCTCTCCCATCCCAGTTATTCACTTCCTCTTGCGAACGAGATAAATCGATTGATTTTTCTATGCCTGGATTTACGTTTTGATGCCCCCCCATCGTTGGCTCACGTCGTTCGCTATGATGATGGGTCTCCAAATGTGTTGGTTTGATAAATATTTGATTTTGTTTATCTCCCAATAGATCTGTTTTGGTAGTGATATTTGCTTTTTCCAAAGGCATGTGAGAAGTCATCCGTTGTTTTATTTTTCTGCTTTGCCAAGCATTGTAGGCGATGACAATCAATAATATAACCATCCCTGTAGCAATTAAACTCATCTGAAGATCATTCATGTGCTCACTACCTCACTGTTTTCATTATTGTCGCGTTTTGACATTGAGTTAAGACAATCCTAGGCTTAACTCAATGTTAGATTTCTATTAATTGCAACGATGCGTGAAAAGCCTTATTTTCTCATGCTTCTTCTATTAGAGATATTCAATTGAAATATGCTAAAAACAGAAATAATTGATTGATTTTTCTCTTTTTCTAGAAAAAATTTAATTTTTGAGCTGTTTTATGAGCTGGCTGGTGTGTTCAGCTGAACACTAACATCAGAAATTTCACGTCCTGTTGTTACGATGAGTTTTATTTTTGATACCTTGTCAAAAGTGCAGTACAAAAATGAACAACATGCGCCAGATGGCTAGATGTGATTTTTACCTGATGGTAGCGTGTAACGTACATAAAAAATGAAATAAACTTGATTGTTGCTTAAGCTAAAGAAACATTATCCCTTTTGATGTCAATGATTCCTTGGGAATCATTGACATCAAAAAATGTTATTGAGTCTGAAGGTCAAGCAAAAAAACTGGGAACACATTAATCAATCAAATATGCTCCGTGTGTTGTTGCAAAAAAGCTGATTTCTGACGATAACGCTGGTTCCCAGCGTACTGGAAGTGACTATGGCTTACTCATTAATAGAATGTCGTAGATTTCGCCAAAACACATAGGAAATCAATGGACGCTATGCAAATACCTATCTCTAAAAAACATGCTAGTACAGAAGAAAAACCACTTGGCATGAAGATACAAGATTTACTTGGCTTGGCAACATCGAAAGTGCTTGAAATGTGTAATATCATGCGCCCTATCAGGCATAGGGTAACGTATAATTTTCTTTTACTTCCTTCATTTTACAGCAATCTCAAACTCTAACGTAAATAAGTTATTTGGCATTTCGGGATCCTAAAGGCCAAACGCTGAAGGCCCAATAAACTCTTATCTATTAGTCCTTGTCGTGAATCCGCTACTTGAAAAACTTCAGTTATATCCATTTGAGCGTCTCAAAGAACTCATTACTGGCGTAACACCGGCTACCAATTTCAAAAATATCAGTTTTGGGATTGGTGAACCTAAACATCCGACACCACAATTTATCAAGGAAGCTTTCATAGAAGGATTGGGTGGATTATCTAATTATCCTGCGACGGCTGGATCGGACTCGCTACGCGATAGTATTGCTAGATGGCTAGAACGGCGTCATCAACTGCGAAATATAAATTCAGCTAAGGAAGTGCTGCCAGTGACTGGCTCACGTGAGGCATTATTTGCGTTTGCACAAGCCGTCATCGATAACCGTCGACCCAACGCAAAGGTGGTTTGTCCAAATCCGTTCTATCAAATTTACGAAGGAGCTACTTTACTCGCAGGTGCTATGCCTTACTATGTTGATTGCGATCCTGCACGTAATTTTGCACCTGATTACGCTAGCGTTCCTCTCGATGTTTGGAAGGAAGTGCAACTTGTCTACCTGTGCTCACCGGGCAATCCAACTGGTTCTGTGTTGGGGCTAGCAGATTGGCAGCTATTGTTTGAATTATCGGACCAATATGGTTTTATAATTGCGTCCGATGAATGCTACTCTGAAATATATTTTGATGAAGAGAACCCGCCTCTTGGAGCACTTGCTGCGGCACAAAAATTAGGTCGTTCTTTTAATCGTTTGGTAGTCTTTTCCAGCCTATCGAAACGTTCCAATGTGCCCGGTATGCGCTCAGGTTTTGTTGCTGGCGATCCCGCGGTTCTAAAACTATTTTTACTATATCGTACCTACCACGGTTGCGCCATGAACCCAGCAGTTCAAGCCGCAAGTATTGCTGCATGGGAAGATGAGGTACATGTGCGATTGAACCGTAGTAAATACATCAAAAAATTCCAGATAGTTACGCCAATGCTTTCTGAGGTGCTCGACGTTAGACTACCTGATGCCGGTTTTTATCTTTGGGCATGTGTCGATGCCAAAACCGGACTATCAGATAAAGAATTTACCTGTCGCTTGTTGGCGGACTACAATGTAACTGTTTTACCCGGTTCTTACTTAGGTCGTACTGCTCATTGGCGAAATCCGGGCGAGAACTATGTGCGTATCGCATTGGTGGCTGATATTGACGAATGTATCGAAGGAGCAGAACGTATCGTGCAATTTTGCCAATCCCTTTCATCTCTCTGATCCTCTTACCTAATTATGTTGCCATCCTTTGAAACTCTTATTGATCAAGCCTGGGAAAATCGAACAGAAATTTCTATCCACTCAACTCCTGCTAACGTGCGAGATGCCGTTAAGCATGTTATAGAGGGCCTTGATCAAGGTGTTCTACGCATTTCGGAGAAAAAAAATGGCCAATGGATTGTCAATCAGTGGCTTAAAAAAGCTGTGTTACTGTCCTTCCGCATGGAAGATAATTTGCCTATGACAGCAGGTGGTTTTACTCATTTTTATGACAAAGTACCTAGTAAATTTGCCAACTATACGATGGAAGATTTCGCGAAAGGCGGTTTCCGTGTTGTCCCACCTGCCATCGCTCGCCATGGATCATTTATCGGACGTAACGTCGTATTGATGCCATCTTATACAAATATCGGAGCCTATGTTGGTGAGGGTACAATGGTTGATACATGGGCCACTGTCGGTTCGTGTGCACAGATTGGTAAGAATGTTCATTTATCTGGTGGTGTTGGCATAGGAGGTGTGTTGGAGCCACTGCAAGCCAATCCGGTCATTATTGAGGATAATTGTTTCATCGGAGCGCGTTCTGAAGTGGTTGAAGGTGTGATCGTCGAAGAGAATTCAGTAATTTCGATGGGAGTCTACATTGGGCAATCGACAAAAATTTACGATCGCGAAACGGGTGAAGTTCATTATGGTCGAGTACCAGCTGGCTCGGTAGTTGTTCCAGGTAATTTGCCATCTAGCGATGGAAAATATAGCTTGTACTGCGCTGTGATTGTGAAAAAAGTAGATGCTATAACAAGGGGGAAAACTGCTATTAACGATCTCCTTCGAGGCGAATGAGGATGGCGATAATAATGTACGGTATTTCTAATTGTGATTCTGTGAAGAAAGCTTGTTTTTGGCTAGATACTCATCACATTACTTATTGTTTTCATGATTTCAAGAAAGAAGGTGTGCCTGAGACTTTACTTAACACATTGCTAACGCAATTTTCAATCGGAAGGCTGCTTAACTTTCGCAGTACAACATGGCGCCAATTAACAGATAAACAAAAGGCTGCTGCAACTAACGAATCTGAAGCACGCGCATTGATAGCTGAAAAACCGTTGTTGATCAAACGACCTGTGCTTATCAAGGATGGATATGTCACAGTTGGTTTCAATCCCGATATCTATGCCTCGCAATTTTAACATGATGATACTTCCCAGTAGTCCTACGATATCCCTCACCGAGCAATTAATTGCTCGGCGTTCTCTGACGCCAGAAGATGTGGGCTGTCAAGATATTCTCGCACGACGCTTAAATGCCATCGATTTTTCCTGCGAAACTTTTTTTTTCAATAATGTAAAGAACCTCTGGGCTATCAGGCGAGGACAGGAAGGTTCTGCTGGAAAATTACTCGTCTTTGCTGGCCATACAGATGTTGTACCAACCGGTCCTATTGAGCAATGGAATTCAGATCCATTTGTGCCGACACACCGAGATGGTAAACTCTATGGTCGAGGCGCAGCAGATATGAAAACATCACTGGCCGCTTTTGTTGTCGCTATCGAAGAATTCGTGGCTAAACATCCAAAACACAAGGGATCCATTGGTTTTTTACTTACGAGTGATGAAGAAGGTCCTGCTATTGACGGTACCGTGAAGGTTGTAGAGATACTTCAACAACGTGGTGAACGTATCGATTATTGCCTTATCGGAGAACCTACATCCAGTGAAAAATTGGGTGATCTTGTTAAAAATGGTCGTCGTGGCTCGATGTCTGGCAAGCTTACGGTACATGGAACACAAGGCCATATTGCTTATCCAAATTTGGCTAAAAATCCCATACATCTGTTTGCGCAAGCACTCAGCGAACTCACGCAGATCGTATGGGATAACGGTAACGAATATTTTTCACCGACTTCTTGGCAAATATCCAATATTCATGCAGGTACTGGTGCGAATAACGTCATTCCAAGCGAATTGACAGTGTTATTCAATTTTCGTTTTTCAACGGCGAGCACATCTGACGATCTTCAGCAGCAGGTTCACACTTTACTTGATGCTCATGGTTTTAATTACACTATAGATTGGATGATTGGTGGACAACCATTTCTTACACCATGCGGTGAATTATCATTAGCACTAGGAAATGCTATTCAGGAAGAAACTGGTATTGAAACTAAATTATCAACTACTGGGGGGACTTCAGATGGACGTTTCATTTCGCGTATTTGCCCCCAAGTGATTGAGTTCGGTCCTTGCAACACGAGTATTCACAAGATTGATGAGCATATCGAAGTTGCAGACATCGAACCACTCAAAAATATTTATTATGGCGTATTGAATCGCTTGATCGTATGACTAAACCAAATTGTACTTCCATATCGTTTAGTTGAAATTTCATTTTGAAGTTTTGAAGTCTAGGACTATTTAGCAAACGCTTACTTTTGCAAGTGTGGGGACGCTATGTCATTAACACATCCTTTCGTCACGCTACGCGATTTACTGCGCTATGCCATATCAAGCTTCAACGAAGCGAAACTATCGTTTGGCCATGGTAATAACAATGTGTATGATGAAGCCGTCTATCTCTTGCTTCATACTCTTTGTCTCCCGCTTGACATGCTTGATCCATTCCTCGATGCACGTTTGTTACCTAGCGAAATTGAACATATTTTATCTGTAATTAATCGCCGAGTAGTTGATCGTTTCCCCTCGGCGTATATTACTAATGAAGCTTGGATGAACGGACAACGTTTCTATGTCGATGAGCGTGTGATTGTGCCAAGATCATTTTTCGGCGAGCTTATTGAAGGAAAAATTAGGCCTTGGATATTGTATCCAGAAGCACTCGAAAACATACTAGATTTATGTACGGGTTCGGGATGCTTGCCAATTCTTGCTGCTCAGGCATTTCCAACCGCGAAAATTGATGCAGTGGATATTTCTGCGGACGCCCTTGAAGTAGCTAGAATTAATATTCGCGATTATTATCTTAACGAACGCATTACACTGTATCATGGGGATCTTTACTCGCCTCTGCCATCAGAAAAACGTTATGAATTAATTGTGACAAATCCGCCATACGTTAATGAAGTAGCCATGAGAACACTGCCAGCTGAGTATTTACATGAGCCTTACATAGCACTGGCAGGTGGTAGCGACGGTATGGATATCGTGCGTCGCATTCTTATTGGAGCACACGAACGACTGAGCAAGAATGGAATTCTCATTGTCGAAATTGGACACGAACGCAAAAATTTTGAAGCAGCATTCCCACACTTGTCAGTGACATGGTTGCCGACTAATAGCGGTATCGATGATATGATATTTTTGGTTCACGCTGCTGATCTCCAGCGATATATGTCTGCCTGTTCAGAATAACTAAAGGTCATGTAATTAATCATGACCTTTAGTTGGATTGACATTGGTTTCGGGATCGGCGTACTGCATGTTATAGGTATTATGGCGGCAATCCATGCAGTCATGACTGTGCGTACCTCACAGGGTTCTATTGCATGGGCAGTCTCGCTCACTACCATACCATACTTCACTCTTATCCCATATTTATTCTTAGGTCGTTCCACCTTTTTGGGTTACGTTGAAGCACGGAGAGCATGTAATCAATTGATGCGTTCACAATTCGGAGAAATAATCTCTACAGGTCCTTCTCCTCCACTTGCTGCTAATATCCATCCTGAATTTCGCGCTTTGACGACTTTGACCAACATGCCATTTGTGGCAGGTAATCATGTCAAATTACTCATCAACGGGCATGCTACCTTTAATGCTATTTTTGAAGCGATTGGTCGAGCGCGTGATTATGTCATTATTCAATTTTTTATCATTCGCGATGACAAAATTGGGCATGAGCTGCAACAACATTTACTTTCATGTGCCGCAGCCGGCGTAAAAGTCTATTTTTTATACGATCGAATTGGTAGCTATGATCTACCGCGTAGGTACTGCGAAATACTCATGGCTGGTGGGGTCATCGTACGTGAATTTTCTGCTGCGAGACGAGGTTTATTTATCAATCGTTTTCAGCTAAATTTTCGTAATCATCGAAAAATCGTGGTAATTGATGGCATTGAGGCATTTGTAGGTGGGCATAATGTTGGTAACGAGTATCTTGGTGAAAAATTCCCACTGGCCCCTTGGCGTGATACGCATATTTCAGTGACCGGTCCTGCTGTAATTGGTATACAGCATACTTTTGCAGAAGATTGGCATTGGAGTACTGGCACTGTACCACTGCTCAACCAGACGTCACTATCTATGGATAGTGAAATGCATTGTCAAGTTGTGCCAAGTGGGCCGTCAGATCAATTAGAAACCTCTTCTCTTTTTTTCGTCTCTGTCATCAATGCTGCCCGAGAGCGGGTATGGTTGACCTCGCCATATTTTTGTCCAGATGAAGCTGTTTTTACTGCGTTACGCTTAGCAGTTCTCCGGGGTGTTGAGGTTAGAATATTAATTCCAAGTTGTGCAGACCATCGTATGGTCTACGAGGCGACACAATCCTACGCTCACGAAGCGGTACGCAGCGGTATCAAAATTTACCGGTACCGGCATGGCTTTTTGCATCAAAAAGTTGTATTGATTGACGATACAGCTGCCGCTATCGGCAGTGCTAATTTGGATAATCGTTCATTTAGACTTAATTTTGAATTGATGATTCTAACTGTTGATAAGCACTTTGCTGCAGAAGTTTCTCATATGCTAATGAATGATTTTTCGAATTCTGAAATCATCGAAAGAGAATCTTTTCTTTTTATCGCAGGATGGCGTCGCATGCTGATGAGAATCGCACGAATGTTTGCACCAATTCTGTAAAAGAAAAATTATATATACTATATATACCAATTAGATAGATGAATCCGTCAATCCATATTTTTTCTTAAGCAGTGCTTTTTGACCTTTAAACTTTTTTAAAAAATTTCCTCTGTGATTCGATTTGAAAATCTGACCATTGTACGTGGTACCAAATTGCTTTTTAAAGATACCTCTATCGTCATTAATCCCGGAGAGTCAGTTGGTCTCGTCGGTGCAAATGGTGCAGGCAAAAGTAGCCTATTAGGCCTCATGCACAGTCAGATGCATCCCGACAGTGGCGATGTTTTCTTTCCAAATAATTGGCGAATTGCATATGTTAGACAGGAAACCCCTACATTCGAGAGAACAGCCCTCGAATACGTACTAGATGGTGATAGTAACTTACGAAAAACACAGGCACAAATCGCGGATGCACAAGCTAGAGGTGACGGTTACCAGGAAGCGAATGCACACATAGCCTTTGCTGATGCAAATGGATACAGTGCCCCAGCACGTGGCCAATCTCTATTGCTAGGTCTTGGTTTCACGCTAGCTCAAAGTGAACTACCTGTCTCTAGTTTCTCTGGTGGTTGGCGAATGCGTCTGAATCTTGCACAGGCGTTAATGTGCCCATCTGAATTGCTATTACTCGATGAACCGACTAATCATTTAGATCTGGATGCTATCATTTGGCTTGAAGACTGGCTTAGTCGATATACCGGCACTCTATTTATTGTTTCTCATGACCGAGAGTTTCTTGACAGTGTATGTAATGTCATCTTACACATCGAAAATCATAAATTAAAACGTTACGGCGGTAATTATAGTCAATTTGAAATTCTACGTGAACACGAATTAGCTTTGGAACAAAGTACTTTCGAGAAACAACAGGCAACGATTGCTCATTTAGAATCATTTATCACACGATTTAAAGCAAAAGCTACAAAGGCAACGCAAGCTAAAAGCCGTGTAAGAGCACTTCGCAAAATGGAACGTATCTCTCCTAGAGATTTAAATTCATTATTGGTGTTCAATTTTCATTCTGTCAATTCTGCGCCTAATCCCATGCTTGTTCTTAACTCGGTGTGTTGTGGTTATAAACTCGACTCTGGTAGAGAACAAGTCATACTTCCACGCGTAACATTATCAGTACAAAAAGATAAACGTATCGCTTTACTCGGTGCAAATGGGCAAGGAAAATCGACGCTGATTAAAACCTTAGCCGGTTATTTGCCACCCTTAGCAGGAAATATTACGCAAGGCAAAGGTTTAAAAATTGGCTATTTTTCTCAGCACCAGATTGAAACATTGGAGAATGATAATTCTCCATTACAACATCTACAACGGCTAGCACCAGATGCGCACGAACAGGAATTACGAGATTTTCTCGGAGGTTTCAATTTTCGTAGCACTATGGCTATGGAAATTATCAAATCTTTCTCCGGCGGAGAAAAAGCACGTCTAGCATTGGCCTTGATCATCTGGCAAAAACCCAATCTACTCTTGCTTGACGAGCCAACGAATCATCTAGATCTTGAAACACGTCAGGCACTGATAATGGCCATTTCTCAGTTTAATGGGACTCTGATCATTGTCTCTCATGATCGAGACTTACTTCGCGGTACCACAGACGAATTTTTGCTTATTGCAGACAGTAGAGTGCAACCTTTCAATGGAGATTTAGATGATTATCGTAACTGGCTACTTAAAAATTTAGCTGATCAACGTACCGCTGGACATAAGAAAGAAAGAGATACCCAAGGTAGTATTACATCAAATATTAATCGACAAACAAAAAAACGGATCGATGCAAAAGAGCGTCATCGATTGACTCAGTTACGAAAACCATTGCAAATCAAGATTGAAAGCCTGGAAAAAGCGATGGTATTGTTGAATAAGGAAAAAATCAAACTTGATGCCTTGCTAGCTGACAAAACTCTCTACGAACCATCAAAAAAAATCGCATTGATGGATAGTCTAAAGCGTCATAGTGAAGTCAAATTTCAATTAGCAGAAACTGAGTCATCTTGGCTGACAGTACAAGAAGCCTTTGAAAAAATTGACTGTTGACATAGTATGCTGCAGTCATTTTTTTAGAAAAATCTAGTTTGAGCTATATTTTTGCTACTACCGATATTGCATGCTCAAGGCGAGAAATGGCATGAACTGCAAGTCCATCAATAGCTTGACGGGGTGCATTTGATTTTGGAATGACAGCAACTGAAAATCCTAATTTAGCAGCTTCCTTGAGTCGATCTTGACCCCGTGGACTTGGGCGAATCTCGCCGGACAAACCAACTTCTCCGAAGGAGACAATACCATCAGGTAATGGTTTATTCCTTATTGAGGAGTAAATAGCCAGTAATACTGCCAAATCAGCAGCAGGCTCGGTAATCTTTACACCACCAACGGCGTTGAGAAAAACATCCTGATCAAAACAAGCAATCCCTGCATGTCGATGCATAACTGCCAGTAACATTGATAAGCGATTTTGTTCTAAGCCAACAGCTAAGCGTCGAGGATTTTGTGCCTGAGTTTTGTCGACAAGTGCCTGAATCTCGACCAGCAAAGGACGTGTACCTTCTTGTGTTACTAGCACGCAGGCACCAGGTACCGTTTGTTCATGCTGAGAGAGAAAAAGTGCAGATGGATTGGCCACTCCCCTTAGACCTTTCTCAGTCATTGCAAAAACACCCAATTCATTGACTGCACCGAAACGGTTTTTAAACGCACGTACCAGTCGATATGACGAATGAGTATCACCCTCGAAATACAGCACAGTATCGACAATGTGCTCCAGCACTCTCGGCCCAGCCAAACTACCCTCTTTAGTGACGTGCCCCACCAAGATCACCGTTACACCATTTTCTTTCGCGTAACGGGTCAATTGAGCTGTACATTCCCTAACCTGTCCTACAGAACCTGGGGATGATGTCAACTCACCAGAATATACCGTCTGAATTGAATCCACAACTACTACCTCTGGTTTTTCCGATTCAATAACGCTTAGAATTTTCTCTAATTGGATTTCAGATAAAAGATTGATGTTTCCAGCATTCACTTCAAGAACCGAATCCCTTAATCCTAATCTCTGTGCACGCAAAGCAATCTGTGCTCCTGACTCTTCGCCACTTACATAAAGCGCATGCCGTTCACGTGAAATATAAGTCAAGGATTGTAATAACAACGTCGATTTTCCGATACCTGGATCACCACCTATTAAGACCACGGCGCCAGCTACCAAACCACCTCCTAGAACACGATCAAATTCATCCATCCCACTTGAGAAGCGCGGTAAATCTTTTGCGTCAATCTCTGATAATTTGCATACTGACGCGCTCTTGGAAAGAGCCTGATAACGACGTTCAGTTTCAATTTTTGCCATCGATTTCGAGAGTGTATTCCATGCATTACAGTGTGGACATTTACCTTGCCATTTGTGGGTTTGGCTAGTACATTCGCTGCAAATATAGACAGTTTTCGCCTTGATCATGTGCATACTGTGGATTTTTGGTAAATGAAAAGCAAAAAATGCTAGAGTCCTCAGAAATCACTTCGCTTTTGATGCGTTACCCATACAATACAAAAAAGTGCATGCAACACTTATATGCCGTAGCTCATATAAAATCTCAATTTCAAAACCTGTACAGTGATAACGTGGTTGTTAATGATTTTCATGAAAGTTGAACGTTTTCACGCCAGTATTAGGCACTGTATTCGAGAGAGTACATCTTGGCGTGTGGTTTCTAACATCTGTAACTGCGTACTATGCATCATTATATTTAATGGTATGAACATAATATATTGGCCTTTGCATAAAAAATCAGATATGAGATTACTCATGAAGTGTCTGTATTATTAAATACAATTGATTTAAAGGAATGGCAAATATAACGATGTTACATATTTTCGTGTTATAAATATCCTCACAGAACTTGTTTGTTCGTAACGCTTTATACGTAGATCGAAAAATAATTTTCGCCAACAGCAGAAGATAGCCGCGAACTCAGGCGATAATAGAATCTTACATATATGTCGACTATCTATCTTCATACTTCGATTGCTCAAAAACTGCTGTTAGTAAAAACTCCATTCACAAGCTAACGGAACAATCTGGATTATTGATAAGTGAGATATCTGAGCATAATTCTCTCCGAGATCGACTTGAAGTACCAATGAAGACAGGTTTTTACACTATCATGGCCGCGCAGTTTTTTTCCTCGCTGGCCGACAATGCACTGCTTATCGCAGCGATTGCGATTCTTAATGATTTAGATGCGCCACAGTGGATGACACCACTTCTCAAGTTATTCTTCGTGTTGTCATACGTGATACTGGCCGCCTACGTAGGTGCTTTTGCTGATTCGATGAGAAAAGGCCGAGTCATGTTTATTACTAACATGATCAAGATAGGAGGATGCATCATGATGATGTTAGGGTCACATCCGCTAATTGCATATGGTGTAGTTGGTTTTGGCGCCGCTGCATATTCACCTGCTAAGTACGGTATCTTGACAGAATTACTTCCTCCAGAAAAATTGGTGGCTGCGAATGCTTGGATTGAAGGGTTTACAGTAAGCTCAATTATACTCGGCACCTTACTTGGTGGATTGTTCATCAGTCCGAAAATTACCCAGGTAATCATAGCGCATACACATTTATCGATAAATTCTCCATCGAATGCTGCCATGATTATGATCGTCGGTATTTACTTCTTAGCAGCACTGATTAATCTTCGTATTCCAGATACTGGAGCACGTTACGCGACTCAGGAGCGTAATCCTATCAAATTAATTATCGATTACTCAGAATGCTTCTTCACGTTATGGCGAGACAAGCTCGGTCAAATTTCGTTAGCAGTTACCACATTATTTTGGGGTGCAGGCGCAACTTTACAATTTATTATCCTAAAATGGGCAGAAAAAGCCCTTAATATGACACTTTCAGAAGGTGCTCTGTTACAAGCCGTATCTGCGCTGGGTATCGCCATTGGTGCGGTGTTAGCTGCTGCAAGAATTCCTCTAAAACGCTCTCTATCGGTATTACCGCTTGGTATTGCAATGGGCTTAAGTGTTATGTGTATGGCATTTTTTTCAAAGTCTGTGTTCAGCTTCGGTTCTGACTGGAAGATACCGTTTTACCTTATGATTGCCTATGTTTTCCTAATCGTGATCGGTGCACTAGCTGGATTTTTTATTGTGCCAATGAATGCTTTGTTACAACATCGTGGTCACGTATTACTTTCAGCAGGACACTCAATCGCTGTTCAGAATTTCAATGAAAATCTATCTGTACTTTTTATGCTATGCGTTTATGCGTTGCTTATTTGGCTTAATGTATCCGTTAACGTTGTTCTCATATTATTTGGTTTTTTTGTGTCTGGAACTATGTGGTTCGTTATGAAGCGCCATCAATCTAATCAGCGAACTTTTGATTCCGTAGCGCTGATTGGCGAGGTGAAACACTAATATGACATCAGATATTCCAATTGTACTAACGATCGCTGGCTCAGATTCTGGTGGTGGAGCAGGTATCCAGGCTGATCTTAAAACATTTTCTGCACTTGGCGCATATGGTGCGACTGTCGTCACAGCATTAACCGCCCAAAATACATGTGGTGTGATGGAAATTCATATACCACCAGCGTCATTTATTACAGCACAGCTTGATGCTGTGTTTCAGGATCTCAATATCGATTCGGTGAAAATTGGGATGCTAGCTAACTGCGAGATTATTTATGCAGTAGCAGCCGCTTTGCACCGTTATCGTCCACGTTTCGTCGTACTCGATACAGTCATGTTCTCTAAAAGCGAACATTCACTGCTATTGCCAGACTCTCTTTCGGTATTGCGTGAAATCCTGTTGCCGCTAGCAGATTTGATAACCCCAAATCTACCGGAAGCCGCTGCTTTATTAGGCGTACATCAGGCGAATAACGAAAATGAAATGATCGCGCAAGCACAAGCATTACGGCGTCTTGGTGCACGCAATGTGCTTATAAAAGGCGGCCACCTCACCAGTGCAAACAGCCCAGATTGGCTTATCAGCGATTCAGGGAGTGAACGCTTTAACGCACCACGTATTTCCGTTCATCATACACATGGCACCGGTTGTACGTTATCTGCCGCACTTGCTGCACTGCAACCACAACGCGAGAATTTGTCGATAACCACACGCGATGCTAAGCAGTACTTACATGGTGCATTATCGGCAAGTGGTCGACTATGTGTAGGACACGGCATTGGTCCTACACATCATTTTTATGCGCTCTGGCGGAATCCATCAGCTAAACATTAGAGTCTTAGTTTTAATTGCGCGATATCAGTTATTTTTTAATTTTACTTTCTGTTGACTCAACCGCCAGTATTAACTAATGTTTATTGAACCAACAGGGATATGCCGACATAAACAGTGAATTCAGTTCATGTTTAACCGGCTTCTCAAAATTCTTGAGTCAGTATTTTGTTTTAAATTTTTTTATGGATTGACTCGTAAGTAGCACGAGCAAGACACCAATCTGCCCATGCTTTAGATTTATCCAAAGGACTGCGCAATAAATATGCCGGATGATATGTGACGATTACTGGTATGCCTTCATATAAATGCAAACGTCCACGTAAGCTAGCAATACTTCCTTTCGTACGTAAAATACTCTGTGCTGCGAATCGACCCATTACCACAATGAGATATGGCTTTAGCAAGCTGACTTGGCGTTTTAAGTACGGTTCACAGCTGGTAACTTCATGTGGCTCAGGATTTCGATTGTTAGGTGGGCGGCATTTAAGTACATTTGCGACATAGACATTTTTATCACGTTTCAAATTAACCGCACGTAGTATATTGTCAAGTAATTTACCGGCTTGCCCAACAAATGGTTCACCTTGAAAATCCTCTTGCTGCCCTGGAGCTTCACCCACGAGGAGCCAATTAGCTGCTCGATCCCCCGCGCCAAATACAGTTTGAGTTCTCTTTTCACAAAGTACACAATCACGACATTTGACAACATACTCAGCTAAATCATCCCAGTCGAGTAGATCAAGCCTCTGTTTTTGAATGTTAATGCTTTGACTAGGCTGCAATAAAGTATCTGCATGAATTAAATTTGTTTCCTGTGGGAATACTCTCTGCCCTGATGGAATTTTTATCACTGTTGAATTGTCTTGCAAAGCTAAATCTGAATTCTTTCCATCAAGTGAATCAAGCTGACTGTCCCTGTAAAGTTCATGTGGTGTTCTTCCATCCCACGCTGTAGATGTAATCCGTCGTATCCACACTGGCCAAAGACCAAATTCATCCAAAATCAATTTAGGCCAAGGCACAACATCCCTCCCATGCAAAACGCATCACAATGGCATCCTCACGTGAATTATCTGATGAATAATAATTTTTGCGACGACCAATCTCTATAAAACCGAAACGTTTATAAATATGAAAAGCGCGTATATTAGACGGACGTACTTCAAGTAGTACTCCCTTCATACCATCTTCATTCACTAAACGTATGATTTCATTCAGCATTATGCTACCGAACCCACAGCCCTGATATGACGGATTAATGCACATATTTAACAAATGTGCTTCGTCAACCACAGACATCATCAGAAAATAACCCAGCAAACCTTCATTCCAATCGCGCAAACAAATACAAGAATGTCCTGCCTCGATAGAGCTTATGAAGTTATGAGAAGTCCATGGAAATTTGTAAGCAATTTTTTCTATTGCAACAATTTCGTCGATATCTTCTATTTGCATCTTCGAAAAATAATGTTGGATAATTTTCAGCATTAACCTCGTTCCTTTGTGCTCTCACGCTCTGCTGTTGTTTGAGCTACCTTGTTACGCACATAATGAGGCATTGCTTTTTCTGCATGAATTGCTTCACCGCGGGTGAATGCCCGAGCAGCCAGTATTGCAGTGGCCTGTGAATTCGGCATCGCGTCAATGCGTAGGTTCTTTGCGTACGTTACAGCAGACAATCGTTCACCAAATGCAACTGCAGCGTTACCGGCAAGTACGAAAGGTAGATCGGGAACTGGTACTTCTTGCACACCATTGAGTGATGGACCTGCCACTATACGCCAATCTCTGATAGTGTCATCCCACTCAAAATCTGCCCAATAAACCTCATCCATTCGAGCATCTAATGCGACCAATACCCGCTTTGCAGATTCTTCCTGCGAGCGCACTAACTCTGCACATGTCATCAATGTATTAATTGCAAGTACTGGCAGATTAGCACCAAAAGCAAGGCCTTGAGCGACACCACAAGCGGTACGCAACCCTGTAAAAGATCCAGGACCACAACCAAATGCAATAGCCTGACAGGTAGCCAATGTTATTCCTGAAAATTTTAATACTTCACGTACTGCAGGCAAAATATGAGTACTGGAAATAGGACCTGTATCGAGGTGACGAGCAACAATCTTTGGCATGTCAGTATCGGAATACGTTCGATATAGGGTAACAGAACAAAATTCTGTGGAAGTGTCAAGGGCAAGAATCGTGATTGGTGACATAGCAGTTTTAATGGGAACGTACATTATTATGCACCCTACCTTCATAAGATATAAAAATTGAATATCTTCGACAAGTAACACTGATTTTCAAAAAAAGAGTAATGAAGTACATTTTAGCCTTATATCCAATTGCTTAATAAGCCAAAAGTTCTAGTACATGCAAGTATGTCATCCAATGTGCAATCTTTTAAAATAACGTGTAGAATATAGAGTCGGAGGTCTAGGATTGGTTTTATTATATTACCTGGCTTCCATACTGCGTTTTGCTCCAATCCAGTGATAGTCTATGGTTCAGTAATGCTAGAATTTGGCAAGCGTTCCAGGTCTACGATGTGGATATGGAAAAATTTTTCCATATCCGTCCCATCCGCGATTTGCATCGATTTGATCCTTCTTGCGACGAATTGGGTTCGCCGATTGGCGCCAACGCCTTAATAATCACCCTCATTTCGCAAGAGTAATCATGGAACTAACTTCCAAAGTGTCTGCCCTTGGGCAGATGTCTCTTCTATCGCAAGAAGAATCTAGTGCAGCTGACACTACAAATCAAATCCTTCCAGAATCTATATCGAAAATGGGACCTACATTCGACGATCTGGGAATAAATACAGCTATCCTATCTGCACTTAATTCGGCAGGTTACACAAATCCAACATCTGTGCAGCAACGAGCGATTCCTTTGGCACTCGCAGGCCGCGATCTTTTAGTTTCGAGCCCGACTGGGTCAGGTAAGACAGCCGCCTTTATGTTGCCAGCTATCCAGCGTTTTTCAGAAATGCAAGCACGAGGCGAACTAAAGACAGTGCCAGATCATCCTAGAAATGGATCCGCGATGTCTGGTGAAAAATCACGCAAAGGCCATCGCGTGCGCCGTGTTGCGGCTAAACCGTTATTACTTGTACTCACACCGACACGTGAACTAGCTCAACAAGTATCGATGGCTGCCGATACCTATGGACGACAACTACGTCGTTTACGTTGTGTCAGTATTCTGGGAGGCATGCCTTACCCGCGTCAGTTGGAAATGCTAGCTAAGCAACCAGAAATCATTGTTGCCACACCGGGCCGTTTACTTGATCACATTTCGAGTGGCAAGATCGATTTATCAAACCTTATGATGCTGGTACTAGACGAAGCTGACCGCATGCTTGATATGGGTTTTATAGATGATATTCAAACCATTGTCGATACCACGCCAAATACACGTCAAACTTTGCTATTCTCGGCTACGATCGATAGCCGAATGAGCGAAATTACTCGTCGACTTCTAAGAGATCCGGAAACCATCGAGATCAGCACGCGAACAGATAAGCGTACAAATGAAAACATTGAACAAATACTTCACTATGTCGATGATCGCGCCCATAAAGACCGCTTGCTGACTCATTTGCTTGGAAATAATACGCTTGATCAAGCCATAGTTTTTACGTCGACAAAACGCGATGCGGACCAAATTGCAATTCAGCTTGAACAAGCTGGTTTTGATAGCGCCGCATTACATGGCGACATGCCGCAAGGCGTACGTAATCGTACACTCCGAGCTTTGCGTGAACGTAAATTAAGAGTGCTCGTAGCTACGGACGTCGCCGCACGTGGTATCGATATTCCGGGTATCACTCACGTATTTAACTACGACCTACCAAAATTTGCAGAAGACTATGTACATCGTATTGGCCGTACTGGTCGTGCTGGTCGGAGTGGAATTGCTATTAGTCTAGCTGATCATGGTGAAATTGGCGTAGTTCGACGAATCGAACGCTATACGCGTCAGCTGCTACCAGTTAACGTTATAGTAGGTTTTGAGCCAAGACGACGTACCAAGTCATTGTCTAATAACGGGAAGCGATCTGGTGGAGCTGGCCGCATTGGTACACGTCAACACGGACCAGGTAGTAGCACTCGCTGGAAAAATAGCCGCGACGGGGACTCCTATCATGGTCAACGTCCATTTGGTAGTAGCCAGAAATCTAGTGGTGATTTTCAATCTATTAGTGAGCGTCGAGAAGGATTCAGCCATGGCAGCCACACTGACCGTTTCGATCGCGGCGGCAACAACTGTCTAGTGGATAAAAATCACTCAAACCGTAGTCGTAGTGATCGTGCATTTCATCATCGCAGTGATGATCACCATAAAATGAATCGTCGAGGTTAATGTTAGTAGTAGAGTAGCACTCTTTCAAAAGGCCATGAGACATTCATCTCATGGCCTTTTTATGTAATTCAGACATCTTTCACATAAAAATTATGTAGAGCTCATTTCCTATTCCAAGGAAAGATCTGAGATTTTACATAATCGACTTAGAATTCAACTCGATTGAGTCAAAGATGAACTGCCCATTGCGCCAATCGATAGGTACAGTTTCCTTAGGACCAAATTTCCCAGAAAGGATTAGTTTAGCCACTGGATTTTCGATTTCCTGCTGGATTGTCCTCTTAAGTGGACGTGCTCCAAACAAAGGATCAAATCCATCTTTCGCGATCTGAGCCAAGGCTGCGGCCGATACAGATAATTGCATCTCCATCTTCGATAAACGAGTTCGCAAACGTTCTATTTGAATCTTTGCGATTGATTCAATATGTTTTTGATCAAGTTGATGAAATACGACAACTTCATCAATTCGGTTTAGCAACTCTGGACGAAGTTGCTCCTTGATTTCCATCCAAACGGCATCTTTGATTTGATTGTGATGTTCATCGACCATCGATTGAATTAATTGCGATCCAATGTTCGAGGTCATCACAATCACAGTATTTTTAAATTCTATGGTGCGTCCCTGTCCATCTGTCATACGTCCGTCATCGAGCACTTGTAGTAACACGTTGAAAACATCAGGATGTGCTTTTTCGAGCTCATCGAGAAGAATGACACTGTACGGTTTTCGGCGCACTGCTTCGGTCAGATACCCGCCTTCTTCATATCCAACATAGCCTGGTGGTGCACCAATCAAGCGAGATACACTATGCTTCTCCATATATTCACTCATGTCAATTCGGATCAGATGATCCTCAGAATCGAACATAAAATTTGCCAAGGCCTTACATAACTCTGTTTTACCAACACCAGTTGGGCCTAAGAATAGAAAAGAACCGTATGGGCGATTAGGATCGGAAAGTCCAGCACGCGAGCGACGGATTGCATCTGACACTGCAACAATAGCCTCATCTTGACCTACCACTCGCTGGTGCAATTTATTCTCCATATGTAATAGTTTTTCTCGTTCTCCTTGTGTTATTTTTGCTAAAGGAATTCCGGTGGCGCGTGAAACAACTTCAGCAATTTCTTCCGCCCCGACCTGTGTACGCAATAAACGAGGCCTGGTTTGTTGTCTATCTAAAGCTTCAGACTGCGCAGCATCGCGCAAACGTCCTTCCAGTTGCGGTAATTTCCCGTACTGTAATTCAGCCACTTTATCAAGCTTTCCTTCTCGTTGCCAATACACAATCTCTGCGCGAATCTTGTCAATCTCTTCCTTCACTTGTAAACCACCTTGCACAGCAGACTTCTCTTTAATCCAAATTTCTTCTAGATCAGCATAATCGTGTTCAAGATGTAAGATTTCTTCCTCGATTAAGGCTAGCCGTTTTTTAGAAGCTTCGTCCGTTTCCTTTTTCATCGCTTCACGCTCAATCTTTAGCTGAATTATTCGACGATCAAGCTTGTCCATTACTTCTGGTTTGGAGTCAATTTCCATTTTGATCTTTGAAGCAGCCTCATCGATCAAATCAATTGCTTTATCCGGTAAAAAGCGATCCGTGATATATCGATAACTCAACTCAGCAGCAGCAACTATTGCTGGGTCTGTAATTTCTACACCATGGTGAAGTTCATATTTTTCTTGTAAACCACGTAAAATAGCGATAGTAGCCTCAACACTTGGCTCATCAACTAGCACTTTTTGAAAACGTCGTTCTAAGGCAGCATCTTTCTCAATATATTTTCGATACTCATCAAGCGTAGTTGCTCCAATACAATGCAGTTCACCTCGCGCAAGCGCTGGTTTTAGCATATTACCCGCATCCATTGCGCCTTCAGCTTTGCCTGCACCCACCATTGTATGGATTTCATCGATAAACACGATAGTACGACCTTCCTCACTCGCAAGGTCGTTAAGTACAGCTTTAAGACGTTCTTCGAATTCTCCACGAAACTTTGCTCCGGCGAGCAGCCCCGCTATATCGAGTATAAGTACACGCTTATTTTTAAGTGATTCCGGCACTTCACCGTTGATGATACGTTGTGCCAATCCTTCCGCTATGGCTGTTTTTCCAACCCCAGGTTCACCGATTAACACCGGATTGTTTTTCGTTCGACGTTGTAATATCTGAATCGTACGACGAATTTCATCATCTCTTCCAATTACTGGATCGAGCTTACCTAGGCGAGCACGGTCAGTTAAATCAAGAGTAAATTTCTTTAGAGCACCGCGTTGATTTTCAGCATCTTGACTATCGACTGTCGACTGTCGACCGTAAGTTGCTTCAATTGCCAATTCCAATGCCTTACGTGTCAATCCTCGTGCACGTGCTAAACGTCCCGCATCTCCTTTGTCATCAGAAACCACAAGGAGAAACATTTCACTAGCGATGTAATTGGCACCCTTTTTTTTCGTTTCTTTTTCAGCTTGATTGAGAAGACCTACGAGCTGGTGTCCGAACTGTACATTCCCATCCGTGCCTTGTACTTTTGGGAAATGTTCAATCGCGGAATTAAGATCCTTTATCAAGGGCACTACCTGAACGCCAGCACGTTCCAGTAGGGATTTGGCTGCGCTTTCTTTCTGCGATAGAAATGCTAATAGTAAATGAGATGCTTCCATATATTGCTGGTCATGCTCAACAACTAAACTCTGGGCATCAGCTAAGGCATCTAGAAATTGTGTGGTGAACTTGTCTTGTCGCATCAGAATCTCCATTAAGAAGAAATTTCTTAATTAGAGGTGCAGATATTGCTGTTACATTTCAAGGGCCTATAGAAAAAATACAACGGATGCTAATAAAAAATGAGCAATTGACGTATATTCCCAATTGGTTTGAAAAAATTATTTACTAAATCTATTACTAATTGATAAAGTTATAAAGCCTTTCTCGCAAAGGGTTATAGAACGTACAGAAATTACAGGCTACTAATACATGGATAAATCATGAAATCCTTAGATTTCACAAAATATTTACAGGTTTATTCGATTATTGCTTTATGTATTTAAATACATAAATGATAGGACATAGAAGCAATAGAACCGATATCGTGCAAGTTGTCCAAACTGCAGAACTTAACAATAAAAATTCTGGATAAAAGTCAAAAATTTTTTATGTATTTATGGTGAAGTTTGATACGATCCACATATTATGCGAGTAACTCGCAATGAATAAAAATACTAGGTATTACAACTCAATCAATGTTGGTTAATTTTTTAGTGAACTCTCCTGAGGCAGAGGAGATATCGAATATAGCAGCAGATTTAAGAGAAAAAATTATAGACCTGTATGATTTACAATATACGTTTTGACACGTTCTACACCGGCTGCGACTATGTGAAAACGTTGAGGTAGAGTTTCTATCTCCTCAAAACCTATTGGAAACGAGGGCTCATGTCCCAACGCTTCACGAAGGGTTGCTGAAAATTTGATCGGCTGCGCCGTTTCCAACACTACCATCGGAACACCCTTCTCACTCAACGGCTTCACGAGCCACTTTCACACCATCTGCTGCCTGTGTGTCGATCAAAATTTCTAACGTTCAGCAATATCATGAATCGTAGCTATACGATCACGTGAGTGCTGCGTCCCGATACGAGGCTAAACTCGGCTCTACCCGTGAAAAATCGTCCGTTCGTGACAGATCAATCTCTCCTTGCGTTTCTATCGCGTAGAACAGTGCCGAAGTACGTTTTGCATCGCGCCCTAGAAAATCAAATAAAAACCTCTCAAAGTTTGATGCTTTAGAAATATCCATGCTCCGGCTTCTGGTGTGATACGTCTTGTTATGCTTGCGCACTCGGTAGCGACCTATTCGGAAAAATTCATCGAGAACATCGTTCTCATTTGTTGCCACGACTAGCTTACCTATAGGTAAGCTAGTCGTACGTGCAATATGACATGCACAAACATTACCGAAATTTCCGGAAGGGATTGTAAAAAAATTTCACTGTCAACCCCCATATCTCCGCCAGTAGCGAAAAAATACCCCTTAAAATAATAAACAACTTGTGCGGCAATACGTGCCCAATTAATCGAATTGACAGTTCTAATTTTATGTTTTGCTTTATAAGCATGAAAATTCGAATACCTGATTTTCCTCGCATTGCCTATTCAGCAGCACTTCCAGTTTCTCCGGAGGTCGCACAAAGAATGTTTAGTAACTCGTTATAACGAGTCAACGTATATTCAAATAATTGCCTAACAATTGCATGGCGATATCTTTAAATGCAAGAGTCGGACTATTAGACAATGCTAGCAATGATATTGGGACACCATTCTCCTCTCCAAGGGGAACAAGTGACGTAATGTCCTCATCTTTCTCATATGGCCTAACATTCTTATATACTTCAGCAGTATATGTAAGGCGCGTCAAATAAAGTAGAAGATCGATAGGTAAATCATCAATGATTTACCTATTACTTCGTCTGCTAAATCAGTATATGAAAGCGTACGCCATCTCTCTAGCTCAGTTTTCGTTACTTGAGTGAGAGGGTACACTGTCAGGAGATAAAGTCCACCATATGGCGCTAGGCCACTCAACAAAACGCTTAAAAATAATTTTGGCGCGCCTGTGAATGAACCCATGCCACGGGTAGATATATATTCCATGGCTTTAACTGAGTGTTTCCATTCGGATACGAGTTACTTGAGAGAATACCGTATCTAGAGCCTCAATGCACGAAATTGCTGAGTTGATAAATTTTTCCTGTGTTTCATGCGTCAAAATAATAATGTCAGTCTGTGGTTCTCCTTCGCGTGATTCTTTTTGTAATAAGGCATCAATGGAGATGTTTTGATTAGCCAAAATTCGTGTGATTTCAGCTAGAACTCCTGTTTGATCAGCTACTCGTAATCGCAGATAGTAGCTAGTTCTGATTTGCTCAATTGGCAAAACCGGCATGCTCGACAATGCGTCATGTTGGAATGCTAGATAAGGTACTCGATTTTCTTGGTCAGCGGTATGCAAACGAGTTATATCGACAATATCAGCAATCACGGCTGAAGCCGTCGGTTCAGCACCTGCCCCTTTACCGTAATACATTGTGGCACCCACAGCATCACCATGTACTAAAACCGCATTCATTACACCTTCTACGTTTGCAATTAGCCGTTTTGCGAGAATCAAGGTTGGGTGCACACGTAGCTCAATACCTATATCCGTACGGCGTGTGATACCAAGAAGCTTGATCCTATAACCAAGCTCTTCCGCATATTTAATATCGATGGAGGAGAGTTTGGAAATTCCTTCAACATAAGCTTTATTGAACTGCACTGGCACACCAAATGCAATTGCGCTCATAATAGTAGCTTTATGCGCTGCATCGACTCCTTCAATGTCAAAAGTAGGGTCGGCTTCAGCATAACCAAGACGTTGCGCATCTTGCAATGCAACGTCAAAATCAAGACCCTTTTCACGCATTTCTGACAGAATGAAATTAGTGGTACCATTAATGATACCAGCGATCCATTGGATTCTATTAGCAGTGAGTCCCTCACGCAGAGCTTTAATTATGGGAATACCGCCAGCTACTGCAGCCTCAAATGCTACCATGACGTTGGCTTTTCTGGCGGCTGTGAAAATTTCGTTACCGTGAACAGCTAACAGAGCTTTATTCGCTGTCACGACATGTTTACCATTATCAATTGCTTTTAACACTAGCTCCAGAGTTGGGTCATCACCACCAATAGTCTCCACTACTATATCGATCTCCGGATCCATCACTACGTTTAACGGATTATCTGTTACCTCGCAAACGCCATCCACAAGTTTACCTGCTCGTTCAACATTGCGAACAGCCACCTTCGTCACATCAATGCAACGACCTGCACGGCGCTGGATTTCTTCTTGATTACGAGCCAATACTCGAAAGGCACCGTAACCTACGGTGCCGAGGCCAAGCAAGCCAACTTTAATCGGTTTCATGCGTTTTCTACTCAAAAAATTATTAATTTTTGAAGGTTTGTCATAATAGACTGATCCTTCGCTTATTTTACCAACAGCCATAGCCTCCAATTAAACAGATAATGCAGATGAAGTCAGCTTATAAAGCTATTTTATAGTGTTAAAAATAAAAATATAGAAATGATTAAAATCTAGAAAATTTAAATAATTTTCGTGGACCAGAAAAAATTTATTCCATTTTCTCATCGAAAAAAGTGGATAGACAAATTGAGGCCTTGATTATTATTACTGGTTTTAGCGTTCTTAAAACACGTCTAAATGGAAATTTAGACTAATGTGAATATTAATCACATCAGGCTTATGAGCTCCTCTAAACAGAGGTATTCGTGAATAGATTTTAAGTAAAAACGCACCGAGATAAAGATCTTCATCTTTACGATGGATAATCTGTTAACAGATTATGAGAATTTTTCAAACATGAAAATATCCGCAAACACCTCTATCATGAACGAACATAACCATAAACGAGCAACCATATCATAGAGGATCTTATCCTATATTTCATTCGTATAGACTTTGTAAATTTTTTTTACAAACAAAATGGACAATATTCTTGACAAGTATGTTCACAATATAAAGCTACAATTTTTGTAGGTTTCGGATCACATATAAAAAACGAATGTCATAACTTCTTCTGTGATTTGGGATACCGTCATGCGCGGAGAGAGCAAAGACCATGTCCATTCATGAAAATCTCAATTCATAAGGATGTATCGTGCTCATTTTTGATATATATAAATGAATTGGAAAAGATATAATTTAAACATTGTTGATAGACTTCAGCAATGACAATGCCTCATTAGCGATTTCTTGGTGCAATACTAATCAATTAGCCATATTCTTTCGAGAATCATTCTATTCGATTGGACAGTGGAAGATCCAAAAAAGTGAAATTTTATCAAGATCCTTTACAGACATTGAATACTATTACCGGTTACGGCGATAATCATGTTGAAATCAATAAAGTCTGCTATATGCATAGCGTTATTGTTTTTCCTGATGGTGATGTTCGGAATTGGTCTGTGAGCCATTTTGACGCACTGTTGCCAGAACATTTTGAATCGCTCATTTCGCTATCACCTGAGGTTGTTATTTTCGGCAGCGGTAAGCGCTTACGTTTGCAGAATCCACGTCTTACCGCATCTTTAGCTGAGTTACAGATCGGTGTCGAAGCTATGAATTTTCAAGCGGCATGTCGGACCTACAATATTTTGATGGCTGAAGGCCGTAAGGTCGTATTGGCCTTACTGATTGAAAGTGAGACTACCACGTGAGTAAGCTAGGTATCCAACATAGGTCACTTTATTCGTATTCCCTGTCTAATACCAGTTTTAGGTTTTTAATAATCACATTTTCACTGCTGTGGTTCGGTGTCCTGGATTATCGCCACTTAATATCGAGCGATGAAGGTCGTTATGCCGAAATAGCGCGTGAAATAGTGACGTCTGGTGATTGGATCACTATCCGTTATAACAACTATAAGTATTTCGAGAAACCTCCTCTACAAATGTGGATGAATGCATTGACATTTATGTTTTTCGGTATTGGTGAATGGCAAGCTCGTTTTTGGACATCTCTAACAGGATTTTCTGGCATTCTAATGGTTGGTTACACTGGCCGTCATGTCTTCAACGACAGAGTCGGATTAATGTCCGCTGTCGCACTCGGTAGTGCCCCACTCTGGGCTCTTCTTGGTCACTTCAACGTACTTGATATGGGGCTATCATTCATGATGACCCTTACGTTGTGTAGTTTGTTACTTGCACAACGACAAAATTTACCGAAGCGTCTATTGCGCCAGTGGATGTGGTTATGTTGGGCAAGTATGGGTTTAGCAGTTTTAAGTAAAGGCTTGATTGGTCTTTGCTTACCAGGTGCTGTGCTCGTTATTTATACATTATTTACACGCGATTGGACACTATGGAAACGCCTCTATTTCGGTAGCGGTTTGGTTATATTTTTTATCATCACCGCACCATGGTTTATCCTGATTCAATTGAATAATCCGGAGTTCTTCGATTTTTTCTTTATCAATGAACACTTCAAACGTTTTCTAAGTAATGGACATAATCGTGAAGGCAAGATGTGGTATTTCGTACCTGTTTTTCTGGTCGGCTTTTTACCGTGGTTGTCGATTCTGCCTCAAACTGTGAAAATCACGCTGAAAAATCCATGCCAAAAAAATGGATTTTCTCCAATTACTTTGATTTGGGTATGGATTGTCTTTATCTTTCTATTCTTCAGCTATTCGCATTCGAAGCTAATTTCATACCTCTTGCCGATTGCACCGGCCGTCGCCATTCTGTTAGGTTTGTATCTATCTCGAATTACTAAAGAACGTTTCCGACGAGATATTGCGGGATACGCCTTATTACTTGCAGGAGCAGCCGTCCTAACACCCATCTTGATCGATGGGCAAGCAGATGTGCGTAATACGATCGAAGCGTATACTGATTTCAAATGTTGGTTGATGGTGTCTTATGCCACCGGTCTTATTGGTATGTTTATCGCGTGGCGATTAGTAAAACATAGCGCTAAGCAGGCCATCATAGCATTTGCTGGAGGTATGTTTTGTCTAATGATGATTGCCCATCTTGGGCACGAAGCATTTGGTCGTCATAGTTCTGGTATTCTGTTAGTACCTGATGTGAAAAAGGAAATGGAGAAACTCGGTCCCAACACCCCATTTTACTCAATCGGCATGATTGATCACACAATGCCATACTACCTTCAGCAGCCAATGATTATGGTCCAAAATCCTGACGAATTGGCATTTGGTATCAGCCAAGAGCCAGAGAAATGGGTACCGACACTTGACTCTTTCTATCAAGTCTGGAGAGATAACCCCAAAGCACTAGCACTGGTTAATCCAAACATATTCCCAAAGCTCAAGGTAGTTGATTTGCCAATGCGGATTGTTGCCCAAGATGCCAGGCGAATAATTATTACAAAGCCTTAAAAGTTTATCGCGGAATTCATTTATTAACTAAATTTGATAATCCACCATGAGTCTGAGGATATTTTTGCTTGTCTTGATCGGTGTTTTTCTCAATGCAAGCGCTCAATTACTGCTCAAAGCAGGTGCTCAGGTGATTGGCAAGATTGAATTTACGAGCACCAACATTCTCCCAATAACTATTAAAATCGCCACACAAATACCTATTATCGGCGGAATTTTTTGCTATGCAATCAGTCTTATTATCTGGATTTTTGTACTTTCCCGCGTACCTGTTTCAATTGCCTATCCAATTCTGTCGATCGGTTATATCTTCAACGCTTTTGCGGCATGGTATCTATTTGGGGAAATATTATCGGTGCAACGTCTAGTAGCCATGGGCATTATCCTCGTCGGTGTCTATCTATTGATACTCAGTTAAAAAACCTATAGGGTTAGTGCACACTCCAAAAACGACGTGAAATCATATCTTTTGCTGTCCATTTTATCCCCAAAATCGATTTCATCATGATGCAACCGTTCCTACCATTTACGCGACCATCCATTGATGATGCAACTATCGCTCGTGTTGTCAATGTACTTCGCTCAGGTTGGATCACGTCCGGACAGGAAGTGCAGGAATTTGAACAAGCACTTTCTCAATTTTTCGGTGGGCGGCACGTACGCGTATTCAATTCTGGCTCTGCCACATTAGAAGTTGCCTTACGTATTGCCGGTGTTCAAGCTGGAGACGAGGTGATCACTACCCCACTATCATGGGTAGCAACATCCAATGTGATTCTAGAGGTCGGTGCGAAACCAGTATTTATTGATGTTGATCCTGTTACTCGAAATTTCAATCTCGAGCTTATCGAGAAAGCTATCACGCCGAAAACTCGCGTTATTCTACCCGTTTATCTAGCAGGTTTACCGGTCAACATGGACCGACTATATAGTATAGCTAAACACTATAACCTGCGCGTTGTGGAAGACGCCGCACAAGCCATGGGCTCGACCTGGCGAGGCCATCGCATTGGTTCGATTGGCGATCTTGTCTCATTCAGTTTTCATGCTAATAAGAATCTGACATCTATTGAAGGTGGCGCTCTTGTTTTGAATACAAAAGATGAAGTTCATCTCGCAGAAAAATATCGGCTACAAGGTCTTACTCGAACTGGATTCGATACCATGGATGTTGATGTGCTCGGTGGCAAGTATAATTTGACAGCTGTTGCTGCTAGCGTTGGTCTAGGACAAATAGCTCATCTAGAAAATTTTAATCGCCGTCGCCATGCCCTAGCACAGCTTTATTTTGATGGTTTTGAAAAAAAAGAAGCAGTAAAAATCGGTGTTGAGCTACCGATTGCAAACTTCACTAACACGAATTGGCACATGTTCCAAATAGTTTTGCCAGAAAACCGTTTGTCCCTTGATCGAGCCGGTTTTATGGCAAAACTTAAGGAGTTTGGTATTGGAAGTGGAGTTCACTATCCGGTTATTCACTTGTTTACTTTATACCGTAAACTAGGTTTTAAAAACGGTCAATTTCCACATGCGGAACGTATAGGCCGCAACACTGTCACACTGCCGCTATTTCCGAGCATGGAAGATCAAGATGTGTCACGTGTATGCGAAGCTGTCAATACGATTTGTGCTCAATTTACAAAATGAAACGACTACAACTCTCTATTGTTATCCCTGTCTACAACGAAGAAGAAGGACTGAACGCTCTATTCTCACGACTCTATCCTTCCATAGATAAATTAGGAATGTCCTACGAGATCGTTTTCGTAAACGATGGCAGTCACGATCGTTCTGGAGCAATACTAACTCAGCAGTTCCACATGCGCCCAGACGTAACGCGTGTTTTATTGTTCAATGGTAACTATGGTCAGCATATGGCAATTATTGCGGGCTTTGAACATACCCGTGGTGAATGGATTATTACACTGGATGCAGATTTACAAAATCCACCAGAAGAAATCAGTAAAGTTGTTGAAAAACTTGCGGCTGGTCACGATTATGTTGGCACGGTTCGGATACATCGACAAGACACTTGGTTCCGCCGTCATGCTTCACGCATGATGAATCGGTTACGTGAACACATAACACATATTCAAATAACTGATCAGGGTTGCATGCTCCGAGGCTACAGTCGTCATATTATTGATACGATCAACCAATGCCGAGAAATCAATACCTTTATTCCTGCGCTTGCCTACACATTCGCACAAAAACCCGTGGAAATTAATGTGGATCACGAAGAACGCTTCGCTGGAGAATCCAAGTATTCAATATACAGTCTAATTCGTTTGAATTTTGATCTTATTACAGGATTTTCACTCGTGCCATTACAATGGCTATCAGGAATAGGTATCACCCTATCAATTGGATCCGGCATCCTATTCTTAATGTTAATTACACGGCGCTTTTTGCTGGGAGCAGAAGTCGAAGGAGTTTTTACGCTCTTTGCTCTTATTTTCTGCATGTTAGGTGTCATTCTATTTGGTATTGGATTGCTCGGTGAATACATCGGTCGTATCCATCAGCAAGTACGTGAGCGCCCACGATATTTGGTTCAAGGATTGCTTGAAGAACATGATACGCATACAGCTTAGCAAAGGCTGTCCTCAGCTAATCCGGATAATTTATTCTGACTCTAAACGAAAAGTGTGCACATATTTTTATGTATGAAATCTAAAGTTGTTGTTTTTGCTTACCACAATGTGGGAGTACGCTGCCTAAGAGTACTTCTTACCCAAGGTGTTGACGTCGCGCTGGTGATTAGTCATCAAAACAGTCCAAATGAAAATATTTGGTTTGATAGTGTTGCATCCGTTGCCGCGGAACATCACATTCCTGTTGTGACTCCTAACCATGCGAATGGTCCTGATTTACAGGAGAAAATCACAGCAATAGCACCTGATTTTATTTTTTCATTCTATTATCGTCACATAATACCCAGCGCAATACTCAGCCTAGCTAAGCATGGTGCATTCAATATGCATGGCTCATTGCTACCAAAATATAGAGGGCGTGCACCCGTAAATTGGGCAGTATTGCGAGGAGAAAGTGAAACTGGTGCTACCTTACACGAAATGATTGCTCAACCAGATGCAGGAGCTATCGTCGAGCAAACTACTGTGCCAATCTTGCCTGATGATACAGCTGGTGAAGTCTTTGAAAAAGTCACAGTTGCAGCTGAGCAAACCCTCTGGCACTGCTTACCAAAGCTTTTAAATGGTACCGCCCCACGTCGTTCAAATGATTTGAGAGCAGGCAGCTATTTTGGAGTTCGTAAACCCGAAGATGGAAAAATCGACTGGAGGCAGTCTGCAATAAATGTCTATAACCTCATTCGTGCCGTGTCATTTCCATATCCAGGCGCCTTTACAAACATAAGGGGAAACCAGTGGGTGGTTTCAAAAGCGCGTCTTTCACATATTGGTGCACTTACTGGTTTACATAATGGCTTACAAGTGGTAAATCATCAAATGCTTGGCATTTGCGGTGACGGTCATGCTATTGACATTCAAGAACTATTACTGAATGGGGTTCCTGTGACACCAGAACGCTTTTCTCAGCTTAATCAATGACTTGGAACTATGAAAAAGGTACTTATTCTTGGTATCAATGGATTTATTGGTCACCATCTATCAAAACGTATCCTCGAGGCTACTAACTGGGAAGTCTACGGGATGGACATGCTCACAAACCGTCTCGGTGAGCTAGTCAATCATGAGCGCATGCACTTCTTGGAAGGTGACATTACGATTAACAAAGAATGGGTGGAATACCACATTCGTAAATGCGATGTCATCCTGCCACTCGTCGCAATTGCTACCCCAGCCACTTACGTCACGCAGCCGCTACGCGTCTTCGAACTCGACTTCGAAGCAAACCTTCCAATTGTTCGCTTGACTTTCAAATATGGGAAACATTTAGTTTTTCCCTCTAGCTCCGAAGTTTACGGTATGTGCGAAGATGACTCATTTGATGCAGAAGCCTCGATGTTGATTTACGGCCCGATAAACAAGCCACGTTGGATCTACGCATGCTTAAAACAATTGATGGATCGCGTAATTTGGGGCTACGGCATGGAAGGACTAAATTTCTCACTATTCCGTCCATTTAACTGGATTGGCTCCGGACTCGATTCGATTTACACACCAAAGGAAGGTTCATCAAGAGTTGTAACACAGTTTCTTGGGAATATAGCCCGTGGTGAAAACATCCATCTCGTGGATGGAGGTCACCAAAAGCGTACGTTTACTGATATCGATGATGGCATCGATGCTTTGGTCCGTATTATTAATAACAAGAATGGTGTAGCATCAGGAAAAATTTACAACATTGGCAACCCGAAAAACAACTATTCTGTGCGCGAATTAGCCAATATGATGTTAGAGTTAGCCATTGAATTTCCAGAATATGCCGTCTCAGCTAAACAAGTTCAGTTGACCGAAACTTCATCGGAAGAATACTATGGCAATGGATATCAGGATATAAAAAATCGTGTGCCAAATATCGAAAATACAATCCAAGAACTCGGGTGGAAACTCACAACCAATATGGACCACTCACTTCGAAAAATATTCGAAGCATATCGTAGTCGCGTAGGAGATGCTCGCCATCTAGTTGATGAAGAATAAATAGTATTGATCTAGTCCGTCGTAAATATTTTTTGTTATCTTCGGAGTAGATCTTGGCTTGCTGGTCTTTTTTTGAATATCCGAATCCATAAAAAATTTTCAAGGGATGGCTCATATTGTCTTAAAAATTGACGTAGACACATTGCGCGGAACCCGTGAAGGTGTGCCAAATCTCATTCGTTTACTAGAATCTGCTCACGCGCGAGCCACTTTTTTATTTAGTCTTGGTCCAGACCATACTGGATGGGCTCTCAAACGGCTATTTCGTCGAGGTTTTCTTAAAAAAGTTACTCGTACATCTATCATTGAGCATTATGGCTTTAAAACACTAATGTACGGCACATTATTGCCTGGACCAGATATCGGTATAAGAGCAGTTAATGCCATGCGTGCAGTTGCCAAAGAGGGACATGAGACCGGCATTCATACTTGGGACCACGTATATTGGCAAGACAATGTCCGTATGAGTGACGCCGTTTGGACGAAACGGCAGATGAAAAATGCTTATACACGCTATATTGAGATATTTGATACCTCTCCCGTCACACACGGCGCTGCAGGTTGGCAGATGAATGCCCATGCATTTCGTCAAATTGATAGATGGGATATGAAATATGCCTCCGATGGTCGTGGTAATGCTCCACATTACCCTATCGTGGATGGGCAACGCTTGAACCACGTGCAAATACCAACTACCTTGCCAACCGTTGATGAATTGATTGGTATCAACGGCTTGGATGCTGATGGAGTACTCGAGTATTTGCTTACATTAACTATTAATGTAGAGAAAGATCATGTATTTACGCTTCATGCTGAGCTTGAGGGCCAAAAACTTGCTCCATTATTTTCAAAGTTACTAACTGGCTGGACTGATCAAGGGTACTCGTTAGTTGCCATGGAGGACTATTATTCCACTCTAGATTTAAAAAAACTACCTGCTCACTCTATGGTATGGGGGAGAATAAACGGACGCGCAGGTGAGCTGATTTTAGAAGGTGCTACTCCTACTCTATAACTTGATTGAACAAAGTTCTAATAAGAACAGTTTAGACCAAAGTTTCAAACAATATATATTGGTAATACCAACAAACTAAAATAAATAGCAATTTTTTATCGGAATGTTGTCCAAGAATTTCGATTTACATATCCAAGGAGGCTTATTGTGACTGTCATCATAGATACTCACGTTCCTGATTTCACGGCCGCTGCTACCGGGGGGGAAATCTCTTTAAAAGGACTACGAGGGAGGAAAGTTATCATTTATTTTTATCCTAAGGATAATACAGCCGGCTGTACCATGGAAAGTATGGCATTTCGTGATGCTTACACGCAATTTATAGAGTTAAATTCTGAAATCATTGGCGTATCACGCGACAGTCTTCGCTCACACGATAGCTTCAAACGTAAATTAGGTCTACCTTTCCCCCTCTTATCTGATGTTGAAGAAAAGATTTGCAATCTATTTGATGTTCTCAAAAAGAAAAAACTGTACGGTAAAGAATATATGGGGATTGAGCGAAGTACTTTCCTAATCGATACCAATGGTATTCTTCGAAAAGAATGGCGTTGCGTAAAGGTTGCGAATCACGTCGACGAGGTACTTTCTGCTATACAAGCGCTATAAAAGAAGTTCCGGTTTTTAATGTTAATCTGCTGAACGTTAACCTTGTGTGTTTCTCTAGAATTAGATACCTATGCTACTGCCATTGGCACAGATAAAAAAGGAAACATCACTTGCTTTCGATCAGTTTCTCCAAAGCGATCGCAGACTTCGCCAAAAAAAAACACAAAACCCAGTAAACCGCAACCCATACTATTGAAAATAGACTAGTGCGAGTGCAACCAATTTTCAATTAACTAGAAAAGAGCGACCGTGGGATCGGTCTCCTACTTGCTCCTGCTACTAGCAACGTTTCAAACACAGCAAAAACAGCAATAAACTTGCTACTTCTCATAGCGACAACATCCAGAATCTATTGTCTACCAAAATATTACTTGACAAAAGAGTCTCAAAAATCTGTCAAAATTCTTGATTGCAAGGATATGCTAGCCAAAATATTCGTGCTTGATGTCAATGTATTGATACACAATCCGGATAGCTTTTCCAATTTTAAAGAAAATGATATGTATGCGCCTATGATAATGCTAGATGAACTCAACAATCATAAAAAAAAGTGTTTCAGAAATGGTATGAAATTTCCGCCAGTCGATCCGGACTTTGGATACCATTATCTCACTAACACTACTAATGGTAAAAAATGATAGCTAGTATTTCCTTGTCCTGCTTAGGAGAAGAAATAAAAATCCCATAGATCTTTTTACTTTGAAAGTGATTTGCTAAGCATAGAGAAGCCTATGTTTTCGTTGTCATCCAGACACCTTACAAAAAATCCACACTGTCAGATTATATTAGTGTCTAAAGGCATTAATTATAGGTGTAAAAGCACATGCATTAGGAATACAAGCCGAAGATTACCTCATCGAAAAAATACTTGAAGACAGAAATTTTTTAACTTTTAATTTGACGGCAATACGTAATCGAATGGAGTTTTGCACAGATCAAAAATTCAATACACGTGATCTTATATTAGATTCAGTTCAGGCTTGAGTTCTCTCAATTTTTTAAAAGGCTCTCTTGTCTGGATAGTATATGTGCACATTAAACACTCACAGAAGACTCATCGTGTTTCATCGATCCAGGCCATCTGAATTGCCTCAAGTACTTTTTCTCCTCCACACCCATGCTGATCGTCAAAATTTTCTAACCCAACGATCCAATTATGTAAATCAACAAAACGTACTACTTGAGGATCAATGTCTGGATATCTTTCTGTTAGCGCAATTGCAATATCATGAGTATCTGTCCACTTCATAAAGCTGCTCCTTTATCCATCATTGTAATAATTACCTAATATAATGAGGTGATCGATGCATCATACGCATCCAAGACAACTTAGTGGTTTTCTTTAGCATGATTGATCGAGTACCTCGGAATCTCAATCACAAGATCTGATTGGATAGGTATTTGAGTTTGGCATGATAACCGTGACGTCGGTTCTAAGCCCCATGCACGATCGAGCAAGTCTTCCTCATCCTCTTCAGCTGATTTTAAATCATCAAAACCTCTTCGCACAATTACGTGACAGGTAGTACATGCACAAGATTTTTCACAAGCATGCTCAATCTCAATATGGTTGGCAAGAAGTGCATCACACACCGTAGTACCAGATTCAACTTCGAGCACGGTACCTTCAGGGCAAAGTTCAAGGTGAGGTAAAACGATAATCTGAGGCATGATGATTAATTAATACTTAAAATGACTTATCAATATCAGCGATCTTTCGGCCCGCCAGTGCAGCACTAATACTTTTATTCATTCTACGAGCCGCGAAATCATCTGTTGCATTGACAAGTGCTTCGATACTTGCCTTTAGACTAGTATAGTCTGTTCCAGACAATTGGATTCGAAGATGATTCATCATATCAACTATCACTGCCCGCTCATTTTCCTCTAATAATTCTCCATCAGAAAATAATGCGCTTTCGACCGCATCTAAGAGACGATTCGCTTCAACTTGCTGTTCACGTAGCACACGGGTAGACATATCCATCTCAGCCGTACCAAAACTATTTTTTAACATCCGTACAATGTCCCCGTCAGCAAGCCCGTAGGACGGATTCACTTCGATAGACGCTTCTACCCCTGAATGTATTTCACGTGCTGACACTGACAGTAAGCCATTGGCATCGACTTGATAGGTCACACGAATACGCGCAGTACCAGCAATCATTGGAGGAATCCCTCGCAATTCAAAGTGTGCCAGTGAACGACAATCAACAGCCAGTTCTCGCTCGCCTTGCAACACGTGAATTACCATCGCCGTTTGGCCATCCTTGAAGGTCGTGAACTCTTGTGCACGAGCGACAGGAATCGTCGAATTACGTGGGACGATCTTTTCAACTAAACCACCAATTGTTTCAACACCAAGAGATAGCGGGATTACGTCGAGCAGCAGCCAGTCATCACCCATACCTTGATTATTACCACCGTCCAACAAATTGGCTTGTATCGCTGCCCCGAGTGCTACCACTTGATCCGGATTAAGATTCGTCAGTGGAGTTTGGCGGAAGTACTCTCCCACCACAACACGTACTTGTGGCATACGTGTCATACCGCCTACTAAAACTACGCCTTTAACATCCTCAGGATCAACCCCCGCATCTCGCATAGCTCGACGTACTGGCGATAACGTCCTTTTTACCAGTGCATCAGTGATTTCGGTGAGAATATTACGTGTCAGAGTAAGAGAGATTAGACTGCCATTTGTTAACGTTACTGTGATGATAGTTGATTCAACATCTGACAGTACTTCTTTGGCGTTACGGGAATAATTTAGTAACGAACGCACATCTTCAGCCGACAAGTCGTTTTTCAATTGCGCTGTTTCAATAATCCAACGATAAATAGCCTGATCGAAATCATCTCCACCAAGCGCTGAATTACCAGCTGTGGACAACACTTCGAACATGCCTTTTGTTAGTCTCAGGATGGAAATATCGAACGTTCCACCACCAAGATCATAGATTGCGTAGATACCTTCGGCCCCATGATTAAGGCCGTAAGCAATTGCCGCAGCTGTCGGCTCATTAAGCAAACGCAACACATTGAGCCCAGCCAACTTAGCTGCATCCTTTGTAGCTTGTCGTTGTGCATCATCAAAATAAGCTGGTACCGTGATAACGGCACCTACTAAATCAGCGCCAAGAGCATTCTCTGCACGCTGACGTAGGGTATAAAGGAGTTCTGCAGAAACTTCAACAGGATTTTTAACTCCGCGAGCCGTATTGATCTGAACCATACCTGGCGCGTCAACAAAATCATAAGGTGTTTCTTCTCCAGCATGCAAAACGTCCGATAAACCTCGACCCATAAAACGCTTGACGGATATGATAGTATTCTTTGGATCGATCGTGGATGCTTCACGAGCGGTATAACCAATTTGAGGACGTCCTAAAGTTAAATAACGGACTACGGATGGTAAAAGTATACGTCCCTGTTCATCGGCCAATACCTCAGGGACACCATTTTTAACAACCGCTACTAGCGAATGCGTGGTGCCAAGATCAATGCCAACAACGAGTCGCTGGCGGTACGGCTCAGGGGACATACCTGGTTCTGAAATTTGTAGGAGTGCCATCGCTTTACTTCGAAGCCGCGCATAGCGCAGGCTATCTTATCAGTGAGGTAACGTCATTCACGACTGCTATGTTTGTCTATAGTCGCGTTCTATTACATTCGTTATATATTTTCAAGTTCTTCAATCCTCTGCACGATATCCTGTTGCGCACGTGAGATAAACATCAATTGACGAATAGCCTCTACAGCAGGTTTCCAGTTTCCGCTATCAATCCAATCACCAAGCTTATCTATTTTTGCACTGCGATCAGCACTCAATCTCTTGGCCAAGAGATTCAGCTCAACGAAATCACTCGCACCAACGGCATCTTCAATCTCTTCGTGGCATCTCATCTGTTGTATCAAGAAATCTCTCGACATCGACGCATCATCCAAGGTGCTAACATCTATACCGTGCAATGTCAATATATAGGAAGCACGTTTTACGGGGTCACGCAATGTTTGGAAGGCTAAATTTACAAAAGTTGCCCACTGCATCGCGATACGCTTCTCAGTATCGCTCGCCCTTGCGAAGCGATCTGGATGAATACGTGACTGCACTGCACGATAGGCTAAATCGAGTTCTGCAATATCTAATCTAAAGCATTGTGGTAAATCAAATAATGCGAAATAATTATCTGTCAGCGAACTCATTACATCGTCTTATATTGGCAGAGCATTATGCCTCCCATGGAACCGGGTTCAGCCGTCCATTCTACATACCCTAGAAAATATTTTTATTACCCTTGTCAATATAAGGTAGACAAAGATAGCAAATAAAAACTTATAACACCCTCCACAGTGAGTTTTCTTGACGACTCACTGTCAACAAAGAAAATATGTAAGGCCATGTCAATGGAGTTGGGGTGATCTACATCGCCGATCCAAAATTTTTAGGCTTAGCAAGCCAGATTATCTCTGGCTTAGATTTGAAGGTTCAGACACGGAATGATTCACCGCAACCACATTCATCTTTTACATTCGGATTACGGAAACGAAATCCCTCGTTTAAACCTTCTCGCCCAAAATCGAGTTCTGTTCCATCGATGTACGGCAAACTTTTTGGGTCAATCAACACCTTCACACCATGGCATTCAAAAACCACATCTTCTGGTGCAAATGAGTCAGCATATTCAAGCTTATACGCCAACCCCGAGCAACCGGTCGCCTTCACCCCTAATCGTAAACCCACGCCATATCCTCGACGCATGATATTGCGAGATACATGCTCTGCGGCCTTTTCGGTCATTGTGATTGCCATTCTAGCATCCTCTTCAATGCTGAGATTTACCACTTACGCTGTCTGCGTGGATTGTAATTTATTACCATGCTTTTGCCTGTAGTCTGCAATTGCAGCTTTAATCGCATCTTCAGCAAGAATTGAGCAATGAATTTTTACTGGAGGCAAGGCTAATTCATGTGCAATGTGTGTATTTTTGATATTTAGTGCCTGATCAAGAGTCTTACCCTTCACCCATTCGGTAACAAGAGATGACGAAGCAATAGCAGAGCCACAGCCATAAGTTTTAAACTTAGCATCCTCAATCATACCGGACTCGTTAACACGAATCTGTAGCTTCATCACATCACCGCAAGCTGGTGCACCAACCATGCCTGTACCAACCCCATTGTCACGCTTATCAAATGAACCAACGTTACGCGGATTCTCATAATGATCAAGCACTTCTTTACTATACGACATAGCAAACTCCTTGAATCAATGTGTAGCCCACTGGATCGAATTCAAATCGACCCCTTCCTTGTACATTTCCCAGAGTGGCGATAAATCGCGCAGCTTCAGGATTTTGCTTTTGAACAGATCTACTACATAATTAACTTCCTCTTCGGTTGTGAAACGACCTACAGTAAAACGAATTGAGCTATGAGCCAGTTCATCATTGCGTCCAAGTGCTCGAAGAACATAAGATGGTTCTAGTGAAGCAGATGTACAAGCGGAACCCGACGAAACAGCAACATCTTTGATCGCCATAATCAAAGATTCGCCTTCAACAAAATTGAAACTGATATTCAAATTGTGCGGCACACGCTTTTCCATATCACCATTAACATAAACTTCTTCTATTTTTGTTAGGCCATAATACAAGCGATCGCGAAGCATGCGCACACGATTATTTTCTACTGCCATTTCTTCACGTGCCAAACGGAATGCCTCACCCATACCCACAACCTGATGTGTCGGCAATGTTCCAGATCTCATACCACGTTCATGTCCTCCACCGTGAATCTGCGCTTCAATACGTACACGTGGCTTACGACGAACGTACAATGCACCTACACCCTTTGGCCCATAAGTTTTGTGCGCTGAGAATGACATTAAGTCCACTGGCCAATTAAGCAAATCAATAACCATCTTACCAGTCGCTTGTGCCGCATCAACATGAAAAATCACACCATTCTCACGACAAATGTAACCTATTTCTCCAATATCTTGAATAACACCGATTTCATTGTTAACAGCCATCACTGAAGCTAAAATTGTATCGGGACGAATAGCTGACTTGAATTTTTCAACGTCAAGCAAACCATCTTCTTGTACCGATAGATAAGTGACTTCGAAACCCTCACGTTCTAGCTCACGCATTGTGTCCAGTACCGCCTTATGCTCAGTCTTAAGGGTGATAAGATGCTTACCTTTGTGTTTATAGAAATGGGCAGAACCTTTAATTGCTAAATTATTTGACTCAGTTGCACCAGAAGTCCAAACAATCTCACGCGCATCGGCATTCACCAATTTAGCAACTTCTTCACGAGCTTCTTCAACAGCTCGCTCTGCTGCCCAACCAAAGACATGACTACGGGAAGCAGGATTGCCAAATTGGCTACTAAGATAGGGCAGCATCTTATTCAACACACGCGGGTCAATCGGTGTGGTAGCGCTGTAGTCCATGTAAATGGGTAGATGCAGAGTATCTTTTTTCATGTGGAACGAGCAATATCAAAGACAGAATTCGGTACGCGTGAGATAATTCTTCGTGAATTATTAGACATCGCAGATGTTTTCGCGGCATTTTGTAAAGCTGTGGACTGTTTTCGCTTATTAGACTCTCGTTCAACCAAGTCGAGCAGCGATACAGAATCTAAATATTCAATTATTTTGTGATTCAGTGTTGTCCAAAGTTCGTGTGTCATACAATGGCTAGGGTAACCATCTTGGCTTTTTTTACAATTCCCTTTACTGCCGCAATTGGTGGCATCAATTGGCTCATCAACTGCGATAATAATGTCTGCCACAGTTACATCCTCTGGGCGACCCACTAAGACATAACCTCCGCCTGGACCACGTATACTCTCCAAGATTTCGTGACGCCGAAGTTTGCTAAATAGTTGCTCTAGGTAAGAAAGGGAAATTTGCTGTCGCTGGCTGATTCCTGCAAGAGTTACAGGTCCACCAACCTGGTTTATAGCCATGTCAATCATCGCTGTAACGGCAAAACGACCCTTCGTTGTAAGTCTCATGGGAATATGCTCAGGATAATGTTGACTATTTTTGTCAAGTATAAATTCAGCATTAATTTAGTCAAGTTTTTTTGTAAAATTTTTATCTATTTACTTTTGCATCTTCAAGTGATGGAAAGCAGAAAGTCTTATATTTTTTCTTATAGAATTTTAAGGAAAAATATCATATCGCTGTCGAATATTGTGATGAGTGTCGGCAACAAAAAGTCAAAGCTTATGAATACACCGGAACAAGCTCACTGGCTCCATCTGTTCCAAAAACAAGTGCCTTAACATGCAATAATTGATCTCGTGCCTGTGTCGCTTTTTCGAATTCAAGGTTCTTAGCGTAGTGAAGCATTTGCTTTTCAAGTTTTTTTATTTCCTTTGACAACTGTTTTTGACTCATATCTTGATAGCGAGCATGCTCAGACAATTTAGCCTGTTCGGCACGTGCCTCATCGAGATCGTACACCCCATCGATAATATCTTTGATGCGCTTCTGCACCCCTTTCGGTACAATAGAGTGTTCTCGATTGTACGCTTTTTGTTTGGTACGTCGCCGGTTTGTTTCATCAATCGCATTTTTCATCGAATTAGTCATCTTATCAGCGTAAAGAATTGCCGTACCGTTTACGTTGCGTGCCGCACGACCAATCGTCTGAATTAACGATCGCTCTGCACGTAGAAAACCCTCTTTGTCTGCATCCAAAATAGCGACTAGCGATACCTCGGGAATATCCAGTCCTTCACGTAATAAATTAATACCAACGAGCACATCAAATGTCCCGATCCGCAAGTCTCGTAGGATCTCCACCCGTTCGACCGTGTCAATATCGCTATGCAGATAACGGACCTTAATACCATTGTCAGACAAATGGTCTGTCAACTGTTCTGCCATACGTTTCGTCAGCGTCGTGACAAGGACTCGCTCACGTACCTGCACACGCAAATAGATTTCTGATAAGAGATCATCGACCTGTGTACGAGCCGCACGGACATGTATGATCGGATCCAAAAGCCCAGTTGGCCGAACTACCTGCTCAACTACTTGAGCAGTACGCTGATTTTCATAGTCTGCTGGTGTCGCGGAAACAAAAATTGTCTGACGCATTTTTCGTTCGTATTCCGAAAACTTAAGGGGTCGGTTATCAAGTGCTGATGGCAGTCGAAATCCGTAATTAACTAAATTTTCTTTACGCGCCTGATCGCCCTTGTACATGCCGTTAAACTGACCGATTAATACATGTGATTCGTCAAGAAACATGAGTGCATCGTCAGGGAGATAGTCGACTAATGTAGGAGGAGGATCCCCAGGGGCGGAATTACTGAGATGTCGGGAGTAATTTTCGATGCCCTTACAAAATCCAAGTTCTGTAAGCATCTCTAAATCGAAACGTGTCCTCTGCTCTAAACGCTGCGCCTCAAGCAGCTTGTTCTCCTTATAAAAAAAATCAAGACGTTCACGTAATTCATCTTTAATAGTTTCAATGGCCCGCAAGACCGTATCACGTGGTGTAACATAGTGTGATGATGGGTATACCGTAAATCGAGAAATTTTTTGACGAATACGCCCTGTTATTGGGTCGAACATTTGCATTGCCTCAACTTCATCATCAAATAGTTCTACACGCATTGCAAGCTCTGCGTGTTCCGCAGGGAAAATATCAATCATATTGCCACGTACACGAAAAGTTCCACGTGTAAAGTCGAGCTCATTACGAGAGTACTGCATTGCAATGAGACGTGCGATGATGTCTCGCTGACCAAGTTTATCGCCCTGACGCAACGTCAAAATCATCTGATGATATTCGTTGGGATTTCCAATGCCATAAATCGCCGAAACAGTAGCAACGATGACAACATCACGCCGTTCAAGCAAGCTTTTTGTAGCAGATAACCGCATTTGCTCAATGTGCTCGTTGATCGATGAGTCTTTCTCAATGAATAAGTCACGCTGTGGCACATAAGCTTCTGGCTGATAGTAGTCGTAATAAGAAACGAAATACTCAACAGCATTACATGGAAAAAAATCTCGAAACTCAGAATATAGCTGCGCTGCCAATGTTTTATTGGGTGCAAATACAATTGTTGGCCGTCCCATACGTGCGATTACGTTAGCCATCGTGAAAGTTTTTCCTGATCCGGTTACTCCTAAAAGTGTTTGAAAAGCAAGACCATCCTTAATACCTTCTGTAAGTTGACGAATAGCTTCAGGCTGATCACCTGCTGCAGGAAAAGGGCAATAAAGCTTGTACGGAGAATTTAAAAATATCTGAAACCGATCCTCGTCAATCTCCTGATTTTCCTGTTGCACGTAGGTCATGTTGAGTTTCCAAAAAAGGTCGAGTTACAAAAAATAAATTTATCACACCAGTCTTCTTAGTAAGAATACTTCAGTAAGAAAAATTTCAGACATCAAAAAACTAGTGGAAGAAGCAATTTTGATGTAAAAAGCTTGGAACACTACATTATTTATGATCAGTGTCGACTGGATTGATAATCACCATACTATCCTTCTCAGAGCATATTTCATCTTTCAAAGTGTATATCGTTTTTTACGAAACTTAATCTTCTTCGCTAAAATGGACCTCGTTGGTCAATCAGATATGAAGTTAAAGTCTAATCAATCCATTCTCATTCATAGAATTTCCACTCTCGAGCTTTCAAAATGAAACTCTTTTCTAGTGTCGAATTAGCCCCTCACGATCCTATACTTGGTCTCAACGAGGCGTTTAATGCCGATAATCGCCCTAATAAAGTAAATTTAGGCGTAGGTGTCTACTTTGATAGTAACGGTAAATTACCTCTATTACGGGCGGTGCAAGAGGCTGAAAAGCAACGAATAGCTGCTCGTCTGCCGCGAGGTTACCTGCCTATAGAAGGTATTGCTGCCTATAACGTTGCAGTGCAGCAAATTTTGTTTGGCAAGGATTCCAATCTATTAGCCGAAAAGCGTGTTGTAACAGTACAAACTTTGGGAGGGACTGGCGCGCTCAAGATCGGTGCCGATTTCTTAAAACAGTTGAATCCAAATGTCAACGTCGCTATTAGCGACCCAAGCTGGGAAAACCACCGGGCCTTATTCTCTTCGGTCGGTTTCAATGTTATTTCTTACCCTTACTACGATCCTCATACTCATGGGGTTAACTTATCTAACATGCTCGACATGCTAGATAAGGAATCACCTGGTACGATTGTCGTACTACATGCTTGCTGTCATAATCCTACCGGTGTTGACCTAAGCCTCGAGCAATGGGCTCAAGTCCTTGAAGTCATAAAAAAACGCAATTTGGTACCTTTCATCGATATCGCTTACCAAGGTTTTGGTGATGGAATCGATGCAGATGCTGCGGTTATTCGATTGTTTGCAAAATCCGAACTCAATTTTTTTATCTCTAGCTCATTCTCTAAGTCATTTTCTCTTTATGGTGAGCGAGTGGGTGCCTTGTCAATCGTAACTAGGAGCAATGATGAAAGCACGCGCGTTCTATCACAACTGAAGTGTGTAATTCGTACTAACTATTCGAATCCACCAACGCATGGTGCTGCAGTAGTTTCTTCAGTGCTAGGAACCCCAGAGCTACGTACTATGTGGGAGGATGAATTGACCCAAATGCGTCAACGCATCCATTCCATGCGTCTATCAATAGTGGAAAGGCTGCTCTCCCAAGATGGGGATCGCGATTTTTCATTCGTAATCCAGCAACGTGGCATGTTTTCCTATTCTGGCCTCAGTGCCGATCAGGTCGAACGTTTGCGTGAAAAATTTGGCATATACGCTGTCTCGACAGGCCGTATCTGTGTTGCCACATTGAACGAAAAAAATATTGACTATGTTGCCTCATCCATAGCTCAAGTCATTCGCTAAAAGCCTTCTATCTAAGCAAATAGATAATCTCTTTTATAGAGGCTAATCATTTAAGTAAAAAGAGAAAGCAGCATCCTTTCAACGAATGGTGCTTTCTCTAACGAAGAACGTAAAATAATAATTCTTAGAAACCAAATAAAAACTATCAACCTTCTTCCGAAGAAGAGTGATGTTTTGGAATTTGCACATTGCAAACGAATGGGATACTATTTTTTCGTTCCAACTCACAGTGTATTTTGAATAAATATCACGGGGAAACCCCGCTCTAATAGAATTTTATCCGATAAAAAATTGACTGAAGTTAACAAGCTTGTCGAGCAAATTGATGCTTTATTACCACAAACACAATGTACAAAATGCGGTTACCCTGGATGCCGTCAGTACGCTGCAGCCATTGCTACTGATGCCGCAGGATACAACCAATGCCCCCCTGGGGGTATTGAAGGAGTAGCACGACTAGCGTCATTACTTAGCAAACCTATAATTCCACTTAATCCAGAAAATGGCATTGAACGTCCACGCCATCGCGCCGTTATCAAGGAATCATTATGCATCGGCTGTACTTTATGTATTCAAGCATGCCCTGTCGATGCCATAATAGGTGCATCGAAACAGATGCATACCGTTATCGAGAATCTCTGTACCGGCTGCGACTTATGTGTTTCTCCTTGCCCAGTTGATTGCATAGAAATGGTGGTAGTTACTAAAGAAAAAACCGGTTGGAATGCTTGGTCAAAGGCGGAAGCTAATACAGCAAGAAAAAATTACGAAAACCATATGAGAAGATTGGCGAACAATGAATCTGCTCACGAAGCCCGGTTAGCCGAGCGGGCAGTCTCTCGCGTTACTGTCTCGTCGATCAGAGAATCCACAATAACAAATATTATTGTCAGCAGCAGCACGTCTGAGATAGAAAGCTGACCTGATTAAACTACACAATAAGCGAAGTTGCAATCCATAAAAAAATATTATTTAAGCCTTTCCCCCAAAATGACGAAATACACGCATTAATGAATACATTAAACTTTTCTTTCCATCATCCTGATGAACCTCTGTATCAATGAATTCAGCCATACGTCGCACATTTTTTAAAACGCTACAGCAACTCAATCCTCATCCTGTCACAGAGCTCGAATACACCTCACCATTTGAATTACTGATTGCCGTGCTACTATCTGCACAAGCTACCGATATTTCGGTTAATAAGGCCACGCGCAAGCTATATCGACTTGCTAACACGCCTGAAAAAATGCTTCTACTCGGCGAGGCAGGCATTATAGATTGCATCAAAACAATTGGACTTTACCGCACAAAAGCTAAAAACATTATTTTAACAAGTCAGTCCTTGATCGATCGACATGCTGGAGAGGTGCCAGATTCCAGAGAAAGTCTTGAAGCAATGCACGGGGTCGGTCGTAAAACAGCAAATGTTGTACTTAACATTGTTTTTGGTAAACCTACCATTGCGGTGGATACTCATATTTTTCGAGTTGCTAATCGCACAGGTCTTGCTCCTGGTAAAACACCGATGGCTGTCGAACTTGCACTCAATCGAGTCACACCCGTCGAATTTCGTCAACATGCCCATCACTGGTTGATTCTACTGGGACGATACGTCTGTAAAGCACGCAAACCTGAATGTTGGCATTGCGCTGTTGCTTCCTTATGCGATTTTCATCTTAAAACAGTAGCATCCTCCACACTCTGAAAAGCAATCTTGGAGATTTTAATAAAACGTCAAATTACATATCAAGTTAGGGAGGAGGCATAAAAAGATTAAAATGCTTGGAATATCATCTATATAACGCTGCTCTTAATCGACTGAAATTTTTTGAAGATCCAATTTATTTTTATCTGCTTATTCTTATATAGGACTTTCCAATTCCAAAGGAATATTGATCTAAGGTAGATGTTGTATTGACAAAATACTGAGGTCTGTGAGAGAAATTTGACTATTGAGGAGAGTCCTTCAGGAACCACATATTTAATTTAATTTATATGACATAGCTCTATCCCTCTCATTTACTCACTCGCATCAGCATATAACACTCTCGGAATTTTACTACTGTCGTTAGTGCTATACAGCAATGTTATATGCAGGTTTTAAGCGGCTATTATTGTTTCCCGCCATGCAAACCGTGATTTCCATCCAGAATCTGTCGAAAATCTACGCTTCAGGTTTCCAGGCATTAAAAAAAATCAACTTGGAGATTCCTCGTGGAAAAATCTTTGCCCTACTTGGTCCAAATGGTGCAGGAAAAACCACGCTGATTAACACCATTTGTGGAATCGTACGTCCAACAGAAGGTACCGTGAAAGTGAATGGTTATGACATCATCTCAGAATATCGATCTGCGCGTGCATGTATTGGCCTAGTACCACAAGAACTTACAACAGATGCATTCGAATCCGTTTGGTCGACGGTCTCATTTTCTCGCGGTTTATTTGGTAAGCCTCCCAATTCCGATCATATCGAAAAAGTACTTCGTGATTTGTCTTTATGGGAAAAACGTCATAACAAGCTTTTAACGCTATCTGGCGGTATGAAACGACGTGTGCTTATTGCAAAAGCATTGGCACATGAACCTCAGGTTCTCTTTCTAGATGAACCAACGGCTGGTGTGGACGTAGAGCTACGACGAGATATGTGGCGTCTCGTGCAGTCACTATGCACCACAGGCGTGACAGTCATTTTAACCACACACTATATTGAAGAAGCTGAAGAAATGGCTGAACGTATCGGCATTCTCAATCAAGGGAAAATTATGCTAGTGCAAGATAAAATGGATCTCATGCGTAAGCTCGGTAGCAAACAATTAACATTACAGCTAACAACTACGATGAAAAGTATTCCGCGATCGCTTGCCGCGTATGACATGACGCTTGCCACTGGTGGTGATGAACTGATTTTTATCTACGATGCTAAAGTTGCACCAACAACGATTTCTGAGCTATTACGTGACCTAGATCAGGCCGGCGTTGCTGTGAAAGATTTAAAAACGACACAAAGCTCTCTCGAAGATATTTTCGTAAGCCTTGTCCATCACACCTCTTAAAAAAATACTCATCATGTATGTTGTGAGAAGGTGCTAAAAATGAATCTCTATGCCGTACTTGCCATCTACAATTTTGAGATGGCAAGAACACGAAGAACCTTGATGAGAAGCATTATCTCGCCAGTAATCTCTACATCACTTTATTTCGTAGTTTTCGGTGCTGCGGTTGGATCTCGTATTCCAGAAATTAGCGGAGTCCCTTACGGTGCATTCATTGCACCTGGTCTGATTATGCTATCCCTCCTCACACAAAGCGTATCAAACGCATCATTCGGAATCTATTTTCCGCGTTTTACTGGGACCATTTATGAGCTGCTGTCGGCACCAATTTCATACCTAGAGATCACTATCGGTTATGTCGGAGCAGCAGCAACCAAGTCCATTATTCTCGGCTTGATCATGCTCGCAACAGCCTCACTATTCGTGCCTCTTCGAATCGAACATCCGTTCTGGATGCTCATATTTTTAGTATTGACAGCATTCACCTTTTCTCTACTCGGGTTTATTATAGGCATCTGGGCTGACGGCTTCGAGAAATTACAGTTGGTACCACTTGTTGTCATTACACCACTAACATTTCTCGGCGGCAGCTTTTATTCGACAGATGTTCTCTCACCATTTTGGAAAACTGTGACTCTTTTTAACCCTGTGGTCTATCTAATTAGTGGTTTTCGATGGAGTTTTTATAGCATTGCCGATGTTAATGTTGGCATTAGTGTTGTGATGACCATCGTATTTTTATCAGTCTTCCTCATCATCATTGGCTGGATTTTTAAAACAGGGTATCGTTTAAAACACTAATGCTAAGCATCAATATAAAGGAGGAAAATCATTCTTTTTTGAAAAAGCAGATTACATCTCCATAGAAGTCTCTTATTCGACATCCATCTCGCTCTAAGGCTTAAATTCGATCGTGTAATATGCACTTAAATTGTATATTACTGAGCACAGATATTGATGTGGTAGGCCGTGCTGGGTTCGAACCAGCGACCAAGGGATTATGAATCCCCTGCTCTAACCACTGAGCTAACGGCCCATCAAATTAATTGTAAGTAACTTAGCTACCTTCCAGGAAGGACATGAGTTTATCAGATCGACTTGGATGACGTAGCTTACGAAGCGCCTTTGCCTCAATTTGACGAATCCGTTCACGCGTCACGTCAAATTGCTTACCAACTTCTTCAAGTGTGTGATCCGTACTCATCTCTATACCGAAACGCATGCGAAGCACTTTCGCTTCACGAGGTGTCAATGAATCAAGCACATCTTTCACGACATCTCTCATACTACCATGAAGTGCAGCATCTACGGGAGTGACTGTGCCAGCATCCTCAATAAAATCACCTAGATGCGAATCATCGTCATCTCCGATCGGAGTTTCCATGGAAATAGGCTCTTTCGCGATCTTCATAATTTTTCGAATCTTCTCTTCTGGCATTTCCATCTTCTCAGCCAGTGTTGCTGGATCAGGCTCTAGGCCAGTTTCCTGCAAAATTTGACGAGAAATTCGATTCATCTTATTAATTGTTTCTATCATGTGGACTGGAATACGTATCGTCCGTGCTTGATCTGCGATTGAACGCGTGATTGCTTGACGAATCCACCAAGTCGCATACGTCGAAAATTTGTAACCACGACGATATTCAAATTTGTCAACGGCTTTCATTAAACCAATATTGCCTTCCTGAATTAGGTCCAGAAACTGTAGACCACGATTCGTATATTTTTTAGCAATAGAAATTACAAGACGCAAGTTGGCTTCTGTCATCTCACGTTTGGCCTTACGTGCGCGACGCTCACCTTCGGCCATTTTACGATTGATATCCTTCAATTCACTCAATGGCAATATCACATCTGCCTGCAAATCAATTAACTTTTGCTGAAGTTCTTGAATAGCTGGCACGTTACGTTCCAGTATTGAACTGTAATTCTTGCCATCAGCCACAATCGTGTTGATCCAGTTGAGATCGACTTCATTCCCCTGAAAACTGGATAAAAAATCAGAACGAGGCATACGACATTTATCAACAACAATATGCAAGATCGCACGTTCAATGTAACGGATCTGATCCACCTGCGAACGCAAAGTATCGCACAATCGTTCAACAGTCCTCGCGGTAAAACGAATGGTCATCAGTTCTGCCTGAATCGATGCCCCTGCTTTCAAATATGACTTCGACTGATAACCTTCTCTATGGAAGCAATCTTCCATTTTACCAAATAACTCAGCAATCAATGAAAACTTAGTCAGCGCATCACGCTTAAGTTGTTCAATATGTGCTGCTGAAATACTAGAATCTGAATTATCTTCGTCTTCGGGCGATACTGCATCATCATTTTCCGAGCTCCCATCGAAACCCTCGTCCTCAGAGGAAGTTTGCACAGTTACAGAATCTGTATCAAAGTCAATTAACCCATCAACCACCTCGTCAATGCGTACTTCATCACGCTTGACTTTATCTGCCAATACAAGAATTTCAGCAATCGTTGTAGGGCATACTGAAATAGCCTTGACCATATGCTTGAGGCCTTCTTCAATGCGTTTGGCTATTTCAATTTCACCCTCTCTCGTTAGTAACTCCACTGTTCCCATTTCACGCATATACATGCGTACTGGGTCCGTCGTACGGCCGAACTCTGAATCGACGGTCGATAACGCTGCCTCTGCTTCTTCTTCAACTTCATCATCAGAAGCAATGTTTGGCGCATTATCATTGAGCAGCAATGTTTCAGCATCCGGCGCCTGCTCATAAACTGCAATTCCCATATCATGGAACGTACCGGTAATACTTTCCAGCGCCTCGCTCTCGATAAGATCATCAGGAAGATGATCATTAATCTCGGAAAATGTTAGGAAGCCACGCTCTTTCCCAAGTTTAATAAGCGCTTTGAGCTTCCCACGCCGCTCTTCCAATTCTTCGGCAGTTCCTGGCTGATGTGAAGAAAATGCATCCTTCAGTAACGCCTTTTCCTTTGCTCGACGGTCACGTGCCTTCTGCTTTTCCACTTTAATCTGATCTTCGTTCAAGGGTTGATCGTATATATTTTTTACTGCGTTATCTTGCGCAATGAAAGCAGTGTTTATGGCTTCCATATTTGGAATAGTTCCCTTTCCAGCTCTGGGAGAGCGCTTAGCAGATGTGGATGGTTGAGTTACTTCATTCATTACAACCTTCGCTTCCATCGACTGATTCCCTTCGATAACCCCCTTTCTGGCAACAACAACTTCGGCCTGGTCATAAGCTGTCTTAGATTCTCTCAATGGAAACTCACTTTGACAATTATCAATTTCGATCGGCTTTTCTGCTTTATTACGCATATTGCGGATGGTTCTCAAGTTGTGCGCCGATTCTTTTGAGACAGTCATCACCTTTTCTATCTTTTTTGCTGAAACAACAATTTTCATAGAAGATTTGCCTGTTTTTGAAACAGCAGTAGTTTTTTCTTGATGCAATGTTCTTCCATTACTAGCTTCAGCCCGAGACACTTTTTTATCCTTCACAGACTTAGCGACTTTTGCACTAAAAGACTTAGTCAGGGAGGATGATTTTTCTTTCTTCGATCTCTTGTTTTGAGAAACGGGGAGTTCTATCACTGGAGTGGGCTTCGCTGACGACGACACCTCATCTCTTATCTTTTTTCTACCGGACGTTGTCGTCTTTTCCATATTAATTCCACTTGCCAGAAAAAATAGCCCACTGAAATATTTTTGATTATATCATGCGAACTTTCTTCATCCTCGTATCATGAATATCCTATATTGTTGGAAAATAACTGTCGTTTCAATTCATTACGCTCACGTGATAGAGCCGCAGCATGACACATCTCTTCGGGAGTAAGTGAGCCTTGCTTATATAAGCGATCTAAAGCTTCGCATAATCCATCGTAGCGCAACTTGCGAATGGCACTACGCACCTCAACCAACCGTAAATGCAGCTGTTCCTGTCGTTTATCAAGCTGAATTTCATCTTCTGAACTCGATAAGACTAAATCCCGCACATTTTCATCAAAGGACATGATTTCACGCAGAACGTCTTCGTAAGTCGCGAAATTTGGTGAGGTACGCAGAAGATCCGAAAGATACCGAAAATCGGCTTGAGTTCCCATATCTTGACAAAGCTTCAAGATTTCCTGGAAAATTTCAGAATAGTCCTTGACTACTTTCAATTGTTGCGCTTCATCATCGGTCAAATTATTTGCTATCAACGGATACATCAAAAGATTTTGCAATATACGTCGGGCTGTATTAACTACAGGACGTTTCTCAGGCTTTATCAAAGCTTTATTATAATTTTTTATTCTAGGTTGAGCAGGTAATTGGCACAAATTTATAACATCTTCGAGAGGTATCCCCGCGCGCGCCGAAAATTCTTTCAAAATTTGACTACGAAGAGTATTTGTCGGCAAAGCCTGTAACAAAGGCTTTGCTTCGAAAAAAGCACGTGCACGACCTTCAGGCTGATGCATCTCCTTACCTTTCAGCACTTCTGCAATCAAAAATTGAGAGAGTGGAATGGCTTCATTCACTTTTTCAGAAAATACTTTCGCACCAAATTTACGGATAAAACTGTCGGGATCATGCTCCGCTGGTAAAAATAAAAATTTAAAACTACAATTGTCCCCTGCATGCGGCAAACACGTTTCCATTGCGCGCCTTGCAGCGCGTCGTCCGGGCGTATCCCCATCAAAGCTAAATACCACCGTTTCTGTTTGACGCAACAGTTTCTGCACATGCATAGACGTACAAGCAGTCCCTAACGTAGCAAGTGCGTTTCGAAATCCGGCTTGTGCAAGTGTGACGACATCCATATAACCTTCAACGACAAGTGCGTAACCCGCATCACGAATTCCACTACGCGCCTCAAAAAGGCCGTATAGTTCGTTCCCTTTCGAAAAGAGCGATGTTTCAGGAGAATTTAAATACTTCGGTTCTCCATTTCCCATTATGCGTCCACCGAAACCAATCACTTGTCCTTTTGCATTTCGAATAGGAAATATAATTCGATCACGAAATCGGTCATAACGTCGGTTTAACCCATCATTGCGGGTCATTTTATCGCCATCAATTACCAACCCCGCTTCCATCAATAGATCACTACGATAATCTTGAAATGCCGCTGCTAGGTTTTGCCAACTATTCGGCGCATAACCAAGGCCAAATTTAGCTGCAATTCCTCCAGTTAAACCACGACCCTTCAAGTAGTCAATAGCAAGTGTTGCAGTGCGTAATTGACGACGGTAATAATTGCTCGCGCAATTCATAACATCAACTAATCTCAATATCTCCTTCCGCTGCGAAGTTTTCTCCTTAACACCATTCATAGACATCTCACGAGGTACATTAAGTCCTACTGAATTCGCAAGATCCTCAACCGCTTCAATAAAACCGAGACCCCCTTGTTCCATTAAAAATGTCACTGCCGTACCATTTGCGCCACAACCGAAGCAATGATAAAATTGTTTGATTTGACTCACTGTAAATGACGGTGATTTTTCGCTGTGGAATGGACAAAGGCCAATAAAATTGGCCCCTCCCTTCTTCAAGGGCACATAACGTCCAATTACCTCGACAATATCGACGCGGTTGAGTAGTTCTTGAACAAATGTTTGAGGAATCATGGCTCAAATATGATGAGAGATATTACCCAGCACGTGAGCTCGTTGATATTAGAAACACGTCTGCATTTATTTTATCTGCAATATTACAGAGGCATCTGTTAGTCAGACTAAGATGCAATTCACTATCTTCATGACTTTTCATATTCAATGCTTTGACCGATTATTGCATTCATAAATGCCATGTACCTATCCCTGTTATAGCAATCACCATTTATTAACTTCATTCTGATTAATCACGGTAATTAACAAAATAATTGAATTTTTACTACGTAACATCAGGGAAGCAGCTGAATTAACACAGCGAAAACAAAATGTCGCCCCGTTTATCCCATGGTAATACTATATTACTATCCAACTACTGAATATCTTCAGCAGCTATAGCTCTAGCCACGGCTACAGCAGATGCCCACGCCCATTGAAAATTATAACCGCCAAGCCAGCCAGTGACGTCCAGAACTTCACCAATAAAATGTAGCCCTCGCAATCCATGCACCTCCAGGGTTGTAGATGATAATGCCATCGTATCAACGCCGCCACGTGTCACTTCAGCTTTGCTCCACCCTGCTGAGCTACAAGGTTTAACCTTCCAAGCGTTTGATGCTCTGGCAAGCGAGCGTAATGCCTTATCAGATAATTCTTGAATTCTAGATGAGGGAGAAAGATTTTGATGCCCAACCAACGCATTAGATAACCGCACTGGCAAGAATTGACTTAGTACGTTTACCAACTGGCGCTTCGAACTTGCTTTAGCTTTAATTAGCAGTTCCTCAAGCTTTTGTGTTGGTGCAAGATCGATCAGAAGCAGTTGCCCCGCTGTCCAATAATTGGATATCTGTAGAATTGCGGGCCCCGATAATCCACGGTGAGTCACCAGCAAATCTTCCACAAAACTTACAGCATGGCCTGTTTCCCCCAAACTAACTTCGACTTCTAAAGACAATCCCGATAAACCAGTAAATGGTGCCCAACTGATCGTATCAAACATCAATGGCACTAAAGCCGGGCGAGGTTCGATGATGTTCAAATTAAATTGCTTGGCAAGACGAAATCCCCAGTCCGTTGCTCCAATTTTTGGAATAGACAATCCACCCGTTGCAACCACCAAACGGCTTACGGAAATATCTCCAGCATCTGTTATTAAATAATAAGGATGGCTCCCCTCATTACGGGTAACAGCATGAACACGACAAGGCATTCTCCAGTAGACATTACCCACTTCACACTCTCGACGCAACATCTCTATAATGTCACCCGAACTCTTATCACAAAACAACTGCCCTTTGTGTTTCTCATGCCATGAGATACCATTCTCCCGCATCAGATCCAAGAAATCACTAGGCGTATAACGTGCTAGCGCTGAACGACAAAAATCAGGATTTTCCGAAAGATAGTTAGAGGGACCCGCATTAATGTTGGTAAAGTTACAACGCCCGCCCCCAGAGATACGAATCTTCTCAGCAAGGAATTTAGCATGGTCTATTAATACCACTCGCAAGCCGGCTTGACCCGCTAAACCAGCACACATCATACCTGCTGCTCCGGCCCCTACAATCGCAACATCAAATTTTTCCATGCTTAGCATTGTAGCGACACAAAGTAAAACCGTCATCTTGTCACCGCTTTCTCCACGTTATATGGATCCGCGAATGACCTGCGATATTGGTGGTATACTGAGACCATGCATATTATTTTAGTCAATTTTGACTAAAACTACTTCAATTCTTATGTTAGTTTTAGGCATCGAAAGTTCTTGCGACGAAACCGGTCTCGCTTTGTATGATACAAAGCATGGTTTACTCTCCCATGCGCTTCATTCTCAAATTGCTATGCACGAAGCGTATGGTGGTGTCGTTCCAGAATTAGCTTCACGCGATCATATCCGACACGTCCTGCCACTCACTGAAGCAGTACTCGCAGAAGCCAAAAAACCGTTATCAACCATAGATGCCATTGCTTACACACAAGGTCCAGGACTCGCTGGTGCACTACTTGTCGGGGCAAGCATTGCAAATGCATTGGGATTTGCCCTCGAAAAACCTGTGATAGGAGTACATCATCTTGAAGGACATTTACTATCTCCACTGCTTTCGCCTGAGCCACCTGAATTCCCTTTCGTAGCGCTACTTGTCTCTGGTGGACATACACAATTGATGGAAGCACATGGATTCGGTCAATATCGTATGCTAGGTGAAACCTTAGATGATGCCGCGGGAGAAGCCTTTGATAAGACGGCAAAGCTTCTCGGCATTGGCTACCCTGGTGGTCCTGCCGTATCTCGACTGGCAGAATTTGGTAGCCCCAACCGCTTTAGGTTTCCTCGTCCAATGAAGTATTCAGGTAATCTTGATTTCAGTTTCAGTGGTCTAAAGACAGCTGTGCTTACTCAGGTAAAAAGTCTGAAAGAAAATATTTGCGAACAGACCAAAGCCGACTTAACGCGAAGCTTCGTGGATGCTATCGTAGATATCCTCGTTGATAAATCTATGACAGCATTAAAGCAAACAGGCTTGCATACCCTTGTCGTATCAGGCGGCGTCGGGGCTAATCAACAATTACGTCAAGGTCTCAATCTGGCCGTCAAGCGATGCGGGTACCGGGTTCATTACCCAAACCTATCATTTTGTACCGATAACGGCGCTATGATTGCCTTCGCTGGAGCAATGCGCCTTAAACATTGGCCAGATGAGGCGGATTTCTCTTACTCATACACAGTTCGCCCGCGCTGGGACTTATCCGATATCACTAGATATTAGTGTTCAATCCATATCTCAGACGTATTCGTGATTCTGCGATAGCCAATGATCAATTTATTCCTATCGTCACGCATTTAATCGCTTGTCATGCTCAATCAGTGCGTAAGCGCTGTGATTATGGATTGATTCGAAATTTTCCGCCTCCAGCTTATAAGAAATGATACGTGGTTCTTTATTTAAGCGTTTTGCCACATCACGTACTAAGTCCTCCACAAATTTCGGATTCTCGTAGGCACGCTCTGTTACGTATTTTTCATCTGGACGCTTCAATAAACCCCATAACTCACATGAAGCCTCCTCTTCCGCTATAGTCACGATTTCCTCTATACTGATTTCACTCAGCAACTCTGCATGAATCGTGACATGTGAGCGCTGATTGTGAGCTCCATATTTGGAAATTTGCTTCGAACATGGGCACAAGCTAGTGACTGGGACAAGCACCTTGAGCCACACACGCGTCTGACCATCAAGCACTTGCCCAGTAAGTGTCACCTGATAGTCCATCAAACTTTCTACACCAGAGATCGGTGCAGTCTTTGAGATGAAATAAGGAAAGCTCACTTCCATATGTCCAGCATCAGCTTCCAAACGCTCCAGCATGGTTATCAACATAACACGAAAATTCATCATATCGAACGGTGCTTTATTTTCTTCAAGCAAAGCAATAAAGCGAGACATATGTGTTCCCTTTTGATTAGCAGGCAAATGCACATCCATATTAAAAATAGCTACTGTGGCCTGCATCTGATCAGAATTGGTCTTCAGTACCAATGGATGCCGTACAGCACGTACACCAACACGCTGGATCGGAATCTGGCGCGTATCAATACCACTTTGTACGTCCGGCATAATAAAAATAGGGTTAATTTGATTCATCAAAATATCCTTATAAACCAGTCAATTGACCGGAGGAGCTGTATGTAAAATTGAAGAAGAACTGGAGATGTATCCTGGCTATTCAATTAAGAAATAGATCAAGGAAAATTCGCACATCAATCCAATTGATTTATTAAAAATTTTCATTTTTTCAAGAATGATTCAGATTAAATCTAGTGTAAATCGCCTTGGCAATCCCACTCGCATCAAGTCCGAGTGCTGCGATCAACTGGGCATGGTCGCCATGATCAAGAAATTTATCGGGTAGACCCAATTGTAGTGTTGGTCGAGAAACCTTACTGATAAAAATGTTTTCTAATACTGCCGAACCAGCTCCACCCATAATGCATCCCTCCTCCACCGTCACAAGGAAGTCGTGCGAGTGCACTAAACGAGTAACCAGCTCGTCGTCAATCGGTTTAACAAAACGCATATCAGCAACCGTTGCATCCAACCACTCAGCAGCTTCAAGAGAAGGCGCTACCATGCTACCGAATGCGAAAATGGCGACGCGATGTCCAGCTTTTGCTAAACTCTCACGCCGAACGATGCCACGGCCGATTGGTAATGCCGTCATTTCCTTTTCAGTCTTTACTCCAATACCCGTTCCACGAGGATAGCGTACTGCAGAAGGTCCATCAATTTGGATGCCAGTATAAAGCATCTGACGGCACTCATTTTCATCTGAAGGTGCCATCACTACCATATTTGGAATGCAACGCAGATAAGCAAGATCATAAGCACCCGCATGGCTAGCGCCATCAGCGCCGACAAGTCCCGAACGATCTAAGGCAAACATAACAGGAAGGTTTTGTAGTGCAATGTCGTGAATTAGCTGATCGTAACCCCTCTGCAAAAAAGTTGAATAGATTGCGACTACAGGTCTCAATCCTTCGGTAGCCATACCACCTGCAAATGTCACGGCATGCTGTTCGGCAATACCAACATCATAATAGCGCATCGGAAAACGTTGTTCGAATGCCACCATTCCAGAACCTTCTCGCATCGCAGGGGTAATGCCGACTACACGAACATCCTGCTCTGCCATATCGCAAAGCCAATCACCAAAAACCTGTGTATAAGTTTTTTTGGCATTTTTACTAAGTTTAATGCCTTCTGCTAAATTAAATTTACCTGGACCATGATAGAGCACAGGATCAGCCTCGGCCAGTTTGTAACCATAACCTTTACGGGTCACAACATGCAAAAACTGGGGTCCCTTCAACGCTTTGATGTTCTGAAGCGTCGGAAGGAGTGAATCAAGGTCATGGCCATCAATTGGGCCTATATAGTTAAAACCAAACTCTTCAAACATCGTCGCCGGTACCAACATACCCTTAGCATGCTCTTCAAGTTTACGAGCAAGTTCGAGAATCGGTGGAGACACAGACAACATCTTCTCAATCCTTTTCTTAGCAGTAGCATAAAATTTTCCCGAGATTAAACGGGCAAGATAACGATTCAATGCACCGACTGGCGGTGATATTGACATATCGTTATCATTCAATATGACAAGAAATGGCAAATCCTCATAGATCCCAGCATTATTCATGCCTTCAAAAGCCATTCCCGCAGTCATCGCTCCATCTCCTATGACCGCAATACTGAAACGATTATCGCCCTTTATTTTCGCCGCGAGTGCCATTCCTAAAGCTGCAGAAATTGAGGTACTAGAATGCGCTGTACCGAATGTATCGTATGGAGACTCACTGCGGCGTGGAAATCCAGAAATACCCCCCATTTGACGAAGTGAATTCATTGCCTCTCTACGGCCTGTAAGAATTTTGTGAGGGTAGCTTTGATGGCCCACGTCCCAGACGATACGATCTTCCGGGGTATTGAAAATATAATGCAATGCGATTGTTAACTCCACTGTTCCGAGATTAGAGGAGAGATGACCACCAGTACAGGACACGCTTTTGAGTACAAACGCCCGCAGCTCATCCGCCAAAAATGAGAGCTGGTGACGATCGAGTTTACGCAAATCAGCGGGACCATCGATAGTATTCAGCAATTCGCACATCATTATTTTGTTGTAAGCAAATCAAGTACTGGTCTATTTAAGACCCGTTAAAGATATTAAGAAATTCCATAGAAAACTTTGGAATATACTAATCCTTGTTGTACAAGGAACATACAAAATCTCAACCAGAATTCCTCTTCAATGGATTCGTTGTACAACGAAATTAGCTAACGCACGCAAACGATTCGCCCGTTTGCCTAACCTCTCCGTCGCCTTATACGCATCAGCATGCAATTGCTTGGTCAGTGCACGAGTCGCATCTAGCCCCAAAAGTGATACGTAAGTTGGCTTAGCATATTTAGCATCCTTGCCAGCGGTTTTCCCCAGTGTATTTGAATTTTCTGTACAATCTAGAATGTCATCTACTACTTGGAATAGAAGTCCAACAGCGCTAGCATAGACATCCAACATCTCTCTCGCTTCATCAGATAGAGGATCTCCACAAAGTGCTCCCATGCGCAACGAAGCCCGTAATAAAGCACCAGTTTTCATGCGATGCATCGCCTCCAGCACATTTTGTGGCAATCTCTGGCCAACACTGGCCAAGTCAATCGCCTGACCGCCCACCATACCAAATGATCCAGCTGCATGGGCTAATTCATGTACAAGTGCCAAAGACTGAGAGGCAGTTAGTACTGACGATGTCTCACTCAATAACGAAAAAGCCTGTGTCTGGAGAGCATCACCTACCAATAACGCAGTACCTTCATCAAATTGAACATGCACCGTCGGTTTACCACGGCGCAATGTATCATTATCCATGCACGGCAAATCATCATGCACTAGCGAATAAACATGTACCATTTCCAATGCACAGGCTACGCGATCTAGCGCGGCTGGGCACGCTTGCGTTACCTCACCCGCTGCAAAACATAAGAGCGGCCGCACATACTTTCCCCCACCAACGAGAGCATAACGCATAGCCTCATGCAAACCAGTCAGATCGCCATCCAGAGTCGGAAGGCTGCTGTCAAGCACAAGCTCGATACGAGCTCGTATCTCCTGCATCCAGTTATAGAAATCCTGCGCTACTTCTCCCGCCACAAAAACCTCCCAACAATATCATTCATCACGAGATAAAGTCAGAGGACGCAACGTCTCACCTTCAAGTACTTTCACCTGCTGCTCAACTTTTTCAAGCAATTCCTGACAATACTTCACGAGTAAAACACCACGTCGGTATGCATCTAACAACTCCTCAATCCCGAGCTCATCTCCTTCCATTCTACCAATAAGCAACTCAAGTTCAGCCAATGCAGTTTCGTAGTTTGAAGGTAATCCAACCTTCTCAGTCGCAAGCACCTTAATCTTCGAAGTCTTGACCATAAACTAAAAAAATTAAATTAAAATTGTATTTTACGGTAAATAAACTAGAACCACAGCGGTGGTGCATAATTTTAATGCAAGTCTTTTTCTCACAAAAATTCTATCCTACTAAAGGTATTACAAAATTCATTCAGAGACACACTTGAAAAGTGTACAATGCCCGTCCTCTATAAATCGATTTTTCGACGAAGAGGTTGTTTCAGTCTTTTTAAGTTCGGCGTTATGGGGAATGTCTAATATAAGCAGCGATTTTCAACCGAAACCGACTGCTAGTCAGTTACCGGTCCATTTATATTTTGATGAGTCCTTCCTAAGGTGGGAACTCGATATACTTTTCAAGAATAGTCCACGTTACATCGGACATGAATTGATGGTACCAGACTATGGCGACTATTTTGCACTGCCTGCAGAAAATGAAGGTCGCATGCTGATACGTAACTATTCGAGCGAGCATGGTGTTGACTTATTATCAAACGTTTGTCGGCATCGACAGTCAATCATGCTGAACGGACGTGGTAACGTATCTAATATAGTATGTCCGTTGCACCGCTGGACTTACAACACAACTGGTGAATTGCTAGGTACCCCACATTTTACAGAAAAACCCTGCCTCAATCTCGGAAAGTTCCCTCTGCAACGCTGGAATGGACTACTTTTCGAAAATCAAGGCAGAAATGTACAGGATGACCTTGCAAAGTTGAGCGTAAAACGCCATTTGGATTTTTCTGGCTATATGTTCGATCACATGGAGATACATGACTGCAACTATAATTGGAAAACATTCATTGAAGTCTACCTTGAAGACTATCATGTCGTCCCATTTCACCCAGGACTCGGCAGCTTCATTTCGTGTGATGAATTAAGATGGGAATTTGGCGATTGGTATAGCATACAGACGGTTGGTTTGCGTAGCTGCGTTGATAAGCAAAGCAGTCCAATCTATCATAAGTGGCATAATATGCTGCTAAAATACAATCAAGGCAAACTTCCCACCTTTGGTGCGATATGGATGCTGTATTATCCATACCTGATGATTGAATGGTACCCACATGTACTCATAGTATCCTGGCTGATCCCCCGTAATCCTCAAAAAACAACGAATATTGTTGAATATTATTATTTAGAGGAAATAAGTCTCTTCGAGCGAGAATTTATCGAAGTGCAACGCGCAGCTTATACCGAAACCGCACGCGAAGACGATCAAATTGCAGAGCGCATGGATGCTGGTCGGCGAGTACTATTTGAACGTGGGGTTTCCGAAATTGGTCCTTACCAAAGTCCTATGGAAGATGGTATGAGGCATTTTCATCAATTTCTACGTAGTCAAATGGAAAATTTTTAGGTTTCCTGCGTTGATTTTTTTGTGTTTTACTTTTTTCGCGTAGATAGGAGACAGTTTTCATGAGGTAAGTCATCATAAAACTCTTTTGAAAAATAGTCCGATACAGTGTGTGTCATCCCAATTATGGTTTAAGACGCTGGTACTTTCATATAAAAATTGATAATTCGTATCTTGAGTATTTTCCTTAAATAGTCATTTTTTATTGAGTGAAGTACTCTTTTTTCTAAAAAAATTTTTAAGCTAAGAATTTTTGAAGAAACAATATTTAACCACGGTTTCAAATCTTCTCTACTATATATTTTCTAGTATATATACGTTTTAAATGACACATCTAATTTTTGCTTTAGCCATCTACGCATTAGTGTTTCCCATAAACTCATACATGCTTGAGATCGTAAAATTAGGGGAAAATGGCGGATCAGCCTATGCATCAATATCTTGATTTGATACGTCATGTGCTTAAAAAAGGCACAAAAAAAAATGATCGTACAGGCATCGGTACCCGTTCGGTGTTTGGATACCAAATGCGATTTCCACTACAGACAAGCTTCCCTCTTATTACAACAAAAAAGCTTCACTTGAAATCGATCATTTACGAATTGCTTTGGTTCCTACAAGGCAGTACCAACGTACGTTATCTACAAGAAAATGGAGTCTCAATCTGGAATGAATGGGCCGATGAAAATGGTGAACTCGGCCCCATTTATGGCTCGCAGTGGCGCTCATGGACCACTGCGAATGGAGGACAAATTGATCAAATTACAGAACTGCTTACAGAAATCCGCAAGAATCCAGATTCTCGTCGATTGATTATTTCAGCCTGGAATGTAGCAGATATTCCGCATATGAAGCTACCACCGTGTCATGCTTTCTTCCAATTTTATGTAGCTGACGGCAAGCTATCTTGCCAGTTATACCAGCGTAGCGCTGATATTTTCTTGGGCTTGCCATTCAATATAGCAAGCTACGCACTACTTGTACGCATGATGGCACAACAAACGGATTTAGCTCCTGGTGATTTCATTTGGACCGGTGGCGACTGTCATCTCTACAGCAATCACTTCGCACAAGCGGAAATGCAAATTGCACGTACACCATTACCATTACCAAAATTAGAAATTGTACGTAAACCTCACTCGATCTTCGACTATCAGTTTGAAGACTTTGTCATGGTTAATTATGAATCGCATCCACACATAAAAGTACCGGTGGCTATATGACGATTTTGACATTAATAGTTGCACGTGCTATCAATGGTGTAATTGGTCGAGATAACAAATTGCCATGGTATTTGCCAAAAGACCTGACTCACTTCAAACGTCTAACAATGGGCAAACCAATTGTTATGGGGCGAAAAACTTATGACTCTATTGGCCATGCATTGCCAGGACGCCGTAACATTATTGTTACACGCAATCCATCACTCAGCATCGACGGATGTGACGTAGTAAATTCACTAGGAGAGGCAAAACACCTTTGTATCGGTGCTAAAGAAATGTTCATTATCGGCGGCGCGCAATTATATGCTGAAGCCATGCCGTATGCGGATAAGCTGATGATCACAGAAATCTCAAAAGTTTTTGAAGGTAATGCATATTTTACTGAACCCAACCTGACAGTTTGGCAGGAAACAACCAGAGAAATTCATCACGCTCCATCACCTAATAACTTTGACTTCGCATATGTAACATACGAGCGACGTCAATCACATCTTGAAATCTCATAATAGTTTATGACAGCAACTTACAGAACACGTTTATCTGAAAAGGTATTTAGTTGAGATGTAATGCTATAGGATTTCGGTTATAGATCATCACAGTAGGCTGAAATTGACGCTCATCTATCTTCTTCTCTAGCTTGTAATCTACTATTTTCACTATACCCACACTATCGATCCATAAAAAATAGAAACTAACAAAAATCTCATTTTTGAACTAAGCAAATCTTAAGCATAACCCTCTAATTCAAAAAGAAAATTAGTAAAAAATTGGAAATACTTATTTCCTAGATCTTGACTAAGATTATTTTTAATAAAATATAGAAAATCTTTTTCTTCTAAATTGCTACTCTTATATATTTTTCAAAGAAAAAAGAATCATCATTTTTTATGAAACATTCAAATTTAAGATAAAAATCTTCAACTCAAAATGGTGTTGAGTTGCAAAAAATCAGTAAGCATGTATATTGTTGCAATATACAAATTTCACCTAGAGTTGTATTTCTATCATTAAAAGAAAAACCCAAACTTAGTTAGCAGTTGCTCCTAGTTTTATTTTTTCGTTGGGTTCGACGTCTCAAATTCCTTATAAAGCAAGATAGTAATGAAGAGAATTTCATCTTATCTATTGAACCCGTCAGTAAAACACATACATATAGTTTACGTAAATGCCCACCTAATGAATATTCCAAAATGCACTGTGAAAAAAATATATAGCAAACTAACGCAGAGTGCTGTCTTGTTATGCAGTAGAGATAATACGTAGAGCAAGCGTTGCAGGTTACCTATTTAGTCTTTCGTAAACCTCCACTCTTTTTATAGAATCTAAATCGTTTATGCATTTTCAACGCAATCACTATAAGAAATATCAATTATTAACGGATAACGATTTAAAATTTTTTGATATAAGAACGAGAATTAGTTACGGAGGAAAACAAGCCTATTTCATAGGAGAAAAACCAATTGCTCCACTAGGGGAAAATAAAAAAGGAACTTTCCCCCTAGGAAGAAATTTATTCTCGAAATTTGGGTGGATAATAAAACAGAAAAATCTAATTACTACACAACTGCCGTGGCCGGCTTGCTCTTAAAAGTAAGCTTTTCCTTAATACGAGCAGATTTTCCAGAACGCTCTCTTAAATAGTAAAGTTTTGCCCGGCGCACATCACCACGACGCTTGAGTTCAATACTAGCAATCAGTAAAGAGTACGTTTGAAAAGTACGCTCAACACCTTCACCAGACGAAATCTTGCGAACAATAAATGAGGAATTCAGACCACGGTTACGCTTAGCGATGACCACACCCTCATAAGCCTGAATACGTTTCCGACTACCTTCCACTACATTTACATTCACCACCACAGTGTCGCCCGGAGCAAATTCAGGGATTGTCTTGTTCGCGGTCAAACGCGCGATTTCTTCCTTTTCAATCTGTTCAATCAGATTCATTACTACTCCTTATACCATCTTGATGGCGTTATACCGAAGATACCGGCCCCAACAGAGGATGAAAATCTAGCGCCACCAAAATAGCAACGCACTATTAGTTAACCTCAATTTTAAGACTTGCCAACCATGCCTCATCAGCAGAGTTTAGTAAGCCATTTTGACGTACCATCTCAAGCAAATCGGGTCGCTTACGCCAAGTATTCGCCAACGCATCGCGCCGCCGCCATTTTTCAATCTCTGCATGGTGTCCACTCAACAAAATTTTAGGCACCTGCAAACCTTCATATTCTTCCGGTCTTGTGTAATGGGTAAAATCGAGTAGACCCTCAACAAAACTATCCAGTTTATTCGATTCCGAGTCGTTTAGGGTACCTGGTAACTGCCTAATTAGGGAATCCATTAGGACCATCGCCGGCAACTCCCCACCAGATAGCACAAAATCTCCTACACTCACTTCCTCATCAACACAACGATCAATCAATCGCTGATCAACAGCTTCATAGCGCCCACATAAAATAATGAGGCCCTGTTCATGCTTTTGAAAATCCATGATGCGACGGTGACTGAGTGGCTTACCTTGCGGCGACATGAAAAGCACACGAGGCTTTGCAACACCTTTCTGCACCTGTGCAACTTTTGCTGTAACAATGGCTGCTTCTAGAGGTTGAGCCAGCATTACCATACCTGGACCACCGCCGTATGGCCGATCATCAATTGTACGATAACTATCATTCGTAAAATCACGCGGATTCCACGTACGTAATACATACTTCGCCTTCTTTAAGGCGCGGCCAGTAACACCCCAGTGAGTTATTGCCTGAAACATCTCTGGAAACAGAGTAATAACATCAAACTGCATGAGAATGGCCTTTCATTCACAACATCTAGGTAAAAAACGCACTCCAAAAGACCATTAATCCTCAGTAATTGAGTCCCCAGTCAACCACAATGCGCCGTTTTGCCATATCAACACTTTGAACATAGTGTTTTACAAATGGAATTAATCGCTCTCGCACCCCGACAGAGCGAATGTCCTCAATAGAGGATTCGTGTACCACACGCATAATACTATGGATGCCGTTATCTAACATGCTTGCAACATTACCAAGATCTTGTCCCTGCAAGTTCGTCACATTAGCACCGATTAGATCAACCCAGTAAAATTCACCTTCCTCTGTCATCGGAAAATCGACACGTGATACCCAAAGCTGGATCCCTTTAAGGGATCCAGCTTCCGTTCGATTGACAACCCCGCACAGTTGGGCGACGATTGTACTAGAATATCTACTACTCCTCAAAATATCGGCTAAAAACCATCCTACTTTTCCAGGAACTTGACAGTACCATTTTTTAGCAGACAACAAACAATCACCTTGACCGATATGTGGCCGCACTTTTACCGAACCAAAAATACCATGAGCACCCGAAATATATCCCAATTCAATGAGATCAGTTGGGACATTGATCACTGGATGCAAAATTCGCTTCAGCAAAAATTCAACACTCTCTAATTCCGTACGATTCTTCATAAGTACGCGAAGGGTCTCACACAAATGAAAAAAAGACGAAGCTCGACGCTTACAGAATAAACTGAAAGCGCCAATAATCCTTAAGCCAACTCAATCAACGTTTTTCGATAGAATTAGCTCATTAAACAGAGCTAAAGAAAAACGTTCAAATTAAATAGAAATCTTTCGACTACCAACCAGGCGTTTAACAGTTGGGGATAATTTTGCACCGACATCTTTCCAGTAGTTCAAACGAGCTTGAGAGATGCGCAGAGACTCAGTATTCTCGCTAGCTACCGGATTATAAAATCCAATGCGCTCAATGAAACGACCATCGCGACGATTGCGCGAGTCAGTAGCAACAATGTTGTAGAATGGGCGCTTCTTCGCGCCGCCACGAGCTAGGCGGATAACGACCATAATAAAAATCCTTGAAATCCAGAAAATTCGATGTTCGGATGAACATCCTGGCAATTATACCTCAAAATCTCACCAAAAAAACCACTCTAAAATGTAAATCTACTAGAATTGATTCAACAGCGAACTGAAAACTACACACAGATAAATAGCCCTAGCAAAAAACATCTTACATCTAAACTCTGCTCTCTATTTTTCTCAGCAAGTAAGATGTCCTGAAAGCAGGATTTCTGAAATAGGAAACTCAACATTGCTAATGCGGAAATTTACGGAATATTTCTATCCTCTATCTTTAGCTGTATGCCTCTGTGCTGTTATAAAGAGATGACTCTATCCTATTTTCGGATACGCTTAAATACATCAAAATATTCATCAAAGCGCAAAAATATAAAAGATTATCTCTAGCATCTAGAACCATCAGTTATTTCGTTTATTTTCTTATTTACATCACTTTGACCTGACGAACGAACTTTTTAAACTGCAAAAAGAGATCTATCCATTAAATTATTGGAGACGTATCCCCATTCCAATGGACTCGTCTGATATTTGACACAATAAGAGAAAAAAGTTATTCAGTACATCTCATTTCATATTTCTCTTTGCATCCATTCTGTCCAGCCATCAATACCAAGACACCGCAAGGTGTAGATGTTTCTCTGATAAATATCCGCAGTTTGAGGAAACGCATCAACAACCCGACTAATACTTGCCTCTTGCAGTAAATGCAATATTGGATACGGAGAACGATTCGTGTAATTATCAATATCGTTCTTTTTCGTTCCTTTAAATTGATAATTTGGATGAAACGTTGCAATTTGTATCACACCACTCAACCCCATTTTTTCGAGCAACAGTTCTGCAAAAAAAATAAAATTATTATAGTCGAAATAATCTTGCAGCACATTCGGTAGAATCAATAGAGTTGTATCATTCGAATCATTTCCAAAATTAATCAAGTTCTGCAGCTCTTGTTCAAGAGACTGTAGTGCAGCATCAGGTGTGGTCGCATCACTAACAGAATAATGGATTTTCCCCTTAACGTACACCGATTTTGCAAACGGACATAGATTCAAACCAATTACTGCACGGGTCACCCAATGAGAAACATCCGCTTTGATCTTCAAAAAATCTAAGGTAGAAATAACAGATATCCTTATGTTAAATTAATCTTCTATTAAAGAAGAAAAATATCTGAAAACCTTCAGATATAAAAAACGCAACACACCATCAGGTAAAGTGTGCTTTAAAAGTATTCTGAATTAAAATAAGAAATGTTTATTTTCACTTCTGTACAGTAAAATTATTCAAGAGATTTTTGAAATCTCGCTCATATAATCCAAAATAACAGAAATAACTTTGAACCATACAAAAACTCCAATTTATGTATCAAAAAATCAGGATACCTACCATACTGAAAGTACTGGTGCTAATTGAATATAAATGTCATAGATTCAAGCACTTCCGATCTATTGACTATAGCAGCACACCCAGTACGTTTACAGAGGACAGCACTCCAAAAAATGTTCCATAAAAAACAGAGAAATCGTCAGCTCAAACTTTAGCGTAAAGCATCAAAGGATTATTGCGAAATTAGCCACGGTAAACAGGAAATCGCCGAGTCAATTGAGCTACTTTTTCACACACGGCAGCAAGATTATGTGCATCTTCTGGTTTTTCTAAGACATCAGCAATCAAATTACCGACCACTTCTGCTTCATCTTCCTTGAAACCACGTGTTGTCATTGCTGGCGTCCCTAGTCGGATACCACTCGTCACAAATGGCTTTTCAGGATCATTGGGAATAGTATTTTTGTTAACGGTAATGTGAGCCCTACCCAGTGCTACTTCAGCCGTCTTACCAGTAATATTTTTAGCACGCAAATCCACCAGCATTACGTGGGATTCCGTACGACCAGAAACAATTCGCAAACCGCGCTTAGCTAATGTTTCTGCCAAAACAGAAGCATTCTTTAAGACTTGCGTTTGGTATTCCTTGAAGGCTGGACTCAGTGCTTCTCTAAAGGCCACAGCCTTACCAGCAATCACATGCATCAGAGGCCCTCCCTGGATGCCAGGGAAAATAGCTGAATTAATCGCTTTCTCATGTTCAGTCTTCATGAGAATAACCCCGCCACGTGGACCTCGCAAGCTCTTATGTGTGGTTGTGGTGACGAAATCAGCATATGGAACTGGATTAGGATATACCCCAGCAGCAATTAAGCCAGAATAATGTGCCATATCCACCATGAATAGCGAACCAACTGACTTTGCAATCTGCGCCATCCGCTCGAAATCTATACGAAGTGCGTAGGCCGAGGCACCTGCTAGAATCAGTTTTGGTTTATGCTGATCAGCCAACTTGGCTGCGGCTTCATAATCGATTTCTTCCTTATCATTCAGACCATAGCTCAAAACATTAAACCATTTGCCAGATATATTGACCGGCGAACCATGAGTTAAATGACCACCATGAGCAAGGCTCATTCCCATGATTGTTTCGCCCGGCTTAAGCATGGCAAAATACACCCCTTGGTTAGCCTGAGAGCCAGAATTTGGTTGTACATTAGCAGCTTCAGCACCAAACAGTTCCTTAACTCGTGCTATGGCTAGCGCTTCGACTTCGTCAACAAACTCGCAACCACCATAATACCGCTTACCCGGATAACCCTCTGCATACTTATTAGTGAGCTGGGAACCCTGCGCTTCCATCACGGCAGGACTCGCATAGTTTTCTGAGGCAATCAACTCGATGTGATCTTCTTGACGTTGATTCTCCTTTTTAATCGCAGCCCATACATCGGGATCAATCGCGGCAAGAGTGAATTTCTCTTTGTCAAACATGAATTTCCCATTCAATTGAACAAATTTCTCAGGATAAACGAAGCTAAACTCCTACCATCTTTATGGAAGATGGGTATAGGGAAGAGAAACTGCTATCACGCTAACCCGAGGCGAATAGAGCAAATAAGCATAAGAAAGACTCTAAATCTCATACCCTAATAGCTGGCACCTGTCACGGAGGAAAAATTAGGTCTTCTGAGGTAAGTTTATGCCAGCTTTGTATGTTAAGCAACTATATTATCTCTCGCCTATGAGCGAATTCAATATTTACCGGGGCTACAACCTAAAGACTACGTTATTCCTATAATCAAGGGATTATTCCGAGTAAGAGATAAAAATGCCATTAGAAAGTAACTCAGGTTGATTCACATCCAACAAAACCGGAAACCTATAGAAATCTCTAGAGATGATGCGTAATTGATACCTATAGAAATAGTTGCATTCAACGAATGAATCATAATTTACTCGTAAATTTTCGATCAAAAAAACAAAAAAATTTTCATCGCAACATAAGTGCTCTTCTACGATTTTCGGAATATTTAACGGAATTTTTAGTGCAGGACATTGTTGGTTTTGTTGGTTTTCTTACTTTTCCATTCCTAAGTACATTAAATTTCGGCATAATGCCAAACGTCCATCAGGAATGTGAATAACTAAACTCACCGGGGTGCCTTGGCGATGGCTGCTCATGCCACCATTTCAATCTTTGCAACCACCGTGGTGGCTACATGCTGGCTACATGCTTTTTTTCTTAAACCTTACCAAGCTCCTGCCCCGCATCAGGCCAGTAAGTTCATGTTATGCCTGTCGTTTTGGCCAACTACCGCTCTGTCATGATATGAAGAAATACAGAACCTCCCGATTGCTCAGGCTTTTAAACTTATGTACTCTCCTCTTATTGACAGGCTGCGATATGGCCGTGCTCAATCCGAAAGGACTCATTGGTGAAGAGAACAAATCATTGATTCTCACATCCACTTTCCTGATGTTGATCGTTGTGATTCCAGTGATCTTCTTAACTTTGTACTTTGCATGGAAGTACCGTGCCAGGAACACTTCTGCAAAATATGAACCAAAATGGTGTCATTCAACTGTCATTGAAGTAATCGTCTGGGCCATTCCAGTCGTTATTGTTACAATTTTAGCTAAGATTACGTGGATTTCAACGCATGAGCTAGATCCATACAAACCACTGGATCATAGAAAAAAACCAATCACCATCCAAGTGGTATCTATGAATTGGAAGTGGCTATTCATCTACCCGGAGCAAAAGATAGCGACGATCAATCAACTCGCGATTCCAGTCGATACTCCAGTCAATTTTAAAATTACCTCGGAATCGATTATGAATTCATTCTTTATTCCGCAATTAGGTAGTCAGATTTACTCGATGGCGGGCATGGAAACCAAGTTACACCTCATTGCTAACGAGCCTGGTATTTATGATGGTCTCTCTGCAAATTACAGTGGTGCTGGATTCTCTGGCATGCGCTTCAAAACCCTCGCTCTATCAGAACATGACTTCCATCAGTGGATAGAAAAGGTTCGTAGCGCTGATAAAATACTCGATAACGACGCTTACCAAGCCTTAGTCGCTCCGAAAGAAAAAAATACTGTAACATACTACAGCTCTGTGGACCCATACCTCTATCTGACGATCTTGCATACACCTATGGTCGCAGGAACCACGAAAGGGAGAATTGGGACAGCATCACTCAATGGCCTAATCATGCCTTGGTGTGACGATAAGACTCGCAAACAAAATAATCAAATTCGCACAGTTGTACCATCGACACATACGAAAAAAACCACAGATCACTCGCTAAAATTAGCCATGGAAGGCTTTCGCTCTCTGGGAAACACCACCGTCGAGTCCATGACGCCTTCTGACACCACGGCACATACGTCTTCAAAGGAGTAATCGATGTTTGGCAAGTTAACGCTAGAAGCGATTCCATACCACGAACCGATTGTTGTCGGTGCCGTAGGTGCAATGTTGTTGGGTGGGCTAGTTTTGATAGCACTGATAACCTATTTCAGAAAATGGAAATACCTCTGGAATGAATGGATTACCTCCGTTGACCATAAAAAGATTGGGGTGATGTATATTATAGTAGCACTCATCATGCTGCTGAGAGGATTTTCCGATGCCATCATGATGCGTAGCCAGTTAGCAATCGCTCATAATTCCGCTGGCTTCTTGCCACCAGATCATTATGACCAAATATTTACCGCACACGGCGTAATCATGATTTTCTTCATGGCTATGCCATTCATGACAGGCTTAGTCAACTTCATCGTGCCTCTGCAAATCGGTGCACGCGATGTTGCGTTTCCGTTCTTAAATACTCTATCGTTTTGGTTATTTGCGGCGGGTGCACTGCTCATCAATATTTCGCTTGGCGTAGGTGAATTCGCAAAAACAGGTTGGTTGGCCTATCCACCATTATCAGGAATTCAATATAGTCCAGGCGTGGGGGTTGATTACTACATCTGGGCCCTGCAGATTTCTGGATTAGGGACGTTACTCACAGGGGTAAACTTCCTTGTCACAATACTCAGAATGCGAGCTCCTGGTATGAATTTGATGAAGATGCCCGTGTTCACATGGACCTCTCTATGCACCATGGTAATGGTATGTGCCGCTTTCCCGGTATTAACTGTTACACTCGGCCTCCTCTCGCTCGATCGCTACCTGGATTTTCATTTCTTCACAAATGATCTGGGTGGTAATCCAATGATGTACATCAACCTCATATGGATTTGGGGGCATCCAGAGGTGTATATTTTGATACTACCGGCTTTCGGTATTTTTTCAGAAATTATCACAACTTTCTCCAGTAAGAAATTGTTTGGCTACAAAGGAATGGTCTACGCTACGGCTGCAATCATGGTCCTCTCTCTCCTGGTCTGGGCACACCATTTTTTCACAATGGGCTCTGGAGCGAATGTGAATGCCTTCTTCGGGATCGCGACGATGATCATCGCAATCCCAACAGGTGTAAAAATCTTCAATTGGCTATTCACAATGTACCGTGGTCGTGTGCAAATGACGACACCGGTTTTATGGACCCTAGGGTTCATCGTTACATTTGTTATCGGAGGCATGACTGGTGTTTTGCTAGCCGTGCCAGGTGCTGATTTCGTACTGCATAACTCACTATTCTTGGTTGCTCACTTCCATAACACCATTATCGGTGGTGTACTTTTTGGTTACGTAGCAGGCATGAACTATTGGTTCCCGAAAGCCTTTGGTTTTAAACTCGATGAGCGTACGGGTAAAGCAAGCTTCTGGTGTTGGCTAATTGGTTTTTATCTAGCCTTCATTCCTTTGTATATCCTTGGTCTTATGGGCATGACACGTCGTCTGAGCAGCTACGATAATCCACTATGGCAACCATTTTTATTGGTGGCATGGGTTGGTGCATTATTCATTGCTGCTGGCATCTGTTTTCAAGTGCTACAGCTGTTAATTTCTATAAAAAACCGAGAAAATCTAAAAGATTTAACTGGGGATCCATGGAACGGCCGCACACTAGAATGGATGACAACCTCTCCCCCGGCTAATTACAACTTTGCTACAATTCCAGAGGTCCATGACATCGACGAACTAGCATATCGTAAAGAAAATAACATTAATTTTGATTTAAAAAGTGACTATGTTCCTATCCATATGCCGAAAAACACCAGCGCTGGCTTCATTATCAGTGCGTTCTCACTGGTGTTCAGCTTTGCCATGATCTGGTACATCTGGTGGCTAGCCATTTTGGGTTTTATAGGTATGATCGCCACATTTATTTACCGTAGCAATGATGATTGCATCGACTACTATGTTCCTTCCCATGAAGTGTTAGCAACTGAGTCGGAATATTATCGTCGACGCATCGCAAAGAACTAGGCTTACTATCATGAGCGATGTTTTGAAATCTACTGACACTCACGTGCATACACACGAACACCAGAACGATATCGGTGCTAACACGATCTTCGGTTTCTGGAGCTATTTGATGACTGACCTGGTTCTTTTCGCATGTCTGTTCGCAACCTTTTCGGTGCTCCGCAATGCGACCGCAGGAGGACCAACTGCTTACGAGTTGTTCGATCTCAAGTTCGTATTAATCGAAACTTTCATTTTATTATTTTCATCAATCACTTATGGCTTTTCCATGATCGGCCTACACGGTCGCAAGAAAAAAGTGGTGTTATGTTGGCTAGTGGTGACGTTCTTACTTGGAACAGCGTTCACTAGCATGGAAATCTATGAATTTCATCATTTAATCAAGGAAGGTGCTGGACCGAGTCGTAGCGCCTTCCTTTCTTCTTTCTTTGCATTAGTTGGCACACACGGCTTACACGTAGCCAGTGGACTTCTATGGCTTTTAGCCTTGATCTATCAAATCAACAAGAAGGGTCTCACAGCCACTAACTCTATTCGTTTAAATTGTATGTCATTGTTTTGGCATTTTTTAGACGTTATCTGGATTGCTGTATTTACCATCGTGTATCTGATGGGAGTAATGTAAATGGGCCATATTCAAAGTATTCAGACTCATGATAATACTGAGAGCCAAAATATCGCTTTCAGCAGTCACGGAACGATTAAATCATATTTAATTGGCTTCGTCTTATCAGCCATTTTGACCTTCATTCCATTCAAACTTGTAATGGATAATAACCTACCAAAAAGTATCATTCTCATGGTCATGATACTTTTCGCTACGCTTCAAATTGTTGTTCATCTCCTGTGCTTCCTACACATGGACGGTTCATTGACTCAGCGTTGGAACGTCATAGCATTTGCATTCACAATGCTAATTGTTGCAATTATTTTAGTTGGCTCACTCTGGATTATGTTCAATGCGAATGAATTAATGATGCTACCAATCCCGTTTGACTAATACTTGTGTTTATAACGTGAAGAATAATAGTGCCATCAAACTAAGACAAAAGAGTAACGAATATAAAAACTTTCCATACACTGTCCATCAGGAATAAATAGACAATGAGATCCCCAGTATCCAATTACATTTACAAAAAAATACTTTTGATTTTCAGATAGGTTCTTTCAAAAAATAAATCTAATTGATCCACTGGACGAAGAACCGTAAAAAAACTCGTTACAATCTTGGATTGTACCTTAGTGTCTATGCCAGAACCTATTCTCAGGAATAGTGATCCAATCGAGGTTTAGTAGAGTCGTTGGTATTTTATAAATGAAAGAAGTCTTAAAACAGGCCCCCTGACCTCAAAAACACTAACGGTACTCCGTGCTTTGGAAACATAAATCACTCAACTTGAAATTAAACTGAGTTATCAGGATGATTTACTCCAAATACTTAACGACCTCGTCGCTCAGAAATAAAACAATATTAGTTGCAAATCCATTTACCTCAAAAAAACAGTGTTTTGCAATTCTTTAGCCGATAAAATTCCACATGCATAGATGAAGTAACATGCAGCAAAAGTGTGTTCATTCAGACTTTTCAAGTATCCAAGAATACTCATCATCATTACTACCAACGATTAAAAAATACATACATTGATATGTAATATGGAAAGGAATGTCGTGAATAGATAGCAATTCACAACTCGATATTCAATCAAAGCAATCACTAGACAATAAGGTCTATCGACAAATACTATCTCATTTAATCCGATTAAATTTATTACGCAACGAATGCGCGCTCCACTAGATAATGTCCAGGAGTGTGATTGTGACCTTCAATGAAAGCATTTTTCTCCAATAGAATAGACATTTCTTTTAGCATTTCCGGACTACCACATATCATGATACGATCGTCCTCCTTAGAAAAAGGAGGCAAATCGATGTCGACGAAGAATTTATTGGTTTGAATCAACTCAGTAATTCGTCCCTGATTTTTAAAGTCTTCTCGCGTTATCGTTGGATAATAAATAAGTTTATTGCGGACGAATTCACCAAGATACTCATCTTCAGATAAATCTTCTGTAATCAGATTACGATAGGCTAACTCATCAACAAAACGGCAGGTGTGTGTAAGTATGATCTTTTCATAGCATTCGTAAATTTCAGGATCTCGAATAATGCTCATAAAAGGTGCTAGCCCAGTCCCTGTCGAAAGCAAATAAAGATTCTTTCCAGGGAGTAAATTATCGACAATCAGCGTGCCTGTAGCCTTCCGACCAATAATTACAGAATCACCTGGCTTTAAGTGACGCAGACGAGATGTCAAAAGACCATGCTCTACTTTAATGCTCAAAAATTCCAATGTTTCCTCATAATTCGCGCTCACCATACTATAAGCGCGTAAAACAGGTTTACCTTCAATTTCCAATCCAATCATTGTGAATTGACCGTTAACATAACGGAATGAGGAATCACGGGTTGTTTTAAAGCTGAATAGTGTATCCGTCCAATGATGAACTTCTAATACTTTTTGTTGATTCTGTGAAATCATAATAAATAAGCATCGGTGTAAACTGTCTCAATGATAAAAAAGGCGACTGCCAAATAAATAATTACAATTAATATTACGGGTTAATTAACTTTTATATCCCCTACATTGGGAATAATTTTCGTCCGAGAATTCAATTAATTATCCAGTAAAAAGAAGCCTTTATATCTACAGATGGTGAAACATCTCGAAAACCTCTCGAAACTTACTCAACACAAAAACCGTTAGGATTATTCACTTGCCAGCGCCAATGATCCACACACATCCGTGGCAAATCATATTGTGCATACCATCCAAGTAAACGCTTAGCCTCCACAGTAGAAGCATAGCAGGATGCTATATCACCTGGACGCCGTTCCACAAGTGTATAGGGCACACTACGACCACTGGCTTCCTCAAATGCAGAAATAATCTGTAATACACTATAACCATGTCCAGTGCCCAAATTCACTGTAAAGCTATGATCAAGTTTCCGCAAGCCATCTAGGGCGGCAAGATGTCCTTTCGCCAAATCAACCACATGAATATAGTCCCGCACACCGGTGCCGTCTGGCGTAGGCCAATCACAACCGAACACCTGCAATTTCGGCAAATGTCCCGCTGCTACGCGAGCAACAAATGGCATCAGATTACTTGGGATACCCAAAGGATGTTCACCCAACAAACCACTTTCATGTGCACCAACCGGATTAAAATACCTTAGTGTCGCAATACGCCACGTTGGATCAGCTGAAGCGAGATCAGAAAGAATTTTTTCTCCAATCAGCTTTGTCTGACCGTAGGGATTAGTTGCGAAAAGTGGGGAAGACTCATAAATAGGTACAGTCACAGGATTACCATAAACATTAGCTGACGAACTAAACACAAGCGTTTTGACATTGCTTACTATCATCGTTTCGATCAAAGTAAGCAAGCTATCAATGTTGTTGCGATAATAGACAATGGGTTTGATGACTGACTCACCCACTGCTTTAAGGGCAGCCAAATGAATTACTCCAGTGATATGGTACCGATCAAAGATGTTTAACAAAATCGCGCGAGAACAGGCATCGCCTTCCACAAAAATAAGCTCCCGTCCCGTGATACAACTAACACGCTTCAGTGAATTAGGATGGCTATTAGTAAGATTATCAAGCACTAGCACTTGATATCCATGATTGAGCAGTTCAACGCAGGTATGTGAGCCGATAAATCCGGCGCCACCGGTCACGAGAATAGTCCCCTGAGTATTCTTCATATGCTATAGAATGTCTCTCTGCTTAGATACCCAAAAAAGGGGTTCAAAGTATCAGTGGAGAATCTCTTAGACCCTCCACTGAATGACTTTAAAAAATAATTAATCCTAAAATATTACTCAACACAATTCTCAAGAAAGTGCAAAAAGCGAGACTTTCTTTTATATTACATACAGAAAATAATATAACTCACAATCACACTCTGCTCACAAAGTATCTAAGGCTCTATAATGTACTCATTTTCGACTAGCATCGGTGCCAGACAATTCCTCACAGACTTATTTACTAATTGAGTGAGGACGGCTTTGAAACAATAGCCATAAGACGCCACTAAGCATGTATTATGGCGCAAATAGAACACCATCTCCCCAAATTTGGGAAGTGTTGAAGTTGCTGTTGTCGCGGTAATCACTACCACTCAAGGGAAAACAGATATGAATAAACAAGAATTGATCGACGCCATCGCAAGCCAAACTGGGCAAAGTAAAGCTCAAACAGGCGAAACTCTTGACACAGCGCTAGATGTCATTAGAAAAAATGTTGCCAAAGGCGGTAGTGTACAGGTGATCGGCTTCGGTTCGTTCAGCTCGGGTAAGCGAGCCGCACGTATCGGCCGTAATCCAAAAACCGGAGAAGAGATAAAGATTCCGGCTGCAAAAACTGTTAAGTTTACCGCTGGTAAAGCATTCAAGGATGCGGTCAACGAAAAGAAATAGATGCCCCCCCTCCACAATTCGTTTTGGATAGGCTTAGGCTTAGACTTAGGTTTGGGCTGGCCTATTTTTTCTCTAAATAAGGTGATACCCATAATCTGCTATTAGGGTTTTCTATTTCTTCAAATTTTCCTCTCTCTATTTTTAAGATATCGCATCTTCATATCCCAGATATATCTAGCCAATTTTCCCGCAGCATCGGGATATCACCACTCTACTAAATTTATGATCTCGCTCGAAGCTAATCTTTTATAGCAATAACTAACACTCGAAAAATATCTTCAACTATAATTCAGCAGTTATATAAATTGCGACAGCGAACAGCGAAATGAAATAATTTTTGAATTGATCTTATAATTCTAGTTACAATAATGTCAAAACTCCACGATCTCCTAGACAGCCCTTGCATCGGGGTTTGCTCTACCCTTTTTGACGAAATCTGTAAAGGCTGCCACCGTACTGCTTTCGAAGTCAGTAATTGGGTTTTCTTCAGTGAAGAGGAGAAAGCTCTAGTGTGGGAACGTATCAAACGCGAAGGTTATTCCATGTAATATCCGTTTAGCAAGGATACAATAGAATCAGTCGAACCAATTTCATTCTCTTTCTTCTGAAAAACTTCTCACTATTTATAATAATAGGCTGCTACGCTATTAAGAACGATTAGGTTGCCGTCAATGACACCTGGGTTTTGCGTATTTTAATAACGCTAAAGTAGCATATAGCGAATCTTATCGCCCTTGATACTCAAAGCCTTTTTATAAAAGGCAATTTCAGAATATTTTTCCCCCAATGCTAAAATCACAGTGTTTACAGCTAAGCAATAAAATTAAGAAAAAATAATTTTATTATAAAATAGAATTCTCTTAGCAATCACGCGAATGTTCTCAACGATTTGCCAAATAAATTAATCAGTCAGTTACTATCCACGGATAATCGAGCGCTTATCAATGCATGGTCCGAAATACGTGACCATGGCCGACCATGCAGTACTTCAGCACTTTCAATATAAGATCCCCTTGCATAAATTCGGTCCAGTCGAAGCAAAGGCAGCACACTCGGAAAACTACGTGCAGGGCGCCCTACAGTTGGTTGAAAGACTTCTGTGAGTGCTAGACGGTCGACGAAAAAACGGTTAGCCTGGTTACTCCAATCATTGAAGTCACCCGCAATAATCAGCGGTGCATCGATAGGAATTGCCTCAGCTACGCGAGCCGTCAGCATATCGAACTGACAGCGCCGCCCAGATCCACTAAGTGATAGATGTACACACAAACAATGAAGCGGCTCAGACCTCCCAGGTAAAGCCACTTCAGCGTGTAACATTCCACGTCTCTCAAAACTATGGGTTGTGATATCGTGATTATCCGAACGTAAGATCGGATACCGACTTAGGATCGCATTCCCATGATGGCCGTGATCATAAATTGCAGTCCGCCCGTACACATGAGCACCCCATGTCGTTCCCGCCAAAAATTCGTGTTGTGGTTGAATAGGCCAGTTGCTATGGCGTAGCGCATTATGTTGATGCAATCCCTGGACTTCTTGAAGAAAAATAATATCTGGCGAAAGTTCTTCCAATGCTTTACGCAATTCATGTACACGTAAACGATTGAAGGCAGAAAAACCCTTATGAATGTTATAACTTACAATGTGTAAAGTATTCGACATGATCTTCGACACGTACATGGTTATCGAATAAAAATGATGCTTGTGACTCGTTTTTCACACGTTTCAGTGGTCAAATGCTCTAAAACGATAACATTTGCAACTTTCTAATATAAATTACATTCAATCTGACAACGTCAACAATAGTAATCACATAATTTAATGAACACGACAAAACATCCGAAGATGTACTCACAACCAAAAAATATAGTCTTTACTAAAACGCTTACTAGGATTAAATATGAAAAATTAGTGGATTATCTCCATGGGATATTCTTCCCATCTCACTTTGGTGAGAAATATCATCCTATGGATACTGTTAAACTAAGTCTAAACAAAAGAACCCACTATGAATGGCCACCATTCTGTATATCATTTTGTTGTTCTAGCGTTTCCTTTAAAGCAATCTGGAGTTTCGCATGCATCTTCACAAACCAGCTTCGCAGTACCACTGCTAGGCAAACAGCAGCAATACCTGTAAGAAGTAGCATTTCTGTCGACGGCAAAATACTGGCCGACAATACCGCCAGCAATAACATGACCCCAACCATCGCGGCAATTGGCAAAATTTCCGCAACGACACGTCTCACGTGCAACGTATAGCGTCCAGCCAAATTGCTGGGCACCGACAACTCAACAAGCAGTAAACTCAACGACTTCAGCTTACGATAAACAGCAACAAGAAATGGTAATGATAGCAACAAAGCTCCTCCCCACACGACTGTACTCTGCGCAGCTACAGCCAGAATCCATGGTGACATGAGCTTCGCAAACTGTTTAAAGAAAAACGCTCCCCCGAGAAAAATTGCTACAACAATCGCTAAATTCACAGCGACATTCAACAAAATACGTCTCACGACTGCCATCAAAGCTGCACTATCTCCCGACAAATGGATACTCTGAAGCCATTTTGTGTACTGTGTGAGTACATAACTGACACGCCCAGGCATCATACGACCCAACCACTGTGTAAATGGATCGGCTCCGCGAATCAAATAAGGTGTAAGCAGTGTAGTAATCACTGAAACTGCAACTGCAACAGGGTAGAGAAAATCGCTTGTAACCTTAAGTGATAGTCCTAAAGCAGCAATAATGAACGAAAATTCACCAATCTGTGATAGCCCCATGCCAACACGCATTGATGTGCGACCATCCTGACCCGACAAAAAAGAACCCACACTACACGATACGATCTTGCCAATAACAACCGCAACTGTAATGATAGCAATTGGCCCCAGATAACTAATAATTACATTAGGATCTAACAAAAAACCGATAGTTACAAAGAAAATGGCACTGAACATATCACGTAGCGGTGCCACCAATCGTTCAATCATATGCAACTGACGGGCCTCTGCGATAATTGCTCCAATTAAGAATGCCCCAAGCGCAACGCTGTAACCAAGCTTAATCACCAAAAGACAAAAACCAAAACATAACCCAAGTACGGTCACAAGTAACATCTCGGAACTCTTGAACTTCGCAACATACGCAATAGCACGGGGTACAAGCAAGATACCAACAACAAGAGATACCACCATAAACAATAATAGTTTGCCAAGTGTAAAAGTTGCTTCACTGGTATCAACTGAGCCAGTGATTGCAATACCAGATAGCAATGCAATCATCCCAATCGCTAAAATATCTTCAACAATCAACACGCCAAAAATTAGCTGTGCGAATTTTTCCCGTTTCAAACCAAGTTCATCAAGTGCCTTAACGATAATTGTTGTCGAAGAAATCGCGAGCATGGCGCCTAGAAACAAGGAATCCATTAATTTCCATTCGAAGAAACGGCCAATTTCAAAGCCAATCCATAGCATCAATATGATTTCCGTCAATGCTGCGACAACTGCTGTCACACCAACCCTCGCTAGCTTACGTAAGCTAAACTCAAGGCCGAGGGAAAACATTAAAAATACCACACCAAGTTCAGCCAAAATACTGATAGTTTTCTCATCATGTATCAGAGAGAATGGCGGTGTATAAGAACCAATAATCACGCCCGCGACAATGTAGCCAAGGACTACTGGTTGACGAAAACGATTAAAAATAACTGTAACAATACCGGCCAACAGCATAATTACAGCAAGATCCTGAATGAAGTCGACGGCGTGGTGCATCCGATAATTTCCTCCGAGGCGCCTTTGCGCCGATATTTATTTATGTACTTGACTTCATGCCGCTTACGTCTCCGAACTGCGGTGACGAATAGAATATCATGTATGGAGGAGAGCCAGTTTTCTGACATTGACATTCAAGTGTTCAAGAAATTTGACTTTCACTGGTCAATAAATATCACTCCCCCAATACCTATATAACGCCAGATCCATAGAGCATGAAACAATATATACAATTATTTCGTACTTCTAAGCAACTTCCAATTGCTACTTGTAATTGGAAGAAAATACTATCAACTTTTTTCATTACTATTTCGTTAAAAAATTCACCAAAGCCAACTCGGTTGCACTGAGTGAATCATGGGACGGAAATGCTAACCAGAGCTGACGTGAAGCCCAATCATCCAATAAAGGATGCACCACGATATCGAGCACATCGACATATAGTTGGCCAACCTGGTGTGGAACAATAGCAATCCCTAACCCCGCATGTACCATACGACAAAGCGCATCTAGACTTGAGACCCGCACCTTCACCCGCGGCGAACTGCCGAGTAGCACCGCTTGCCCATAAATCATTTGCATTAAAGCACTTTTATCTTGTAGTCCGACGAAAATTTCATCCGCTATCAGTTCGAATGCTAATTCCCTATCAGATGCTAACGGATGTGAAATAGGTAGTACCACCGCCAATCGATCGGTACGGTAAGGTACAGTTTCAAATAATTCAATACCACTTACCTCATTACAGATACCAAGACCCACCATCCGTTCAGAAACACGCTTCAAAACCTCATGGCTATGTTGTTCGTCTAACTCAACGTTCACTGCAGGAAAAACTCGTTCAAAAGCAGCTAAATCTTCCGGCAAAAACTGAACAATCGCCGAAAGATTTGCAGCAATCCTGACGTTGCCACGCACCCCCTCATGAAATTGAGACAATGCGGCACCCAGTGATTCGATCGTTCCAAGAATTTTTTTCGCATACCCGTACAACGTCTCTCCAGCTGAAGTCACTGTAATACCACGCTGGTGCCGATGTATCAACGGCAGTCCAATTATCGACTCCAAATCAGCAATACGACGACTGATTGCTGATGGCGCGATGAACTCCCTTTCTGCAGCCCGTGTAATACTTTTTTCATGACATACTGCGACAAACAACCTCAGTGAGGTCAAATCAAGTTTTCTGAGAAGATTTTCCATTCCTAATAAGAATTTCCAAAACATAAATCTTTTGCTGGACAAACAGCATTTCGATACATATTATGCGCATAGCGTATATACAATAACCCAACCATGAGCGCACAGCAAACATTTCTGCGCGACGCGATGCGTCGCCTCAATATGACTCGCGATGGCTTTTCCAAGCGTATTGGAGTCCGAAGAAGAGCACTTGACACGTGGTTATTACCCGAAGATTCGAGTGAATATCGTACTATGCCAAGTATCGTTAAAAAATTCGTCAGTGAAATCATCGGACGTGAAATTCTAATGACTGAATATACGCAAAGCGCACATGAATCACTCGCTGAAAAAATTGGTATTTCGGGAAAACCGCATCTCCTATCCGTTGACCAGTTAACGCGCGACTCGCTGGAAGAACTCTTCCATGTATCAGATATCATGCAGCCTATTGCTCGACGCCAAAAAATTTCACGCGTGCTCGAAGGTGCAGTCCTCGGTAACCTTTTTTTTGAAGCAAGTACCCGCACTCGCGTTTCTTTTGGAGCCGCTTTTTGCCGACTCGGTGGTTCCGTTTGTGATACCACTGGATTCACCTTTTCTTCCATGGTAAAAGGAGAATCGATTTACGATACCAGTCGTGTCATGAGTGGCTATGTCGACGCCCTCGTCATACGTCACCCAGAGAAAGGCTCAGTAGCAGAATTTTCCCGTGCCACCAACATTCCTGTCATTAACGGTGGTGATGGCCCTGGCGAACATCCAAGTCAAGCTATACTTGACTTATATAGCATGAGTCGAGAGTTTTCTCGGCTAGGTAAACTTATTGACGGGGCGCATATTGCCATGGTCGGTGATCTACGCTATGGTCGAACGGTTCATTCACTCATCAAACTTCTGGCCAATTATCGCAGGTTAAAGTTTACACTGATCTCACCGCCATCTCTCGAAATGCCTATTTATATTCTTGATTCAGTTACTAAGCATGGGCACGTAATTCAACAAAGCACTTCACTTACCGACCTAAAGCAAGTTGACGTTGTCTATGCAACTCGCATTCAAAAAGAGCGTTTTGCCGACGAAGCTATCGAAGGTTATACCCCTGAATTTCAGATCAACCAAGCACTAATCAACACTTATTGCGATAAACATACTATTATCATGCACCCGCTTCCTCGTGACAGTCGGGCAGGTGCAAACGATTTGTCTACCGACCTCAACAACGACCCGCGACTTGCGATTTTCCGCCAAACAGACAATGGTATTCCGGTTCGTATGGCGATATTTGCCGTGCTAATGGGAGTCGATAAACAAGTGGCACACAGCATGCGAGACGCTAAATGGAATGTACCATCTCATATCGGACCAGACGATGCATACTTCGATGCACTTCTTGATTGATACCATAGGTAGAAGATACTTTTACACGTTCAGCAAGATCTCAAAGAAAATAACTAGAATTTCGAGTTACCAGATGTAGAATCGTCTATAGACATTTTTTCTTTGGAGGCATCATGCGGAATAAGACTCTCACGCAATATCTCATTGAGCAACAGCGAGAGTTCAACAGCATCCCACCTACGCTTCGCTTCCTTATCGAGGTTTTTGCTTGCTCATGTCAGTCGATTAGCAATATCGTTTCCAAAGGTGCACTAGGGGGAGTACTCGGCATTGCTGGCAGCAAAAATATACAAGGCGAAACTCAAAAGAAACTAGATATCATCTCCAACGAAATTTTGATCAAAGCTAACGAATGGGGGGGGCATCTCGCAGCCATAGCTTCAGAAGAAATGGAAAATATTTTTCATATTCCAAATCGATTTCCTAAAGGCGAGTACCTGATGATGTTTGATCCACTCGATGGTTCTTCAAACATAGATGTAAATATATCTATCGGCACCATCTTCTCCGTACTGCGCTGCCCAAAGGAAGTGACACAACCAAGCGAGAAGGACTTCTTACAAGCTGGTACAGAGCAAGTGGCTGCAGGCTATGCAGTGTATGGTCCACAAACAGACTTTGTTCTGACAACAGGCCACGGTGTAAATTGTTTCACACTCGACCGTGAAATAGGCTCATGGGTACTTAGCCAAGAAAATATCCGAATTCCGGAAGAGACGCAACAATTCGCTATCAATGCATCGAATTCACGACATTGGTATCCGCCTGTACAACGGTACATCGATGAAATTCTAGCTGGCCAGGATGGTGTGCGTGGCAAAAACTTTAATATGCGCTGGGTTGGATCGATGGTCGCTGACGTGCATCGCATTATAAATCATGGTGGAATTTTCATATATCCAGCAGACAAACGTGAGCCAAACAAGCCCGGTAAGCTACGACTAATGTATGAGGCCAATCCAATCAGCTTCATCGTAGAACAAGCAGGTGGCTCAGCAACTAACGGAAGTCAACGTATTCTTGATCTTCAACCAATAGAACTGCACGAGCGTGTTGCCGTATTTATTGGATCAAAGAATGAAGTTGAACGAGTGACACGCTACCACATCGATATATAGGAATTAGCTGGCTAAGTATGAAATATCATCAAAATTTTTTAGATAAAGTTAGTGACAACATGTCAACAGAAAAGTATTATTCTTCCTCTTCGCATAGCCGGAGTAGCTCAATTGGTAGAGCAGCTCATTCGTAATGAGAAGGTCGGAGGTTCAATTCCTCTCTCCGGCACCAGAAGTTCATTTTTGGTAATTATGCACCCAAAGAGAAGCATGGGAACGGCGATCGTGAAACACCTATTCCTATCTGGAGAAACAGAGTAGCTAGTCTGGATTCTGTTTCGAAAAAAATCAGACTAGAAAAATAAGATGAACTACTCGGTCATATATGCATTTTCAGATTGAAGCCCAGTTCTGGTAGAAACGTCGTTTATAAAATATTCGTTTTACATATATGATATAGCGCAAAAATGGCTTTTTTGCATTTTAATATCAAGTTATTTAAAGTTATTTATTCTTGAACGTTTTGGAATGTTATTTCATACGAAAATGTTCTTTATTTGACGTAGTAAGTATGATCAAAATTTCAGTTAAATATTGAGATAATTTTAATCAAGCGATTATATTTTTATATTGATCACTTCATCGATCTACCAAGTATTCTTCGATTTTTCTTTCTGAGTATTTCGCATAGACGATTTCTATAAATTATTTATAATAATCACCATACAGGTGTTTTAATCTCTAAAAAATAAAGTGTATTTTTTGATTCTATAGATACAGAAATCCCATATGGTCATGCGGATGACGTCGCATAGACGATCGAAAATCCCCAAAGGAAAGGATCCTCCATAGAATGAATCTCATCACAGGCACTAAGGTACATTCGCATCCTCTTAATGAATCATGGGAAGAAGCTCCTGTTTGGAGCGAAGTATATTGCAAGGGTGCATGGGTATTGAGTAGCTATCGTGATGTTGCCGCGGCCCTGCGCGACCCGCGATTTTCTGTAGCCCGTGCGGCACGCTGGGTCAACAGCAGCATTGATCCAACCAAAATCGCTGATCAACATCAGCGTCAAGATAAGAATGCATTGCGTGAATTCAAGCGTCTCCTCTCTCGCTCTCTGCTATTTATTGACGGTCATGCTCATATTCGACTACGTCGCGCAATTGCCGGCGAGTTTAACAGTACTGCTTTGCAGAAGCGAGCTCCCAGAATTTCTGGGATTGTGGATCAACTTATCAAAAATATTATTTCTAAAGCGACACTAGATTCAACTGGTAGACAGACGATCCATTTCGACTATATCAGCGAGTTTGCCCAACCGATTCCTGCATTAGTAATTGCTGACTTGATGGGCGTTACTCCAGAGATTCAATCACAATTTATAAAGTCAGCAAGCAGCATTGCCACTTTCATCGGAAGTCCTATACCAACGATAGAACAAGCCTTTGCTGCACAGGAAGCTTTAGTAAAAATACGTGACTACTTCAACCAGATGCTGAATCAACCCAACTTACTAGATAGTGAAAGCATAACTGCCAAGCTTTTGAAAAAAAAACAAAAAGGTCAGATTTCAACAGTTGAGATGTTAGCTCAATCCTGCACTTTACTCTTTGCTGGTTATGAAACGACTCGTCATCTTCTTGGGAATGGAATGCTGGCTTTACTTCGTCACCCAGCGCAATGGAAATCATTACAGAATTCACCGGAGCTCCTACCAAGGGCGTTGCGAGAATTGTTGCGTTACGATAGCCCAATCCAATACACTGGGCGCCGGCTACGGCAGGATGTCTCTATCCAAGGATGCCTTCTACGCAAAGGACAACTTGCCATCTTAGATATTGCATCAGCTAATCGTGATCCAAGATGCTTCATTTCACCAAATCGACTAGATATCAACCGCGATGAAAGAAATCATCTGTCGTTTGGTTATGGTCCTCACGCCTGCGTTGGTGCCACACTCACTTATATGGAAGCTAACATTGCTTTCCAAAGTTTAATGAAAGCTCTTCCTCGTCTTCAGCTCACTTCTGATAAGCCGCTATGGCAAAGCAACAAGGCATACCACGGGTTAACATCACTTCCACTGACTTGTGTTTTAACACCTCAAATATCCTTAGCTTCCTAATAAAGGATTTATTAGAGGAGAATTGCTATGAATGATTTTCAGGCAATGCTCATGCGTATGGAGTCACAATGTTTGTTACGCACACGTCGCATCATTGAAGGCCCACAGAACCCTTCTTTACGTGTCAATAATCAATCCTTTCTTTCATTTTGTAGCAATGACTATCTCGGCCTAGCAAATCATCCTAACCTAATTGCAGCGATAATAACCGGTATGTCTGAATTCGGTGTAGGTAGCTCATCCTCAGCCCTTATTTGTGGACATACAAAGGCTCATGAAGATTTGGAGCAAACATTAGCTGCATTTCTCGAGATACCAAGGGTCATTTATTTTTCAAACGGATACATGGCTAATCTTGGTGTAATCAGTGCACTTGTGGGGCCTGGAGATACAATATTCTGCGACCGTCTGAATCATGCTTCCTTAATTGATGGAGCCCGACTTTCCCGTGCTGAATTCAAGGTATATGCGCACAGTGATGTTTTCAAGCTAGAAAAGCTTCTACAGAAATGCAAAAGTCCTAGTAAACTTGTGGTAACCGATGCCGTTTTTAGTATGGATGGAGATATCGCTCATTTAGCAGAATTGATTACTATTTGCGAGCGTTACGATGCATGGTTACTCGTCGATGATGCTCACGGTTTTGGTGTTCTTGGCCCGCATGGGAAGGGCAGCCTGCATCACTTTGGGTTGAAATCGGAGCAGCTTCTTTACATGGGTACGCTAGGGAAAGCAGCAGGGGTTGCTGGTGCATTTGTTGCAGCCAATCGACATATCTCAGATTGGCTTCTTCAGCGAGCGCGTACTTATATGTACACCACATCTAACCCTGCGCTTCTCGCCACAGCAGCATCTGCGGCACTGCCTCTAATTTACGAAGAGGAATGGCGACGTATTAGGCTCCGGACGTTAGGCAAAAAATTACAAAAAGTCTTGTATGGGCTGCCATGGCCATTAATACATTCGAAAACTGCCATCCACCCAATAATCATAGGCGATAATCAGACCACCCAAACTTTAGCAAGCATGCTGAAAAATCAAGGCATTTGGGTACCTGCAATCTGTCCACCCACTGTCCCTGATGGAACAGCACGTTTACGTATTTCCCTCAGTGCATTGCATACAGAGGACGATGTGATATGCCTAGCAAAGGCACTGATGAAGATCGCAACTGTCCTAAAGGTTGAGCGATAATATGAACACCTCAAAATCTTCTGCTCTCATTCTACGTAGTTTGCGTAGTGTTTGGCATCCCTGCACACAGATGCAACATCATGAAACTATGCCACTCATTCCTATCGTCCGTGGGAAAGGCGCATGGCTCTATGATGCTGATGGTCGGCGATATCTGGATGCAATCAGCTCATGGTGGGTCAATCTATTCGGTCATGCTAATGATCGGATCAATAACTCGATCAAGGAGCAACTCGATTATCTGGAACATGTCATGCTAGCTGGTTTTACTCACGAGCCAGTTGTCACTCTGTCAGAAAAACTCTCAGCACTGACCAGCAATGCCTTAGGGCACTGCTTTTATGCGTCAGATGGTGCTTCCGCCGTTGAGATCTCGCTCAAAATGAGCGCACATGCCTGGCGCAACATAGGATATTCGAAGAAGCAGGAATTTGTCTGTCTACAGGGCAGTTACCACGGAGAAACGCTTGGTGCACTGGGAATCACCGATACCTCATTGTTTCGAGAGGCCTATGAGCCGCTAATTCGAGCTGCTCATGTCGTCCCCTCACCTGATTCACGTCAGGCTCGTGACGGCCAAACACCTAATGATGTTCTTCAACATGCGCTAGATACACTTCAATCTCTTTTAGAAAGACGTGCAAACCACATTGCTGCAGTAATTGTAGAGCCAATGGTCATGTGTGCTAATTCTATGGCAATGTATGATGCTTCATACCTACAAGGATTACGTTCTTTGTGTAATCGTTATCATGTCCACCTCATCGCTGATGAAATCGCTGTCGGATGTGGACGAACAGGGAAATTTTTTGCCTGCGAGCAAGCCGGTATTTGGCCAGATTTGCTTTGTCTATCTAAAGGTATCAGTGGAGGTTATCTTCCGCTATCCTTAGTCATGGCAAGCGCTGATATATATAGCGCATTCTACGATACAGATTTACATCGTGGTTTTTTACATTCCCATTCCTACACAGGTAATCCACTAGCATGCCGCGCGGCCCTTGCAACGCTATCCATATTTGAAGAAGACAACATCATCGAACGCAACCGTGTCTTAGCAGAATATATTAACGTTGCACTACAGCCCCTCGCCCAACATCCAGACTTTCATCATTTCCGCCAGCAGGGTATGATTTGGGCATGTGATGCGATCATCAACGATTCAGAAAATACCAGAACGTTTGCTCACCGGTTTTATACAGAGGCAACTAAGCAGGAACTCCTCATTCGTCCAATTCGGAAAACCGTTTACCTCATGCCTCCGTACATTCTAGATACCGAAGAAATTGATATCCTTGCATCGCGCATAAAGCGAGTCGCTGATAATGTCATGTATGGGGTTTAACCATGTCTTCTAAGTATAAAGGTTATTTTGTCGTAGGCACGGACACAGGAGTAGGTAAAACATTAGTCAGTACAGGGCTCCTCCATCACTTCGCGAATAAAGGATATCGTGCTGTAGGTATGAAACCAGTAGCATCAGGCGCCGTTTTTAATTCCGGAGCTTGGCAAAATGACGACGTAACGGCTTTGCGAGAAGCTTCTAATGTAGATGTGCCAATCGCCTTAAATAATCCCTATCTGCTACGCGAACCCACGGCCCCACATATCGCAGCAGCCACAGAAGGGATTCAAATCAAAGTTAATCACATACAACATTGCTATCGTGCTCTTCAGAAATATGCTGACTCAGTTATTGTGGAGGGTATTGGCGGATTCCTTGTTCCGCTCAATGAAAACGTTCACATGGGTCATCTCGTCACGATACTTGAATTACCTGTTATTTTGGTCGTTGGGATTCGGTTAGGATGTATTAATCATACTTTACTAACCACCGAGGCAATTTCCGCCAGAGGCATCAGCATGGTCGGCTGGATTGCTAATATTGTCGATGCCGAAATGAGACAGATTGACGCCACAATCAATTGTCTAAAAAAACGCATTCAATCACCAATGCTTGGATACATTCCTTGGCTATCTAGCTCAAAAGCGACTAATGTTGCCCAATTTATTAGGTTACCGTAATAAAAATTTTGCAGTAAAAAGTAACGCTAATATGATGAAATTAGCTGCCAATGTGTTTATTAGGTGCATATGAGGCAAACGATAATGCCAATCCGACCTACAGGCTATCTAAGCCTACATAAATTTTCAACAGATAAACTCCTAGATTTTAGTGAAAATCTCGCCGTGAGACGCAGATCGTGAACCTGGCATTGGTAGATTGCTACTACCACGATAAGCAAAAACCACGGAAAATTTTGTATTTTTACCTTCATTTCGGCTTGCTTCATGAAACAAACCACTGTGGAAAAGGACAACATCGCCTTGTGAAAGTTCTACTTGGATACTATGTTCAAAAAGTTTCCGATTCTCCGGAACTTCAGGCCGTAGAAAATCAAGCGCATCAAGTTGATAAGGAGCAATCATCTCATGATGTGAACCTGGGATGAAACGCAATGCCCCATTGGTAGCAGTCTCAGTGCCAAGTGCGAGCCACACGGACACAAGATCGTTGCGATTGAAAAACCAGTATCTAATGTCACGATGCCACCCTGTCGCCGTACCGAAATTAGGATGTTTAGTCATTACACAATTATGATGTGCAAGTGTTAGAACAACATCTTCTAAAAAGATTTGTTCGAGGGACTGAATAAGATCAGGATGAGTGGCCCAATGACGTAGATTATCGCTCCGATCATAAGCTTTAAGTAATCGCCGCACAGTTAGCCCGCCTTCTGCTTGTCGAGAATTCGGTGCACCCTCATAGCCTAGATCTGCTTCATATTCCAATGGTCCTCGACTTTGTTCTAGCTCCTGTCTTACATCTGACAAAATATCTTCACAGTAATCCACCGAAGCATAGCGTGGCAAAATCAAGAAGCCTTTATCTTTAAACTCGGCGAGTTGGTGTGCGGTAAGCGCCATAATAGACGATAAGTGTCGTATAGAAAAAGTACAAAATAGCACCCTCTGCAACGGAAACGGCTTATCATAAATCTGACTGAGGTCTGTAACGGTCTATAATGCCTTGGAACACAAATCAATTTGTACATTGCAGAAAGAACCACCTAAACTTACAATATCAGAAAGGGATTGTCGAGGAAAAAATTGATTGCGAAAATCGTCAGTTTAAAGAAAAATCATGTAATTTTAGTAGTTCGCTCCCAGAAACGTACACTCGACCAAGCACCGCTTAGAAGGCAGTTAATTATTTAGTATGCTTACACTGGGCCATCAAAAAAAGTGATAAAATTCTGCAAAGTGGAAAACATAAGCAAGATATTATTTTAATAAATAAATTAAATATTAAGAATTAATAAAAATTCATAGATATGAATTACCAAAATTAGAAAATGGAGCTATCAGCTCCATTTTGGGTATTTAAGCGAATACCTAGCACTATTAAAATTTTATCCATTTACATCTCAAACACATCACAGATTTTCTAAAAATAATTAGCATATCCCCACTACCCTTACCCGGGTAGCTGAATAAGCTCAGTGTATAAGCAAGTGGTCAATTGTACGAATAGAGAAGGAATACACCAATTACTCCCCTGGTATGCCCCTTAGTTAAATGATTTAAATTTAGGTATGCTTAAGATTGCTCCTACCAAAATCATCAAACAGAAAAAAGTGCATGAAAATTATCAGAAGTTGCTTCTGCAATTGCCTCTACTGATTCACCACGCAATTTTGCGATAAATTCCGCGACATATTTAACATAACTCGGTTGATTTAGCTTACCCCGATATGGGACTGGTGCGAGGTAAGGTGAATCCGTCTCGATCAACATTTTATTCAGCGGTACACGACGCACAACGTGCGTCAATTCTCCTGCATTCTTGAATGTGATAATACCTGAAAAGGAAATGTAAAAATTCTCTGCCAGTACCGCAGCAGCAAATTCCCAGCTTTCGGTAAAACAATGTACAACTCCTCCGACTTCGCTCGCTTTTTCCTCGCGCATTAACCGTAGAGTATCTTGAGCTGCTGAACGAGTGTGAATAATCAGTGGTTTTTTTGCAATTTTCGCCGCCTGAATATGACGGCGAAAACGATTACGCTGCCATTCCATAGCCTCAATAGAATGGCTCTCCAAGCGGTAATAATCAAGCCCAGTTTCACCGATAGCAACCACTTTTGGCATATTAGAAAGACGAATTAAATCGTTGACCGATGGCTCAAGCATATCCTTATGATCAGGATGTACACCAACAGATGCATATATATTCTCATGTGAGGAGGCAATTGCCAGTACATCCGGTAGTGTTAATAAATCAACGGAAACACACAATGCATGACTCACCTGAGCCTCTCGCATTTTAGCTAGCAACTCAGGCATCTGAGTCGCTAGCTCTTGAAAATTAAGGTGACAGTGCGAATCAATAAACATTCTATATTAAATTTTATAAACGAAGTTTGATGCGTGTACCAGTAAAAGTAGACTACACGACGAGGTTAAAATCAGAGTAGTTTAAAAATAAAAGTATCACTTGTAGCTCCGAGCTAATACGCACAAATATGCTAGTAGCCTTGTTCCAATTCTCATCGACCTAGGGATAAAGCTGATAGCGACAATCATGGTTTTGGTAGCGTATGAGAGGTAATTAGACACTACCTACATCTGTAAAAAGTTGTTGATACTTCAAAAATAATGCCTCGAGTAATACATTTTTATTCAGTGGATGATTTTGGAATTCACGTTGCTGCTCAAGCTCACGTAAAAATCCAAGTAAACGGAGATTGTCGGTATTATGCCCACAGCGTTCTAACTGTTCTATACGAGCAGGGAAAAATCGTATTACACCAGTCATACGAGCCGAAAGCAAATCAAAACACCATCGTTGCAATGTAACAAGAATATCTATCAAACTTCGTTTATACAATTTTTCGGCGCAAGTGAATACGTCGAGTGCTGCCCCTTTCTCTAGCTGTATGAGCAAATGATTGCGCCAAAGACGTTCCTCAGGAGTGCTTAGTAGAAGTGCGTGCAGTGGAGCGCCTCCAGCTTCTGTTAAAATGGACATCGCTTCCCCATAATCAAGGACAGCCGAAGACATTAACCATTGCGTACTAGATTCTATATCTGGACGAGACAACACTATACGACGGCAACGACTGAGGATTGTCGGTAACAAGAGATTTCGCCCTGTCGTTACAAGAATAAAAATAACACCTTCAGGTGGTTCTTCCAACGTCTTAAGCAAAGCGTTGGCAGCGTTCATGTTCAAAGACTCTGCAGGATAAAGCACAGCAACACGATTTCCATGTCGATGACTACCTAAGTTTGCAAAATCGATTAAATGACGCACCTGCTCAATTTTTATCTCTTTACTGAGAATATTCGGTTTCTTTTTCATGTTGTTATCCGACTTTGCCTCCTCAGATAACAACCCAATGAATATTTCAGGATAAACAGCTCGAAAATCAGGATGGTTTCCCTTAATGAACCATTGGCATGCGGTACATTTACCACAGGGTTGTAGATCACTCCGTACTGCTTCGCAAAGGAGTCCTTGTGCGAAGTGGAATGCCAACTCAATCTCACCGGTGCCAGGCAGAGCTTGTAACAACAGTGCGTGAGGTAAATGATCACGAAGATTAGCCAATCGAGACCAGTCACGAGATTGCCACGAATACAGCATGCATCCCCTTATCTAACGAATTTAGGAGCAATAAATAGCGAGTGGAAGTTATCAAGTGCATCTATAAAATTATTCTTATAATGCAGGTATTTTACTCCTATCCAGCTCATCCAAAATTTGCAAGGCGATCGCTTCGACAGATTTTGTAGCATCAATCACGACAAAACGTTCTGGCGCCACCGAAACTCGGCGCAAATATTCTGCTCGCACTCGAGCAAAAAAAATGATCGATTCACGCTCGAATTTGTCGGGAAACCTGGTTCTAGCCATCCGCCTTGCAGCGATTTCAGGAGCTAAATCAAATAAAAAAGTCAAGTCAGGCTGACGTTCGCCCTGCACCCAAGTTTCAAGCGTAACCAACTTATCAAGCGACAAACCACGTCCACCACCTTGATACGCAAAAGTCGCATCCGTGAAACGATCTGAGACAACCCAATCACCGCGTGCAAGGGCTGGTTCAATTACGCGTGTAAGATGCTCACGCCGTCCCGCGAACATTAACAATGCTTCAGTCTCTAAATGCATAGTTTCATGAAGCAGTAATGTTCTTAGCTTTTCTCCTAAAGGGGTGCCTCCTGGCTCGCGGGTGTCAATCACCTGCAGACCAAGCGGCGCAAGTCGCATACGTAATACTTGAACAAAATTCTTCAAATGGGTGCTTTTCCCAGCACCATCAATTCCTTCGAAGGTGATAAATCGACCTGGTAGTATCATACGAGAATTAATTTTACCCATTATTGCCGAGCTCGTTGATATTTTTCCACAGCACGATTATGTTCCTGCAAGTTAAGTGAAAAATGACTGGTTCCGTCACCACATGCCACAAAATATAAAGCATCCGTTTTGGCAGGATTCAGAACTGCACTCAACGATGCATGTCCTGGCAAGGCAATTGGTGTTGGCAGGAGACCTGCTCTTGTATAAGAGTTATAGGGTGTATCTCTGATCAAATCTCGCTTACGAATACGTCCTGTATATAGTTTTCCCATACCGTAAATTACTGTTGAGTCTGTTTGCAGCAGCATTCCTTTTTTTAACCGATTGATGAGCACGGCAGCAACTTTCGATCGTTCATCAAGTTGTCCTGTCTCTTTTTCCACAAGAGATGCCATAATCAAAGCCTCGTATGGTACATTAAACGGCAGGCCAGGCACACGAGATGCCCAGGCTTCGTTCAAGCGTTTTTGCATCAAACGATAGGCACGTTGATACAATTCCAAATCTGTTGATCCTTTGGTAAAAAGATATGTATCAGGGAAAAACATTCCCTCTGCCATGAGGCCATCAGCACCTATTCGGTGCATCAATTCAGCATCACTCATTCCTATCGATTCGTGCTTCAAAGCAGGATGCAAATCAACTTCGGCACGCATCTGTTTAAACGTCCATCCCTCGATTACTGTGATCCCATAGTGATTTACTTCACCTCTGGCGATTTTTTCTATGACTTCATAGAGTGAAACCCCGTTCAAAAACTCGTAACTGCCAGATTTTAGCTTTGTAGAAACACCCATTACACGTGTCAAGAAATTAAAAAAAAGTGGATGAATAGGTAGACCACCATCTCGCAATTGTGCCGCGACACTAGGCACAGCACTGTGCGGTTTTACCGTAACCTCAATTAAGGGAGATGTAAGCACCATCTTGAACGTAGCCCAATAATATGCAGCACAACCAGCCACACATCCGGCAATTATAAGCAATAAGAATATACGTTTGAAAAACATGCGAAACATAATTACCCAAATACTGTGCTAATCAAGCTAGAATGGTTCTATATATGAACGTGAACAAAGATTACTGGTACTTCCATACACTAAAGACAATATAATACTTGCACTAACGAAACTCTCACAGATTGACAGGCTAATTCATTTATGAATCCACGTTGGTGTAATTTTCTTCCGGATATTCCGCATCATTCAGAAGCAACACAAGCTGCACAATTTGACGCGTTAAAGCACGGAAGTTTTGCCACAATTTCGACTGATTCGGGGATCATCACCTGTAGTGGTACCGATGCTATAGCTTTCATACAAAGCCAGCTGACCGCTAATATTACACAGTCACTAACTCACACGGCTACTTTAGCTGGGTATTGCTCGCCAAAGGGACGTTTACTGGCTACTTTCCTTGTTTGGAAGGATGAAAACTGTATTTCTCTAATATGTTCAGCCGATGTACGAGTTTCGATACAAAAACGTTTGTCGATGTTCCTATTACGGGCAAAAGCAAAACTTGCTGATGGCACAAACGATCGCGCCTTACTTCGAGTCGGCGGTCATTCAGTTGAATTAGTATTGAAACAATATTTTTCAACACTGCCCATCACACCACTCTCTATCACACATAGTCAAACAGCCGGCACACTCGTTTGCTTGCCAAATGCAAGCACCGCAGCACGGGCACGAGCACACTACCTCTGGAGTATCCCCGTCGAGGTAGTTAAGCATGTGTGGGAAAACTTGTTAAATGTCCCCAATCTCGAAATTATCGCACCAGAGCTCGTCCATTGGCTTGATGTACAAAGTGGAGTACCCAAAATCGTCGCTGTCACCCAGGAACAATTTGTGCCTCAAATGATCAACTTAGAACTTATTGGAGGTGTGAGTTTTCGTAAAGGCTGCTATCCAGGTCAAGAAATTGTAGCTCGGAGCCAGTATCGCGGCACGATCAAACGCCGGTTATTTCTTGCGCATCTCGACGATGGTCAACCCAAACCAGGCCAAGAACTTTTCGAAAGCTCAGACAAACAGCAACCATGTGGGCATGTTCTAAACGTATCTCATTCACCAGAAGGAGGATGGGACTGCTTGGTAGAAGTAAAATTAATGGCACGTGCTGCTGACGACGTACATCTTGGACAAGTAGACGGCACTCGTCTGAAGTTCTTGGCACTACCTTATGCCCTATGAAATCTCACAGCTACCAAAACCCAAACCTTTAGGATACTATGCATAAGGTTATACGTCACTTCAAAAAATACCAATATACAATGCGGTGTGGGGGATTACCTTTGCTTATCAGGACTACTTAAATGCTTAGTATAGTACGATGGGCATTCGAAAATTTGACTACCAAGATAAGGTAACTTAATGAGATTATCCTTACTCATCAATTTGTTTGAAACTGATCAAAAAAGTCTAGCAAAATAAAATTAACTGTCCACATGCAGGAAATAGAACTTATTGAAAAACCCACTGCAGAAAACTACACTAATGCAAATATTTCTCTAGCCAATTGTTCGAATGGTCCTACATGAAATACGTAGGTTGGATTCTATTAACTCAGCATCACTCCTCTTTAAAATTATGAGGAGATTCCCATTACGTCGAAATATAGAAATCAAAAATATCATTTAAAATGATAATATGAAGATGATCATTGATATTTCTCTTTTTGTCGAGAATGTATGAAATTTTTATTCGACCTTCTCCCCCTAATTCTTTTTTTCATTGTCTTTAAATTTGCCGGTATTTATGTCGCCACTGGTACTATCATCATCGTCACGTTAATTCAGATCATCTGGATGTGCTTTCATCGCCGTAAGATTGAGTCAATGCAGTGGATCAGTTTCGCAATCATTGTAATTTTTGGTGGTGCCACGATTTGGTTCCACAACGAAGCATTCATTAAATGGAAGCCAACAGTCCTTTATTGGTTATTTGGTGTGACACTTTTTATTACAGAGCACTTCTTCAACCGCAACTTGATTCACGCCATGATGGGAGAGAAAATAACCTTAACCGAATCTATCTGGCAGAAGCTTAGCTATAGCTGGACGCTATTTTTTATTGCGATTGGAGCTTTGAATCTATTGATTGCCTACAATTTTTCTACAGACCTCTGGGTTAATTTTAAATTATTCGGTGGTATGGGATTAATGCTTATATTCTTTATTTTACAAAGCATTTGGCTATCTAAACATATGAAATCAGATGAATAATCATGTCGAATATCGAAGATGTTATCGAAACACGCTTACGAACCACTTTAAGGCCGATTGAATTTACACTCAAAAATGACAGCTCTCGTCACACTGGTCATGCTAGTGCAGCAGCTGGCGGGCATTATCAGATACGTATCGTATCTGCAGCTTTCATCGGTCAAAATCATGTAGAACGGCATCGCTTAGTGTACGATGCACTTGCTGATTTGATGGAAAATGGCATTCATGCACTTGTAATCAAAGCACTATCGCCTAATGAAGGTTAAGTTGCAAATGTCAAATATTTATAAAGTTCTGTTCTCCTCGTAAAATGTTAGGAAAATTAGCATGGCATTGAACTTTGCTCATATAGCTCTCTCGCTCACCGCAATAGTATCTTTGTCTACTTTTGCCCAAAATGTTGCCATCGTAAATGGCTCACCTATACCCACATCGCGGGTCAATGTAATGCTCAATGAAATGGTGCAGCAAGGTTATTCAGATTCACCTGAATTGCGGCAGCAAATCCGAGGAGAATTGGTCAAGCGTGAAATTCTAGCTCAAGAGGCAATTCGTCGGGGCATTGCAGCCCGTGCAGACGTAAAAACGCAAGTTGAATTGACAAAACAAACCGTCTTAATCCGTGCACTAGTCACTGATATTGTAAAATCTCCCATCAGTGACGATGAGTTACAGGCTCGCTACGACGAAATTAAACAGCAAATTGGTGATAAGGAATATCGCCCTAGCCACATTCTGTTAGAAGATGAAGATACTGCCAAAAAAATCATTATCAAACTCAAAAATGGAGTCAATTTCTCAAAATTAGCCAAACAGTATTCAAAAGACAAGGGTTCAGCAAAGAATGGTGGTAGACTGGAATGGTCATCAGCTAGCTCATATGTATCAGAATTTAAAGAAGTATTACTACAGCTAAAAAAGGGGCAAATCATCGAAACGCCTGTGAAAACAAATTTTGGCTACCATGTTATCAAGCTCGATGATCTAAGGAACATACAAGTTCCATCACTGGCAGAACTCAAACCTCAATTAGAGCATCGCGCCCGTGAAGAAAGAATGCATCTTCTCGAAGAAAATTTAATAGAAAAATCAAAAATTCGATAAAGAAATTTGAGTGATTCCACTAATCACAGTTCAAATTTTATTACCTAACCTTAATCTGTAAGCCTGCATCACTCGCACTCATAGTAATCGGTGTCCTTCCTTGACAAGCTAGAGAAGTAATCATAGTTGAAAAAAGTTAAGGTTAAAAAATACTTCGCTAAACAGCTCGACGTTAGCCAATCCAGCAGCGCGCGTTACGGAACATCCTCATCCATGGGGTATCTGCTTCCCATGATTTCGGTGCCCAGCTCATCTGTACTGTGCGGAAGACTCGCTCTGGATGAGGCATCATGACCGTGAAACGGCCATCTAATGTGGTGAACGAGGTCAATCCACGAGGCGATCCATTTGGATTGAATGGATACACTTGTGTAGCCACTCCATGGTGATCCACAAAACGAAGTGCTGGGATAGCATTTTCAATATCACCTTGTAGATTAAAATTTGCAAAACCCTCACCATGAGAAATTACGATTGGTGCTTGCGTACCTGCCATACCGCTGAAAAAAATCGAAGGCGAATCAAGAACCTCGACCTGTACTAGACGTGCCTCATACTTCGAATTATTGAACGTAAACTTCGGCCAATGAATTGCTCCAGGAATCATATTGGATAAATTGCTCATCATCTGACAACCGTTACATACTCCAAGGGCAAAGGTATCAAGACGATTAAAAAAATCCGAGAACTGATCTGCCAGCGCTGAATTAAAGAGAATCGTTTTAGCCCAACCTTCCCCCGCACCCAGAACATCTCCATAAGAGAAACCACCACAGGCAATAAAACCTTGAAAATCAACAAGTTTCGCTTCACCACTGAGCAAATCGCTCATATGTACGTCATATGTTGCAAATCCTGCACGGTCGAATGCATAAGCCATCTCAAGATGAGAATTTACACCCTGCTCACGCAAAATTGCGAGCTTGGGCCGTACACCCGTGGAGATAAAAGGTTTTGCAATGTCCACCCTAGAATCAAAGGTAAGTCTCGAACTTAAGCCAGGATCTGATGTATTATTCAGGGCATCAAATTCCGCATCAGCACACGCTGGTGTATCTCGCAGCTTGGAGATACGCCAGCTAACCTCGTTCCACAAGCGATGCAATTCAACACGTGGAGCACTAAAAATTTTCTTGGCATCACGATAAATCTCAATCACATCACCTGTATTTAGCTTACCAATCACATGACTACAAGCCGCTAGGCCGTTTTCACGCAAAACTTGTAATACACCATCACGATCTTCAGCGCGAACTTGTATCACACCTCCCAGCTCTTCGCTAAACAATACCCGTAATGTTTTATCTTCACGACGACCAATCGTTTGTTTCACCCAATCTTTAGCGTCACCGTAATCTGATTCAAAATCCTTATCAATCGTGAGGATATCAATATTTAGCGAAACACCAACGTGTCCGGCAAACGCCATTTCTGCAACGGTCACAAAAAGTCCGCCATCGGAGCGGTCATGGTAAGCTAGCAACCTACCGGTCCGATTCAATAACTGAATAGCATTGAAAAAATATTTGAGGTCAATTGGATCATCAACATCTGGTGTTTCATTACCAATCTGCTGCGTAACCTGCGCCAAAATGCTACCAGCCATGCGATACTGGTTCCGACCAAGGTCAATCGCGATCAAGACTGTTTCACCAACTTCTTTAATGCTATGCAGCTGCGGTGTCAATTGGTAACGAACATCCTCAACAGAGGCAAACGTTGAGACAATCAATGAAACGGGCGGGACAACTTCCTTAAGTTGACCATTTTCTTGCCATTGTGTACGCATGGACAACGAGTCTTTCCCAACAGGAATCGATATACCTAATGCTGGACATAGTTCAATACCAACCGCTTTGACCATATCGAACAAGGCTGCATCCTCGCCTTCACTCCCACAAGCAGCCATCCAATTGGCGGAAAGTTTTAATTGATCCAATGAGATGATTGGTGCTGCCATAATATTCGTGATCGCCTCTCCAACAGCCATGCGGCCTGATGCATGAGGATTAATCACAGCCAGTGGAGTACGCTCACCCATGGCCATTGCTTCCCCACGATAACTCGTATAATCCATCAGAGAGATAGCGCAATCCGCGACCGGCACTTGCCATGGACCAACCATCTGATCTCGAGTAGTTAACCCTCCTACTGTTCGATCACTGATCGTAATCAAAAAAGACTTTGAAGCTACCGTTGGATGCCGCAGCACAGCACGTGCCACATCATCAAGTACCAAACCAGTCAGATCAACGTCAGGGAACACAGGGATAATGCGCTTAACATCACGATGCATCCGTGGGGGTTTACCCAGTAATATATCCATCGGGATATCCACAGGGTCTGGAAACTCAGGATGCAAAGCATCAACAAGTCTTAATTGACGCTCATCCGTAGAGACCCCAACCACTGCTACCGGACAGCGCTCCCTTTTACACACTGCCTCAAAAACAGAAAAATTATCCGGCGCAATCGCCAATACATAGCGCTCCTGTGCTTCGTTGCTCCAAATTTCAGCAGGTGACATGCCAGACTCTTCGAGTTGCACATTACGTAAATTAAATAATGCACCCTTATCCGCACCATCAACGAGCTCTGGAAAAGCATTCGATAATCCACCTGCACCTACGTCATGAATAGATAGAATGGGGTTCTGATCACTCTGTGCCCAACACCAGTTGATTACCTCCTGTGCCCGACGTTGAATTTCTGGATTACCACGCTGGACTGAATTAAAATCAAGCTCTGAAATGTTAGTACCCGTAGCCATCGAACTAGCTGCACCTCCGCCTATACCGATACGCATTCCTGGTCCACCAATTTGTATCAACAACGTACCAGCTGGTAGATCATCCTTATGCGTATGTTTGGCGGAGATGTTTCCCATACCACCAGCAATCATGATTGGCTTGTGATAACCACGCATACGCCCTGCTACATTTTGCTCATAAGTACGGAAATAACCACCAATATTCGGACGGCCAAACTCATTATTAAACGCAGCGGCACCGATAGGACCCTCAGTCATTATTTGTAGTGGAGATGCGATGTTACTAGGATAGCCATACACTTGTGTATGATCTTTTGATTCGCGTAATGACAACGGAATCGTGACATCACCATCGTTCTCCCAAATCTCGAGTGCGCCAGGCAATGTCAAGTTAGATACCGTAAAACCAGCCAGTCCACATTTCGGTGTCGAACCACGACCAGTTGCACCCTCGTCCCTAATTTCTCCCCCTACTCCTGTACTTGCACCAGAAAATGGAGAAATTACAGTTGGATGATTGTGTGTTTCTACTTTCATCAAGGTATGTATTAACTCAAGGCTGCGGCCATAAAGACGACCACTTCCAGCATTACCAGGATACCAACGCTCAACAGAGGCACCTTCCATAACCGCAGCATTATCTGAATAAGCGACGATCGTACCTGTCGGATGCTGTTGATGAGTATTCTTAATCATCTGGAACAATGATTTTTCTTGTTTTACACCATCAATCGTCCAACTTGCATTGAAAATCTTGTGGCGACAGTGCTCGCTATTAGCCTGCGCAAACATCATCAACTCAACATTGGTCGGATTGCGTTTCAGACCAACGAAAGCATCAACAAGATAATCCATTTCATCGTCCGCCAGGGCGAGCCCCCAATCACGATTCGCGACCTCGAGTGTACTACGTCCAGCACCAATTACATCGACAGTAAGCAATGGCTTAGGAGGCAATTCGGCAAACAAGGCTTCTGCATCCTTCCGACTGGCAACGATTGTTTCCGTCATACGATCATGCAAAGCAAAAGAAACTCGACGAAGTGTTTCAAACGATAGTTTTTTCTTAGAATCAAATAATCCTGCCTTCAGAGTGAGCTTGAATTCAATCCCGCGCTCAATAAGGTGCACGTGAACAATGCCACAGTTGTGTGCAATGTTAGTTGCTTTACTTGACCACGGAGAAATCGTACCGAGCCGGGGAATCACAAGCAGCGTATCACCTTCAGTATTGTCTGTAGAAGGTTCGCCGTAGGTAAGCAGTCCATTGAGACGATCAACATCCTCACAAGAAAGTGACTCCGTACTGGCGACGAAATGAACATAACGCGCATGAATACGAACGATAGAATCATCAATTTCTTGCAAGATCTGCAAAAAACGTTTCAGGCGGGATTCGGAGAGCGCTACAGCGCCGGGAAAGCAGGCAATCTGAGTCATGGAAAAGATAGAAGACGTATAGCTGTTGGCAAGGTCAACACTTGATGGAAGATCCCAGAAAAAACAGTACTGATTGTACCGCATCTAAGTTTATATCTCAGATATAAACACTGAATAGTGATTAATGATTTTAATCTCACAATCAGTTTAGATCGATACAAATCACTACAGCGACAACATCTAGTAAAAATACAACATAAGACACCCATGTTGACAAACTGACGCAACCCAAAGGCATCATTGTCACCCCACCAGTGCATACATCAAAAAATGCAACACGATACTAAGTCTTCCAATAACTCTGTTTTATGGTCAAAAATCATGTACAAGTTCATTAAAAATGAATCAAAATACTGATGCCAAATCAGCCTGCATTGGTTGATGATATGATGGGACTTATCAAATTTATCTAAGTCAACCACACTGCATCGAATCTTGACATAAGATTCGCATAAAAAGATTTGCATAAAACATCGAAAATTCCCGCTACATTGGTGATCATACCGAATTAAAATACACTCAGACGGCCGCGTATTCATGCCAAAAATTCCAATCACCCACCTTCATAGAATTGAAAATAGCCCCAACGACCTAAAAGGGTTGTCCATCGACATTCTCATCACGTACTTTCTTTGACAGATGGAACATGGTGATGCTGGCCCCGTGTCTACGTCGGCTTTTCAATTGAGCTACCAACCCTATGATTCCTCTCAATCAAAACTCACGTTTTCAAGTATTAGATTCCATTCCGGATGAAAATTATTAACCTCAAAATCTACCATTCCGTATGAGATTCAATTACAAATTATTCATTTTAAAAATGTAGTAGATTCAAGTGAGTATAGTGCTGCACTTCATGTATGCCGACCCAGTAAATGGATTGACTATACAGCTATACTGCAATTATTGTGCCTAACGATTACCGGCCCTCTACCGTATTGGATTAACATCAGTGGCTATAACGTCTTCGACGCCTTTCCGTTTGGATCATTTGCCTGCATGGCATGAACTTTCCATACATCGCACTGAAATCGCCACACAACATATGCGCGATTGGTTTTCTTCCCCTAGTTCACAGAGTCGCGTTGAGCGATTTTCCCTATCAGCAGCAGGCCTATATCTCGACTACTCAAAGAATCGTATCACCGATAAAACTATTACACTACTAGCTCAGCTGGCTCGTGATTGTGACGTTGTAGCAAGGCGTGATGCAATGTGGCATGGAGCCCCAGTCAATACTAGCGAGAACCGTGCCGCCTTACATATTGCATTACGTGCCCCTGACGATAGTGCATTTCGCTATCTTCCAAATAGCGTCAGCGACATGGTTCGCAGTAGCCTTGCACGCATGAGAAAATTTGCATATGCAGTACGTGATGGGACATGGCCTGGGGCGATAGGTAAACGCATCAGGCATATTGTCAATATTGGCATTGGCGGCTCTGACCTCGGACCACGTATGGTGTGTGATGCATTAACTCCCTTTGGTTCGCCACAACTGACTATGCATTTCATCGCTAACATCGATGCCACTGAGTTAGCTCGCACTCTACCTCAATTAGACGCCGAAGCAACGCTCGTCGTCGTTTGCTCAAAAACATTCACGACAATGGAGACAATGACTAATGCTCACACTTTGCGTACCTGGTTTATTGAACAAGGTATTCCAGAACAAGAAGTGGGACAACATTTTGTTGCCGTATCAAATCATGTTGATGCAGCCTTAGCTTTCGGAATCACCCGTAATCACGTTTTTGAATTTGGGGAATGGGTTGGTGGGCGATACTCCCTTTGGTCACCGATTGGACTCAGCATTATGCTGTACTTAGGTCCTGAACATTTTGATGCATTGCTGGCAGGTGCACATGCGATGGATCAGCACTTCCATGATGCTCCGCTCGAAGCTAATATGCCCGTCCTTCTTGCGCTTATTGGAATCTGGTACCGCAACTTTTTTGATGCTCAAACGCTTTCAATTGCCCCATACACAGATGCCCTCTTACATCTACCCCCATATTTGCAACAATTGGATATGGAAAGTAATGGAAAATCCATGCAGATTGATGGACGACCCGTCGCCTGGCAAACGGCGCCAGTCATTTGGGGGCAACCAGGTTCAAATGGTCAGCACGCCTACTTTCAAATGCTACATCAAGGCACCTCGCTGGTACCAGTCGACTTTATCGCTGTACTAACACCCCAGTACCCCTACGACACTCATCATCGAAAACTACTGGCCAACTGCTTTGCTCAAAGTCAAGCACTCATGCTAGGAGGATCGATAGACACATCAGTTCAAGCGAAAAGCTCATTGGCGGCACAACGTTGTTTCGAAGGCAATCGTCCAAGCAATACCCTGCTTATAGATGCGCTGACGCCTGAGCGGATGGGAGCATTAATCGCGTTATATGAGCACAAAGTCTTTGTGCAAGCGACAATTTGGCACATCAATCCGTTCGATCAATGGGGCGTCGAATTAGGGAAAACCTTGTCTTTTGCCATCGAGCCTGCACTTGTTTCACTTGACTTATTAACTCACGGAACGCACGATGCTTCAACTGAGTCCCTAATACGCCGAGCTGCTGCTGCTCTTAATCAGACCTAAAGATACAAAATAAAATGATATAACCTATCTATTACCTAATATGTGCAGTAAAAGACAAAAACTGGTGATGCTAACAAGTTTGACCCCAATCAAAGAGCTATTTCGCCAGACAGCACAATAATATTCGTTAGTTAGTGGCGCATAGAAAACCAATTCCACTAAAACCCATTTATGGTTATCTGGTATTTTTATTTTCTTGAAACTCTTACCTGGTGCCCAGAAGAGGACTCGAACCTCCACGGAGTTACCCGCTAGTACCTGAAACTAGTGCGTCTACCAATTCCGCCATCTGGGCCCTATCCTGACTTCTTCAGAATTGACTCATGAAGAAGTGTAAATTATTCTTAATATAATACAACATGTCAACTACATACGAAAATATCTAGTATGAATCTTTTACTGCATCGGGAATATTTTACTAATATCCAATCCATCCAAAATCAGTAAGCATATCATTACGATAATGACCCATCGGTGCCACTGAAACGGCTATTAAGATGAGAAACACTCGGCTGTAGGAAATTATTTTGGCGAAAGTTGATGAGATCTGAATACAGGAATACAGTCCAAATCATCTTGTGTAGATGAAAAGAATCTCCACAAGATGTCCATAGTGAATGGATTCATTTTAAAGGGTAAGGCAGTAACTATCAAAAAATATATGTAATGCTAGATAAATCAACAGCTATAACCCTCACTCAGCATAACACATAGTAAAGTTATGCAAGGCCATTTGCTCTTGATTCGTCTACGCTAACGTGATCATCCTTCGCCTTCCAACACAAACTCAGCTTTCCCATCTTGACTACAAACTTTTGTCAACCATGGCATAGTTTCCTTTAGGATCATCATTAATGTAAACGGCGGATTAATTATAAACATCCCACTACCATGCAAGCCCATTTCACCCTGCTTCGGACTGCTAACTGTCATCGATACATTCAACCAATTTTTCAAAGGCAAACGCTTTAGCTTTTCCGTTAATTGTACTGCCTCTCGACGTTGAATTTTGGGATACCAAATAGCATAAGTACCTGTAGCAAATCGCTTGATCGCTTCTTGCAACGTTTTCACCACCCGACCGTAATCCAACTTATCTTCATAGGAAGGATCGATCAACGTATATGCACGGCGGGACGATGGCGGTAACAATGCCTTAAGCCCAGTAAATCCATCGTCCAAAAAAATCATGGTGCGACGCTTCACATTTTTTCCTTGTATGGCAAAATTTTCAGATAAAATGCGATTTTCCTTCGGATGCTTCTCAAACAACCGTAACCGATCACCGTCACCCAGCAATTGCAAAGCAAAATATGGTGAACCTGGGTAATAACGTAATTGCCCATTTTTATTAAATTTACGAACCAAAAAAACATAGGACTTGAGGGCTTGCGGCAAGTCTTTACGTGTCCACAAGCGAGCAATACCCGTCTCGTATTCTGCTGTTTTTTCAGCCCAGTGTCCATCGAGAGCATAAACGCCCGCACCTGCGTGCGTATCGATATACCAGAAAGAACTGTCTTTTTGCCGCATATAATCAATACACTGGATAGAAATCATGTGCTTGAGTACATCAGCATGGTTGCCAGCGTGGAAAGCATGGCGATAACTAAACATGGAATATTCCTAATTCATCAATTGCAGTTGGCAACCAAATGGCTATCAGTGGATGAAACTATCTGATGCCAAGGACAATTAATAAGATGGTCATTAACCATACCACTCGCCTGCATAAAGGCATAGCAAATGGTAGAGCCAACAAAAGTAAAGCCCACTTTCTTCAAAGCACAACTCATATTATCGGATTCGAATGTGCGAGTAGGCACTTCATCGAGTTTTCTCCAGAAATTCTGGATCGGCTTATTACCCACGAACTGCCAAACAAAATCTTCAAATCGTATACCCAGCGCTTGCAAGGCGAGATAAGAATTTGAGCCTTTCACAACTCCAGAAATTTTTAAACTATTACGTACTATCCCCTCATTATTCATCAGGCGAGCTTGATCCTCTTCCTTATAAGATGCAATCTTTACAGGGTCAAAATTGTCGAATGCCAGACGATAATTATCACGCTTCTTCAAAATAGTAGCCCACGAAAGCCCAGCTTGCGCACCCTCAAGCATTAATAGCTCGAATAACATCCGAGAATCACGGAGTGGCACACCCCACTCCTCATCATGGTATTGTCTATACTCTTTGAAACCCTCACTCCATGGACAGCGTTTCATTTTTTATCCCGGACCTGTTAGAAAACTCTCCCCGTGTATATATATGCTCTTGCTTTATGGAAAAACACCATTCACAATTGCCCCGAAAAATTATTACTCTATATATTAACGAAAAATTTAAGACTGCCTTTTTATTCTCTTTTAACTAGTGTTCCAACATCATCTATTCGACGATAGCCATCCATTTTCCACTGCATACTCATAAAGAGAATCAATTACTACCTGCTAATATCTGAACTCTGAAGTAACTTAATAACTCCCTGCATTTCCAAAAAATTTTATCCCCCTACAAAATCAAGACAATGTGGGACATATATGATTAATCTTCAAACTCTTCTGGAAAAATAATTGATAGTCAAGCTGGCTAATAATGCGTATAGATATGCAACTATCCATCTAAAAAAGCAAGAGGGTATGGCCCAATGTCAGTGAATCAAGCCGATCCCTGTCAATTAGGTTAGCCGCACAAGGTAACCCATAGCACGTTAAAAATCTACCATGTTTTTTACATCAACACGGCATAAGCCCCATAGTGGTAGCAAGACAAGAATAAGCAGATTCGGATCATAGAAAAAATCATCAATTTATGAAAATTGCAACCTGGAATGTCAACTCCCTCAGAATCCGCCTGAGACACGTACAAGAATGGCTAAAACTCAATTCAATCGATGTACTTTGCCTTCAGGAATTAAAGTTGAGCGATGAAAAATTCCCAATCGATGAACTTGCCAACTCAGGATATAACGCTTACTTCACGGGACAAAAAACTTATAACGGTGTTGCAATCCTTATCAATCAGAAAAGTATAGGTCAAGCGACTGATGTTATCCACAACTTACCTAATTTTCAGGATGATCAAAAACGTCTTATCGCGGTCACGGTTGCCGGGATACGCATCGTTTGCGGATATTTTCCAAATGGACAATCTCTAGAATCAGAGAAGTTCATCTATAAGATGAAATGGCTGAATGCCATAACTTATTGGCTATTTGAAGAAATGAAAAAATACCCCCGCTTAGCTTTACTCGGTGACTACAACATTGCACCAGAAGATCGTGATGTACACGACCCACAAAAATGGGAAGGACAAAATCTTGTGTCACCACAAGAACGCAAGGCATTTTCACGCTTAGAAAACCTAGGCCTACACGATGCGTTTCGCTTATTTAAACAACCAGAAAAAACTTTCAGTTGGTGGGACTATCGAATGAACGCATTCCGTCGTAATGCAGGCATGCGCATAGACCATATCCTCCTTAGTCAAGCACTCACCGAAGTTTGTATCGACTGCAAGGTTGATCGAACACCTCGCACATGGGAAAAACCCTCCGATCATGCTCCTGTCATCACAACGCTCAAATATTTTTAAGTCAAGCAAAAAACGTACAAAAAAATTTCGATAGCACAAAAACTAAATACCTTTATTTATCGCAAACAAAGATCCAATGCAGCACACCAATGAGGTGCACGTAACCCAAACGTTCGAGCAAGCTTATCGGTATTCAACACAGAATAGGCAGGCCGCTTTGCAGCCGATATGTAATCAGCAGTGCTAATAGAGTTGATTACAGGTTGTATCGAGAATGCAGTACGAGAAAGTATAGCTTTAGCAAAACCATACCAAGAGGTTTGGCCTTGCGATGTGAGATGATAGATACCTCCATTAACCTGCCAAAAATTAGGGTCGATTCCGCCATCACGAAAACCCTGAACAATGATCTGTGCGGTCATTTCCGCAAGTGTACGACACCACGTTGGAACTCCAATCTGATCAGCAACAATTCGAAGCTCCCTCCCCTCACGGGCGACACGTAAAACTTTCAGTAGAAAATTATTGCCTCGCATACCGTAAACCCAACTGGTACGTAGGATCAGGTAATTAGCACCGCTTTGAACAATAGCAGCCTCACCAGCAAGTTTCGTATGCCCATAAACGCTCTGTGGTGCAGCAGCATTGTCTTCCCGATATGCAATCTTAGCTGTCCCAGCGAAAACATAATCCGTCGAATAATGCACCAATAATGCACCAATTTTCTTAGCCTCATCGGCAAGTACACCCGGAGCCTCCCCGTTAATTCGATATGCATCCTCCTGTGACTGCTCAGCACGATCGACGGCCGTGTATGCTGCGGTATTAACAATCAAATGTGGTTGGTATGCGTGAATCACACGCACCATATTGTCAAAATCATTAAGATCAAATTGTGTGTGTGTCGGCGCATGTACATCACCTACGCCTTGCAGCGTTCTTTTCAGTTCCCAACCAACCTGCCCAGTTGCACCCGTGATAAGAATTCGTCTAACCATTAACGCCGCCACTCCAAATCAAAAGATTTTTTTGAAAATTTGGTAAAGCATCAAAACTCGCACATAGGAACTCCAAAACCAATTCCTAAATTTTACTCATCATTGATAGTGACATTGGTCGATTACCCTAAACTTCAATTTTTTATGTAATGGAAGCATTATTTTAGCCATTGTCATAAAAAGTATCTCTACCAAAATAACATTTGGTATTTGTTCTATAGGAAACAGGAAAAAATCGAATCTACGAGATCATCCCAAAAGCACCAGTCACGAAGTTTATAACGAATAGTAAATTTCAAATTCGAGAGGATGCGTTGTCATAGAAATTCGACGCGATTCTTCAATCTTCAGTGCTATGTATGAATCCAGTATTGCATCGGTAAACACACCACCACGAGTCAGAAATTCACGTTCTTCGTTTAAATAGTTCAAAGCTTGTTCAAGACTCGAACAAATAGTTGGAATTTTTGCATCTTCTTCAGGCGGAAAATCATGCAAATTTTTATCTATAGCTTCACCCGGATCGATCTTATTCTGCACACCATCAAGACCAGCCATCAACATAGCGGAAAAAGCCAAGTATGGATTAGCCATCGAATCAGGAAAACAAGCTTCAATTCGACAGTCCTTGGGATTGGCTGTATAAGGAATCCTAATCGATGCTGAACGATTACGGGCTGAGTACGCCAACTTTACAGGTGCTTCGAAGTGTGGAAGCAAGCGCTTATACGAATTCGTCGACGGATTCACGATGGCATTAAGGGAGCGCGCGTGTTTAATTATACCGCCAATGTAGTACAGCGCGAATTCTGACAACCCACCATAACCATTACCCGCAAAAAGGTTTTTACCATCCTTCCAGACAGACTGGTGAATATGCATACCTGAACCGTTATCGCCAACAATCGGCTTAGGCATAAACGTAGCTGTCTTTCCATAGTTGTGCGCAACATTATGGACAACATACTTCAAAATCTGAGTCCAGTCAGCCCGTTGAACCAATGTCGAAAACTTAGTTCTGATTTTATTTTTACCTTCTACGGCAACTTCATGATGATGCAGTTGGACTGGCACCCCCATTTGCTCCAATAATATACACATTTCTGAACGCATATCTTGGAATTTATCCACTGGCGCAACTGAAAAATATCCACTTTTCACACCCGAACGGTAACCTGTATTAACTCCATTGAAATCGTTCCATGATGACCACGAAGCTTCTTCTGAATTAATGCGAAAAAAAGTTCCAGACATATCGGTGTTCCACTGAACTGAATCGAAAATAAAAAACTCTGGTTCTGGACCGAAGAAAGCCGTATCACCCAAACCGGTGCTCTTCAGATATAATTCTGCTCGTTTACCAAGCGAACGCGGGTCACACTCATAAGCGTTACTATCCGAGGGTTCAATTACGTCACAAACTAATACTAATGTACTTTCTTCATAAAATGGATCAATGTAGCCACTGTTAGGATCTGGCATTAGCAACATATCTGAAACTTGAACGTCTTGCCAACCGTCTATGGATGAGCTATCGAAGGCATGTCCAGTTTTAAAGTTGTCCGCATCGAAATGTAATGAAGGTACCGAAACGTGCTGCTCTTTTCCACGTGTATCGGTAAATCGGAAGTCAATAAATTTGACATCCTCTTCCTTAATCAACTTGATTACATCTGCTATTGATTTGCCCATAATATCTCCCGAAAGATCCAGCCCAGGGTTCTAGGCAGATTAAGCAACCGAACGATCACAATCTCACATATTCTATAAATTTTAAAAGCAAGACATCAACTCACCTCTTGAAGACCATGACATGGTAGTGTCTTAAGAAGATATAGGCAAAAAATGTTCATTGTTACTTTCGTTCAATATCTCTCTTCAAAACAATATTCAACTACCAACTGAAGGCTATCGCTGTATAGACTACGTTATTATGAAAAAATCAAACGATAATAGTCCTCAAAAAAAAGCTGATTATCATTGCGATACAAAAAATTTAAACTACGTCAGTTCAATAACACCGCAAAAAGCACTCGCTTGGCTCCAAGCAGACCCTTATACGCAACTTATTGATGTTCGTACACGGGCAGAACTGGATTGGGTTGGTCGTCCACTGATTCCTAAGAATCAATATTTCTGGATCGAATGGTTACGTTACCCCGGAGGGACACCAAATGGAAAATTTATTGAACAATTGAAAGAGCAAACTCCACTTGATATTCCGGTGCTTTTTTTATGCCGTAGCGCTGCTCGCTCCGAAGAAGCTGCCAATGCTGCTGCCCAAGCAGGGTTTATGAATGCCTATAACGTACTTGAAGGATTTGAAGGCGAGAAAGACCACAAAGGGCATCGAAAATCGATCAATGGTTGGTGCTTCCAAGGGCTTCCATGGATTGGTGCTTAGGCAAATTTAGCCCATTTCAGAACTTTTCATTGATAGCCTCATAGGCACACCTGATTCTAATTCTTATTAGAAATATAAAGGTTTCCTATTGCATAAAAAGAATTTATTCAACAGGCTCAAAAAAAAGTCACCTTAACGCCGAATATCACAGCTCACATGTAAGAAGAAAACGCATGTACAACATATTACATAAATTAACAATCCGAGACTTCATAACTCCACTTATTTATCGAGATAATGTAGATATGCGAATAGTAAATTTCAAGAAATTTTTCATTGCTCATCGACATAGAGTGATAAGTACATAAAAAACGATTTCCGCCGAAAAATAACAGCCACTGGAACGTGCAACTTTTTAAAATCATTAAGCCTACCTTCCATGCGCCCCAGAAAAAATATCGGGCATTGCTGCATCATTTTTCTAATTTAACTAATAGCAATTGACTCATAAGAATAAAATCGATATCATCATCGATTCTTTGGGGCGTTAGCTCAGTTGGTAGAGCAGCGGACTCTTAATCCGTAGGTCGAGTGTTCGAGTCACTCACGCCCCACCATAAAATCATCTTTTTTAAAAAATTAAGAATCAATAGACCCCTCCTGCTCTCTTATCCTACACAATTGCCTAGTAAAAACTTGTCATTCTATTCAAAAAATCAGGAAGCTAAGGACAAGAAAAGAAGAAGCGTCTGGGGTTACTGAAATGCGACCTCATTAAAACAACGTAGTTTCCGACTATGCAAACGATCCAACCCGCTATCACGTAGCAGTTCCATCGTTTTAATACCAATCTTTAAGTGTTGATCCACTCGCTCACGATAAAATCGATCGGCCATGCCTGGTAACTTCAGCTCCCCATGTAAAGGTTTATCCGATACACATAATAACGTGCCATAGGGAACACGAAAACGAAAACCGTTTGCCGCAATGGTCGCACTTTCCATATCAAGTCCGATAGCGCGACTCTGACTCATACGCTGTACTGGTTCACGATGATCACACAATTCCCAATTACGATTATCAACCGTCATAACAGTCCCTGTACGCATCACACGCTTTAGTTCATAATCACCCAACTGTGTCACTTCTGCAACTGCATTCTCTATCGCTACCTGTACTTCAGCTAGCGGAGGCACAGGCACCCAAAGCGGCAAATCTGCATCAAGCACGTGATCTTCGCGAACATATCCATGCGCCAACACATAATCTCCTAAGCGTTGAGAATTACGGAGCCCAGCACAGTGGCCAAGCATAATCCAAGCATGTGGACGCAGTACAGCAATATGGTCTGTGATTGTTTTAGCATTTGACGGACCAACACCAATATTAACCATCGTAATACCAGAACCATCGGATCGAACCAAATGATAGGCCGGCATCTGCGGCAAACGTGATGGCGCCATACCCTCTGAGGTGCGCACTTCGATATTAGCATTCCATGTCGTAACATTGCCCGGCTCAACAAATGAAGAATACTGGCTGCGGTAAGCACGCTCGTCAGGATCATTCGTAGCGCTCATTAATTGATGGCCTAACTCAACAAATTCATCGATATAGAACTGATAATTTGTGAATAATACGTAGTTCTGAAAGTTTTCAGGCGATGTAGCCGTGTAGTGACGAAGTCGGTGTAATGAATAATCAACCCGTGGACCTGTAAACAAAGCTAGAGGCCGTACATCATCCCCACTATCAGCGTAAGTGCCATTCACGATACTATCGTCCATACTGCGCAGATCAGGCACATCAAATACAGTACGCATAGCACGCAAATGCATTTGGTCAAGCCCTCCCTCCAAATAAACGCCATTTTTATAAGCGAAATGAACGGGAATTAATTCGTTTGAAACACCGATCTCAAAGGAAACACCATGATTAATGGTTAATCGACGCAATTGCTCAACGTAATAGTTAGCAAATAAATCAGGACGGGTGACAGTAGTTTGGTAAGTGCCTGGACCAGACACAAATCCATATGACAACCGTGTATCAAGTTGTGTAATGTCTTCCGTAGTAATTCGAATAAATGGATAGCGCCCAGAAATGCGACGTGTAACATGCGCATCTTCGCCGGAAAACGAATCAAACGCAGCGCGCAGATAGGCCGTATTGGCTTCGTAAATTTTCTTCAAATATTCGACCGCTTCGACCGGATCGGAAATCAATCGTGTTGGATGGACCGGTTCTTTTTCGGACATGTTACCTCAATCTCGTGATTCGTCAGAGGACGAATATTACCGTGTATTCGAAAATATCTAACTTTTTTTACAGTATTGCTGCGCTGTATACACCTGTATGCATATACAGCCCACGTAAAAGCGTTCACTGTTAAAAACACACATGTGAAATCTGAACTGACAATTAACCACCTTGCCATTTCCAATATAAATGTGTACCCACAATAATTTATTTCAATTAATTCAAACGCAATTTATAAAACTCAACTCTTGCTTTCTGAAGCTAGGTAACTCTTAAGCAGACAACCCCCTCAATGGACCGAGGAAACCCCGTCACTATACCATGTAATGTATTATTAGCTATCCCTCAAAAAACGTCTACTATGTATCTACTAATAAGGCGACACTACAATTCGCAAAGGAAACTTGAAGCCATACGTTTAGAAAACTAATGAAAGTATAAATTTTTGCAAGATAATTGATAATCGTTGCTTTCTTTTTTCTTCGTACTGGCCGAAGAAAAAATGAGCACAATCACCAATTACTCGAATAAATGATAAACGGAAATATTCGGTCATATCATCAATGCACCAAATCCTCCACCTGAGCCGCAAATTCTATCGTAGAAATGATTTTTAATTTCTGTCCATTACATTTAAATTTCGAAAGCCTTCATAAAGGTAGTTATCTATTAAATTACAAATACTGGGGAATACTCAGCGTCAAATTCAAAAAAATCAATTTTATCAAAAATAATCAAAGATAATTTTTTAAATACACATTGCATGTGCAAAGATCAAGAATTGCACGCTCCATGCCAAATGAGTGAGCTATTTTTGATATGTAGACTTTATCTAAGACAAAGTGCAAGGAACATCTTTCCCATTTCAAAAAACAGTTTTACCTTCCATACACTTCGATGCTAAATATCATCAAATCAAGACAGATAACAAAGAGAAAACGGGCTATTTACTCTAGCTAGATTTTAAAGATAGATTGCCGTCATTATTCATTTATATAGCACTACGTATCTATAGTTCAACTATGCATTTAATCACGCCCAACAATAGTTGGGTTAACTTGACAGTGAATTGTGCCACTACATTATTTTTCTCGTCTCATGGAAAACCTAAATAAGGCGCTATTTCTTTGGATTAATGCCTCTGCATACAGCAGTCCTAAAGAGATCACTATTGCGATAGGCATTGCAGAGTACTTAATTTTCATCATACCAATTGGGCTCTTAGTACTCTGGCTATTAGGTAGAAAATGTCGTTTGAATGCTGTGCATTGCTTATTGGGACTCCTTCTCGCATTGGCGATCAACAAAATGATTAGCCTCTTTTGGATCGAGGCACGCCCATTTATCTTAGGTGTTGGAACACATTGGCTTCCACACAAGTCAACACCCGCATTCCCAAGTAATCACGGTACTCTTATGTTTTCTTCTGCATTTTTATTGCTAAATACAGCAGAGCGCTTCTCACGAATATTAGGCTGGTTATCAATCCTATGCGCGTTGCCGGTCGCTTGGGCTCGCATTTATCTGGGTGTGCATTGGCCGATTGATATGCTGGGAGCACTAACTGTCGCTGTTGTAGTGGCACTGATCATGCGAACGACCATAACAGGGGAAATCAGCCACATTACATGTGTAATATTAGAGAGAATTTACCGAAAAATACTCGCGGGGCCGATCACTAGAGGTTGGTTACGACCCTAAATAAAATGGAATGTACTACGCGCCAGCGTTCTCCACCATTCTGACAATGACTTTTTTATAAACTCTTACGCAACCAATTAATATTGGTAATCACTCCCTTAGGAAAACGATATTTTTGATGGATTAATTCTTTTTATTGGTAACAAATAGAAGTTGAAAAATTCAAAATCAAAAAATATTAATCGGAAAATAACATCACAAAATTCTGATAGCTTCCGTTAAAATAAAAGCCATACTTTTTATAATCGCCTTTTTTAATCTTTGGATTAGCATGTCTAGCAATCAACAGTTATTCAAGCGAGCTCAGCAAACCATTCCTGGTGGCGTCAATTCTCCGGTCCGCGCCTTCCGTTCAGTTGGTGGGACACCAAGCTTTATTCAGCGAGCACAAGGTCCCTATATGTGGGATGTTGAAGGCACACGCTATATTGATTACATTGGATCCTGGGGGCCAATGATCCTCGGTCATTTACATCCAGAGGTTGTCGAAGCTGTTGAGACAGCATTGCATTCAGGATTCTCATTCGGCGCACCGACTGCTGCCGAAGTACTAATAGCTGAGGAGATCAGTAAACTAATGCCGTCCATCGAGCAAGTACGGCTAGTATCCTCAGGGACGGAAGCTACAATGAGCGCCTTACGCCTAGCACGTGGTTTCACCCAACGCAATAAGATCATCAAGTTTGAAGGTTGTTATCATGGACACGCCGACAGTTTGCTCGTAAAAGCGGGCTCAGGTCTACTAACTTTTGCTGATTCAACGCGTAACGCGCCATCATCAGCTGGCGTGCCAGAAACAGTCACACGTGACACATTGGTATTAGAGTACAACAATGTAGAACAATTGAGAAGTATCTTTGAGAGCGAAGGAAATGAAATTGCAGCGGTAATCGTCGAACCAGTGGCTGGCAATATGAACCTTGTACGCGCCACATCTGATTTCCTAAGAAAAGCACAGGAATTATGTAATACACATGGCTCTATTTTAATTTTTGACGAGGTTATGTGTGGGTTCCGGGTAAGTCTAGGGGGGGCACAAAGTTTATACAACATCACCCCGGATCTAACTTGCCTTGGAAAAATTATTGGTGGTGGCATGCCGGCTGCAGCATTTGGTGGTCGTCGGGATATCATGGCCCATCTCGCGCCACTAGGCGCGGTCTATCAAGCAGGTACGTTATCTGGGAATCCACTTGCCGTCGCTGCAGGTATTGCGACGCTCAGATTGATTCAAGCTCCAGGCTTCCATGAACAACTTAGTTCACAAACTATGAAACTTGTCAATGGACTAACACAAGCAGCACATGCCGCCGGTATTCAGTTTAGTGCGGACAGCGTAGGTGGTATGTTCGGTTTGTATTTCCGCAGCACAGTGCCGACAAGTTTTTCTGAAGTAACAACGAGCAACGTCGCACAGTTCAATAAGTTCTTTCACGCAATGCTCGCTCGAGGCATCTACTTGGCTCCAAGTCCATTCGAAGCCGGCTTCGTATCAGCTACACATGACGATGCAATCCTTGAAGCTACATTCAGCGCAGCTTATGAAGCATTTGCCTCAATTTTGGCGTAATCAACACGAATCCTCATAAAAGTCATTCAGGATTGAATAATAAACAGGATTTTTTCTAATCTACGGTAATCTATAGTAAAAAATTAGAACGTTTTTCTACTCCATGCCCTATTTTTTTCCTAAAACTATCACTATCCACTGCACTTGATTTATGTCGATGGTTGATATTATGTATGTTTTCTACATTACATGTCCCTATGCGGATATGAGCAATTAAAAAAGATGAGGCTGTCCAATTAGATTGAAGACCTAAAAAAATCAGGGGGTGTAACAATTTCATCTCAAACCTAGTAAAACGGGAGGGAGGTCGAATTTTAATCCATGTAGGGAAAATTCTGCCTCATAGGAAAGATTGGAATCTTGTAGCAAAAAATCACCATTCTCTGGAAATCGCTTAATACGCTGTAAAAATAGCTTCTAATAATCTTTTAAAGATTGATAATTTATATCGGAAAACTATTCAAACTTGGAATTAAAACTAGAAAGCATAGAAAAGCTTACCCCCCCACACGACATAGCCCCATCTTTTCGATCAAGATAATAGTTTCGTGCCAGATTCATAAACAATCCAGTATGCTCTTTACATTTTACATAGATAAACGCTCAATCACATAAATACGGTAAGCTTGCTATTTTGGGCGAAGCTAATGCATCGCCGTTGGAATCTCTTATGTTTTCAGATCAAGATTTCGATTTCATGCGCCGCGCACTCTCACTAGCTGAGCAAAGTTTGTGGACGGCATCACCAAATCCACGCGTCGGGTGTGTTATCGTCTCGCAAGGTCGTATTATCGGAGAAGGTTGGACACAACCGCCTGGAAAAGATCACGCAGAAATTCACGCAATTAAGGATGCAAAAGCCAAGGGTTTCAGTGTTTATAATTCCACAGCCTATGTAACCCTCGAACCCTGTAGCCATTTTGGCCGCACACCACCCTGCGCGGATACACTAATAAACTACAGGATTCAACGAGTGATTGCAGCAATGGAAGATCCAAATCCGCAAGTTGCTGGTAGAGGTCTAGCACGCTTGCGTGCAGCAGGAATCCAAGTCCATTGCGGGTTGCTTGAAAAAGAAGCCCACACACTTAACATAGGTTTCGTCTCGCGCATGCTACATGGTCGACCATGGGTACGTATAAAAATAGCCGCCAGTCTCGATGGAAAAACTGCACTACATAACGGTGTAAGTCAATGGATAACAGGTGAAGCAGCCCGTGTCGATGGACATGCATGGCGCGCTCGGTCCTGTGCAATCTTGACCGGCATCGGTACGGTACGCCAGGATGATCCGGCCATGACCGTGCGTGCTGTCAATACCTCTCGCCATCCACTACGAGTTCTCGTTGATAGCCAACTCTCCGTTGCACCCTTTGCCCGTATCCTAGCCGATAGGAATGTACTCGTGGTATGCGCAAATGCCTTACCGAATCGTATAGCATTTTTTCGCTCACTCGGAATCGAATTACTCAATCTGCCAAATGCCGATGGCAAAGTAGATTTACCTAAATTAATTTACATATTAGGCGAACGTCAGGTCAACGAACTACACGTAGAAGCTGGTTTCAAGCTAAGCGGCTCACTATTACGTGAAAAATGCGTCGACGAAATATTGACCTATTTCGCCCCATGCCTATTAGGTGATGCACAGGGTATGTTCAATCTGCAAGCAGTAGCAGAACTCAATTCACGTGTGTCATTGCAAATTCATGATGCCCGGATGATAGGAGATGATCTGCGTATCCTAGCGCGTGTACGTCGTACTTAACACCGTGGCTTCGACCGATATAAAGGAGTATTTTCATGTTTACTGGGATCATTACCGCGGTAGGCCGCATCAATAGTGTCACACAAATCGATAGCAATCCCAACTTTGGCGTTCGCCTAAACGTTTTTGCTCCTGCCCTGGATCTCTCAGATGTGGTCATTGGAGACAGTATCGCAATACAAGGTGCTTGCATGACTGTCATCGCTAAGGATAAAACATCATTCAACGTTGACGTATCGCGTGAAAGTTTATCGAAAACTAAAAAACTCAATAATAACGACGAAGTGAATCTCGAAAAAGCACTTCGCCCACAAGATCGTCTAGGCGGCCATATCGTGGCAGGCCATATCGATGGACTTGGTCGTGTGACTTACTTCTCTACAGTCGGCGAGTCTCACGAATTACATATTCTCGCACCAAAAGGAATAAGCGAGTATCTAACTTATAAAGGATCTATAACGGTTAATGGTGTGAGTTTGACTATCAATCGGATTAATGATCTAGTTTACGGCTGCGAGTTCTCTATTAATATCATTCCCCATACGATGAAAATTACAACTCTCAAATATTTGAAAGTAGGCGACGAGGTCAATCTGGAGATTGACCTCGTCGCCCGCTATGTAGAACGAATGTTATTCTCAACTAAACATCTAGAAACTTCCTCCTATATTAAAAATGAGAGAAAAAAGTAATTTCTATTCTCAGAAGAAATGAAATTCTTCAAGAATTTCTAGATCATATATTTATAGTTTCTGCTTTTCAAAAAGCGGGAGGATATCGAAATCAAATAAGTTGATATACGCTTCTTTTTTTCAAAAGAACTCAAAAAAACTTGGTGTGGCGATCCATTCGAGAGAAACAGATCACGACTAATCAAAGAGAATGCCCCCAAAATCCCCTAGAGAGGGCTCATTATAGTTAGGATTTTGGGTTGGATGTGTCGCGCCAATTAGTCAGTTCAGAAAAAATTTACAAGTCAACTACGATATCAAATATCCTACTTACATTTTGTGTGCTTGATTGTAGAAACGCTATCATTTTACTCATACAATCTATTTACTATCATTAAGATAGCTACTACCCCATCAGTAAGCATCTATTTTCGATGAGATTGCAGACAAGAATCGAACGCTAACTAATACTAGCTTAGCGTAAAATAGAGTCCTTCTAAATTCAGCCATTTGCTATTCCTTATGCTCACTACATCCCTCTCTACTACTGAAGAAATCCTCACTGAGCTCAAGGCCGGTCGGATGGTTATCCTAGTTGACGAGGAAGACCGTGAAAACGAAGGTGACCTGATCATTGCTGCTGAATTCACTACACCTGAATCGATCAACTTCATGGCTAAGTTCGGCCGCGGCCTGATTTGCCTTACCCTCACTGAAGCTCAGTGCAAACGGTTGAATCTCGGGCTAATGACACAGCACAATGGTACTCGATACGGTACTGCCTTTACGCAGTCCATCGAAGCTGCTCAAGGCGTGACAACAGGAATTTCAGCAAATGACCGAGCACACACAGTGCTGACAGCTATAGCTAAAAATGCACGTCCAGAGGATATCGTCCAACCAGGACATGTGTTCCCAATCATCGCTCAGCCTGGTGGAGTTTTAGCGCGTGCGGGACATACAGAAGCTGGATGTGATCTAGCTGGAATAGCCAAACTGCAACCTGCTGCAGTGATATGTGAGGTTATGAACGACGATGGTACCATGGCACGTCTGCCAGAATTGTTAATATTTGCCCAGGAGCACAAGATCAAAATCGGCACTATCATCGATCTGATTGATTACCGACTTCGCAATGAATCAGTAATCGAAATGGTAGCTACACGAGAGATAAAAACAGATCATTACGGTACTTTTCAAGCTAAGCTATACCTCGATAAACTAGGTGGCAGAGAACACATGGCTCTGATCCAGGGTACGCTGCGCTCGCAGAAAGAAATATTGGTGGGTGTACACGAAGCATTTTCGATACTCGACCTACTCGAAAGTAACACAAAAAAAGAATCATGGACTCTCAGTGAGAGCATGAAAGAAATCGCTCGTATAGGTCAAGGTGTCATAATTCTACTCAACTGCACAGACCATGCAAATCATCTTTTTTCACAATTCACAACATTGAACGGATGCGAACCTATAACAACCAAATCTCGCACATGTCGAACAGGTAAATTACGAACACATGGCGCAGGAGTACAAATCCTCCGTGACCTTGGTGTAGGTAAAATACGGCTGATAGAAACACCATTGAAGATTCACAACATAGGTGAGTATGGCTTAGAAATCACAGGTTTTCATCAAAAAACCTAGTGATACAGGCAAATATCATGACATGCGTATTTTCATATCGAAAAATGATAGCCTATACTCGGAACTATAATATAGTTGTAATTGGTTTCATCTATCTAAAGGCATTTTTTGAGAAAATACAGTATGAAAATTAGAGAATTTCAACCAGAACTCAAGGGTAATGGTCTACGCATCGGTATTGTACAATCTCGTTTTAACAACTCTATCTGTCTACAACTACGCGATTCTGCCGTGACCGAACTCAAACGACTCGGTGTCACCGACAAAGACGTAATACTAGTTACAGTTCCAGGTGCACTCGAAATTCCACTTGCACTGCAACGTATGGCTAAATCAAAACAATTTAATGCTCTTATTGCACTAGGCACAGTCATCCGCGGCGAAACATATCACTTTGAGCTAGTGTCCACAGGAAGCGCGACCAACATCACTAATCTAAGCCTCGAATTCAATTTGCCCATTGCAAATGCGGTACTGACAACAGAAAACGAAGAACAAGCGGAAATTCGTGCCAACGAAAAAGGAAGAGACGCAGCCCGTGTAGCAGTAGAAATGGCAAACCTTATCGACAAACTCAACATGATGAGTATTCTTAGTAAAAATACTAAAGAGGAAAACTTGTAATGAAAAGTGCTCGCCGCCGTTCACGCGAATTTGCGATGCAAGGTTTATATCAGTGGCTAATCTCGCATGGTGATGCGAACGATATCAACGCATATTTGTGCACCACTCCAGGCTATGACAAAGCTGATCGTGTCCATCTTAATACTCTCCTCGAAGGTAGTATTAAACAATCTGACAATTTATCAAAACAGCTTCAATCTTATCTAGACCGCCCATATACTGAATTATCACCTGTCGAACATGCTGTACTATTAGTGGGAGCCTACGAGCTGGTTTATCAACCCAATATCCCATATCGTGTGGTTATCAACGAAGCCGTGGAATTAGCAAAAACCTTCGGGGGTATCGATGGCTTCCGCTATGTCAATGGTGTACTAGATAAATTTGCTGCTAATGCTCGCCCAGAAGAAGTCGGTGCCAAACGGAATATCGACTGTAGACACTAAGAATAGAAGCACCTTCCTAGGCTTAGCACAACCACCACCACATAAAGTCGATTAATTTTTTTATTAAGATCAGAACGACTTCGAGATTATTCTTAAAAGAGGAAGAATACCTAACGTGACTAAAATGTACCGTTATATTTCAAATATTTCTCCGTATAGGTCAAGATAGAAATTGATGTGGATTGTGCAATCTACTTGATTGACTCTCCTGCTGATATTAAAAAAAATCTCATCTGCATAATACCGCTTACATAAAAAATCATCTCCTCATCGCGATTCCAGCAGCTGGTATTCTGGTCAAATTGAATGTTTTATCTGTCTAAATTATTCTCCGCAGAAAATAATTCTTGTCAGTGCAAACAGGCAAAAAACTCGCCTACACTTCATAGTTAACCAGGTTACTCTAGCATTCTCCAATGTGATAGTTACAGTATCCATCACTGACATCCAAATCATCGACCGATGATACTTTCTCTCAGAAGAATTAATAAAATCTGACTGAATCTCTAAAAATCCACATAATATAAATCAGTATAATTTCACAAATTTTTCAAAAACTAAGAAAGTTAGTAATATATTTTTTAAAAATATTCATCAAAATTTTATATTTATGAAATATCGTGATCTACGTGATTTCGCTACACGCTTAGAGCACTCCGGTGAACTTCGGCGTATTGAGGTCCCTGTCTCGCCAGTGTTGGAAATGACTGCGCTAACAGATCGCGTCCTCAAATCTGGTGGCCCCGCATTATGGTTCGAGCATCCAACTGACTATGATATCCCTGTATTGGCAAATCTTTTTGGAACACCCAAACGCGTAGCCTTTGGTATGGGTGTTGAAGACAGTGACAATGCTCTTAATTCTCTACGCGATATCGGTCATCTACTCTCAGCGTTGAAGGAACCAGAACCTCCACGTAGCATCAAGGATTCGAGAAAGTTTCTCTCTCTAATCAAAGCCATATGGGATATGGCGCCAAAAAACGTTAGTAGTCCTGTGTGCCAAGAAATTGTCTGGGAAAGTAATGATGTCGATCTCGCCAAGCTACCTATTCAAACTTGCTGGCCAGGTGATGCAGCACCATTAATTACATGGGGGCTCGTCATCACAAAAGGACCATACAAAAAGCGTCAGAATCTTGGTATCTATCGTCAACAGGTCATCAACCATAATCAGGTCATTATGCGTTGGTTAGCTCATCGGGGCGGTGCTCTAGATTTCCGAGAATTTGCATTGGCCAATCCGGGCAAACCATTTCCGATTGCCGTAGCACTTGGAGCCGATCCTGCAACCATGCTTGGCGCAATAACGCCTGTACCTGATACGCTTTCAGAATATCAATTTTCAGGCCTGCTACGTGGTGCTCGCACTGAGCTTGCCAAATGTCTAACACCTGGACTGAACGAATTACGGGTCCCGGCACGTGCTGAAATCGTGCTTGAAGGTTTTATTTATCCATCACAACTACAACCCAATGTCCCTCAGGGAGTTCCTCCTCCATCCGAAGGCGCTACAGCAAATTATGAACATGCACTCGAAGGCCCATATGGTGATCATACTGGTTATTATAATGAGCAAGAATGGTTCCCCGTTTTTACGATCGAGCGCATCACATTACGTCGAAACAGTATCTATCACTCAACCTATACTGGAAAGCCGCCTGACGAACCGGCGATTCTCGGCATCGCACTCAATGAAGTTTTCATTCCCTTACTGCAAAAACAATTTTCAGAGATTACCGATTTTTATCTCCCACCTGAAGGTTGTAGTTACCGGATGGCTATCGTCCAGATAAAAAAAGCTTATCCCGGACACGCAAAACGCATAATGTTCGGTGTCTGGAGCTTCCTTCGGCAGTTTATGTATACAAAATTTATCGTGGTAGTTGATCAAGATGTCAATATTCGTGACTGGAAAGAAGTAATTTGGGCAATCACGACACGCGTCGATCCAAGTCGTGATACGACACTCGTTTCCGAGACCCCAATCGATTATCTTGACTTCGCCTCACCAGTACCTGGACTCGGTTCAAAAATGGGTATTGATGCTACCAATAAATGGCGAGGAGAAACATCGCGAGAATGGGGTATACCCATTGAAATGACACCGGATATCGATATACGGATGGCTACACTCTATAAGCAGTTGAAATTTTAACGTTGTTACCTTACTCTTAAGCTGTCAGTAGAATTTTTCATACCAATTAACTAAACATTCCACCAGATCTAGTACAATTGCTTAGTTTGTTTATCCGTTGTTTTTCAAGTAAAAAAAGTATGTTTTATAGCTGAATTTGTTACAAACTTCTACAAGCATCTAATAAGTCAGGTAGAATCAGGGCATTTTTCGTGGGTAAGGTAAGTTCACCAGTGCCACTCCTCTCCCATCTTAACGAGTGCAGCACAAAATTCTCGCGAAAGTTCGATAAAACCTAAGCAATGCCAGATGAAGTGATCACCATCATACGGTATTACTTTTCTGGCCAGCGTTGACCTCCGTATGCAACGTCCTTCCCAAACAATTTGCCATCCACGGCCGGAGAAAGACTGAATAATGGAAAATAAACTTCTCATGCGTAACATCGGTCCGTTCGCACTGATGTTGACGGGCCTCGGCTCGATTATCGGTTCAGGCTGGCTATTCGGCGCTTGGCAAGCCGCAAAGATTGCTGGTCCAGCAGCTTTGCTGGCTTGGGTAATCGGTGCGGTAATGATTATGACCATCGCACTCACTTATAGCGAGCTCGGTGCCATGTTCCCAGAATCTGGCGGCATGGTGCGGTATTCACGTTATTCACATGGCAGTTTAGTAGGTTTTATAAGCGCCTGGGCTAACTGGATAGCGATTGTATCGGTAATCCCAATTGAAGCAGAAGCCTCCATCCAATATATGAGCACATGGCCCTACGCCTGGGCAGGCCAACTATTCTTAAATGGAGAGCTAACCACTAGCGGAGTCCTACTATCAGCAATTTTGGTAATTGTGTACTTCCTCCTTAATTATTGGGGCGTTAAGTTCTTCGCCAAAGCGAATACAGCCATCACACTTATAAAATTTGCTATTCCTGTAGCAACCATCGCTGCTCTACTCATCGCGAGCTTTAATATCGAGAACTTCACTGCGCCTCAGCTTGGTGGATTTGCACCGAATGGCTGGTCAGCTGTGTTAACAGCAGTAGCAACTAGCGGCATTGTATTTGCGTTCAATGGATTCCAAAGTCCAATCAATCTTGCAGGTGAGGCACGTAATCCAGGCCGCAGCATCCCTTTAGCCGTAATCTGCTCAATTCTACTGGCAACTATAATTTACATTCTACTGCAAATCGCATTCTTGGGAGGTTTATCACCAAACCAATTGGCCAATGGATGGCATATGGTAACTTTTAGCTCACCATTCGCAGAATTGGCTATTGCTCTTGGATTGAATTGGCTTGCTATCGTCCTATATTTTGACGCCTTCTTAAGCCCGAGTGGCACAGGCACAACGTATATGGCAACCACAAGTCGTATGATTTATGCAATGGAGCGTAACGGTACACTACCTGCCATCTTCGGCCGGGTCCACCCTATCTATGGTGTCCCCCGTCAGGCGATGTGGTTCAATCTAGCAGTAGCCCTAGTCTTCATGTTCTTTTTCCGTGGATGGGATTCGCTGGCAGCGGTTATTTCGGTAGCCACAGTAATTTCCTATCTGACTGGCCCGATCAGCGTAATGGCCCTCCGTCTCTCAGCACCAGATCTTCCACGTCCGCTTCGCCTACCAGGCCTCTCTTTGATTGCGCCCTTTGCATTCGTGTGTGCCTCACTGATTCTCTACTGGGCCCGCTGGCCTCTAACGGGAGAGATTATCTTACTTGTAGTAGTGGCACTTCCTGTCTATTTCTACTACATGGCAAAAGCTGGATGGAAGGGGTTTGGACGTGATCTAAAAGCAGCTTGGTGGATGATCGGATACTTGCCAACTCTTGCTCTATGCTCGTATATTGGTAGTCGTGAATTCGGTGGGCTAGGCCTCTTTCCATATGGTTTGGATATGCTGATAGTAGCGTCACTCTCACTAGGATTCTATTATTGGGGTGTTAAAAGCGGATCACATATGTGTCATCACACTGGTGAAAACGAGGTGAATGATGTCGCTAACGTGCCTTCATAATTACTGAGCTGAGTTGACCGACAGTTTTTCATTGTTAAACTAACAAATTCATTCTCTAGTTTTAGCCAGCTAGGCCTATCCCCTAATGGGATAGGCCCATTTTAATTATCGAACAGGTTGCGCGACTCAAGTCGACTAAGAAAACTCTAGAACGGAGTATTCATCAAAAAAAATTACTAAGAGATAGAGATTTTTCGTAAGGTCAGAACCAGAAAATATGCTCACTATGCTACAACTACCGAGCCTTTGAATTAAAATTTCAATAAATGCTTGTACTGTGAAAGTATCGAGCACCTTGAACAACTTCACCTCCAGTTTAATCTCTCTTCCATCGATAATGGCAAATTCAGTGTCAAGATAGAAAATCAACGATAAACCACCTAAATGGAATCACGGCTACAAGCAAAATAGTAAATGGCCTTGGAAACGGCCGCATTCACAACAACGCCAATAACACGATTAAAAGTAAATTTTTCAATGCACTGCTATCCTGACTTTCATCATGAATATGAAGAAAAAATACTTGATTTTACTAACTTCTTCGTCTGTCACTCATCACTTTCCTTGTAAAAATTAAAGGATCTGAACACCATAACTGCGATACGGAATCAGTAAATTTGAATAGACGCAAGATGTCCTAGCACAACTCGTTAGCAAGATTATTGTCACTAATCAAGTAACAAAAAGTTACAGACATGAACAGCAATAATCTCATAATAATGACCCATACAGCATGGTGCTTTTCTGAGTTCGATTCCTGTTAGAAAAGAGATTTTTCAGCAAACGCTACGCTCAAAGTCTATAGAACACGTAATAAGCATAATGAACTACCCTAGGTTAGGCATCTCATTAATCAAAATAGCATTTTCCAAATTTGAAATCTGGATCGAGAATAATCGTTCTTTAGGATATGACTAAAATACACGCTTGACCATCGATAAGCAGCCACTCCGGTAGAATAAGAGATTTAACCAGATATCTGAGTAAATTGCACAAGAAATGCTAGCTTCGAGAAGAAAGTAAGCTTCGATGGTACGAAACCCCGTAGCGATTCGTAATACTGTCAAAAAACAAGAAGACATGTACCGGAACATCAAGCACCACATACCACACGTCGACAAAAAGGCCCTCATAGATAAATACAGCTTACTAAAAGCTTTTTAGCTATTGTTTCGTCTAATTTTTCATTTTTTGGATCATAGTATGGTTTACAACATCACCCTTGTCCCCAGTGGACGTCAATTTCAGACTGAATCCGGCGAACTGGTACTATCTGCTGCCATACGCCATGGCATCAACCTACCTTATGGTTGTAAAAATGGTGGTTGCGGCTCATGCAAAGCCAAGGTTATCGATGGTGAAATAGTGCATAGCACCCACTCTCATGCAGCGCTCACAAACGAAGAAAAAATGGAAGGACTTACTCTGCTGTGCTGCGCACATGCCAAAAGTGATCTAACCATTCAAAGTCGAGAAATTAAAATAGCAGATGATATTCGCATTAAACGCCTACCATGTCGTGTTTCAACCCTTGAACGTGTGGTAGATGACGTAATAGTTATGCGTTTACAGCTACCAGCTAACGAACGATTACAATATCTAGCTGGCCAATATATCGAATTCATCCTTAAGGATGGTCAACGGCGCAGCTACTCTATAGCGACTCCTCCTCACGAAGAAGGTGAATTGGAACTACACCTACGTCATTTTCCTGGCGGACGATTTACGGATTATGTCTTCCAAACGATGAAGGAACGCGAAATTCTTAGATTTGAAGGACCACTTGGTACTTTTTTCCTACGGGAAGAGAGTGAAAAGCCGATTATACTCGTTGCTTCTGGAACAGGTTTCGCACCAATAAAAGCCATAGTCAAGCATACAATTCATAAGCAAATAACTCGCCCGATAACATTCTACTGGGGTGCACATACACGTAAGGACCTTTACCAATATGAACTGGCAAAACAATGGGTGGATGACATGCCAAATTTCCAGTTCGTCCCAGTCCTATCAAACGTCACTCTCGAAGACCACTGGAATGGTCGTACTGGTTTCGTACATCATGCGGTAATGAAAGATCTGCCTGATCTATCGAATTATGAAGTTTATGCTTGCGGTGCTCCTATAATGGTCGACTCCGCTCGACGAGACTTTATCCAAAAAAATGGCTTACCTAAGGAATCATTTTTCGCCGATGCCTTCACAACAGAAGCAGATATCTCCACTAGCCTTACTTATATAAATAAAGTTGAGCCCAACATCAGTTAGAGAATATTCTGATGCTAATCACAATAGCTCGCATTGCTGCACAATACAATATAAATATATCTTTCGACCTATAAATAGAAAATATTTTTACGATCCATGTATGTCTTCGTCTGAAAAAAATTCATTTTTGCAGAGGGAAAGAGATGACTTGATGTATTTTATGAAGAGGAAATCATCAGTTTTCTGAAAGAAACTCATCCTTACTGAACATTGGAGAAATTCTCCTAAAAATTTTTTATATCGCAAAAAAATCTGAATCGTTATTCATCTCATTAACTAAAATGCAAAAATGGTCTCAACGCTTTCGCATTCAGACCATTTTCAAAACTAAAAACTGGCGCGGCTGGCAGGATTCGAACCCACGACCCCTTGGTTCGTAGCCAAGTACTCTATCCAACTGAGCTACAGCCGCGCATTAAAGTGAACATTATCTATAATTCTTACTAGTTACGCAAGCGCTTTTATAAACTTTAACTACTAAAACCTGTCAGTATCCGATACAAAATATGTGCACTTCTAACAAGAACAGGATTGCTACTCTCATCAACGATGTTTAAGAAAAATAAGATATTATTACCATAGGGCTGTATTTTTAGATATTCAATTACCTTGAATAGTGATCTGTAAAATATGTCCATTTTTAGCATCCCGTTAATTTTCGCAGCACATAAGCACTAGCAGCCATACCAAAAGCAGCAGTCACGCACATACTAGATCCAAAACCCGCACAATTCAGCCCTTGAGGTGTCTTAATATTCATAAGTGGACGTTCGACTTGAGGTATTTCTGGATAAATAAGTGGTTCATCTGAATACACTGCAGGCACATTGAATTTAGCTTTTGGGTCCCGCTTAAAACCATACTGTCTGCGAAGCTTTGCACGGACTTTGGATAACAATGGATCCTGAATAGTCCGCACCAAATCATCAATGCGAATACGAGTCGGATCTACCTGCCCACCCGCACCACCTACAGTAATCAATTTTTGTTTGCGTTCCACACACCATGCAATAAGCGCTGTCTTGACATGAACATTATCAATAGCATCGACTATCCAATCATGGCCGGAACCAAGTATAGTATCGAGATTATCGACTTCTACAAAATCTTCAATCTCTATGACTGAACACAATGGATTAATTGCTAGGATACGTTCAGCCATCGCCATCACTTTCGACTTACCGTAATTACCATTCAGAGCGTTATTCTGGCGGTTTGTATTACTTTCCATGACATTATCGAGATCGATCAATGTCAATTTACCAACGGCACTACGTGCCAGAGCTTCGGCGACCCAAGATCCAACACCGCCGATACCAATAATAGCAACATCGGCACACCGCAGAATGCTCAAACCCAACTCACCATAAAGCCTGGCAATACCACCGAAGCGACGCTTAGTATCAAAATCATCAATCTCTTTCATGATAAAAAACCATACCAATATAAAAAACTAGCTAATTATGGCTAAAATGACAAAAAAATTGACCAAACTCAACTGAGTTTTTACAACCTTAATCGTAAGTTCGAATAGCTACGAATGACAAAATTAGTTAGAAAAAAGTAAATCTAACCATAGCTATTATGATGTTTATGACATGAGGATTCACGGTAGAAAAATCTCATGTCCCGGATCAGTCCAACAGCAATACTTTCAAGAGAGAATTTATTACTATTCTCCTGGACAAAAATATTCGAAATATCATGATATTCGACGATCAATTCAATACAATCGCTCACACGATGCAAATACTTCACACAGTGATAACGTCGCCAAGACGTACCACAACTATTTGACATTCCAATTGCATCCGTAGTGCATTGCACTGGCCAGTAGATCACCATCTAACATACCTGAATCACGAATTGAAATGCCAGATGTTTGCAACAAGTTCAAGAGTTCGAAAGAATGGGAATACCTCCTGCCGGCCACAAGTTGACATACAAGAGGTAACGATAGCCGAATCGGCCGCATATGAGGCAAGATAAAGTATATCTCCGGTTTAATCGATTCGATTCAGGCAAATACCACGTAATTGCCATGCTGCAGGCTCAATGACACCTTTTCTTGCTAATTCACGCAAATGCCCTTCTGCAAAATTGGTAGACAAAAAAAGTTTGGAGGAAATTCCAGCTCGTGTTAAAGGAAATCTTGTACGTTCAATGGCTTGATGAACAAGTTTTTAAACTTACTTCTGCCGTGCAGTGAGTTTAATCATGACATTTTATTCACGTACACAATCGACAAAATACTCATAATGCCCATCTATTTCTTCAACGACAAGTCCATGAACATCTGTATAGAAACCGGGGAAACACTCATTAAAATCACGCGCAAAACGTAAGTATTGCACAATATTGGCATTGAAAATTTCACCAGGAATTAAAAGTGGGATACCAGGCGGATAAGGCGTAAGCAGGACACTCGTGACACGCCCCTCAAGATCATCAATAGGGACGCGGTCAATGTGGCGGTGAGCAAGCTTGGAAAATGCATCCGTTGGTTTCATTCCAGGTTGCACGTTAGTTAGGTACATCTTCGTGGTAACGCGCGCCACATCGTTGATCTTATAAAGGTTATGGATCTGATCACACAGATCACGCAAACCGATACGTTCATAACGCGGAAACTTCTGAACAAATTCAGGTAACACACGCCATAGGGGACGATTGTAATCGTAGTCGTCCTTAAATTGCTGCAGTTCAGTCACCATTGAGTTCCAACGACCTTTAGTAATACCAATGGTGAACATAATAAAGAACGAGTAAAAACCAGTTTTTTCAACAATAATACCGTTTTCTGCCAAGTATTTCGTGACAATTGCAGCGGGAATACCCGATTCACCAAACTCTCCCTCAACATCAAGTCCTGGAGTGATAATTGTTGCTTTTATCGGATCAAGCATATTAAAGCCATCTGTCAATGGACCAAAACCGTGCCACCGTTCATTCGCACGTAATATCCAATCATCACGATTACCAATGCCTTCCTCAGAAAGATATTGCGGTCCCCAGACTGAGAACCACCACGAGTTACCATACTCACTGGCCACCTTGCGCATCGCACGGCGAAAGTCTATCGCTTCAAGAATTGACTCTTCGACTAACGCCGTACCACCTGGTGGCTCCATCATTGCGGCAGCAACATCACACGAAGCGATGATAGCGTACTGTGGAGATGTCGATGCATGCATCAGATACGCCTCGTTGAAACGATGCATATCGAAGCTTTCTTCCTTAGAATCTTGAACCAAAATTTGTGATGCTTGAGAAATTCCCGCTAATAATTTATGTGTCGAATGCGTCGCATAGACAATTGTTTTTGATGAACGAGGGCGACCTTCTCCAATCGCATGCATATCACGATAAAATTCGTGAAAGGTAGCATGAGGTAACCAAGCCTCGTCAAAGTGTAGTGTATCAATCGTATTGCCCAGTACGTCTTTAATCATTTCAACGTTATACAGCACACCATCATACGTGCTTTGGGTTATGGTCAGAATACGAGGTTTGATATCAGGATTCTTTTTTAGCGCTTCTCGAGCAAATGGATTCGACTCAATCTTACGGCGAATGTTTTCCGGTTCAAACTCCGACTTCGGAATCGGTCCAATGATACCCAGATAGTTGCGCGTCGGCATCAAGAACAATGGTATAGCCCCTGTCATAGTTATTGCGTGCAAAATTGATTTATGACAATTCCTGTCAACTACGACAATATCTCCTGGCGCCACAGTAGCATGCCAAACAATTTTATTCGATGTGGAGGTCCCATTCGTCACAAAGAATAGATAATCTGAGTTAAAAATTCGGGCAGCATTACGCTCAGATGCAGCAACTGGACCAGTGTGATCAAGCAGCTGACCAAGTTCCTCAACGGCATTACAGACATCCGCTCGCAGCATATTTTCACCAAAGAATTGATGGAACATCTGTCCCACAGGACTCTTCAAGAAAGCTACTCCGCCTGAGTGGCCTGGGCAATGCCAAGAGTAAGAACCATCAACTGCATAGTGCGTGAGAGCACGAAAAAAAGGCGGTGGCAATGAGTCAAGATATACACGGGCCTCCCGAATAATATGACGAGCAACAAACTCCGACGTATCTTCAAACATATGAATAAAACCATGCAACTCACGCAGAATATCGTTCGGAATATGATGAGACGTACGGGTCTCTCCATACAAAAAAATCGGAATATCTGGATTACGACGGCGGACCTCCTTAACAAAAGCATGCAGATTAACAATAGCTAAGGCAAGCTCACCTTCCAATTCTGCAGACGAATTACTATTGAAGGGGCCAAATTCATCATCATCAATCGACAAAATAAAACTAGATGCCCGGCTAGCCTGCTGGGCGAATGATGTTAGGTCACCATAGCTAGTCAAACCTAGCACTTCCATACCTTCTGCTTCAATAGCCTCAGCTAGTGACCGAATCCCAGAACCGGAAATATTTTCTGAGCGAAAGTCCTCATCAATGATGACGATCGGAAAACGGAATTTCATGAGTATTCCTCAAAGACAAGAGCCAAACGCGTGATCAAAGGTGGCTCATTTTATTTTAAAAAAATTACAATCGAATTCACGTCAGCAAAAGTCCTGAAGTCTCGTCAAATTTTAAATTTTTGGCAAAGTAACGCCACATTGGCCTTGATATTTTCCATGACGATCCTTATAAGAAGTTTCACAAACTTCATTAGCCTCAAAAAATAGCACTTGTGCCACTCCTTCATTGGCATAAATTTTTGCTGGGAGCGGAGTGGTATTTGAAAACTCCAAAGTGACGTAACCTTCCCATTCCGGTTCAAAAGGCGTAACGTTGACGATGATACCGCAGCGAGCATAAGTTGATTTGCCGAGACAAATAGTTAAAACATTGCGCGGAATACGGAAGTACTCAATCGTGCGTGCAAGCGCGAAAGAATTCGGTGGAATAATGCAAACGTCACCTAAAAAATCAACAAAAGATTTTTCATCAAATTTTTTGGGATCAACAATCGTTGAATTAATATTCGTGAAAATCTTAAATTCGGCAGCACATCGAATGTCGTAGCCATAACTCGACATACCATAACTGACAATTCTCTGGCCATCCTGCGTAGCGCGAACTTGGCATGGTTCAAAAGGGTCAATCATGCCCTGCTCTTTAGCCATGCGGAGAATCCATTTATCGGACTTAATGCTCATATTGAACGGAAACTCAGAAATTCGTAAAAGGAAAAATTGCACGTGATTATTCTCATGTTCATGAGAAAGTATGTCCAGTCGATATCACTCATTATCGTATTTTTTTTTCACTACAATGGGTGGAAATTTACTTGTCATATCCTTGGCGATCCCCATCAATTTTGCTGTCATCTTGCGAGCAATAGCCCGATAAACTTCAGCAACCCTACCATCAGGCTCAGCAATCACGCTGGGCAATCCAGCATCGGCATGCATACGGATGCTCATTTCTAAAGGTAGTTTGCCAAGTAAATCAATACCTAAATCTTGACATATTCGCTCACCACCAGAAGTGCCAAAAATCGCCTCTTTATAGCCACAATTGGAACAAATATGAACACTCATATTTTCAATTAAACCTAAGATCGGCACGTCAACCTTCTGAAACATTTTCAGGCCTTTACGCGCATCAAGCAAAGCCAGATCCTGTGGTGTGGTGACAATTACAGCACCAGTCACAGGGACTTTTTGAGATAACGTCAATTGAACATCGCCAGTGCCCGGAGGCATATCGATAATCAAATAGTCGAGATCTTGCCAATGTGTCTGACTTACTAATTGCCAAAGTGCCTGCGCAACTAGAGGACCACGCCAAACTAAGGGATTATCAGTTTCAATAAGAAACCCAATGGAATTCGCTTGTAAACCATGAGCAACCAAAGGTTGCATCATTTTTCCATCTTTTGTTTGCGGTTTATCACAGATGCCCAGCAATGTTGGTAAAGAGGGACCATAAATATCGGCATCTAAAATACCAACACTGGCTCCTTCATATGAAAGCGCCAAGGCAAGATTAACTGCTGTGGTGCTCTTCCCAACACCACCCTTACCAGAAGCAACTACAACAATATTTTTCACGCCAGGCAATAACTTGATACCCCGTCGCACAGCACGGGCTGCAATCTTTTGATTAACTCTGACATTGACACTTACTACACCAGGTATCCTTGAAACCTCCCCCACAATATGCTCACGTATTTCCTCAAATCGGCGCATTGCAGGATATCCAAACTCAATTTCAATATTAACATTTCCCCCGTTTTCAGTTATAACTCGTTTAACAAAATTGTCATTCCCATTGATCAGATTAATCCCGCTATCACGATCAATAGTGTTACACACTATCCTAGTGATGCTTTCAATATTCATTTAAATCTCTCATCTTTTTCAATTCAGATATCATTGCGCATCAATCACAAGCAGAAAATAACACTTAACTTTCTTCTTCAATAGAGCGACAGAAATTTCTAGCAAAAAATTCATTAGTACAAGGTAATTCAATTACAATGTACTATTAAGATAGCGCGCACTGATATCAAAAAGCTCTTAAATTGGCGCTTTAGCGTACGAGATTTGATACACGTATTCATCCGAAGCGCGCGCTCATTGAAAAGAAGCAGTTAAAAAATATTGATGTATCACTGACTTGCTTGGGCCAGAGTGTTTTTATAATAATTCAACACCTCAAAACTTCCATATCCAGATATAAAGAATCGTTTAATCAAAATAATTCACCCAAAGGTTCCAGTATGTAGGGGCCTATATAAGCTCAAAGTGTCCAAACCATTATCAATGCTTATAGGCACCAAATTAAGTATTTGCAAATACTCTTACTGTCCCAAAAAACATAAGAAAAAAATTCCCCGTTCAAATAAAGCGATAAGCAAAACTCATTGTATTCGTCAATAAGATCAGTGCTTAACATAATCAGGTGAATGCACTGCTGTATCTAAAGTCATATACGAATTCCATTCAGAAAATATTGTCTGATGATAAAAATCCTCGCTAGGACTCCACATCATTGGATGACCTAGATAGACTAAAAAACACTATAATTTCTCAGTGAGACTAGAAGTCTGCGTAGACGCCATCTTGCGAAAAATTACCCCAACGGATAACACATCCTCTTAGATTGTGCTAAGAAACATTAATTGCTGAGGATTACCAAGGGTAATATGATAAAAATCAGTTTTTGATATCATCAAAAATGAGATTATTTACTGATTTTATATCATCTTATTAACTTAGAAGTTAATATAGATTATGCGAACTAATTCTGACGGATTTTTGCAAGTTCTCTAAGATATTGACTAGCCTCTTAATATCTTAGAGAATTTAGATAGCTTCAGGCAGCACATAAAATTATGCTTACTCCATTAAGTCCGACTTTTCATTTATTTCCGAGAAGTATAATCGCTTTTTGTAGGCGGTCGTGGTCCAATATCAGGATATTTTTATTAGCCAACTACAAAAAATAACGGCAGCAATTGCCATCATTTTTTGTGAGAGAACAATTTAATAGAATAGATACATTCTTTAGCACCAAGTGAATTAACGCTTGTTAATTGGCTTAACTTCACGAGGAACATGACCTACAAACAACTGACGCGGACGACCAATCTTCTGATCTGGCTCAGCTATCATTTCTGTCCACTGGGCAATCCAGCCTACCGTACGAGCCAGTGCAAAGATACAGGTAAACATCGAGGTAGGAATACCCAAGGCTCGCTGCACAATGCCAGAATAAAAATCAACATTCGGGTACAACTTGCGTGATACAAAGTATTCATCTTCCAAAGCAATCTTTTCAAGTTTCATTGCAAGCTTGAACAATGCATCATCATGCAGGCCCAATTCATTGAGAACTTCGTAACATGTCTCACGCATCAACTTAGCACGAGGATCATAATTCTTATAGACACGGTGTCCAAAACCCATCAATTTAACACCTGAATTTTTATCCTTCACTTGCTTGATGAACTCAGGAATTCTGTCTGGTGAAGCAATCTGTTCCAGCATGTTAAGGGCCGCTTCATTTGCCCCACCGTGTGCGGGGCCCCATAAACAAGCAATACCTGCTGCGATGCATGCAAATGGATTTGCACCGGATGATCCCGACAATCGCACTGTGGAGGTTGATGCATTTTGCTCATGATCGGCATGTAAAATTAGGATACGGTCGAGGGCACGTACCAGCACATCATTGACCTTATAGTCTTCACAAGGATTCGCAAACATCATACGCATAAAGTTTGCAGTGTATGAAAGATCATTACTTGGATACACGAATGGTTGACCAATACTATATTTGTATGCCATAGCAACCAATGTAGGTAACTTAGCAATCAAACGAATAGCCGAAACCTCACGATGGATCGCATTATTGATATCCAGTGAATCATGATAAAATGCGGAAAGAGCACCAACCGAACCTGTTAATACAGCCATTGGATGTGCATCACGTCGGAAACCACGAAAAAAGAAATTCATTTGCTCATGTACCATCGTATGACGAGTTACAGTATCAACAAATGATCTTTTTTGAGCTTCGTTGGGCAAATCACCCTTAAGCAACAAATAAGCCGATTCAAGAAAATCACAGCCAGTAGCAAGTTGTTCAATTGAATAGCCACGATACAACAACTCACCCTTGTCGCCATCAATATATGTAATCGCTGAATTACATGCAGCTGTCGACATGAACCCCGGGTCATACGTGAATTTTCCCGTTTGACCACACAGCTTACGGATATCGATTACATCCGGGCCCATCGTCCCCATATAAATAGGCAATTCGACGCTTGGCGAACCGTCAGAAAAAGATAAGGTGGCTTTAACATCAGACGGAGTCATATCCCTTCCTCAAAAAATACTAAACCTACACTGCACGCAACAGAACCAGCAAACGCTGGACAGCCAGCCCGTTCGAATTTTCTTCAGGGTCTTTACGGGCCATTAGTAACTCCATTAAATCGACGTCACTCAAATCGAGTAATTCAGTCAAAGCACCCACGTCTTCATCTGTGAGCGATGTTTCGTACTTCGCAAAAAATCGCTCCAAAATAAGATCATTTTCGAGCAAACCGCGACGAGCACGCCATCGAAGACGAGCACGCTTGACAGGATCCGCCTGGTGATTATGAGTCATAAAATATCTATCACACTGAACGACGAACCATCAGCTCTTTGATTTTACCAATAGCTTTCGTCGGATTCAGTCCTTTTGGGCAGACGTCAACACAATTCATGATTGTATGACAACGGAATAAACGATAGGGGTCTTCCAAATCATCAAGTCTCTGGCCAGTGGTACGATCACGGCTATCCGCGATAAATCGGTAAGCTTGCAATAAGCCCGCAGGACCAACAAATTTATCCGGATTCCACCAAAAACTTGGACATGACGTGGAACATGATGCACATAAAATACATTCATACAAACCATCCAATTCTTCACGCTCTTCTGGTGACTGCAAGCGTTCCTTCTCTGGGGGTGGCTCGTAGTTGATCAGAAATGGTTTAATCGAATTATACTGATTAAAGAAATCCGTCATATCAACAATCAAGTCACGAATCACAGGTAGACCTGGCAATGGCTTAAGCACAATCTTATCCGGCAAATCATTCATGTTAGTGAGACACGCCAGACCATTCTTACCATTGATATTCATAGCGTCCGAACCACAAACACCCTCACGGCATGAACGGCGGAAAGAAATACCTTCATCGAGTTTCTTCAGCTTAACCAATGCATCAAGCAACATTCGTTCGTGACCATCGAGCTCAACGTCGTAATTCTGCATGTATGGGAGTGCATCCTTGTCAGGATCATACCGATAGACTTCAAAAATACGTTTTATCATGTTATAGATCCCTTAGAACGTCCTTGCCTTAGGTGGAACCGAATCAACAGTCAGTGGCTTCATCATCACCGGCTTGTATTCCAAACGGTTATCTTCGCTAAAGTAGAGAGAGTGGCGCATCCAGTTCATATCGTCACGGTCAGGATAATCACGATGCGCATGTGCACCACGGCTTTCCTTACGGGCTTCCGCAGCAATTATTGTCGCCTTAGCCACTTCGATCAGATTATCTACTTCCAGTGCTTCCATGCGAGCTGTGTTGAAAACCTTCGATTTATCCTTTAGATGAATGTTGGCGACACGTTGAGCGACTTGCTTGATTTTCTTAACACCTTCGGCCAGAAGGTCCATGGTACGGAACACTCCTGCATGCGTTTGCATGATTTTACGAATATCGTTGGCCACATCTTGAGGGTACTCACCAGCGGACGATTTTTCGAGACGATCCAAACGCGACAACGAACGATCTGCGGCATCAGCTGGGAGGGACTTATGCTCACCATGACTTTTCACAAAATCGATAATATGATTTCCCGCCGAACGACCGAATACCACGAGGTCAAGCAGTGAATTCGTACCTAGCCTGTTCGCTCCATGTACTGAGACACACGAACACTCACCCACTGCATAAAAACCATTAACAGGTACCGATTTTCCATTTTCTTGGACAAGAACCTGACCATGATAATTAGTCGGAATACCACCCATTTGATAATGAATCGTCGGCACAACTGGGATCGCTTCTTTAATAGGATCGACGTTGGCGAATTTCAGCGCAATTTCACGAATCGATGGAAGACGCTTCATGATTGTCTCAGCACCAATGTGTGACAAATCAAGTAATACATAATCGCCATTCGGACCACAACCACGACCTTCCTTAATTTCTTGGTCCATAGAACGAGATACAAAGTCACGAGGCGCCAAGTCTTTTAGAGTCGGCGCATATCGTTCCATAAAACGTTCACCATTTAAGTTTCGTAAGATACCACCCTCGCCACGCACACCTTCGGTAATCAAAACACCCGCACCGGCGACTCCAGTCGGGTGGAATTGCCAGAATTCCATATCTTCGAGCGGAATGGCCGCTCGTGCAGCCATTCCCAAACCATCCCCGGTATTAATGAAAGCATTTGTTGAAGCCGCATAGACACGACCGGCACCACCGGTCGCGAAAAGCGTACATTTTGCTTCGAGAATATAAACTTCGCCGGTTTCCAGTTCTAACGCCGTAACACCGAGCACGTCACCCGATTCATCACGGATCAGATCTAACGCCATCCATTCAACAAAGAATCGCGTCTTCGCTTGAACATTTTTCTGATATAAGGTATGAAGAAGCGCGTGACCAGTGCGGTCAGCCGCCGCACAAGCCCGTTGAACGGGTTTCTCACCGTAATTGGCTGTGTGCCCACCAAACGGACGCTGATAAATAGTACCGTCAACATTACGGTCAAATGGCATACCCATATGCTCAAGCTCATAAACGGCATTCGGGGCTTGTCGGCACATAAATTCAATAGCATCTTGGTCACCAAGCCAATCTGAACCCTTGATCGTATCGTAGAAATGATAATGCCAGTTATCTTCGCTCATATTGCCAAGCGAAGCCCCAATGCCTCCTTGTGCAGCCACTGTGTGAGAGCGGGTAGGGAATACCTTAGACAATACCACGACGGACAAACCAGCCTTGGCTAGTTGGAGAGATGCACGCATGCCAGAGCCCCCTGCACCGACAATGACGACATCGAAACGCCGACGAGGCAGCGAATTTTTGATAGCAATCATTCTTTACACTCTCCACAAAATCTGAACGGCGTAGCCGGCACAACCCACAAACCAAACAATCGTCAATGCATGTAATGCGAGACGAAAACCAACGGGTTTGATATAGTCCATCCAGATGTCGCGAATACCAACCCAGGCATGGTAGAAAAGCGCAAGAAATGCAACAAACGTTGCAAGCTTCATCCATTGACGAGCAAAAATTCCAGCCCACTCTTCGTAGGAAAATTCCTTAGTAAAAAAGAAGCAAAAAAACAAAATAATCGTATAACAGGCCATGATAACCGCGGTCAGACGTTGAGCAATCCAGTCACGAAGGCCATAATGAGCGCCAACAACTAGACGCTTCGAACCAATATTGTTGTGTGCCATCAAAACACCCCGAACAATTTGAGAGCAACCGAAGCGGTTAAAATTAGCGAAAAAAACAACACGAGCACTGCAGAACGTTTACCACCTTCCTTGCTGATTTTTTCATGATTCATGTCCATACATAGGTGGCGTAAACCTGCCAGAAAATGGTGCAGGAAGCCCCAAGAGAATAGAAGTATCATAAGTTTAACGAAACTATTAGCAACGATGTCATGCATCACGTCGAAGCTGAGCTCAGATGTTAGACTCTGCTCGAAGAGATATAAAAAAAACGGCAAAAGAAGAAACATCAAAGCACCGCTGATGCGGTGCAAGATTGATACAATGCCAGCTGGTGGAAGACGATAGGTAATAATCTGCCCTATACCAATATTCTTGTGAACCGGCCTCTCTTTTTTTACTGCTTCAGCCATCCTAACCCCATGTAGTGACAACAGCCCGTGATTTTAGCGCTGTTTCTAGTGTATTGCACATACATAATCGATCAGAAAGTCCTCTTATTGAGACACTACGCCGCTTGCTTTAAAAAAGAACAGCCCCACCAATATTAAATCATTCTGATAATGATATTCTATGGTCACATACCAACCTCGGCAAACCTCTACTAGTTTATCTCTGTACGTGTAAGAGATGCGCTCCAAAATTAATAGAGGAAACCCCATTGGTACTTTAAGTAAAGTGCTAATATGTTCATCTTCGGCAAACTGCACGGATCTTTTCTGCCGCTCGAATTATCCTCGTACCAAATTTATCTTCAAAAAGCCCATACATAAGGCCTTCATACTCATTAATCCTTTAAGCCATCAGCCAACGAAACAACGCTGCTGGCAACCAGATTTCGTCGAGCAGTGTTGGGCGCCCCCCGAAAAATCGAGGATGCGACGGATCAAAATTACACAATCCACTGTCTTTAAAGCTAATTGACGAACAATCTCAACCGGCAAACGCAAACGACGATAATCAATTAAGCGACAAGCGTAGAAACCGAAACTTAACGCGGTCTTCATGTGCGTGGCAACAAACGTGCCCTGCCATTTCCAGTGAATCAAAAAATTATCTACCGCCAATCCATCAATAGCTTTACGGACTGTGTCTTGACTAACTTTATAACGAACAGCTAATTCGATTTCGCTTGGGATCGTCTCACCAGTTCGCTATTCACAAGATTACAGACTTACAAACTCTGCTTAATCAAAAAACTTGATCTGCTGATAAAAGGAGCTAAATTTTTGTGATGATCCTCCATGCTTTTCCAATACAAAAGGTCTTAGCATCCAGACGCCATCAGATGCACATTTCTGTTTAGGATCAGCATTGGTAGTCCCGTTACTACTGGTAAAATGGATATCCAGCACGGATTTGACCACAAACCACGACACTCGTCCATCTGGATCCACAGTAGAACAATATCCTATATAAGATATTGTTGACATTCGTAGTGACCACTTCTAAACTTAAAAAGGTAATCGGGCCTGAACGCCTGTTGTATGTTAGTGCTCATAGATTCTGAGGCTTACAGCAATCCTCCCGAGCAGCCCAAATTCCGTTGGCACAGATATTTAAAAGGCTTCATGTGGCACGGGATGGCCAATATTCAACATGCCAATGGGGATAGCAAGCCTCCAATGAGCTTCGCAGAAATTGCGCACCTCTGGAGAGACATTCATGGCAAAACCCGCAATGCGCGTCGCCGTCACTGGCGCCGCCGGCCAAATCGGCTATTCCCTTCTCTTCCGTATCGCCAATGGCGATATGTTGGGCAAGGATCAACCTATCGTTCTACAGCTGCTGGATCTTCCACAGGCACAGGCAGCCCTTAAAGGTGTTGTGATGGAACTCGATGACTGCGCCTTTCCGCTGCTCGAAAACGTCATTACCACAGACAACCCAAAAGTAGCTTTCAAGGATATCGATATTGCCCTGCTTGTTGGCGCACGTCCCCGAAGTAAAGGCATGGAACGCAAGGATCTGCTCCATGCCAATGCGGAAATCTTCACTGTGCAGGGCCGTGCTTTGAACGAAGAGGCAAAACGTGATGTCAAAGTACTCGTGGTTGGTAACCCAGCCAATACTAATGCCTATATCGCCATGAAGTCTGCGCCTGCTCTTCCAAAAGAGAACTTCACGGCCATGTTACGTCTAGATCACAACCGAGCACTTTCACAAATCGCTACAAAAACAAGAACATCGGTCAAAGTTATTGAAAAACTTATCGTGTGGGGTAACCACTCGCCTACGATGTATCCTGATTACCGTTTCGCCACGATCAACGGTCAAAGCGTCAAGGCAATGATCAACGATGATGTGTGGAATAAAGATATTTTTCTGCCAACAGTCGGCAAACGAGGTGGCAGCATCATTGAAGCACGTGGTTTGTCGTCAGCAGCCTCCGCTGCAAATGCAGCCATTGATCATGTACGCGACTGGGTGCTCGGTACGAATGGTAAGTGGGTAACAATGGGAATCCCGTCGGACGGTTCGTACGATATCCCCAAAGATATGATCTATGGTATGCCAGTCACTTGCGAGAATGGGAGATATAAGCGTGTCGAAAACCTGGAAATTGACGCCTTCTCACGTGAGCGTATGAACTTGACATTGCAAGAGTTGCAAGAAGAACGTGACGGCGTAGCAGATCTGCTTGCCTAATTGTTTACTTAAGATCTATCGCGTTGATCGGTAGGTATACAGCATTTCACATTTATCAGATAGATACCTACCGACGATTCTCATCTCCTCATATAATTAAAAGCAATGTGTTTTCTTTGGGAAAAATGAATAGCACATCAGTCTTTTCATGTATTTTTTTAAAGTCCGACTTCAATTCGAGTGAATCATTTTTTATCAAAACTTCTAGTTTCAGTAGCCTCAGCCATACCGTTAATTAAGCAACCTTGCAGAGCAAGGTTGCCAAAAGAATAGAAAAATTTGTATAACTATATTCAGGCGCTGTGTGAGTCCAACAGAATAGAGGCTTTTCTTCAAACTCATTAGGATATTGATTATGAAAAGGCTTTGCCTGACTGCAATTCTTACGCTCTTCTCGACTAATGCATTACTTCCAGCCATGGCGGTAAATGTATCAGCTTCCAATAAGGAGATCACTTCGAAAAAAATCGAAAAAAAGAAAACATTTCCACGAAAAAAGAAGGATTTCACTGCTGTAATGGAAACAAGCCATATCCCAGAAAATACTGAATTATGGACCTGTGCCAACGGGAAAGAAATAAAAATTACCGGTCATATGAAGCTCGACGCGGTGCTTACTATGTCATGGAAAGGTAAGAATTACAAACTCCTACGGCAAGAATCGACAACAGGTGCAAACCGTTTCCATGATGTTAAATCAGGTTTGGATCTTGTCGTGATTCCAACCAAAGCAATGTTGTTTTCAAAACAACAGCATGGCCGTCTTGCTGACGAGTGCATGACACATGCCATGGATACGGATGCCAAGAATCTTCCTATTCAATCAAATGCATTGTTAAAATAACAAAAAAACTGAAATTTTGAAACGATGCATCTATTTATCGTTTCTTCGACCCGCCATTCCCCATTTGTTGCAGAGATCCAGGCATCACTGTCAAACTCCAAAAATCACAGGAACCACTTGTTTAATTTCTCTGTATCACACAAGGAAAGATTATGGTCCATAACCTATACAAAACGCTCAAAGAGTTCAATCTATACGGCGACAAAAAAGGCAAGTTTTATTCGCTCCCACAACTAGGAAAAGTACTCGGTGTCAAAGTTGATCGTTTGCCGATATCGATCCGCATCGTCTTAGAATCGATCCTTCGTAATTACGATGGCAATAAGGTAAACGAAGTTCATGTCAAGCAACTCCTCAATTGGAAACCGAATGCAGACCGCATAGACGAAATTCCCTTTGTAGTCGCCCGGGTTGTGTTGCAAGACTTTACTGGAGTTCCACTGCTAGCTGATTTAGCCGCCATGCGTAACGTTGCTGAGCGCATGGGGACTAACCCGAAGCGTATCGAACCACTAGTACCAGTTGATCTCGTTGTGGACCATTCTATCACCATCGATCACTTTCGTGAGAAGAAGGCACTTGATCTGAACATGGAGCTAGAGTTTTCTCGCAATAACGAGCGTTATCAATTCATGAAGTGGGGGATGCAAGCGTTTGAGACATTTGGCGTAGTACAACCAGGTTATGGCATAGTCCACCAGATCAATCTAGAATATCTTGCACCAGGCGTGCATAAGAAAGATGATAATGTATATTATCCAGACAGTTTGGTTGGTACCGATAGCCACACCACAATGATCAACGGCATCGGCGTAGTCGGTTGGGGTGTTGGTGGTATTGAAGCCGAAGCCGCTATGCTTGGCCAACCCGTCTATTTTCTGACACCAGATGTTATTGGGGTTGAACTCAAAGGTCACCTGCGTGAAGGCGTCACTGCAACTGACTTGGTCCTAACTATCACGGAAATGATGCGTCATGAGAAGGTAGTTGGCAAGTTTGTCGAATTCTTCGGTGATGGCACCGAAAACCTAACGCTACCCGACCGTGCAACTATTGCTAACATGGCACCTGAATATGGTGCAACGATGGGCTTCTTTCCAGTCGATGAAAAAACTATCGATTACTTCCAAGGTACTGGTCGCGAAAAATCAGAAATTGATGCCTTCGCTTCATATTTTAAAGCACAGAAGATATTTGGCGTACCCAAAACAGGTGATATTGACTATACCAAGGTCGTGACCCTTGATTTAGATTCTGTCAGCCCATCGCTGGCTGGCCCAAAGCGACCGCAAGACCGCATAGAAATTAGCAACGTCAAATCAACATTCGAAAAATTATTTACCAAACCTATTGCAGAAAATGGGTTCAATAAAACAGTCGAGCAACTCAACACTACCTACCAAACATCAAACGGTATCAATGTAAAGAATGGGGACGTGCTGATCGCCGCAATCACTTCGTGTACCAATACCTCGAATCCAAGCGTGTTGCTAGCCGCAGGCCTGCTAGCAAAAAAAGCTGTCGAAGCGGGCCTAAAAGTAGCACCACACATCAAGACATCACTCGCCCCAGGAAGTCGTGTTGTCACAGAATACCTGCAATCTGCAAACTTACTATCATATCTAGAAATGTTAGGATTCGGCGTAACAGCTTATGGTTGCACAACCTGCATCGGCAACGCTGGCGATCTGACGCCGGAATTAAACGACGTGATCATATCGAACGATATCGTAACCGCAGCAGTACTGTCAGGAAATCGTAACTTTGAGGCTCGTATTCATCCGAACATTCGTGCCAACTTCCTCGCTTCTCCCCCCTTAGTCGTCGCTTATGCCATTTGCGGAAGCATAACTCGGGACATAACAACTCAACCACTTGGCAAAGGCAATGGTGGGCGTGACATTTATCTGAGTAATATTTGGCCATCTAGCCATGAAGTTCAACAACTGATGAAGTTCGCCATGGATGCTAAAACCTTTAAGGAAAACTATGATTCCGTCAAGACACCAAGCCCTCTCTGGGCCAGAGTAAAAGGTTCAAAGGGCCAGGTCTATAATTGGCCGGAATCAACATACATTGCAAAGCCACCCTTCTTCGAAAATTTCACGATAGAGTTAAAACCCAAGATCCAATCAATCATAGGAGCACGTGCTCTAGGCATTTTTGGCGACTCTGTCACGACCGATCACATTAGCCCAGCAGGCTCAATTAAAGAAACATCCCCGGCCGGTAAGTGGCTCCTAGAAAATGGTGTTTTACAGAAAAACTTCAACAGTTACGGCTCTCGTCGAGGTAATCACGAAGTGATGGTGCGTGGTACATTTGCAAACATCCGTATCAAAAATTTGATGATCCCCGCGAAGTTTGATGGCTCTCGAGTAGAAGGAGGTCTAACAATACATCAACCCAGCGGAAAACAGCTATCAATTTACGACACCGCCATGATGTATATGGCAGAAAGCACGCCGTCAATCGTGTTCGCTGGAGAAGAATACGGGACTGGATCATCACGCGACTGGGCAGCCAAGGGTACACAATTGCTGGGAGTCAAGGCAGTAGTTGCACGTTCATTCGAACGAATTCACCGCTCCAATTTGGTCGGCATGGGCGTGTTACCTTTACAATTCAAGAGTGAAGACAGTGTAGATTCGCTTAATATCACTGGTAACGAAACTTTCGATATCCAAGGATTGACAGAAAAAATTAAGCCACAGCAAGATCTCACTCTAGTAATCCATCGCAAAAGCGGTGAAATCAAAAAAGTTTTAGTGCTGTTGCGTATCGATACACCAATCGAAGTTGATTATTACAAACATGGTGGCATTCTGCCCTTCGTACTGCGTCAACTGCTAGTGGCATAAATCTGCTATAAAAAGCGCACTTCGAGAGTGGTAAAATACGAAATTCTCTCCTCTGTACAAAGACCCTAGGATTTTCTGGGGTCTTTTATGGCCACCCCAATGTCCCCTAAAAAATCCGCACCTTATAAATCCACTCGATCCAATTATTGACTCTATAATCTGCCAAACTCAAAACTACACATATCTATTTCTCATCAAACAGGATCTAATCCCTCTATATTTTCCAGAAAAATTACTTGCATTTGAAATGCACGTTTTCTGTTGTAGATAGAACGACCAGCAACTTTTTATCACCTATTTTTCAAATACTATTTGAACTCGCATCCTGTAATTTCTTGTCCTTCAGTGGTTCCTAAAACACTTAAATGCTCATTAATCCTCTGCTCTGCACAGCTGAATAAAAGACCACCTGGATGCATTCCGATCGATCCCTTTTGGGAATTTAATACTTTTTTAAAATCCTCTACAGCTTTGCTATCTTTGAAAAATCGGTGTCCTAAGCACTTCAGTCGTCACTACCAAACATAGGTTAATACTTTTAAAATTGGATTATCTATCGTCTATCACGATCTTCGTGAGGAAACGTGTCAGTATAATCAAAGAATAAAAAATTGAAGGCGAATCTTATCAATGAGAGTCACCATAACTATTTAGCACCACCTAAGACCGTTATTCGAACTTATGTGTTTTGTGTTTTGTGTTTTGTGTTTTGTGTTTTGTGTTTTGAATTACATTATTGACTAGCGGCCTCGTACTAAAACTTTTCTGAGCAAACCAGGATAATTTTTAGATTTCTAAACAGTTCCTTCTTCCCGCATACCGCAAATATGCAAAAAGTATGTTAAGGCTGTCCTTAATTAACGATTAACTTGAGAAATAATAAATAAAACTTAAGAAAGTCAAGCGAAATACCTCATAAAAACTTTTTTAACGTATCGGTGCAAAAACGATTTCTGCCAATACATCTTTAGGTAAGGTATTTAATATTTTTTATGTGTATTCGTTAGGTTTATAAGAAGCCTGGCTGCTAATACTCTGCTGCTTCGCAAAAAATAAGTAACACTGTTGAGCTTATGCAACATTAAGTTTCTGGAGAACATTAAACCACATATCTTCTAAGGTATTAAAATGATCTACCAAACCTGTTACAACAGCCCACTAGGCAATATCTTACTACTCTCTAATGGTAATGCACTCTCCGGTCTATATTTTGAAGGACAGAAATATTTTCCAAAAATATCATCTGAATGGAAAAATGGTCAAGGACTGGCGATACTCCAAAAAACAAACAAGCAGCTCAATGAATTTTTTCACGATGGTCGCAGAATATTCAGTATTAGGTTACTTAACCATGGAAGTCCATTTCAGCAGGTTGTCTGGGAAAAACTATGCACCATTCCATACGGTCAAACAACCACCTACAGCGCCATTGCACTGACTATTGGAGGCGTCAATTACACTCGTGCGGTAGGTAATGCTATTAGACTTAATCCAATTTCTGTAATCATACCGTGCCATCGTGTATTAGGTATTAATGGAACATTGACAGGCTACGCCGCTGGACTGAGTCGTAAGTATGACTTATTGCATCTAGAGACGCGTCAATCAATGGCGGTATAAAAATATTGACATTCGTATCAATTGACCACCGATTCGATCCGACGATGACAAGCATGCCGTACAATCTCGGCTTTATCCCGATATATGATTTGTAACGCTATGCGCTCACGTACCACTAAACGTCTAACGCCTGATGCTGAAAAACTTGTCAGCCATACCCTTGCACTTGCTGCATCCAGCAGTCGTATAGAAGACCGTTTCTGGGAGCGACAACTTAATAAACTTCTATTTCGTCTCTTACAAAAAGGTAATCAATCTACGCTCGACAACGCCCTCGAACATCTACAAACCAACCATAGTGATGTCTATGGTACTCTCGCCAACCTCATTGAGTCGCAAAGTGAATCGGCAGAAATTGACAGAGAAGGACAATCGTGGGATGGCCTTCTTATCGCCATACCAATGCTAGCATGGACACGCTATTCCATTCCATCGGGCCCGATCAAATCAGAGTTATTGTTATCAATCTCAAATCACCTTGAAAGTCATATAGTTGCAGAAAAAGGACGTGTTTTTTTTTCTCCATTCCTATATAGCATCGATCAGCTACCACGCACACATTGCGAAGCATGGCGACTAACTCAACGGTTAGTACAGGCTGCAATCGACCGTGAAAAAGCATCTCAACTGACGAGAGATCTACCAGAAACCGCACCGATCTTCGCAGACCCTCGCTTTTTACTCGCTGCTATCGCAGTCCCATATGACTCTCCAATGTTCCGTTGGCAAGAAGATGGCGCACGACACTCTGAACGTATTCATTGCCGAGAGCAATGGGCTGCCCAATGTGGCCCTAACCTTGGTGCTCTACTACCAGGCTGCGAGATCGAAACTCTGCTACCAGATGCTTATTATGCCAGCTGCCGCGAAGCCGACGAACGCATACGTCCACATACAATTCGAACAGGATTACGTTACTTAGAAGAAAGGCTCGCATTAAAACCGATAGAACTACGAGCCATTATTGCAGGTTTCGGCGAAAAAAATATTGATGAGTACCGTATTTCATTCACACAACGAGACAGCAACGATGTAATTTATGGCATGGTTTGGCCCTTATATGGCAGTGAAAACGGCGAGGTCGAAAATGATACAGTTGAAATGCTAATAAACTTGCTCAAGACATGTGGAATCACCAAAATACGAAAACACGCTAGCCTCTTCGTTCCTGAATACTGCGAAGATTGTGGTACACCTCTTTATCCTGACCCTATAGGTGAAGTGGTACATGTGGAAATGCCGGAGGACATAGAGCCCAATCATCCACATTTTCATTAATTAATATCCTAAATGAGGGACAATTTCCTTGATAATATTATTTTTAGTCAGCCCTACATTAATACATTGACTACCAAGCAGGATACTAAATACTTACGATCAAACAATGTCATCAGTGATTTCCTCCAACAAGGTTTCAGAATTAGAAAAAATATATCTCGGCTCGTACATAGTAAGTAATGTTGCCGATTATAGAATATCCCCATAAACGGTCCTATCATCCATCCTATCAGTTCAAAATCTTGAGGTTACCTTATGTAGGCAAAAGCTGAGAAACTTTAGACTGGCAACTATTTTCTCAATTAATGTAACAGTGTCGAAGTCTAAAATAACGTCAATTATTGTGTGAACTACTTAAGTAACGCTTATGGTTTAAAAAATTAGGAATATAGAATCTTGTATGTACTCGATGTGTATCTGTACCACTTATATAGGTTTTTAGAAACAATCTAAAAATGAGCATTTCTAAAGACAATCCTTCACACATGCACCCATATTTAGGATGAAACACATCTTTTAAACTTTGGATACTCACTATATCTATCAATAGATGTCACAGCATCTTGCTTATTAGCATCATTTACTTGGATCCAACTAGAGCCATTCCTTGCGGATAACACATCCAGAAGATATTTATCGACATGTCTAATCGAATTCTAATTCGTATCTTCTTATATACAGCTGCAACTGCAGCACTTTTTTTATCCAATGCCACACATGCGGTAACACTCCAACAACACCATTCACTTGTAAAAAAATTTGTGAATGAACGTCATGTAGAGCTGCTGATCGCGGACTGTGCAGCCCATGCCAGTTTTGTAATATCAACACTCCCCCGTTACTCCATGTTCGAATACAACCCCGATGCCACGAGCAAAGATGATGCAAAAATAGAGGCATGGGATGGTCCGTTCGATCAAGATAAACAAAAAATTTACGTCACACAAGTCGTCACTCTAGATGGGATTGGTCAACGAAATAACGGTGAGGCAGACACCATACATATCCGCTGTGGCTACGCGGATGGACACATGATGGCATTCGATTATACAACGCCATTTCTGACGATTAAGGCTCCAAAATCAACAGCACATTCAAACAAGTATTCACAATCCAATTCGCGCGCTAATGCAGTGAACCGTAAACGCAAAAAGAAAAACGCACGTTGAGTCAACTCTCATCAGCAAAGAATCAAGTCATTACGTTAAACTTTTAATATAGAAAAATTCCACATTAAAATAACTATTTATGAAATGACTTTGCGACGAAAAATCCATAGCGCTTCAGACGATACGTTGACATCAAACACATAACCTTCACTGCAAAAGTTCTTAAGCTGATGGATATCGGAGATAGAATTCTCAATAGCGAACCGCGCCATCATTCCGCGTGCACGCTTAGTATAGAAACTAATAATCTTGTACTTGCCGCCCTTCCAGTCTTCGAAGACAGGAGTAATAACAGGCGCATCGACGATACGACGATTGACTACTTTGAAATACTCTTGGGAAGCTAAATTAACTAATACACGACGCGATGGTTGGTATTCAAGCAATAACGCATTAAGTGAATGTGTCACACGCTCACTCCAGAAAGTGTAGAGGTCACGACCACGAGAATTTGCAAAGCGAGTACCCATTTCAAGTCGGTAAGGTTTTAATAAATCGAGCGGCCGCAAAACACCATAAAGGCCAGAAAAGATCCGGAGATGATTCTGAGCGAATTCGAGTTGAACAGCGGACAAGGTCCGTGCTGATAACCCTTCGTAAACATCACCATTAAAAGCCAATATGGCTTGTTTCGCATTATTAGCATCAAAATTCCGCGTCCATTCAGCGTAGCGAGAAAAATTAATAGCGGCTAGCGATGCTGAAATACGCATCAATGAACTAATTTGTTCAGGACTCAACGTGCGTAAACCCTCAATTAGTTCTGCGGCCTCCTCGATAAATTGAGGGACAGTGTGAGTTTTGACTTGAGATGGTGTTTCGTAATCAAGGGTCTTAGCAGGCGATAGGAGAATTATCATAATGAATATTGCATCCAGGCAAAATTCTAAATATAGTTATTCTATAGAATCTCGTCCCCTGTGGTCATCTTTTCCCTGCCAATCAAACACTCACTGGGAGTGGCATCCAATTGTTAGGTTAAAAATGATCCCCTGCTGCTGCGAGCAGCAATATAAGAAAGCAAGAATATTTTTTGGGGTGACCGATGGGATTCGAACCCACGACGACTGGAATCACAATCCAGGACTCTACCAACTGAGCTACGGCCACCGTCGCAACCAAAAAAGTCTTCTTCTTATAAAAGATATCCTTTAATTATATAAGGATCTTTCGATATTTGAGAGACTCAAAAAAATGAACTTTGAAAGTTATATCTCAAATTGAATGCTCAGAAAAAACACAGATTTTCTTTAGATGAGAAAAAATAAAACGCCACTAGCACTAGAATAATTATTAACGGCGTTCCTAACTAAGAATTGGTTGCGGGGACAGGATTTGAACCTGTGACCTTCGGGTTATGAGCCCGACGAGCTGCCAGACTGCTCCACCCCGCGTCTGAATGAAGTAATTATAGAATGAATCTTATTCAAAAAGCAAGCAACCTGACAATTTTTATTTCACGCCAATTGTCATAACACACATTAGGTCCACGGAGCCCGCCCACAGGGCATAGTATAGTGTGCGCTCAATCAAATTACTGTTACACAAATGCAGTAAGTACATCTTAAAAGGTCCGACCCTACTACTCGAGAATCTAAGTGCTTAAAGTGTTAAAACGCTCAATATCCAACGTGATCATTTTATTTACAAGCGTACAAATATCCTCGGCACATCGCAACACCCGATACAATGAGCTCTCTTTGAATTTACTAAATTATATCTATCATGCTCTCGATGCTCTATCCTTTAGCCCGCCGCGCCCTATTCTCGCTCGATGCCGAAAGAGCTCATCACATAACACTTTCGATATTGCGTAAGGCTGCATCACTAGGTTTAGCGAATCTTATGAGTGAACGCCTTCCAGAAAATCCTCTTACTGTCATGGGTATTACCTTTCCGAATCCAGTAGGTCTTGCTGCTGGTCTAGATAAAGACGGTAACTGTATTGATGGTCTTGCCACCCTCGGCTTTGGTTTCATTGAAGTGGGCACCATTACTCCCCGTCCACAACTAGGCAATCCCAAACCACGACTTTTTCATGTGCCACAGGCACATGGCATCATTAACCGAATGGGATTCAATAACGCGGGTATCGAAAAATTCTTAGAAAACATACAATCTACGCGCTGGAAAGGCCCATTAGGTCTGAACATCGGTAAAAATGCCGACACACCCATCGAAAATGCCGTGGACGATTACCTAATTTGTCTAGAAAAGTGTTACCCCTATGCAAACTATATAACCATCAACGTTTCATCACCAAATACCAAAAATCTACGTCAACTACAAGAATCTAAAGAGCTCGATTCTCTACTCGGATCTCTCAAAGAAAAACAATACACACTATCTGAGCGACATGATCGCTATGTGCCCATCGTCCTAAAAATTGCCCCTGATCTTGAGGACGAACAAATTAAACTAATTGCGAGCTTACTCACTCGACATCAAGTTGACGGCGTTGTTGCCACTAACACCACAATATCGCGTGATAGCGTCAACCATCTACCTATCGCCAATGAAACTGGTGGTTTGTCAGGTCGACCTTTGTTCGATGCGTCAAATCGCATTATTCGTGCTCTACGAGCTGAGCTAGGCGATGCCATTCCAATCATCGGTGTCGGCGGAATTCTCTCTGGCAAAGATGCACGAGATAAACTTGACGCTGGCGCGACTCTCGTTCAAATCTATAGTGGATTAATTTATCGAGGGCCGGTACTAGTACGAGAGTGCGTGGAAGCATTGCTCAAACAAAAAGCGCTTGTCGAATTATAAATTAACTCTATTCTTTTCAGCAGGCATCTAAAATCCATAATAATTCAAAAAAGATGTCTATGCCATACTTTCTAGTCTAGGTACTGCAGCTGATTACACTCATAATACTGAGTTTCCTCAAAGTCCCCGACAATCTTATAAGGGATATATAACCATAAAATCTGAATGCACGGTACTGCATATTCTTACATTTCTTGAATTTCAAAAATAATTGAGTGATGATTTTGCCATGAAAACTCGTTTCTGCAATAGAGAGAAGACCAACCATCATGAAATTGGCTAGATATCGAATTCACTTTTTCATCAAGTGATTATTCGTAATAATAAAGAGGAAGGGTCATGAAGAGCGAAAGATTCGATTTTATGAATTCCCTGATAATCCAGTGAAATAACTCTTCTTAAATAAGAAGCTAAAATTTAGAATGTATTTAATCACAATACTGATTCTTTAGATTTATTTTTCCAACCCAAAACTAGTCTGAATTAGACAAATTCAAATGCTTAACAACATTTGAATTTGAATTTATTAGCCAACCGACATAGGTATTTTTTATGTTAGAAAAATCATAAAGACTGACTCACATCAGCAGCTATGGAAAAAAACGAATTCTGCTCGCAGCCAGCAGCGGCCTGTGTGCGCGGTAACTTGTTGGCAATATGTGGGAATGACGCGGTCCTGCCTTCTTGCAACCACTTGCGAACACGTATTGCATCTGCAAATCGCGAGTATTTATCTGTTGAATCAAGCAAAATCATAATCATGGACCGACCATCGATTGTAGTTTGCATCACGAGACATTGACCTGCCTCAGAAATGTAACCCGTCTTCTGTAAGCCGATGTCCCAATCACTATGCCCCATGAGATAGTTAGTACTACGATAAAGCAATTCCCTTAACCCAGTGCTCACCTCATAAGAGCTATCGGTAGAGAAACGTCGTATCTCTGGATACTGATAAGCCGCCTTTACCATCTTAACTAAATCAAACGCACTCGATACATTTTGGCTCGTGAGCCCAGTTGAATCTGCAAAGATCGTGTCATGCATGCCCAACTCTTTCGCTTTATGATTCATGGCTGCAATAAAAGCAGCTCGTCCCCCTGGGAAATAACGTGATAATGCAGAAGCAGCACGGTTTTCTGAGGCCATTAGCGCAATATGCAACATATCTTCACGACTAAGCTTCGAACCAATAGCAAGACGCGAGCCTGTCCCTTTCTCGTAATCACGGTCTTCATCCGTGATTACCATCATATCTGTCATTGGTAGCTTGGCATCAAGCACTACCATTGCTGTCATCAACTTCGAGATAGAAGCTATTGGCAAAACTGCTCGTGAATTCTTTTCTAAGAGAACTTCGGAAGTATGTGCATCTAGCACATAAGCAACACTAGAGCGTAATGCTAATACATCTGGCACTTCATGCAAACCAAATATCCGTCCAGCAGATAAACGCTGGGGAGTCGGTGAAAAATTAACTTTTCGATAGGTACCAACACTACGTTTCCTAGCATTTTTATAAACAATATTGTTAGACGCTCGACGAACATTATTGATCGAAATACCATTTTTTTTAACACGTATATCTTTTTTTATTTCTACCATACCACCCCGTCTGGCAACAGACGTTAAGGTGGTACGTTTGACAAATGGCTTCATATTCGTGCACAGTCTTTTCTTCTCTAACGTTTTTTTAGCTGTCTTCAATGCTGAAGGTTCTTTATTTTTACCAGCCGCCTCTGCAAAAAAAGGCACTCCCCCAGCAAGCAAGATAACCACAAGGACGCCTCCATAAAAACGGCCATAGCATAGACCTGCAAGAGTTGTGATCAGACACATAATGAAAATAAAGGAGTATCGTGGTTAATTGGCTATAAAAACTGATTTAGTAAAGTCAAAAAAATAAGCAATATGAAAGATTCAGAATAAAGAATAAAAATTTAAATTAATATCTCGTTATTACATTCAGAACCCTAGTACTTAAAAGCTGATTGAGTAATAACAGCATCAAATACATATATATCCAGAATATGCAGACATCACATCATTCTAATGAAAAATTGTATAGTTTATCTTACAAATTACTACTGCTCTATCGCGAATTCGATCAAGAAGAGAAGTGATGAGATTCCATAACCACAAAATCCTTAATGGTCTCTTAAAAAAGTTTGATGGCCTAAATTGGTCAATCTCGCCAGACATATATCTCCTCCGACGACGCTTATTCTTCAGAATCAAGAGAGGAAAGGATTTAATATATAAGACATCCTCTCATACACTATACGGGGTATTCTTTTGATATAGCGGAAATCTCAACAAACCTTATTAGATAAGGATACAGTGTTCACGACTCTCTCGAATAAAGCAAGACCCTCATCTATGTCAACTTCTGGGATATTAAGCGGTGGAGCAAAACGAATCACGTCGGGTCCTGCCACAAGCAACATTAAGCCAACATTCTGAGCTGCATCTACGATATCTTTTGCCTTTCCGGAAAAAGCAGGATTAAGTACTGCACCAAGCAATAGTCCCATACCACGAAATTTCGCAAACACGCCGTGACGCGCGTTAATCGCTTCTAGACCTGTAATAAAACGTTCGTGACGTGCTTTCACCCCATCCAAAATGTCTTTGGTGTTAATCAATTCGAGCACACGACCAGCCACGGTTGCAGCAAGAAAATTTCCACCATAAGTACAGCCATGCGTACCCGGTGAAAAACTAGCAGCAATCTTCGATGTCGTTAAAAGCCCACCAATTGGAAAACCATTGCCCAATGCCTTAGCAGTTGTCAGAATATCTGGCACCACTCCATAATGCATATACGCATATAAAAATCCTGTACGGCCCATTCCTGTTTGCACCTCATCGAAAATTAGGAGGGCACCACTCTTATCACATAATTGACGCAATCCCTTCAAGAATAAAGGATCAGCCGGCATCACCCCACCTTCACCTTGCACCGGTTCAACGATCACCGCACATGTCTTCTCAGAAATAGAGGCTGCAACAGCAGCTAGGTTATTGTAATGCAGATGTTTGATATCCTGCGGCAGTGGACCAAAACCTTCGGTGTATTTTGCTTGACCACCAACGCTCACCGTAAATAACGAACGGCCATGGAAAGAGTTATAAAAAGCGATAATTTCGCTCTTCTGCACACCATTACGTGCTATAGCATGATCAGTGGCATAACGCCGTGCCAGCTTCAATGCCGCTTCATTCGCCTCCAATCCAGAATTACAGAAGAATGCCTTTTCAGCAAATGTGGCTTGCGTAAGTCCACGCGCTAAACGGAGAACTGGCTCATTAGTATAACCATTCCCAACGTGCCAAATCTTCTCACTTTGCGCCTGAATTACCCTTACCAATTCAGGATGGGCATGGCCTAGACCATTGACCGCAATTCCACCTGTAAAATCGATATACTCGTTACCTATCTGATCCCACACTCGCGAACCCAATCCTCGAATCGGTATCATCGTCGCTGGGGAGTAATTCGGAACCATAACGTCATCAAACGTTTGGCGAGTCACTGCGGCTTGCTCCATCATGACAACAACCTCGTAAAATCGTTAACTCAAAGACATCATCGGAATCCGCGAGGGGAAGACAAACCACCATTGTCGAATTTTAATATCAACTGGTACTGAACTAACAACACATTTTCCAAAAAAATTCGCAAGAATTATTTGCGATAAACAAAATCGAAAAAGTTAAACAGCTAGGTACGACAGATGTAAAAATCTCGATCTAAGTCAACAGGCCAAACACGGCATAATTTCATGTCCGTCTTTGCATTGAGATGTTTTGACTTGAAAAGTTTAATTAAGACGATTGCGCATTAGACATCTTACCAATTACCTCAACTCTCAGCATAGTGACACGAACTCGTGTTCTAGAACCTCCATGGTGCGTGAGGCCGGACTCGAACCGGCACGAGATCTCTCTCGTCAGGACCTAAACCTGGTGCGTCTACCAATTTCGCCACTCACGCAATAAAAACCCTGCTAATACTAAGTCTAGTGAAAAGTAACCCAATCGATTATCGTTTATTAACGCAAAACGGCGTTTATTTTACATGAAACAGGTCGAATTGTCGACGATACTGAGTGAATTTTAGCGACATCTAACTACTATAATAAAAAATTTAGCCCCTGCTAACCGAAGAAGCTAGATTAGCACGCTTACCAGGCAAAACCTTACAAGGCGAAACTCTAAACCCTTTACTGATAGGGAGCTTACGTACTTGTCATTACTAATGGAACCAATTTGGGTCAAAATACTGCATAGATAGATTGAAAATATACTCCCTGGGAAAATATACTACCTCGACTTCTCTATTTCGATTACCACTAGGCTGCCGCAGAACCACTTCTTGCCTCACGGACAATAGAGGCTTCCTCTAACCATTCCATTTAATAAAAATATTTTTTACAAAGAAAATTGCCACAACCGGCCATGCTTTCATCATTAGTTACCAGGGACAAATGGTCATTGCCGGCATTCGCTTTCCATAAGGAACTAAAACATCGATGATGAAGTGCATTTAATTTTTCGATACGAAAGAATTCCTACCATTGATAATAAAGTGTATTAAACACCTTACTCGAGCAACTCATCACTAAAATAGTGTACGATCCCCAGTGAACCCAATATCATTGTAAGTGTTTTTGTTAATTATGGAATATCAACCTAGTTACTAAAAACGATTCAGCTAAATAAAATCAACTCTGATAAAAAATACAAAGTGAACATTAACTATGTCATATCCGATGACCAAAAAAATTGATATTTTTTAATAGTGCATAATGTTTTTATCCGTAATATTTAATACATTTACATCCAATCTGGATCGCCAAAATCTCTTTGTAAAAAAAGTCATAAATCATAATAACTCGCCAGCTCAAAAAACTCAGTGAACAATTAAGGAGTAAATAGATGAAAACCGTTGGAGAAAAACTAGAATCCTTTTCAGTCAAGGCTGTAAAACCAGGATTTAACCATCACGAAGAAAACAATGTTTCAGCTTTCGAAGACATTACCGAAGCTTCATTCCCTGGAAAATGGAAGATTATCTATTTTTATCCTAAAGATTTTACTTTTGTTTGCCCAACAGAAATTGTTGAATTTGGTAAGCTAAACGATCAATTTTCTAAACGCCATGCGATACTACTAGGTGGATCGGTTGACAACGAGTTCGTAAAACTGGCATGGCGGCGTGAGCACAAGGATCTGAATAAGCTAAATCATTACTCATTTGCGGACGTCAAAGGAGCTCTAATCGATCAACTTGGAATTCGCGATAAAGAAGCTGGAGTTGCTCTACGTGCCACCTTTATTATCGATCCAGAAAACACGATTCAACACGTGTCGGTCAATAACCTAAACGTCGGTCGGAATCCGCAAGAAGTTCTACGAATTCTCGACGGTTTACAAACGAATGAACTATGTTCATGTAATCGAACTATTGGCGGCGCAACGCTGTAAGGTTTACTCAAAAAGCCCCGCTTTCGCGGGGCTTTTTGATAATTTCGTTGAAACTCTCATGATCCGCTTAGTTGTGCATAAAAGCAGATACCAATTCTCATTAAGATACATGCTGAAACGGCAATAGGACGAAAAACATCTACACAAGATTTTAAGATAGCATTTTTCATACTCTTCTACAGTTAGAATGATCTCATCTCCACAAGCAAAACAACCGCCTGGGCTTCAATCGCTTCCTGACGCCCAAGATATCCTAATTTTTCATTGGTTTTTGCTTTAACATTTACCCGTGTTTTTAATGTATCTAACGCACCAGCAATTACTACGATCATTGCATCAATGTATGGTGAAAGTTTAGGCGCTTGTGCAATCACCGTACAGTCGAGATTCAACAGTTCGTAACCTGCCTGACGAACACGATGCATCGTCTCTTTAAGCAGAAAAACACTACTCAAGCCTTTAAATTGTGGATCAGTATCCGGAAAATATCTTCCGATATCCCCCAACGCTGATGCACCCAACACAGCATCAGTAACCGCATGTAACAAAACATCAGCGTCCGAGTGACCAAATAGACGTTTTTCAAAAGGTATATTTACCCCACCTATGACCAGTTGATGACCTGGTACCAATTCATGGACATCATAACCTTGGCCAACACGTAAATTAGGCAACGCTGCAATACTCATTTGGAAATCCTCGTGGCAGTTATGCCAGTCATATAATCAAAAGATATGGAAATATGCTGCGCTTATGAAGCAGCCATCAGTCAAACTCACACGGTGTACTTAGCAAAGTCTCTGCCAAAAAAAAATCTTCAGGGTACGTTACCTTGAAATTTCTCAAACTACCGCACACTAGTTTAGGATGGTGACCTAGTCGCTCGATCGCACTCGATTCATCCGTGATCTCAATACACGAATCTAACGCCTTTTCAAGCGCCAAACACAACATACCAAGACGAAACATTTGCGGTGTCTGAGCTTGCCATAAGCCATCACGCGTTTCCGTTTTTCTGACCTCAGCTAAACCCGATGAACCAACCGAAAAAACACCACTCTTCAGTGTGTCGACAATAGGCAAAGCCAGCAAACCGCCAACGGGATCATTATACAGTGTGCTAATCAACTTTCGAATTAACGTCGTTGTAATGCCAGGACGTGCTGCATCATGCACCAGCACCCAATCGGAATCGTGTGCACCAAAATCGCTAAGTGCGTGTAATCCGTTCAATACAGATTCCTGACGCGATCTTCCGCCACAACGCCTAACCGAAAAACGAAGATTTCTGAAATAATGCGCATCAAAATGATTATCATCTGGAGCCAACACGACTAGTGTTCGTGAAAATTCTGGACAGGCATCGAATGCAGCTAAAGCATGGTGCAATATTGCTCTGCCAGCCACACTACAATACTGCTTAGGAATACTGAGACCGGCCCGCAAACCGGCGCCGGCGCATGGTATAAGTGCAAAAATTTGGTCGGTCACAATATAAATATAGATATAAGTAAAACTAAAATTTTATAATACTTAGCATTTCGGGAATCCGTCGTGTTACTCCCCTTGGAACACTGCCATTACAGCCTGTGTGCGTAGCATTTCTCATCACACAGACTCCATACATACTAAAATAAAGTTTCGATGGATCTTAATGTCAAAAAAATCCGCAGTTCATAGCAGCACAATACCCGCACCCATCTCAATTGTTAAGATGGGTCAACGCTTTGTATTCAAAGGTACATATGGTTCTGCAGACGCTTTGCTCATCGCCAGGTATTTTGAAACCTATCGTGATACCGTGCCATCACTGGCCGTGGTTTGTTCAGAAGCCACCGATACACTCCGGCTTCAGGAGGAGCTGAGCTGGTATGCTCCTGCTGCGCGCGTACGTCGTCTTCCAGACTGGGAAACACTACCGTACGATACATTTTCCCCACATCAAGACTTAGTCTCCGAACGACTGGCCACCCTCCACGATCTTCGAGAAAAACTTTGTGATATCGTACTTATTTCCGTCACTACTGCCATATGCCGAGTAGTTCCATCCAGTTTTATGGCCGCTTACACCTTTTTTTTCTATCAAGGTGAGCGCCTTAATCAAGAAAACCTAAAATCGAAACTGACACTGGCCGGTTACGAGCACGTCACTCAAGTTATGCGCCCTGGGGAATACTGCGTGCGGGGTGGACTAATTGATATCTTCCCAATGGGCTCATCGAGACCTTATCGTATCGACTTATTTGACGATACTATTGAGAGTATCCGTGTATTCGACCCTGATACCCAATGCAGTGTTTATCCTGTTAAGGAAGTGCGACTACTGCCTGGACGAGAATTTCCATTCGACGAAGCCTCACGCACGGCCTTTCGAAGAAGATGGAGAGAAGTTTTCGAAGGAGATCCCACCCGTAGTTTAATTTACAAGGACATCGGCTCAGCAATCCCATCCGGCGGTATCGAATACTATTTACCACTCTTCTTTGATGAAACTGCCACGCTCTTCCACTACCTACCCAAAGATGCTCATCTGGTATTTATTGGTGATCTTGATTCGTCTATACAACGCTTCTGGAACGACACACAACAACGCTTCAAATTCCTCTCCCATGATCACGAAAGACCTGTGTTACCGCCTGAAAAATTATTCTTACTACATCAGGAATTTTTTACTCTTGCAAAATCGTTTGCACGACTGACACTCACTGCCCCAGGAGATAGCAGTTGGGCAACTGCCCTACCAAAACTAGGTATCAATCACCGCAATGAAGATCCACTCTCGGCCTTGCGTGGATATCTAAGTGAAACGACTGAACGCGTCTTATTGTGCGTCGATTCTGCTGGACGTCGTGAAACAATACTACAATTGCTACGGAAGTATGCCTTAGGTCCCTCTATCGTTAATTCATTAGCTGATTTCTTAGAAAGCGATGCATGCTTTTCTATCACCATCGCGCCTGTAGCAATAGGTTTTTCTGTGCCATCGGAAAATCTTGCAATCCTGACAGAGACGGAATTGTATGAAGGCATCGCACGTCGTACAGGACGTAAACGCCAACAGCAAGCCACCTCTGTCGAATCAGTGTTTCGTGATTTAGCTGAGCTCAAAATTGGTGATCCGGTAGTTCATAGCCAACACGGTATCGGACGATATCTAGGGCTCATCAGCATGGATCTAGGAGAAGGTGAAACAGAATTCCTACACCTCGAATATTCGAGTAATAGTAAACTTTACGTACCCGTTTCACAACTTCATCTCATCTCTCGATACAGCGGTGCCGATCCAGAAAGTGCTCCATTGCATATGCTCGGTTCTGGGCAATGGGAAAAAGCTAAACGACGTGCCGCACAGCAAATCTGTGATACTGCAGCCGAACTGCTCAATCTTCATGCTCGCCGAGCCGCTCGCTCAGGTTATGCTTTTAATCTGCAACCAAAGGAATATGAAAAATTTGCCAATAGTTTCGGTTTTGAGGAAACACCTGACCAAACTGCTGCTATTGCCGCTGTCATAAGTGATATGTCCAGTCAAAAATCTATGGATCGTCTAGTGTGTGGCGACGTGGGTTTTGGAAAAACAGAAGTTGCCTTGAGAGCAGCTTTCATCGCCGTACTAGATGGCAAGCAAGTCGCGATCCTTGCGCCCACTACACTGCTCGCCGAACAGCATGCTCAAACATTCTCGAACCGCTTTGCTGACTGGCCTATACGTATTGCCGAACTGTCACGCTTCAAGAGAACAAAAGAAATCAACGTAAGCATCAAAGCAATCAACGAAGGGAAAATTGATATTGTTATCGGCACACATAAACTATTATCAAATGATATTCAATTTCAACGCTTAGGTCTTGTAATAATAGATGAGGAGCACCGATTCGGTGTTCGACAGAAAGAAGCATTCAAAGCATTCCGAGCAGAAGTGGACATACTAACTCTGACAGCCACCCCTATTCCTCGAACACTCAGCATGGCCCTCGAAGGTCTACGCGATTTCTCCGTTATTGCTACCGCCCCACAGAAACGATTGGCTATCAAAACTTTTTTGCGGCGCGAGGAAAATAGCGTGATACGTGAAGCTATGCTTCGCGAACTCAAGCGTGGGGGACAAGTTTATTATCTCCACAATGAAGTAGAAACCATCGAAAATCAACGCACACACCTCCAGACGCTGATGCCAGAAGCACGAATTGTCGTCGCTCATGGGCAGATGCATGAATCCGACCTCGAGCACGTAATGCGTGATTTCGTGACACAACGTGCCAATGTGCTTCTCTGTACAACAATCATTGAAACCGGCATCGATGTCCCTACAGCGAATACAATTCTGATGCATCGTGCTGATAAATTTGGCTTAGCACAATTGCATCAACTACGCGGTCGCGTAGGTCGATCTCATCACCAAGCTTATGCTTATCTCCTTGTTCAGGATCCACAGGCACTACCAACACAAGCTCGGCGACGTCTCGAAGCCATTCAGCAAATGGAAGATCTGGGTGCGGGTTTCTATCTCGCGATGCATGATCTAGAGATTCGTGGTGCAGGACAAGTACTTGGTAGTAAGCAATCGGGAGAAATCCACGAAATCGGATTTCAACTCTACACTGACATGCTCGAAAATGCTGTCAGCGCACTCAAGGATGGTCGTGAACCTGATCTCATGGCACCATTGCAAGTCACTACAGAAATTAATCTTCATCTACCCGCCATCTTGCCCAGTAACTATTGTGTTAACGTACAAGAACGACTATCACTTTACAAAAAACTTGCGAACTGTACCGAAGATGCTGCTATCGACAAAATTCAGGAAGAACTCATCGACCGTTTCGGAAAATTGCCAGAGCAAGGCAAAGCGCTTATCGAGACCCATCGTTTGCGACTCATGGCCAAGCCACTCTGTATTGCAAAGATCGATGCAGGAGAAGAAGTCATTACGTTACAATTTGAGTCCAATCACACTATCGATGGACTACGAATCATCGAAATGCTTCAGAAAAATCAACACATCAAACTCGCGGGGCAAGACAAGCTGCATATCCAAACAACAGAAATCAAACTGGATGCAAGAGTACAATTAATTAAAGAGACACTGCGTAATCTAGCACAACCCATGATGTATGATGCGTAAGAATATTATCTTGAGCAAACTTAGTGTCAAATCCTATAATCCCAAAATTGCAATATGCACACGTAAACTATAACAAACCCGATAAAATTAATCTTTCGGCTGGAGTGAGCGGACAATTGGATCAATATACCGAAAAAATAAGGTATGTCGGTTACAGTCTAACCAGAAATCGTACACATCAATCGTTACAAGAACATACATTCAGAGGAATATGTCATCATCACAATAAATAAATAAATCCGGCTTGTCTGCCAGTTATTTTGGCACGACGATAAGAATAAAAACGTACAGAATCACTGGCGGTGCACCACTGCCCACCATAGACTTCATCAACACCCACGCGAGCTAGTCTCAAGCGTGCTAATGCGCATAAATTGCCGAAAAATTTATCACTGTCTGTACCTAATTTACAAACAAATGCGGCCTCTGTTGCTATTTTTTCACTTCGTAATGCCGCTGTGAGAAATGCCTCACGCACTTGAGCACTGACTTCAAACATCGTAGAACCAATACAAGGACCAAGCCACGCCAACAAGGTCCCACTCTTGTGAGGAATACCGAATAAATGCTGTCGCATCGCCACGACCGCTGATTCAATCACGCCACTACACAAACCACGCCAGCCAGCATGTACGGCCCCGACAACTCTCCCAGCAATATCACATAACAACACCGGCAAACAATCAGCCGTCATAACGGTACATGCAACACCTTTGGCACTCGTCACGCTGGCATCCGCTTGGATCAAGCGTCCAGCAGCAGATTCGCGTAATACAACAGTAGCATCAATGGCATGTGTACCATGTACTTGTAAAATCCAGGCTGGCGTGACTCCAGTAATAGCTGTGAAATGCACCCGATTGCTTTCAACTGCAACAGCCTCATCCCCTGTATGTGTACCAACATTAAAAGTTGCATACGAACCAATACTCACTCCTCCCGAACGTGTGGTAAATACTGCCCGAACATTCGCTGGTGCGGGCCATTCAGGCACAATCCAGTCAGCAGGCATCGACGAAGGCTCAATCATAGAAAAAATCATCAAGAGAATCTGGAATTAGAGGAAACTCAAGCCGAAGTGCTGACATTAACGCCGTCATATCGGAAGGTAATGGAGTCTGCCAATACAGCGTACGCTGATCCGTGGGATGAATTAAACCAAGTCGCCAAGCATGTAATGCCTGACGTGCAAAGCTGCCCGGCAATCTGGGATATTTGATTCGTGGATGATACAACGGATCACCAAGTAGAGAGTGTCCAAGATGCGACATATGTACACGAATTTGGTGTGTTCGCCCCGTTTCAAGAGAGCACAGAACCAACGATACGGGCACATTCTCAAGATTTGCCGTCGCTAGAGTTACAACGCGTGTGCGAGCCATCTTGCTACCGTTACCATCAACCACGGCCATCCGAGTGCGCTCACGTGGATGGCGTCCGATAGGGGCATTGATCATCATACGATCTGCTGGCCGTCCCCAAACCAAAGCAACATAATATCGCTTGACAGTACGTGCTTGTAGCTGACGAACTAAGTCGGTCTGGGCAATCAACGTTCTTGCCACTACCATCAGACCAGATGTGTCTTTGTCCAACCGATGTACAATACCCGCACGTGGCAAAGTAGACGCGTCCTGCCCATAACGATATAACAAGGCATTTAGCAACGTTCCGGACCAATTACCTACTGCCGGGTGCACCACAAGTCCTGATGGTTTATCGAAAACTACCAGCGTTTCATCCTCATAGACAATCGGCACTTCAATCGGTTCTGGGGTAAAGGCTTTCTGCTCAGGCAATGCAACAGGCATCAAGACTACAATATTCCCCTCGAGTACACGTTGACGAACTTTCGCCTGGACACCTTCAACCGTTACACGACCCGCTTCAATCCACGTTTGTAAACGACTACGAGAATAATCTGGAAACAAATACGCCAGTACCTTATCTAAACGATGTCCTGCGAGGAAAAATGGAATTTCAACCTGCAATGATTCTTGCAAAACACTACCATGGGATGGCAAAACATCCTCATTAGGATAATCTCCTTCACTTTCAATAGAAATTGAAGGATTTAGGCTATAATTACCAAATATTGAATGGGTCATTGAAAAATGAAACCAGTGAGCATGCAAACCCTTATTTTTTTAAAACAATTAACGATATCCACCATTTTAGGATTGAGCCTTGTTTCCTGCAGTATCCTACCAGAGAAAGTCGACGAAACTGCTAGCTGGTCAACCGGAAAATTATACTCGGAAGCTAAGATTTTTTTCGATTCGGGTAATTACACCAAAGCAGCGAAGTACTATGAACTAGTGGAAGGCCGCGATCCATTCAGTAAACTTTCGCAACAAGCGAAAATCAACGCTGCTTATTGTTATTACAAAGATGGTGATCTCGTTCAAGCACTCAATTCTATCAACCATTTCGTCCAACTCTACCCCACCAGTCCGTCCATCGATTATGCTTACTATCTAAAGGGCCTCATAAACTTCAATGATGACTTGGGTCTATTTGGTCGCTTCAGTGGACAAGATCCTTCAGAACGTGATCAAAAAGCTTTTCGAGACTCATATAACGACTTCAAATATCTAGTCGAACGTTATCCTCATAGCAAGTATTCGAAAGATGCAGCTCTACGAATGCGCTACGCTCTCAACGCTATGGCAGCGTATGAAGCCCATGTCGCTCAATACTACTATCATCGTGGTGCATATCTCGCTGCTGTGAATCGTGCGCAAAACGCATTAAAAGAATATGATCAGGCACCTGCCAATGAAGATGCACTCATAATTATGATCCGCTGCTACGATGCTCTCGGGATGACACAATTAAGTAATGATGCAAAACGTGTGATGATGGCAACCTATCCAAACAGTGATAAGCTAGGGTTACATTATCAACGTAAATCTTCCGATAAGTCATGGTGGCAAATCTGGAAATAAAAAAGAGAGCCAAAATCAGTCATCGTTTTTACTCACTTATACTCTGCTTACTAAAGCGTTTAGTAGCATCTTCATCAAAAAAATCTCGTACCATTTGCAGTTCACGAGTTCGCTTAAAAGGTGGCAGGCTTTGCCAGATATGACGTCCATATGGCTTTTCGACTAGCCGTGAATCACAGATCATCAATACCCCGCGATCTCGTTCAGACCTTATCAAACGTCCAGCACCTTGCTTAAGTGTAATAACCGCTTGAGGTAACTGATGTGCAAAAAACGGGCTCAAACCTTTCTGTATCAAAGCTTCAAGACGTGCCTCCAATACCGGGTCATCAGGAGGTGCAAACGGCAATTTATCAATGATCACAAGAGATAGTACATTACCAACAACATCCACACCTTCCCAGAAACTCTGGCTACCTATCAGCACTGCATTGCCTAACATACGAAAGCGGGCAATCAGTTCCGTTCGACTCGTTGTCCCTTGTACCAACAATGGATATAACCAGCCACGGCGCTCAAATTCATAATTCAACTGATCAGCCACTTGATTAACGGCCCGTAATGTCGTGCATAAAACAAAAGCCCGCCCGCCACTGGCTTCTATCACAGGTAATACTGCATCCAGCATAGCATCCTTAAAACCTGGCGCAGATGGTTTCGGCAAACCCCGTGGCACATACAGCAAACTCTGTTTTTCGTACTTAAATGGACTCGGCAATGTCAGTGATTTTTTAGCATCTAAGCCTAATTGTCCTGCATAATGAGCGAAGTTTCCTTTGACAGATAAGGTAGCTGAAGTAAAAATCCACGCACGCGGTAGACTATTTCTCTGCTTAGTAAAAATTGGCGCAATCGATAATGGTGTCTGATGCAATTGAACTACTTGTGAAAACACTTGAATCCAACGAACACTTTCTTGCAACACGTCATAGTAATCGGACTTGAGGCTCGAAGAAGCCTGCATTTCTAAAAAAGTTTGTACATGCGCACCAGGCCCTGGTTCTGCTAGCACTTTTGCTTCGAATTCGGTAGAACTCTCATCAGATTCATGGATCATCTTTCCTATCTTTTTTTTATGATTATTGTGACTCATACGTGAATTCTCGAGTATTTCAGTTGACTCAGGAAGTGTCTTCACTGTTATCCAACGTTCAAGTTGCTGATGTAATTCGATAGCTCGACGCAAACAAGTACCCAATGATTCTGCTCGTTCAGCTTGGTGTTGGAGTATTGAGATGAGAGATTGAAGTGAGATGTTTAGAACATCGAGAGCATCGAAAAATTCGTGACTGTGCGGTAATTTCTCCGCAGCTATGCGAACATTGTTAATACCAAAAGTCAGTCGAACGTCACGCGCAGCATGCTCAATATCACCACAGAGCTTGATCCAATCCACAGCTTCGCGCGCATGAGTCAACCCCTCAGCTAACGTATCTCGTGCCAGCTCAAGCATTTGGCCTGTAGAAAGCACATCCCCAAAAAATATGGTAGCTGTTTCAGGAAGTTGATGCGCTTCGTCAAATATAATTGTATTCGAATTCGGCAACAATTCTGCGATACCAGTATCTCGCAGCATAACATCAGCAAAAAATAAATGATGATTCACAACCACGATGTCAGCCTGTTGCGCTTCTTTACGAGCAAGCATTACGAAGCAAACTTTATAACGAGGACAATCTTGCCCAAGACAATTATCACGAGTAGATGTTACATGTGACCAAATCGGTGAATCCTCCGGTACACTGGTTAACTCATCTTTATCACCACTATTGGTAATCTTTATAAAGGCGGCAATTTCGCGCAACTGTGCGATCTCTTGAAGCGATACTAGGAAGCCATCCTGCAGCGTGCGCTCTAAATAATAGTGGCATAAGTAGTTAGCTCGTCCTTTGAGAATGGCAACAGTTACTGCTGGTACTGCTAATGCAGCACGCACTATAGGAATATCACGCTCAAATAATTGATCCTGAAGATGTTTAGTGCCAGTAGAGATAATCGTCTTTCCGCCCCACAACATAGCAGGAACAAGATATGCATAGGTTTTCCCCGTTCCAGTGCCTGCCTCCGCGATCAACGTATCATTTGTATCGATTGCAGAAGCAACCGCTCGAGCCATTTCACACTGTGTCTCACGCCAACGATACCCATCTATCACACGGGAAAGCATGCCATGTTCTTCAAAAATGTGGTCGAGCTCGCACTGACGCTTCAGTGTAAGTGGCGAAAGTCCATGAAACGTATCGGTACTGACATCATTGGGTAAGACTTCATCCAGTCTCACAGGGGTTATAGAAGATTCTGTCAAAAAACGTCAATTGATATAGTGAACTGGGACGAGATATGAAAAAATCATCTTAGACTAAGCTGGTCGCGGATATCTGAAAAACTTTATCATTCTAATCCCTGCTTTCTTAAATACGGCTGGATATGAAGATTTCTGTGTCTTCACTCAAATAAACATCTTGATCAAATAATCACAATCTTTATTTTTACAATACGATTGTATATAGAAGCAAATATGACTCTTATGATCTAAAAATAAAAGTTTTGTCAACTTAATGACCTTTCATTTCTTTGACTGACAGTCAAAGACGCTTATCTGAACTTGGCAAAACACTTTTTATCTTTCTTTAAACGCTCGATCGACTTCTTTTGCTTCTCTTATGAGAGAACAATAGATTCAATATATATTCTATCACTCGCGATTGATATCGCTAAACTTAGTTACTAGCAGAATCAAATGCTCTGGTATGTTATTTTAGCGAATAATACCTCTTACTGACGCTCAACCTGGTTGGTTGCGTGATAAAGTGCCGCTTACGTTGAATGTCTGCTCTCTGTTATAGACCTATTAAGGCTTATTTTGATCATTGAAACGCGCATCACGCGCTTGCGCACGAGCGCGTCGCAAATCAGCCTCAAGTGCTAATCGCTGACTACGGATCCATGATAAAACCTTACGGTGCTTATTTTTCGCCCTATCGAGGCAAGCATTGACGAAGAACTTCGAATGACAACCGTATATTGCATCTGAGTATCGATACTCAGCCGAAGCTTTTTGACGTTCCAGGAAAGCACGCCGTCCATCAAAATCCGATGATTCTGAATGTAAACTCAGGGGAATCTGATAATGAGGAAACAATATAGCTGAAGTGACTGTCAGCTCTCTAACATAATTCTGACGAACGCCACATGCTCTAGCATCAAAAAGAGACTTACGAGCATCGATCTGCCCCGAAGAAAACACAAGATTATCTGCTGCACACCCACCCAGAACCACTATAGATAAAGAAAGCAATAAAAGCACCAAAATAAACATAGCGGTAACGAAAAGCCGACTTGAGATTTTTCTTTTTAAGAAAACCATAATACTTCCCATTTTATCACTACATTATGGAAAAATAATTAGGCCATTTTGAAGCAAAAAAAACTCATGATAGAAAATATTGAGACTCCAGGTCTCTAAAAAATATTTAAAGAAGAATGATACAGTAGGAAAACTGGCATGTTTCAATCAATCATTACATTAGCCAACCTCAAATAAATCCTAGAATGTTAAATGATAGGGACAAAAAGATCATTCATCTAGCACCATCATCTATAATGATGGTGCTCTTCTTGCAAACTCTTGTTGAAATTTTTTGAGAAAACATCTTTCTTTCTATTTCTCTCAAAAATCCAAAGATTGTCGTACATCCTTTGAATTATCAAGGCGATGGAAAACAGCAATACACCTCCTATTTCAACAACTCCTGGTTCTTGATTCAAGAATGACGCATCGAAAAAACGCAAGCCAGAACTCTTTCATAGTTTGGCGTTTTAAAAAGTTGGCGGGTTAAATTCGTCGATCAGTCCTTGCTTGTCACGACTTTAAATACCAAGTTCTTCTAAGGAAGATAAGCATTTACCCACAAACACTGTTTCCAAATATCGCGAGTATTGTTACCAAATCCCTGACCAATAATTTAAGTAGCACATCAAGAAATCAGCAAAAAATAAATCTATCGCTTTGTGTAGTCTTACACTTAAAATTTCTCTCTTTTAATAGATACTATTCCACATTAATAGTAGGAATACGTATGAAAAAGGCAGCATCAACACTGTTAATTTAGCTCACCATTCGCATACTGTATGCAAAAAGGATGTCAATACAATTATTGACCACAGTCTCCCTCAGATAAGTGGTATTCAAAGAAAGATAAATACAACGTTCTTAATAGATAAGAGTCAAATGTAAGAGACATTCTCTTTTCTTAGCAAGAATTCACTTATTTACACATTGGTCATGAAACGCCTTTAACAACGCTGGCCAGACATTGAGCACTTTTAACCGCCAGCTCAACATCATGTGCCTCGACCATCATGCGCAATACTGGTTCGGTACCAGACTCTCGAATCAGAACACGCCCTCGATCATCCAAGGCTTGTTCTACCTTCTCACGTGTCAACTTCAGACGGACATCAGTCTGCCAATCATAATCTGGCGATGTCCGAACATTGATCATATGCTGCGCAAATAAACGAATACCGCCTATCAATTCGCCAAGTGAATGACCAGAGCGGCGGATCGCTGCCAAAACCTGTAGTGCGGAAATAATACCATCGCCAGTCGTATGCTTATCTAAACATAGGATATGGCCGGATCCTTCAGCACCAAGTTGCCAACCATATTCGCGTAATTTCGCTAAAATATAACGGTCACCAACGTCAGTTCGAACGAACAAAACTCCTAAATCCTTTAAGGCTACTTCGATAGCCATATTAGTCATTAATGTGCCAACCACCCCACCTACAGGACCGCGATCCAAACGATCCTTCACAAGCACGTAAAGGAGCTCATCGCCATTATACAGACGACCGGTCTCATCAACCATTTGTAATCTGTCTGCATCACCATCCAGCGCTATCCCTATATCCGAACAGTTTGCTCGTACAGCACGCACTAGTTCATCAGGAGATGTCGTACCGCACTTCTTATTGATGTTAAAACCATTTGGCTGATTACCAATAGCGATAACTTCCGCACCTAGTTCGTGGAAAACATGTGGTGCAATGTGATAAGCTGCTCCGTTGGCACAATCAACAACGATTTTCATGCCATGTAAATCGAGTTCATTAGGAAAAGTGCTTTTACAGAATTCAATGTATCGGCCAGCAGCATCATCCAAGCGACGTGCTTTACCCAAGTGCTCGGAATGCACACATCGCAATGGCTTGCCCAAAGCTGTCTCAATATCAACTTCTACCGTATCTGGCAATTTATTTCCATCAGCCGAAAAAAACTTAATACCGTTATCTTGGTAAGGATTATGTGATGCACTGATCACAACACCAGCGGCAAGACGTAATGCACGAGTGAGGTAAGCAACTGCTGGCGTTGGCATTGGACCCGCCAACATCGTATCGACTCCGGCTGCAGAAAAACCAGCTTCGAGCGCTGCCTCGAGCATATAACCGGACACGCGTGTATCCTTGCCAATCAATATAGTTGGGCGCCCATTAGTCTGATGTCCTGCCAACACTCTTCCTGCCGCATAGCCCAACCGCAGAACAAATTCTGGCGTAATCGGTATCTCACCGACCGTACCACGGACTCCGTCAGTACCAAAATATCGCCGTTCCATCCCTGTACCCTCAAGTAATACTCTAAATAGAGCAAGCTGGTGTCATTCGTATAACTTCATATGAGTCATCCGTTTTTTATCGATTTTCTTTATTCCCAGATGTTTCAATCAGCCATGCGTACAGCCTGCCATACCTTCAGTGCATCTACGGTTTCAGCAACATCATGTACTCGAACAATCGTAGCACCACGTTCAGCCGCACATAACACCGCTGCTATGCTAGCTGCAAGACGTTCAGCCGGAACCTTACGACCGGTGATCTCACCTAACATTCGTTTTCGTGACATACCAACCAATATTGGCATTCCATCTCGCATGAACATCGGCAAATGTTTCACTAGGGACAGATTATGCGCGAGACACTTACCAAAACCATACCCAGGATCAAGAAAAATACGTGTTTGTTCAATTCCCGCTGCTACCAATGCTTTAACGCGATCATCAAGAAATGATCCTACTTCCGTGACAACATCTTCATACAGAGGTGCTTCTTGCATCGTTTTCGGATCACCCCTCATATGTGTCACGCATAGCACAGCATGACTTTCCTTTACAGCATCAATCGCTCCTGGCTTACGAAAGCCCCAAATGTCATTGATCATATCCGCACCTGCCGACAATACAGCCTGCATCACAACAGGCTTATACGTGTCGACAGACAACGGTATACCGCAGCCGCTTAATGCCTCGACTATTGGCACCACACGCTCAAGCTCCTGATCAAGTGAAAGTGCCTGCGCACCAGGACGTGTGGATTCTCCTCCAATATCAAGGATATCTGCGCCATCAGCAATCAATTGTTCGGCATGACGCAATGCCATTTCGAGCCTCAAAAATTTCCCTCCATCAGAAAATGAGTCTGGAGTAATATTGAGGATACCCATAACTTTCGGCTGATCAGCGGCAAGGCAAAAGCGACCAAACCGAAATTTTGGAGGTAAAACAGAGTAAGTATGCACAATTTAAAAAAGATAGGTAGAAAAACTGAGCAACGAAAAAGTCGGCTTTCGCCGACCTTTCTCTCACTTTATTTACATGCAAAAATTTATATAGTCGCAGGTTTATTGGTCGGCTCCAGCAATTCATTACCGCCTGTTGAAGTATCATCACCTGAATGATCACTACCGGATGACGAACGTGGTGGACGATTTTCCATAATGTCCCTGATCTGTTCTGCATCGATAGTTTCCCAATCCATTAGGGACTGAACCATGATCTCAACTTTATCTCGGTTGTCCTCCAACAGCTTACGCGCCAGCGCATATTGCTCATCCAAAATTCGGCGAACTTCTGCGTCAACCTTCTGCTGAGTAGCTTCTGATATCGATTTAGTAGACATGCTCCCAAACATCGAGTCCTGCTCTTTATCTATGTAGACCATCGGACCCAAGGAATCGGACATGCCGTAACGAGTCACCATATCACGAGCCAATTTTGTTGCACGTTCGAAATCGTTTGAGGCTCCAGTAGACATCTTATTCAAGAACACCTCTTCTGCAGCACGACCTCCAAACAACATCGCAATTTGCACTAACATTGTATCGCGGTATTCCGAATACTTATCATGCTCTGGCAGTTGCATGGTTACACCAAGCGCATAACCACGAGGGATAATTGTGACTTTATGCACCGGATCAGCTCCCGGCAATAACATAGCAACAACCGCATGCCCTGATTCGTGATAGGCTGTAACACGACGCTCTTCATCACGCATTACAGCTGACTTACGCTCCGGACCCATAAAAATTTTGTCCTTTGCGTCTTCGAAATCAAGTTGCTCGACGATACGTTTATTACGGCGCGCTGCAGACAACGCGGCTTCATTGACAAGATTTGCCAAATCAGCACCAGACATGCCGGGCGTTCCACGGGCAATCACCGAAGCATTAACATCGTTCGAAATCGGCACCTTACGCAGATGAACTTTTAAAATTTGTTCACGACCTCGGATATCCGGCAAGCCAACGTAGACTTGACGATCAAATCGTCCAGGACGCAATAACGCCCTATCCAACACATCAGAACGGTTAGTCGCCGCTATCACAATGACTCCGGAATTGACTTCAAAGCCATCCATCTCAACTAGCATCTGATTCAATGTTTGTTCTCGTTCATCGTTACCTCCTCCCATGCCGGCACCACGGTGACGACCAACCGCATCAAGTTCATCAATAAATACAATACAGGGTGATTGCTTCTTCGCGTTTTCAAACATATCACGTACACGTGCCGCTCCAACCCCAACAAACATTTCAACGAAATCAGAACCTGAAATGCTGAAAAATGGTACCTTAGCTTCACCAGCAATGGCACGAGCAAGCAAGGTCTTACCGGTACCTGGTGGCCCTACCAACAAAATACCCCGCGGAATGCGACCACCTAATTTCTGAAATTTCTGCGGATCTTTTAAAAAATCAACGAGCTCGCTGACTTCGTATTTTGCATCATCGCAACCAGCGACATCACCAAAATTTACAGAGTTTGTGTTCTCATCAAGCAAACGTGCGCGCGATTTTCCAAAGGAAAAAGCGCCACCCTTACCGCCCCCTTGCATCTGTCGCATCATGTAAAACCAGAATCCGATAATCAAAATAGTTGGACCAAGGTAATATAATGCAGACATCAAAAAACTCGGCTCGTCATCGGCTTTCCCAGATACCTGTACACCGTATTTCATAAGGTCACCTACCATCCAGATATCGCCTGGTGACACGATAGTGTACTTTTTCCCATCGACTGAAGCCACCTGCAGACTACGTCCCTGGACAATGACATTCTTAATCTTGCCACCTTTGGCATCATCCATGAATTGAGAGTACGTTACCCCATCTTGCACATGGGGCCTATCGAATTTCTTGAAAACAGTAAATAAAACCAGTGCGATGACTAGCCATATCGCCGCTTTGGAAAACATATTATTATTCAAAGCGCTACTCCTTGATGAATTCGCTTCGCATTAACGTTCATTTTAATCCACTCCGATATACACCACCATAGTGATTCTTTAGCACCGCTACAGCGAATATAAGTCAACTTAACGATCGAAAGGCTTGCTTTTCAAACACCGCCCTAAGATGAAAATCTCTGAAGACTTATCACGGGAGGCCTTCGGTTTTCTCGGCGCCACCATCTTGAACTGCTGTTTGAACTTCTCGATAATTTGAGTGTAGCCACTACCATGGAAACATTTCACTAGCAAAGTCCCATCAAATTTCAAACGGCGTTTGGCAAAATCCAGCGCCAAATCACAAATATCCTCGATTCTAGCCATATCAGCAGATACAACTCCAGATAAGTTTGGGGCCATATCAGAAAGTACAAGGTCGACATAGCGACTACCTATTATTTCTTCGAGTTGTTGAAGCACAGCATCTTCCCGAAAATCACCTTGTAAAAAGGTGATATCTGGAATGGGCTGCATCTTGAGAAGATCAAGTGCAATGATAGTGCCATGGATACCGCCATGTGCGAGCGATTTACTTTTCGCTAGTTTATTACGCACATATTGACTCCAACTGCCAGGTGTTGCACCAAGGTCAACGATGATCTGTCCCGGCTTGATTAGCCGGTCTTGCTCATCGATCTCCTTTAACTTATATACGGCGCGAGCTCGATAGCCTTCGCGTTGTGCCATTTTTACATATGGATCATTTATGTGGTCATGCAACCACGTAGTCCTAAAACGATTTTTTGTCATCTTTATCAAAAACTCTACGAGTTTGCGAGATAATACTCCTGAATTATCAGTTCTCATACTTAGTGACTTCCAACTACCGCCGTTTCGTATTTTTTATATCGATGAATGGTTGGAAATTTTTATCTATTTTATTTCCTATGCCTACTTTCCCCCTCAACCCACGCCGTCGGGCCGAACTGCGCAGTGCTGCTCATGCACTGAATCCCATCGTACTAATTAGCAGTGACGGCTTGAGTACCTCAGTACTGAAGGAAATAGATAATGCTCTGGACTCACATGAACTCATCAAAGTACGTGTTTTTGTTAACGAACGTAATACTCGCATCGCTATCTATACATCAATTTGTAATCAATTAGATGCTGCGCCAGTACAGCACATCGGGAAACTATTGGTACTCTATCGTCCAATTTCTAAAAAAACAGAAGCTCTAAGCGAAATAGCAAATGTCAAAGTAAGAGGTGCGCCACGAACCTTCAAAGTTATCAAATCGAGTGGATATGTAGGAGGAGGTCGTCCATCCGTCTCCAAAGTTATCGTTCGAGGCAATGAACGTCTTACCAGCGGTGGTCTTATCAAAAAAGCGAAGAAATACAGAACCAGTATAAAACGTCAAAAAAATACCTAAAGCAAGAACTATTATCACTGAACTACTAGAAGTTTAGCTTTCAAATGTATGTTTTTCATGCATAAAAAGATCATGCATGAAAAACATAACTGATCTCCGTCGTTTCAACGTTAATATAACTGTTCATAAGAAATGAACATCATAACAAGCAACGTTTTTAAAAAATAAATGATAAAAAGTACAATGTAGCATGAAAAAGCAACAGGCACAGGAGGATGTGACAACCTCCATGCCAATCCCAGGAATCCTTATCTGGGTGAACCATATGAACGTGAACTAACGCACTTATCAAGAGCACTGACTAAAGTACGCGACAACAATGTTGTAAACAAGATAGGAAGTACCAGATAGCCAATAATGGTCACTCACTGTCATACCAAAACGTTGTGAGTAAACGAAAAAATCACCCAAAAAAACTTTGCTAGTAGACAAAGATTATTTCTACTAGCAAAGACTCAGATGTATCTAACATTAATAATTTCATACTGATGGATACCACTCGGTGCCTGAACCTCAGCAACATCTCCCGCATACTTACCAATCAGCGCACGCGCAACCGGTGAACTAACAGAAATCTTACCTTGTTCGATATCTGCCTCATCGTCACCTACGATTTGATAATTCACCGTACCTCCATTTTCTAGATCTTCTAGCTCAACGGTCGATGCAAAGACCACCCGTCCGTCTGCATCCAAAACTGACGGATCGATAATTTGCGCTGCCGATAACTTCGATTCAAGATCAGCAATTCGCCCTTCGATAAAACCCTGCTTTTCTTTCGCAGCATCATACTCGGCATTTTCTGAAAGATCCCCATGTGCACGCGCTTCAGCGATTGCAATAATGACAGCTGGACGATCAATAGTTTTTAGGCGGTGCAACTCTTCCTTGAGATTCTCAGCGCCTCGTTTGGTCAGAGGAATGGTACTCATACATATATTCCAAAAAACAAAAAAATTGCCGCAGATAAAGCTGCATTCGCATTTTTTGCGAACGCCGCTTGACCGCGGCTGTGACAACAGTGTTGCACTAGTTTAGCAGGATTACCCTACAGTTGAAAATTTCCAAGTAATATTAGCCTGGAATATCTTTCTAAAATAAGGTGCAACACCTTTCCCATATTATAGCAAAATGATCAAAAAAACCGTAACCCCTTCAGTTTCCAACTAACTTGTGAGTCTAAACAGACAGCTGCATATGAAGGTTTTGCAAATCGTATACTTTCAAATTTCGCACGTATTTCAAACCCTCCGCTGCCGCAAGAGCACCCCAAATCGTTGTGTAGTATGTGACTTTATGCGCCTGTGCCGAAATGCGAATCGATCGTGAATCAGCAATTGCCGCACGAGTGTCTTCGACCATCATGAAGATAAGTGCAATTTCTCCATTTTTAATCATGTCAACAATGTGAGGACGGCCATCCTTCACTTTATTAACAAGGCGAACAGGAATCCCAGCTGCTTGAATTGCTGCCGCCGTACCACGCGTAGCAACAATCGGATATCCAAGAGTATGTAAGATCTTAGCCACTTCAACGGCACGTGGCTTGTCCGCATCTTTCACTGTAAGTAAAACAGTACCCGAATCTGGCAACCTGGAACCAGCGGCCAATTGAGACTTAAATAGTGCTTCACCAAAAGTCTTTCCAACACCCATCACTTCTCCAGTGGAACGCATCTCTGGTCCGAGTATCGGATCCACACCTGGGAATTTCACGAAAGGAAAGACAGCCTCCTTCACACTGAAATATGGTGGAATAATAATTTCAGAGCTTACTCCTTGCGCCTTAAGTGTGTTCCCAACCATCACACGAGCAGCAATCTTTGCCAACTGACGACCCGTGGCCTTGGATACAAAAGGTATGGTACGTGAAGCGCGGGGATTAACTTCGAGAACGTAAATAGTATCAAGACCTTTTTCCTGCTGAATCGCAAATTGCACATTCATCAGCCCTACAACATTCAAAGCCTCTGCCATCGCAACCGTTTGACGCTTCAATTCATTAATAGTTTCAACCGATAGAGAATATGGTGGCAATGAACATGCCGAATCACCCGAGTGAACACCCGCTTGCTCGATATGTTGCATCACACCCCCAATGTACACATCTGTCCCATCCGAGATGCAATCGACATCACACTCGATAGCATCTCCGAGAAAGCAATCAAGCAACACTGGACTATCGTGACTAACCTTCACCGCTTCACGCATATAACGCTCAAGGTCCCGCGGCTCATGAACGATTTCCATGGCACGACCACCCAACACATAAGATGGTCTCACCACTAGTGGATAGCCAATCTCATCTGCCAATATAAGCGCTTCATCTTCAACACGTGCAGTGCGGTTAGATGGTTGACGCAACTCTAAGTCTTGTAACAACTGCTGAAAGCGCTCACGATCTTCCGCTACGTCGATCATATCAGGACTGGTTCCTATAATCGGCACACCATTAGCTTCAAGATCAAGCGCTAGCTTCAATGGTGTCTGCCCACCATATTGAACAATCACACCATACGGTTTTTCAAGATCAACAATTTCCAGTACGTCTTCCAACGTCACCGGTTCGAAATACAAACGATCTGAGGTATCATAGTCAGTCGAAACGGTTTCTGGATTACAGTTGACCATAATGGTCTCATAACCATCTTCCCGCATTGCCAGGGCCGCATGAACACAGCAATAATCAAATTCAATCCCCTGTCCGATTCTATTTGGACCGCCGCCAAGCACCATAATCTTCTTTTTGTCACTTGGCTTTGCTTCACACTCCTCTTCATAAGTCGAGTACATATAGGCGGTATTGGTTCTAAATTCACCCGCACACGTATCGACCCGTTTGTAGACTGGCCTGACTTTTTTAGCAATACGGACACGGCGAACTTCATCCTGATTTGTACCAAGCAGTTTTGCTAAACGACGATCCGAAAAACCACTTTGCTTTAGAAAAAGCAATTCAGATGCAGTAAGACTCGCCAAGTTGCGATCCAGCAGCGTATTTTCCTTTTTAACGATATCATTCAGTTGGGCAAGAAACCAAGGATCAATTGCTGTCTCATTGTAGACTTCCTCCAGACTCATTCCCAAACGAAAAGCATCACCAACGTACCAAATGCGATCTGGCCCAGGTTCTGCAATCTCTGCAATGATCTCATCGCGATCAGTCGATTTTTCATCAAGACCATCAACACCCACTTCCAAAGCACGTATCGCTTTCTGAAACGATTCCTGAAAAGTGCGACCTATAGCCATCACTTCACCTACCGACTTCATTTGCGTAGTCAATCGAACATCGGCTTCTCGAAATTTCTCAAAAGCAAAACGCGGCACCTTAGTAACGACATAATCGATAGTTGGTTCAAATGATACTGGCGTCGCACCAGCAGTAATTTCATTGCGAAGCTCATCGAGCGTATAACCAACAGCAAGCTTAGCAGCCACCTTTGCGATGGGGAATCCAGTAGCTTTGGAAGCTAAAGCTGACGAACGCGACACCCGGGGATTCATTTCAATGACAACCATCCGACCATCTTTGGGATTAATCGAAAACTGAACGTTTGAACCGCCAGTTTCCACGCCAATTTCTCGCAATACAGCCAAAGAAGCATTCCGAAGGAGCTGATATTCCTTGTCAGTCAAAGTCTGCGCTGGGGCCACTGTAATTGAGTCACCAGTATGCACCCCCATCGGATCCAAATTTTCGATGGAGCACACGATGATACAATTGTCAGCTCGATCACGTACGACTTCCATTTCGTATTCTTTCCAACCGAGCAATGATTCTTCAATCAATAACTCGGAAGTCGGAGACAAGTCGAGACCGCGCTTACAAATTTCTTGAAATTCCTCCCGATTATAGGCAATACCACCGCCCGATCCACCTAACGTAAACGATGGACGGATCACCATTGGATAACCACTTCCTCCAATTTCAGCAACGATCTGTGCTTGAACAGCTAGAGCCTCTTCCATTGAATGAGCAATACCCGACTTTGCCGAACTAAGGCCGATTTTGGTCATTGCCTCTTTAAACTTCAATCTATCTTCGGCCTTATCAATCGCCTCCGGCGATGCACCTATCAACTTGACCTTGTACTTGTCTAATACTCCATGTTTGTACAGATCCAACGCACAATTCAACGCTGTCTGTCCACCCATCGTAGGCAAGATTGCATCCGGACGCTCTTTGGCAATAATGCATTCAACGACTTCCCAACTGATAGGCTCAATGTAAGTTACATCAGCCATATCCGGGTCTGTCATAATGGTAGCTGGATTACTGTTAATCAGAATAACCTTGTAACCCTCTTCGCGCAGAGCTTTACACGCTTGCACACCCGAATAATCGAATTCGCATGCCTGACCAATGATGATAGGGCCGGCGCCAATGATGAGGATACTCTTAATGTCTGTGTGCTTTGGCATAACGGTTCCCAACAAATAATTAATTCAGCGTCGCGCTCGCTAACTTCACACTGAAGCCAACAAACAACGCGCCTACGCCGCCAGTCGCACCAACATTTAATCGACGACGTTCTCGGAAATGTTTAGCCAAGCGAGCGCCGGCCAAAATTAACATGCTCAAATACAAAAAACTAAAGCACTGCAAAATTGCACCAAGAACGGCAAATGACAAAACAGGATGAGCGTAACTAGGATCAACAAACTGAATAAAAAATGACACAAAAAACAAAATCGCCTTCGGGTTAAGTAAACTGATCATCAACGAACGACGGAACAAAAGACCTGGCTTAGCATCGCTAGATAATGAGACATTATCCATCACCTGTTCTGTGGCCTCAACCGTTGTTTTCTGCCTCATATTACGCCAAGCGTCACGCAGCATACTGAAGCCCATCCAGAATAAATACGCCGCACCCAAGGATTTAACACCAAGAAATAGAGTAGGACTACTATTCAGTAAAGATGCTGCGCCAGCTGCTGATAGTGCCATCAATACAGCATCACCAACAAATACAGCACATGCACTCAAGTATCCCAAGCGCACGCCATGCCTGGCAGAGGCTGATAAGACATAAAACGAATTCGGCCCTGGCAGCAAAACGATCACAACAACCCCCGCCAGATAAGTTCCAATATTAATCACACCTAGCGACTCGAAAAACATGACTTAGTTCTCCTTTTTCGTTTTGCAATATATTTTTGCCAAGATCACATTCATCGCGATTCAAGAAAAACGTGACTCACTCATCAACTGGATGAAACGGTCAAACAAGTATCCCACATCACTCGGCCCAGGCGATGCCTCTGGATGCCCTTGAAAACAAAAAACAGGTCGATCTATTAGCGAAAAACCCTGCAAAGTACCATCGAATAGCGACACATGAGAGACATGAGCATTCGAAGGTAAACTGTCAGTATCAACCGAAAAGCCATGATTTTGAGATGTAATCACCACACGCCCTGAGTCGAGGTCCTTTACAGGATGATTCGCACCGTGATGACCCATTTTCATCTTTAACGTCTTCGCACCGATAGCGAGACTCATAATCTGATGCCCAAGACAAATGCCGAAAGTAGGAATCCGCTTTTCCAGGAAAACTTTGGCTGCTGAAACAGCATAATCACAAGACTCAGGATCACCAGGACCATTCGATAAGAAAATTCCATCTGGATTCAGTGCTAGTGCATCTTGGGCAGTCGATTGCGCTGGCAGGACTGTAACTTTGCAACCACGCTCAACCAGCATCCGTAAAATGTTTCGCTTAACTCCATAGTCAAAAGCCACAACATGATGGTATTGTTGGGCGATTTGCTCACCATAACCTTTCCCCAAACGCCATTCTGATTCTCGCCAATCATAGCGATCTTTTGTAGAAACAATCTTAGCCAGATCCATGCCCGCCAAACCAGGGAAAGACTGAGCCAAAGCGATAGCCTCATCTTCACTGACGTCTTCTCCAGCCAAGACACAGCCATTTTGGACACCTTTATCACGCAAAAGACGAGTCAAACAGCGAGTATCGATGCCCGCGATCGCAACAACGCCCTCAGCCTTTAGATAGGCCGATAGCGTCTTTTCTTGACGAAAACTCGACGATAAAATTGGAAGGTCACGAATGATGAGACCGGCGGCATGGACTTTCGTAGATTCGACATCTTCGCGATTCACACCCGTGTTGCCGACATGTGGATACGTCAATGTGACGATCTGACGGGCGTAACTCGGATCAGTAAGAATTTCTTGATAACCGGTAAGAGCTGTATTAAACACTACTTCGCCAACGGAGCAGCCAGTAGCGCCAATGGCATAACCACGAAAGACCGTGCCGTCAGCGAGCGCAAGAATAGCGGGTTGGAATGACGGCAGCACGGAAAACTCCTAAAAATTTCACCCATGCGACCAATGCAACATGCAAAACGATGATCAGTACCGATTTCCCTGTTTAAAGGTTCCACAAAAACAAGTGAGATTTCGGACCAAAAACGAGATAGCAAGCGGATAGCTGCTAGGGTAAATGTTTTAAATAACTGAACGCAATCTTCGTTAATGATAGCATAAAAATGCTTATTTTCAAAAGCCAAGCAAGCGACCTGATGTGCCTTGCGTTCATATTTTTTGCAAAAAATACTTAACAAACTACGCAGGGTGAATCACAAAGATTTGGAGTTAATCTCAGCGGTAGACTGATGTGCAACATTTAATTCACTGGATTCAATGTTTCTCTATGCGTTATTTCCAGTTCTAGAATATCAAGGTAAAGGGCATCCCCAATCTCTTAAAAATATTTCTTTTTAAAAAAATCTGTAAACTACAGATACCATACCGGGATTTCAGCAAAAAACCAAGGATGCAGTGAGAAAGACCATTGTGATATAAAACCATTACTCTCAAATAGATCGACCAACCACACAACGATGCTCAAAAAATAAAGCTTGATAAGATTAAAAATCCCTGTACTACACACACGCCCAGAAACACTTGTTCAATCAAAAAAATGAATCGACAGCATTCGACGCGCCTGAAATTCCAACTATTTTAATAAAAAATATTAGCCATCTAGTGGCACACACTTATCTTTTAAAACATTAAAGATTTCAATCAACGGTGTATCGCCTTCGCTGCCTTGCCGATATTTTTTTTCACCTTCGCAGCAGGAGTTTTGCCTTTTTGTTTGAATTTTGTATTCACAGTAGAAGACATAGATCGATTTGCCTGCACTTTGATAACTTCGCTCTTATTTTTACAACATGCGGTTCGTGTGACACGAGAGGCAGTATTGATGACCTTTCTCGCTGCCACCAACCGGGGTGGAACAGGAACAACCGGCACATGCAGAACTAACAACTGTCCCGGGCTAACACGTGTGCTGCGCAAACGATTAAAATTCTTAATTTGTGCGACTGATACCCCACTACGAGACGCAATTGCTGTCAGTGTATCGCGCTTACGTGCACGCACCAGTACCCTTCGCGTACAGGGAACATCTGGCTCCACTGCCAAAACAGCATTTGAAACTACAGACTTACTGATATCGCCATCAACGCTATTGGAGCGCGGCACTAATAGCGTTGACCCAGCTTTTAAACGCACGCGCGGTGGGATACTATTAACCCTCCGCAGAACTAAGGCATCGATGCCAAGCTTTAATGCAATATCTTCCGGACGCTCCCGCGATGACGAAGTATAAGTCGTCCATGATGACAAGGGTTTATCATAGTCTTTCAAACGACGTTGAAACACTTCGGCACTATCAAACGGCAAAAGGATTTTTGGTTTTACCGCACCAAGAATCAAGGGCTTGCGGAATGATGGATTGAGTGCGCAAAATTCATCAAGCGGCAAATCAGCAAGCTTTGCAGCAAGTGCCAAATCGATATCACGCTTGGTGGAAACACTCACAAAATATGGTTGATTCGGAATAACGGGCAAATTCAATCCATATTGCTCAGGACAGGCAATGATATTTTTCATCGCCTGTAACTTCGGCACATAGTAACGAGTTTCCGTAGGCATTCGCAAGCTAACATAATCCGTCGGCAACCCTTTTAATTGATTGCGATCTATAGCACGTTGCACATTACCCTCACCCCAGTTATAAGCTGCCAGCGCCAAATGCCAATCACCAAACTGATCGTATAACTTAGAAAGATAATCTAAGGCAGCAGTAGTAGAAGCCAGCAAGTCACGGCGCTCGTCCTGAAAAATGTTCTGTTTTAGATTATACGATTTTCCTGTACTCGGAATAAATTGCCAAATACCCGCAGCTTTTGCAGTTGACAAAAGTTGCGGGTTATATGCACTCTCTACAAACGGTAGCAAGGCCAATTCAGTAGGCATACCCCGATGTTCGAGCGCTTCTACGATATGGAATAAATATTTTTTTGATCGATAAATCATCCTCTCTAGATAATCTGGGCGAGCGGCGTACCAATGTGTCCGATCTTCTGCTAAATCAGTATCGAGGTTAGGCATACCAAAACCACTTCGAATACGAGACCATAGGTTAACATCGCCATCCTCAGCATAAGGAGGTTCTTCGATCACATCAAGCTCAATCGCTTGATTATCGAAAGCTTTTTGCTTGGAAATATTTTGAAACGGAGGGGGTGCAATCCAGGCTTTGTTTTTCAAGAAAGCAACAGCACTTTCCTCTCTTTTTGTCGGAGCTGTGCCAGCGCACGCTGTCAAAATCAGCATGAACAGCAAGCTAACGATAATTCGCATTGATCAGACTCAAATTTAGTAACATCTTCATGAAATCCAGATGAATCTTAAGGAAACCGTTTTGTCACGTCAATCTTTTTCGCCAAGCAAACTATCAGAAGACATCTTTCCAGGCCCGAATGGTGGCAAAAACTTCTTCACGCGAATGCAGCAACTTGCCTGCCCAATATTGTGCAGAAGCAACTATTTCAGGAGCATCGCTGCGTAGAAATGGATTTGTTACACGTTCTTGTGCTAGGGTTGTCGGTAAAGTTGGAGACCTCTGATCGCGCAAATACTGCGCACGACCTTGCCAAGTCTTCAAAGCAACATTTCGTGGATCGCATGTCAGCGCAAAAAGGATATTCGACATTGTATATTCATGTGAACAGTGCACATATGTTTCACCAGGTAGCGCTGCCAATCGATCTAGCGAGTAAAGCATTTTCTGCGAGGCAGCACTTTCAAATAAACGCCCACAGCCGCAAGAAAACAACGTATCTCCACAAAATAAACGTGGTCTACTCATCGCATCACCCTCAAACCAATAGGCGATATGTCCTACAGTATGTCCAGGCACATGCATCACGAGCAACTCAATTGCAAGATGCTCAAGTACAAAGTACTCGCCATGAGCTAGTGGATGATCGACCCATAAAATATATTCGTCAGAAGGTCCATAAACAGGAACTGGCATCTGCCTGAGAAGATCTCCAACACCATCAATATGGTCACTATGATGGTGTGTCAGTAAAATAGCACTTAACGTAAGACTATTCTTCGCAAGATAGTCAAAAACTGGACGCGAATCACCAGGATCAACAATAGCAGCATAATTTCCATTATCAATTGCCCAAATATAGTTATCTTCGAACGCAGGCACTGGTATCACTTTCAAATCCATATTATCTAGATCCTGTATACTGAAAAAAATGCCTAATAGTGCAATTATAGACTGGTCCGCTTGGCTTAAATCACCAGCAGGGCGTTACGCATTTAGATGGGAAACCACCCTTGTCGATCAATGGGTTGGAGATCTCTTCGGTTATCACGCATTGCAATTAGGCAACTATGAACTCAACACACTACGTGAAAATCGTATATCGTGCCGCACCCTTGTGCTAAATACTTCGCAATCACCTAAGACATCGGTAGAACCGAGTCCAAACGCTCCGTCCTATGAGCCAACCCCTCAAAGCATCTTAGTAAGTCATTTTCACGAACTACCCATCGCTACCACCAGCATAGATCTGGTTGTACTGCCACATACTCTCGAATTCGCAGAAAATCCCCATGCAATCTTACGCGAAGTCGAGCGCATTCTTGTGCCGGATGGTAAAGTCATCATTACCGGTTTCAATAATTTAAGCCTATGGTCTGCACGTGAGAAATTAGGCCATTTGACCGGTATACCATTTCTCCCTCCAGGTGCTGATCTTATTGCATTCACCAGGATAAAAGACTGGCTTAAACTTTTGAACTTCGAAATCGACCGTGGCCGTTTTGGTTGCTATCGCCCTCCTTTACGCGGCATAGGCTGGTTAGAACGTTTCGCTTTTATCGAAAAAATTGGTGATCGTTGGTGGCCAATTTTTGGGGCCCTATACGCAGTTCGCGCGGTCAAGCGTGTTCACAGCATGCGCTTAGTTGGAAAAATTCGAAAAGGTATACTAGCCCTTCAGCCTGCAACTTCCTCAGTCCACGTATCCAACACATCACACACAACGAAACCACAGAATCCACTGCTCAAAATAAGTGAAAAATGTTAAAACAAGTCGAAATATATACGGACGGCGCCTGCAAAGGTAATCCAGGACCTGGAGGCTGGGGGGCATTGCTCAAATCAGGTTTTCATGAAAAAGAATTGTTTGGCAATGAAGTTAATACCACTAATAATAGAATGGAATTGCTAGCCGTAATCAGAGCACTCGAAGCACTCAAAAAACCTTGCAAGATCGTGCTACATACCGATTCACAATACGTGCAAAAAGGCATCAGTCAGTGGATTGAAGGATGGAAAGCACGAGGATGGAAAACAGCCTCTAAAATGCCTCTCAAAAATATTGACCTCTGGAAAATGCTCGATGCTGTACGTCAGCCCCATGAAATAGATTGGCGCTGGGTCAAAGGTCATGCGGGTCACGCTGGCAACGAGCGTGCCGATCAACTTGCCAAGCATGGAGTGGAAACACTACTCCATGGCTAGTACGAATAATTGTTTTGAAAATCGTAAAATCTATGATGCCATATTCGCAAGAAATTAATCAAAATCGATGGCAAACCCAGTTTTCTTGATCACACGAATAGAGCTATTTTCGATAATAGCTCTATCAGTATACAAGATAAATCATGGAGGACATATTTTTGGATATAGGCTTTATTTACGTTTTAAAAAGTGCTGAGAGCAATCCTATATCATTAATGCTACAGATTGATTAATCTGAAAATAGTGAGTTCATTTTCCGGATTAATCTCTGATATATGGAAGAAATACTATAAATATAAAGGACCTAAACTCTGAATTATCTTTACAAAAGCTTAATCTCATGCACAGTAACAAATAACACCTCCCACTCCCCTTAGATCAAGTCATCTTAGGATGTAACAACATAATTCTTTAGTCGCACCATGACACGACAACTGATTCTCGATACTGAAACAACTGGATTGAATCCCCAAAAAGGCGATAGACTTTTGGAAGTCGGCTGTGTAGAACTAGTGAGTAGACGACTCACTGGCAACAATCTGCATTTTTACATTAACCCCGAACGCGACAGCGATCCAGAAGCTTTGGCTATACACGGACTTACGACACAATTTCTCAGTGACAAACCGAAATTTTCAGATATCGCCAATAAATTACGAGATTACTGTTGCGGAGCTGAGATTATCATTCACAACGCAGCGTTTGATTTGTGTTTTCTTGATATGGAATTCAGCCGACTCGGATGGCCAACATTTATGAGTTACTGCAGCGGTTTAATTGACACGCTGCAGTATGCACGTGAAATTTTTCCAGGCAGACGTAACTCGCTTGATGCCCTTTGTGAAAGACTTAACATCAATAAAACCCATCGAACGTTACACGGTGCTTTACTTGATGCTGAATTACTTGCCAATGTCTATTTATCGATGACACGCGGCCAAGAAAGTCTACTGAGTAATAATATTGATTCAGTGAATAGTGACACTAAAGCCGAACATATTTCCCTAACACATTTTGATTTACCGATCTTATTCGCCGTCGCCGACGAAATTGATGATCACAATAACATTATTCACAATATTGAAAAAAAATGTGAAAGTACCAGCCTGTGGCGCAGAGCACGGGAGGCACACACTGAGTAAACCGCATATATTAATATTACTTAGTACTTTAATCACTTGACACGAGGTAAAACCCTTCTCCTAAAAGACATGAGAGAAAAAGTCGAATTCTTTCCCAAACAAGATGTTCCCAAATATATTAAAAGTCGATAGAATTGGATTCCTTTTTATAAAAGGAATCCAATTCTGTCGACTTTTATGTTGATAACCTAAAGTAGTCTAAAAATTTTACCTGGGTGGTTAGCTCAGCGGTAGAGCACTGCCTTCACACGGCAGGGGCCACAGGTTCAACCCCTGTACCACCCACCAAATTTAGGACTAGATATAAATCTGGTATCGATCGAGAAAGATCTATTTGAATATTATAATTCAGAGATTATAAAAATAAAAAAATCTCGGGACATAGAATCAAAAGTAAGAAATTTTTTCGATTGCCTTGAAATCTCACCCTAAGTACGTACTGTAATCTTCTCTAAAAAAAGTTCCATAGTTTTACTTTCGCAAACCAGTCATCACTTTAAAAGCACATATATTCGAAGATTGTGAAGATCAAAAAACACATACCTAAAATCTCCGTTGAATAATACAATCTCGCCTCGATTTTTTTCATTATTATTGATATAACACATGAAAAGTTACACACACTAAATGCTACTCAGTCAAAATCTCACACAATGCATCAACAAGCCTCTGACACTCATGATCTGTTCCAATTGTAATCCGAAGAAACTGGACAATCCGTACTTGCTTAAAATGTCGCACGATAATCGCACGCTCCCGTAATTTTTCCAATAACGAAGCAGCATCATGTTGTGGATGACGAACAAACAAGAAGTTGGCAGTGGATGGCAAGACCTCAAAGCCAAGCCTTTGCAAAGCGGTGGCCAAAACAGTCCGACTTTTTATCACTGCAGAACATATTTTTTCAAAGTACGACTCATCTTCTATGGCTGCAACCCCAGCGACTAAAGAAAGGCGGTTTAAAGGATAAGAATTGAAACTATTCTTAACCCGCTCCAGGGCATCGATTAAATTAGGATGTCCCAAAGCAAATCCCAAACGTAATCCAGCAAGTGAACGTGATTTTGAAAGAGTCTGCACTACTAACAAATTTGGATAATCCTTAATGAGTGCCGCCGCACTAACGCCACCAAAATCGATATATGCTTCATCAAGTACCACCACCGAACTCGGATTGCCACACAATAATCTTTCAATATCTCTAGTTTCCATTAAACAGCCCGTCGGCGCATTTGGATTAGGAAAAACAATTCCGCCGTTAGGCTTGAGATAATCGTCCACCAAAATCTCAAATCCGGGTGTCAAAGGCACTGACTCGAAATCTATTTTGTACAATCGGCAATATACAGGATAAAAACTATACGTAATATCTGGAAACAATATTGGATTTTTATGTTTTAACAATGCTTGAAATACATGCGCAAGGACCTCGTCTGAACCGTTACCCACATGTATTTGTGATGTTTCCAGATCAAAACGCTTAGCAATAGCATTCTTGAAAAAAAAGGCATCTGGATCTGGATATAATTTCAACTTATTGGCGTCGACACCAATTTCGTCGAGCAGTGATGCAAGCACACGTGGGGATGGCCCGTAGGGATTTTCATTTGTATTCAGCTTTATTAAGGACTGCATCTTTGGCTGTTCGCCAGGCACATAAGGTGTCAAATCAGCGATACCAGCGCTCCAAAATTGACTCATGAGGTATTTGTAGAGATGTCAAAAGAAGAAAGAAAAAATGGCATATTTGCCGATGCAAACTACTAAATACTAATTTAGTCTGCAAGACCACGAGAGAAATCGCTCTTCAGCAAAATTGATGAATAATCTGCTCAGAGAATCAATACCCTGCATCGACCCCTTAAATGCGCTACGCCGTCAATTACATTTTTCCTAAAATAGGAGGATAAAACTCATATTTCATGGTAAACACACTCGAGTAAAAGAACATTCCGTTCTATATCCACTTCTGTCGATCAAGATACTTCATTGCTGGATATGCAAAATATCTTAGCAATGAAAAATTCGTGCCATAAAGATCAAGCTAAATAATCTTAGGAGAAAAAGATTTCAATAAATTTGTCGTTAAATTCATCACGAACTCTTTTAAAAAAGACAGAACTACAAATCTAATTGACAACCTTTCACCTCCTCACCCGCACCCATCTCAATCATATGATTGTTAACCAACATTTCAGATACTTGACCCGACTTCTCCAAACGGTCAAGATACGCTGGCGTAACATCGCTAGTGATATATTTTCCATTGAAACAAGATGAATCAAATTCACGGAGTGCCGGATTAATATCACGCACCGCTGCTTCTATATCCTCGACATCCTGATAAATCAGCTTATCCGCGCCAATGATACGTGCCACTTCCTCATCTGTGCGGCCATGTGCCACAAGCTCACTGCGAGTCGGCATATTGATACCATAAACATTAGGATATTTTACTGGAGGTGCCGCGGAAGCGAAGATCACTTTCTTTGCACCAGCATCACGCGCCATTTGTACAATTTCTTTACTCGTTGTACCACGCACAATCGAATCATCAACAATCAGTACATTTTTCGACTGAAATTCAATGCACATCGCGTTAAGTTTTTGACGGACTGATTTTTTACGGACCGCCTGGCCAGGCATAATAAATGTGCGGCCAACATAACGATTCTTAAAAAAACCTTCCCTATAATTCAACCCCAATTGTTTGGCTACTTGCATCGCTGCTGGACGACTCGAATCTGGAATTGGCATCACCACATCGATATCCGACGTATCAATGGTACGCCGTATTTTTTCCGCCAAATAGTCTCCCATTCGCAGACGAGCGTCGTACACTGCCACACCATCAAGACTCGAATCTGGACGTGCCAGATAAACTAACTCAAAAATACATGGAGATAAGACAGCAGCATCTGCGCACGACTGTGCAAAATATTCGCCTTCATTGCTAATAAAGATAGCTTCTCCTGGTGCTACATCTCGTACAAAGGTAAAACCAATTCCTTCCAATGCGACTGACTCAGAAGCAAGCATCCACTCAGTGCCACGAGGTCCATCAAAACGTCCAATACACAAAGGACGAATCCCATTTGGGTCACGGAAACCTAATAAACCAAAATCAGCAATCACGGACACAATCGCATACGAACCCTTCAATCGACGATGTACACCCGCTACAGCTGTAAACAAAGCGTCACGCGTCAAACCCTCACGAGAAGACCTTTGCAACTCATGCGCCAAAACATTTAGCAGTACTTCGGAATCAGAAGTAGTATTGATGTGCCGCCGGTCAATACGGAACATCTCATCCTTAAGTTGTTCCCAATTCGTCAAATTCCCGTTATGCGCCATCACAATGCCGTATGGCGCATTCACATAGAATGGCTGAGCTTCTTCTGAACTTGACGAACCAGCAGTTGGATAGCGCACCTGACCGATACCGATATTTCCTGATAAGCTACGCATGTTGCGAGTTTGAAACACATCCCGCACCATGCCATTACCTTTTTGCATCGAGAAAGATTGACCATTCGACGTAGCAATGCCCGCAGCATCCTGCCCACGATGCTGTAGCAATAACAAACTGTCGTAAATCAACTGATTGACCGGAGACTTGGAAACGACACCTACAATGCCACACATGGCATAAATTCCTCAAAAAAGCGAAACCTACGAAAAAGTTACGTTATTAACCTTCACCTTAAAATCTTTTGCACAGCGGTGTATTCTAAGCTACTTCATACATATACTAATATAGCTTCTGGCAGCCAAGGACGAATCTGGTTAATCACTACCTCTACCAAAGGTAGCAGAACAGAATTCCGCCACATAGTTTTTTGTGGCAGTTCAGTAAACGTAGCACCAACCAATAAAATCATCAAAATCACGATTCCACGTACCATACCGAATAACATACCCAAACCACGATCTATGGTACGTAATCCAATAACATTAATTATTCGTCCAATCAGAGCACTGATGATACCTCCACTAAAAAGCACGGTGAGGAACACCAACAAAAAACCAAACCCACCCTGTGTCAAAAGTTCATTCGGGAAATCTATCACAGGTAGCCATTGAGCGACAGTCCCTCCAAAAACACGTGCAACAAAAAATGCAACTACCCAACCCACAAGGCTAAAAATTTCACGAATAATTCCGCGCAACATACCCAACAGCACTGAACCGAGGAGGATAAAAATAACGACATAATCAACGCCTGTTAAAATTTCTGTATTCACGGTTTCTTTAATTTAACCTTCGACAATCTGTGCGCTCAGACCGATATCACGAACCTTTTTCGCTGCCCATGCCGCGTTTCGTGTATCCGAAAAAGGACCTGCACGCAACAAGTAAAGTTCGCGATCACCAACTTTTTTCTTTTCCATATAACTTGGCACATTGACGAGCTTGAGTTTGATAAGCCAGGCATTGGCACGTTCTTCACTAGCAAATGCGCCAATACGAATTTGAATCTGACAATGATCTTTGGTAGGTCTCTTATGTGGCGATGTAGATCCCACATCATGCTTCTTTTCCAATAATTTCGATGCAAGTTTGGCAGAAGAAGTTTGTGCCATAGCAGAAGACAATGATGTTTGGACTGGTTCCTTCGCAGAAGGAGCATTATCCAAATTAGCACTTTCAAGAGAAGGCAAATTATGAATATCTTGTTTAGGAGAAACAGTATTCGTAATGTCTTGAGAAGCATTCCAAAGATCAGTCACTCCTTTCTCTTCGTTATCAATATCTTGCTGCAATGCTTTCAAATCGGATCGCGCTGACAACGTTGTGTCTTTCGTTCGAATCCGTATAACAATATCATCTTCAGTTGCTGGTTTTGGATCTGGCTCGAGTACCATCGGCAATACAATGACCGTGGAGAAGACCAACGCAAGCGCCCCGACAAAACGGCGCCGCGCACGCTGCTTTTCAGGAAAAAGTAAATCGGACTGTGCGTGCTCACCACCAACCGCTCGTTCAGAAAGACGAGATCTCCCACGCCCAACAGGATCCCTTGTAGGGGATTTTTCAGCATTATATTTTCTGAAGAACGAAAATAAGCCCATAAACGAGACTCAAGTCATGACATGAGAATAAGAAATATCGAAATTTTTTTAATATGTCAAGAAAATATTCAAAAGACAAAAATTAGAAAAATTCAGCGGAAAATACAAAAAAGTGTAGGACTTTAGTCATCGATGCTTAGCAAATTGCAAGACATTTCCAGCATCCCTAGAATGCATTTAGTGGTGACATAATTTTTGATAGCGCATTACGCCAGCCACCGTCAAAAATGAACCGAAAATCACAATTCTATCATTCTCGCCGGAAAGTTTTAATGCAGTAGAAACTGCATCTTCTGGCGAAGCATGATGTGTCACGGAATGATTGGCATCTTCTACAAAACCCGCAGCACGCAAATAAGTTTCGAGATGCTGTGTATCAGCAGCACGAAGAATCGGTAAATCGCAAAGATACCAATGATCCACTTGATGAATCAATTGATGCAATACACCCTTTATATCTTTATCAGCCATCGCCCCAAACACTGCATGAGTAGAGGGGAAATAACGCATACCATCGAGATTTTGACTCAGTACTGCTGCCGCATGAGGATTGTGAGCAACATCAAGCACGAGACTTGGCGACCCTGGGAGAACTTCAAAACGCCCCGATAATTTAACCGACGCAAGGCCCAAACGGATATCCTGTGCCGAAACTGGTAAAACCATACGCATCGCTTCGAGTGCTGCCAGGACTGCCGAAGCATTAAGCAGCTGATTAGTACCACGTAACGCAGGGTAAGCTAGCGCCGAACGGCGCATACCACGACCAACGTAGTTCCACTGTTGCTTATCCCCGTGATAATTAAAATCACGACCGAATAACCATAAATCAGCACCAATGCGTTTAGCTTCTCCTATTAAAGTCTCAGGTGGCACCGGATCACCGCAGATGGCTGGTTTACCAATACGGAAAATCCCGGTCTTCTCTATGGCAATTGCCTCACGCGTGTCACCAAGAAACTCCTGATGATCAACATCAATGCTGGTGATGATGGCACAATCTGTATCAATGATATTGACTGCATCAAGTCGCCCACCAAGCCCCACCTCAAGGATCACGACATCAATAGCGCTCGTCGCAAACAAATGCATAATAGCAAGTGTTGTGAATTCAAAATAGGTCAGTGAAACAGGAACATCAAAACTACAACGTGCTGCCTCTACCGCCTCAAAATTCTGCAGCAATAGATCATCGTTTACCGTATCACCGTTAATCCGAGCGCGCTCATTGAATTTGAGTAAATGTGGGGATGTATAAACACCGACCCGATACCCCGAAGCCAACAGAATAGCTTCTAGCATAGCACAAGTCGAACCCTTGCCGTTCGTACCACCAACGGTAAAAACAGGACATGGAAACGTTAGACCAAGAAGCTCCTTGACGCGGTTAATGCGTGCCAATCCCATTACAATCGGGATAGAGTGGGCTGTTTCAAGATGAGACAACCAAGCATCAAGACTGGAAAAAGTGGCCATGAATTTTAAAAAAGAAAAAACACAGAGGGTATACAAACCTTCTGGCATACTTCTTTTACTACAAGTGCAAGCGGTAAATTTACCGCAACGCAGAATGTCATTCGATACGCCGTGATTCAGGCAAACGTGCCAAATGACTTTCGCTCCATCAAAGCAATTAAACGTGCAATTTTTTCACGCATCTGACGACGGTCAACAATGATATCAATCGCACCCTTTTGCAATAAAAACTCGGAACGCTGAAAACCTTCTGGCAACTTCTCGTGCACCGTCTGCTCAATCACGCGTGGCCCAGCAAATCCAATCAACGCTTTAGGCTCAGCTATCACAACATCACCAAGGAATGCGAAACTTGCCGACACACCGCCCATTGTTGGATCTGTGAGAACTGAGATAAACGGTAGCTTAGCTTCCGACAACTTTGTCAGCATCGCTGTAGTCTTAGCCATTTGCATCAACGACAGCAGACTTTCTTGCATACGAGCCCCTCCAGAAGCGGTCACACAGATAAACGGCACACTTTGTTCTAAGGCGTTTTGTGCGCCACGAACAAAACGCTCACCAACAACGGAACCCATTGAGCCAGCCATAAACGCAAATTCGAAGCATGCGACCACAACTGGTAACGCATGAATCGAACCACCCATGACCACCATGGCATCAGTTTCCTCGGCATCTTCCGTAGCCTGTTTAATACGTTCCGAGTATTTTCGGCTATCTTTAAACTTCAGCGCATCAACTGGAATAACGTCCTCCCCAAGTTCATATCGACCTTCTGGGTCCAGTAAAGCATCAAGACGTTCACGCGCACCAATGCGCATGTGATGATCACATTTCGGACAAACGTGAAGATTCTCTTCAACATCCCGTCGGTATAGAACTCCTTCGCAGGATGAGCATTTTATCCAAAGACCCTCAGGAATACTCTTATTCCGCTGTGTCGGGTCGGTTTGTTTGATTTTCGGAGGAAGTAATTTATCAAGCCAACTCATCGTTTCTACTCAATCTTTGTTGCGATCATATATTTGGTAAGCATCCCCAATCAGGGGCATATAAAAAAATTTTACTCATGGATCAATGCGAAAAATTCACTCTTTCCCAAATCCGTCAGACTCATTCATCGAGAGCATTTCGGATATCAGTCATAAATTCAGTCAATGATTGGAAGGCTTTCTCGCTACCCCTATCAGGAAAGGTATTCTCCTCTAAACATTGGACGATCGCACTCCCAATCACTACAGCATCAGCAACAGAAGCGATGGCGCGTGCACTTTTGGCATCACGAATACCGAAACCAACACCAATAGGCAATTTAGCAGCCGCGCGAAGCGCTGGGATACGTGCCCCCACGGCCTCAATATCTAAGCTTCCCGCACCCGTTACACCAATTAATGAAACATAATACAAATAACCAGTGGCAACACGCGCCACGGCCAAGATGCGTTCATCAGTTGAGGTTGGTGCCAGCAAAAAAATAGGATCAAGGCAATGTGTTCGCATTGACTTGACAAACCCTTCACATTCTTCTATGGGATAATCGACAATCAGCGCACCATCGACGCCCGCCTCTGCTGCACACTGCGTAAACATATCAAGCCCCATACGTTCGATTGGGTTAGCGTAGCCCATCAGCACAATAGGAGTGTGAGCATTAGTACGTCGAAATTCAGACACATAGGTCAAGACCTGAGGCAAGTTCACGCCTTTCGCAAGCGCACGCTCAGAGGCACGCTGAATAACCGGGCCATCAGCCATCGGATCGGAAAACGGGATACCAAGTTCGATAACATCAGCACCGTTATCAGCCAATACATGCATCAGTTGAACTGTCCATTCTGGCTCAGGATCACCGGCCGTCATGAACGTGATAAGGCCTTTCTTACCCTGCGTCTGCAAGGCTTGGAACGTCGCTTGAATACGGGACATGATCTACAATCTCTGAAGTCGTTGATAGGCAATCACATGGTAGTACGGATTGATCTCATGGTCGACGAATAGACGGCCACTGGGGAACTTCCGATAAAAAGATAAAGCACTGAACCTTTCAGCGGAAAACTATGTAGAAGAACCAATTCCATAATATGGAGTTCATTTCTGTGTAGGATCATCCACGCGATCTGGATCTTAAAGATTTAAACAAAAAAAAGACGATACACCCTTAGGATTTTATACCAGCTCGAATCACTTACTACCCTCACTCAAAAATTGACGGACACCTGCTTTCTTTGTAGCAACACAATAAATAAGTAGCTGATCGTTCAGATCAGGACGGTATAAAGGAACTCCTACTACATTAAATTCAAAGTAAGAGAGTTGCAATACTGCAAAAATTCAGATGCTTTTTGAACTTAGTCAAAACCCCCTGAGTCTCATCCACACGACACGCAGACACTTATCCGAAATAATTATTCAGTAGGATAAAAAGAATTGTAGCAGGTACTGCCCTATAAAAAGTAAGTATAAAAATACGTGGTTAAGCTTCAGTAGTAACACTTCGAGCCAGCCATAAATTCGAGTCAAAAGTCCTCGAATGGAAGTTTATATGATTTTTTATATAAACTTCATTAAAGCTTATAAGGAAGATTCATCGTCCATAATTCGGAAATTTAACATTATGAATTAATAGCCATCACAGTATGCATATCCTTATCGCCACGACCGGATAAATTGACAAGAATTGTTTTGTCTTTTGATAAAGATACCGCCAACTTACAAGCATATGCCAATGCATGACTCGATTCGAGGGCTGGAATAATTCCTTCAATACGGCAGCAATCATGGAATGCTTGAAGTGCTTCTGCATCCGTAATACCAACATACTCAGCACGACCGCTATCTTTAAGCCAAGCGTGCTCAGGACCCACACCAGGATAATCAAGACCAGCTGAGACCGAATGTGTCTGAATAATTTGCCCATCCTTGTCTTGCAGCAAATATGTGCGGTTTCCATGCAGAACTCCAGGAGAACCTGCGATCAGTGATGCTGCATGACGGCCAGTTTCAATTCCATCACCTGCTGCTTCAACACCAACCAGCTTCACACTGTGATGATCGATGTATGGATAAAAAATACCCATAGCGTTTGAACCACCACCAACGGCCGCAACAACGTAATCTGGTTGACGACCTATCAATTCAGGCATTTGCACCACGCATTCGTCACCGATCACACGCTGAAAATCGCGTACAAGCATGGGATAGGGATGTGGCCCAGCAACCGTACCAATTATATAAAAGGTATTTTCTATATTCGTCACCCAATCACGCATCGCTTCGTTGAGTGCATCCTTGAGTGTCTTCGACCCCGACTCCACAGAAACGACAGTGGCACCTAACAATTGCATACGGTACAGATTAGCAGCCTGACGTTTGACGTCCTCGGCTCCCATATATACTACGCATTCCATTCCAAAACGAGCAGCAATAGTTGCTGTGGCTACACCATGCTGTCCAGCACCAGTCTCAGCAATGACACGCTGTTTCCCCATACGACGAGCAAGCAGTGCCTGACCAATGACATTATTTACTTTATGTGCACCGGTATGATTCAAATCTTCGCGCTTGAGGAAAATTTGAGCTCCCCCAAGCTCACTACTCCAACGCTTAGCGTAGTACACAGGGGAAGGGCGGCCAACATAGTGTTTTAATTCGTAATGAAACTCTTCAAGAAAGCTCGGATCATTGGAATATTGCTTGTAAGCGTTACACAGTTTATCAAGTGCATGAATCAAGGTTTCAGCTACGAAGACACCACCGTATGGGCCAAAATGGCCTCGAGCATCAGGTAAATGGTACATGATAATTACTCACAGAAATACGAGGAAGATGGACGATACCCAGTGTCCCAAAAAGATTCACCTAGCATCAGCTTCAGAAACCGCACGTACAAATGCTGTCATTCTGGCGTGATCTTTCACACCACATCTAACTTCCACACCACTGGATACATCAACAGCATATGGCTGCACACGTACAACTGCCTCGGCAACATTGGACACGTTCAAGCCACCACTCAAAATGACCCTATGCGCAATATTTTCGGGAATAAGAGACCAATCGAAAACTTTCCCACCCCCACCATAGCCCTGATGAACCAGAGCATCGAGTAAAATACCCTGCGCGGCAACATAATCTTCTTCGAATTGTATCAAATCTGCAGGGCAATGCGTCTGAGTACTAATGCGCATTGCCCGAATCCATGGACGATAACCAGCAGCAGCAGCCAATACCTCACATTGCTCTGGTGTTTCGTCACCATGAAACTGTAACAATGCCAGCGGTACAGCCTGCGCAACCAAACGAATTTCATCTTCGCTGATATTCACGAAAAGCCCTGTCAACGTAACAAAAGGTGGTACTCTGCGAGCCAATAGCATAGCTTGTTCAATGGTTACATTACGTGGGCTCGGTCTATAGAATACTAAACCAATGGCATCAACACCCAATGCCACAGCGCAATCGACATCAGCGGGCCGCGTTAAACCACAGATCTTGATTCTAGTGCGCACATTCAAACGTTCCATGGCATTGGGAAAGGCCAAACAGACCAATTAGGAGCAGGTATTGCAAAACGAGTGGGATAAGCAATATGCGCGAGATACAAACCATTCGGCATAAAAGTAGGTGCAGCTTCGCGGCGATCCCCACTGGAAAGTACATCACCTATCCACTCTGGTGGCTGACGCCCACGGCCAACCGTCGTCAAACATCCCATGATATTACGAACCATACGATGGAGAAAAGCATTTGCTCGAAAACGAAAAATGTAAAAACAGCCTTGGTGCGCCACATCAATCGCATACATGTGCTTGATAGGAGTTTTAGCCTGACAATCAGAAGAACGGAATGCCGAAAAATCATGCTTGCCAATCAATACCTGCGCCGCAGTATGCATGACCTCCACATCTAGCGGAGTATGCAGCCAACCACAATGCTCCTCCAAAATCGGCATCCGGACAGGATGGACATATAAAACATAGTAATAGGTGCGCTCGAACGCCGAAAAACGGGCGTGAAAATCCTCTGTGACGCCCTGCGCCCATTGTATAGCAACGCTTTTTGGTAAAAAAGCATTGACACCACGGATCCAAGAAAAGTCAGCACGTTTAAGAGCTGTATCAAAATGAACGACCTGCCCCAATCCGTGCACACCCGCATCAGTGCGCCCCGCGACAGTCGTGGACAAATTAACTCCACTGAATTTACCCAACGCCTTTTCAAGCGTTTGTTGCACAGTATTGCCATGCTGCTGCGACTGCCAGCCTGAAAACCCCGTTCCGTTGTAATGAATACCGAGTGCGATTCGCATAAAGACTAAAAAATGAGCACCTAATTTGAAAGTACCCAAAACCCAAGTCAAATATTAGCAAGCGTAAGGAGAAAATTTTCCAAATGCTGTAAGTCTTTTTGACACATCAAATTAAGCATCGTCCTAGCTTTCCTTAAGAAGGAATACCAAGAAATTCTATCGAATATGAGACCAAATTTGTATCATAAGATAAAAAAACTACTAACTGTCAAAAAATTAGAACATCTAACTAACTTTACTCTTTTCAGAGTTTTCATTTAAGACCATCACCTAAATTTATTATCGATAGTAAAGACACGCTATTACCAAACAAAGAAAAAACAGAAGTATCCTCCACACCAACAACATATTTAGATATCGAGCAAAATACGCAACATACGACGCAGAGGCTCAGCTGCACCCCATAATAGTTGATCGCCAACCGTAAATGCGGATAAATAATCATTACCCATCGCCATCTTTCGCAAACGACCCACTGGAATTCTCATCGTGCCTGCTACAGCAGCAGGTGTCAAATCAGTCAACGACGCTTCACAGATATTCGGCACCACCTTCACCCACTCATTCGCCTCAGCAAGAATACTGTTTACCTCGTCTAGCGGCACATCTTTCTTAAGCTTAATAGTCAATGCTTGACTATGACAACGCATCGCACCGATGCGAACGCATAATCCATCCACAGGAATTGGACGTGTTCCTGAAAAACCAGTACCCAAGCCTAAAATTTTGTTGGTTTCGGCACCTCCCTTCCATTCTTCCTTCGACATACCATTACCGAGATCTTTATCAATCCAGGGAATCAGACTGCCAGCCAGCGGAACAGTAAATTGTTTGGTCTCTTCCTTCGTCAACGCATGTTGCTTGGTCAGCACCTTACGATCAATTTCAAGAATTGAAGAAGCCGGATCAGCCAGCAATCCTTCCACCTCAGCGTTGAGTGAGCCAAACTGCGTTATCAGTTCACGCATATGTTGTGCACCGCCACCTGAAGCAGCTTGATACGTCATTGAGGTAATCCAATCGACTAGATTATGTTGAAACAGTCCTCCCAAACCCATCAACATACAACTGACCGTGCAGTTGCCACCGATAAAGTTTTTTGTGCCCGCTGCCAACGCGTCCTTGATGACATTCAAATTTACCGGATCCAATACAATGACTGCACTGTCTTCCATACGCAGTGTTGATGCAGCATCGATCCAATAACCGTTCCAGCTCGCTGCACGTAATTTTGGAAAAATCTCACTGGTATAGTCACCGCCCTGGCACGTCAATATGATTTCACATTGTTTCAATGCATCAATATCATTGGCATCTTTCAGTAAATCTTCATTCTTGGCCATCATCGGAGCCTTACCACCAGCGTTACTGCTGCTAAAAAACAGTGGCTCAATCAACGAAAAATCCTGTTCCTGCCGCATCCGCTGCATTAGGACTGATCCAACCATACCTCGCCAACCCACCAAACCTACGGTCCTCATTTCTCCAGCCCCTTTTTTCAATAAAGCTGACACAGACGACCAAATTAGGCCGTCTTTCAATCATAGCGCAGCGATAACCGCCGCACCCATTGCACACGTACCAACCTGAGTTGTCCCAACTTGCATAATATCGGGTGTACGTAACCCTTGCGCAAGCACATGTTTGACTGCAGCCTCGATACGATGTGCTTGTTCTTCCTTACCCAGGGTGTAACGGAGCATCATAGCCACCGAGAGAATCGTCGCTAATGGATTAGCAATACCCTTACCTGCAATATCAGGTGCTGAGCCATGTGATGGCTCATACAAACCCTTATTATTAGCATCTAGCGAAGCTGACGGCAACATACCGATAGATCCCGTAAGCATAGCCGCCTCATCGGACAAAATATCACCGAACATATTACCAGTCACCACCACATCAAAATGCTTCGGAGCCCTCACCAACTGCATTGCAGCATTGTCAACATACATGTGCGACAATTCCACATCCGGATAGTCCTTTGAAACTTCCATCATTGTGTCTCGCCACAGTTGAGAAGTCTCCAGAACATTCGCCTTATCCACTGAACAAAGCCGCTTTCCGCGTTTTCCTGCAGCCTGAAATGCCACATTTGCAATACGGACTACCTCAGGTACCGTATAAAGCATCGTATCAAATCCTTCACGACTACCCTCAAAAGGACCAGTCAGCGCTTGACGAAAACCTTTAGGCTGGCCAAAGTAAATGTCGCCATTCAACTCACGGATAATTAGAATATCAAGACCGGCAACAATCTCTGGCTTCAAACTGGATGCCCCTGCCAACTCTGGATACAAAATGGCTGGGCGAAAATTAGCAAACAATTGCAGATGCTTACGCAAACCAAGAATAGCTTGCTCTGGACGCAATTCACGGGCCAATCCATCGTATTTCCAGTCGCCAACAGCACCAAATAGAATTGCATCCGCCTCTTTCGCTAATGTCAGTGTATCTTCGGGCAACGGATGACCAGCGGCTTCGTATCCAGCCCCGCCCACAGGGGCATATTCTATCTCGAAAGATTCATCGAGCGCATTTAACACGCCAACGGCCTCGTTAACAATTTCCGGACCGATGCCATCACCTGGCAATACTGCGATTTTCATTCGCATCTCCTTTCAGAAAAGCCTAGTCAACGTGCATTCTAAGTTACTCTACGGTGTGCCCCAATTTTCAACACAGATGGGTTGCGTCCCCATCTTGTAGACGCATATTCAGCCAGGGCTGCTTCATCAAGCGATCACACTCATAGGCACAAATTTTATCCGCATGACGCAAAGTCAATGAAATATCATCAAAACCGTTCAATAGGCAATACTTGCGAAACGAGGTAATATCAAAAGTGTAGGCCTGACCATCCCGAGCAACAACTATCTGCTTATCGAGATCAATAGTAAGTTGATAGTCGACGAAAGCGGCAGTCTCATGGAATAGGCAATCAACCTGTGACTCCGTGAGAACAATAGGCAAAAGCCCATTTTTATAACAATTATTAAAAAAAATATCAGCAAAACTCGGCGCAATCACTGCACGAAATCCATATTGTTGCAATGCCCACGGAGCATGCTCACGCGAGCTGCCACAGCCAAAATTCTGACGCGCCAACAAGATCGTCGCATTTTTATAGCGCGGCTGATTAAGGACGAAACTGGTATTCAATAAACGCTTACTACAATCTTGCCCCGGATGACCGACGTCCAGATAACGCCATTCGTCGAATAAATTCTGTCCAAAGCCTGTGCGTTTAATTGACTTTAGAAATTGCTTCGGAATGATTGCGTCCGTATCAACGTTATCTCGATCAAGAGGCGCCACCCGCCCTGTATGGACAACAAATTTTTCCATATTTCCCACTTGATATATTCAGTTGACTGCCTATCGCAGACATTTAGCGATGAAAAAAGCACTATCAGCCACTTATTATTTCCTTGCCGCGTTCTCGATGGCCTCGCCAGCTGCCTTAGTATCCTTCCCTAGGCCGACCACCGTATTACATCCAGTTACCCATAACATTAGTAATGCCATCAACAGATGATGAGGTTTTTTCATCGCCATTTCTCCTGATTACTCTATTGATTTTCGATACGTCACTCATAACAAAAGTGCATATGCATACATCCCATGCACCATTTTAAACGAGGCGTCGAACATCCACAAAATGACCTTCAATGGCAGCAGCAGCAGCCATTGCCGGCGACAGCAGATGAGTACGCCCACCGGCACCCTGCCTCCCTTCAAAATTACGATTCGAGGTCGATGCACAACGCTCACCAGACTCCAAACGATCAGCATTCATAGCCAAACACATCGAACAACCTGGTTCACGCCACTCAAAACCCGCTGCCGTAAAAATCTTATCTAATCCCTCCTTTTCAGCCTGTTCCTTGACTAATCCTGACCCTGGAACCACCATAGCCAAACGAACATTCCCCGCAATCCTACGTCCCAGCTTCTTGAGTACATAAGCCGCAGCTCGAATATCTTCGATACGTGAATTGGTACATGAGCCAATAAACACCTTATCGACATTGATACTCTCAATCGGGGTGTCGGGCATTAAATCCATATACGTCAGCGCACGCTCTATGGCAGCTCGTTTTACGAGATCTTTCTCCTTCTGGGGATCAGGAATCCTATCCTCAATCGAGACCACCATTTCCGGCGAAGTACCCCAAGTCACTTGTGGTATCAGCTTCGAAGCATCAATTTCAACGACGTGATCGAACTGTGCCCCATCATCCGTTCGAAGAGAACGCCAATAGATTTCAGCCTGCTGAAATAGCTCATCTCTGGGAGATAGCGGACGCCCCCTAACGTAATCGATAGTGGTATCGTCAACACCAATAAGACCAGCACGTGCACCAGCCTCAATAGCCATATTGCAAATCGTCATACGACCCTCCATCGACAGTGCACGAATCACTGCCCCTCCAAACTCAATCGTATAACCAGTACCTCCAGCAGTACCGATCTTAGCAATCACAGCAAGCACAACATCCTTAGCCGAACAACCTCTTGGCAATTGACCATTCACATTCACGAGCATGTTTTTGCTCTTTTTCATGAGCAATGTCTGCGTAGCAAGAGTATGCTCAACCTCCGATGTACCAATACCAAAAGCTAACGCACCAAAAGCACCATGTGTAGAGGTATGCGAATCACCGCAAACGACCGTCATGCCGGGCAACGTTGCACCTTGCTCCGGCCCAATCACATGAACAATTCCCTGACGTAGGTCACTCATCTTAAACTGAGTAATTCCGTAATCAGCGCAATTGCGGTCGAGAGTTTCCACTTGCAACTTTGAAATAGGATCTGCGATACCTTGCGATCGATCAGTGGTGGGAACATTATGATCTGACACCGCAAGATTCGCAGATAGCCTCCAAACAGGACGTTTCGCAAGCTTTAGCCCTTCAAAAGCCTGCGGACTAGTGACCTCATGAAGCAAGTGACGGTCAATATAAAGTAAAGTAGTACCGTCATCCTCGGTATGCACGATATGTGCATCCCACAACTTATCGTATAGCGTCTTTGCCATGATTTGATAAAATTCAGGACAGATTATTAGGTTTTCTGAGATATTTAATTATCTCGTAGCAGAAAAGTTAGCAATTCAAACGAATCACTCCACTTAGATGAGCAAAATAAACCCAAGGAAATTTTAAAACAATTTCTTCCCTATGCAGGATTAAGCTAAGTGCACAGCATACCGTGCCAAGTATCTCCTTGTGTTGCCAATTTAGCATTCGTGTCATGCCAATTGGCATACGCTCAACATCTGGTAAAATTTATTCTGTAGGAGAATAATTCAAATCAGTTGATGGACGCCATTATGATGGCAATTAGTCAATGAAAGGTTGTCTGGATTTCTTGCACACACTTACAGAACAAGTATAAGAAACTATCTGTCATTTATCTCAACAGGACAATAAATCTCGCTGTAATGCTATAGTGTCTGCCAAGCAAATCCATCAATCTGTGTAGCAACAAGGATCTCCACAGCATCCATACCTACCACGTCAGCTAATGCTGCCCTCGCTAAATGAGGAGAATTATTCTTCTCGCTTAAATGCGCCGCAATGACTCTCTGTAAGCGTGAACGATCAAGTGCCGCAAGAATTTCTGCAGCCTTATGGTTAGCTAAATGCCCGTAATCTCCTCCGATACGGGCACGCAATGACGGTGGGTACTGGCTGACCGCCAACATCTCACAGTCGTGATTACATTCCAATACCAATGCATCACAACCACCCAACACGCCAATCAAATGCGGTGTTGAACTGCCAACATCAGTGAGCACGCCCAAGCGAGAGTGTCCGTCGCTAAATACAAACTGCAAAGGTTCCCGTGCATCATGAGGCACGGTATAAGGATGAAGTTCAATATCTCCAACGACAACTATACTATCAGATCGACACCAACGTACGTCGACATTATCCAGCCCCTTAACAATCTGGCCGGTACCTCGGCTCATGTACAACGGAATACCATACTTCTTGGATAATGAAACTGCACTGCCAATGTGGTCACCGTGTTCATGTGTAATCACAATAGCATCGATAGTAGACGTTTCAATCGAACGCAGCAAGAGACGTCTCTCAACTTCCCTCATAGAAAAACCACAATCAAGAAGAACACGCGTGGTAGAAATACCTTCTGATACCTCTACCAAAAGAGCATTACCCTCACTACCACTGCCTAAACTAGTATACCTCACCTATCGAAGGTGATCATTGAGCAGACCAATAATACCCTGTGCGATGATGGAGTTATCCACTTTCCCTTCATCATCCAAAACCTGCACACGAGTTTTATTATCGCCCTGACCCTGGATATTCACACCATATTTTTTCGCTTTCTTTCTTTCCTTTACTTCTTTCGCATGGAACAAGTTATAGAAGAAACTATTGTCTTTCGACAACATCATTGAATCAACATAACTAATCCAATATAGAGCCTTCGCTCGATCACGACTATCCACCGTGAAATTGCAACGATCAAGCGCAATCCCAACACGCCGCCAAGCTTGATCGAATGGTTCACTCATATCGATGTAAGTCGCGCTCGCATCATTTACAACTTGGATGGATGACAATCTCTCCGACTTAGCCATTTCCATCTCCGTTTTAGCTTGATAAGCCTGCATACCAAGATGCTGCATCAGTTTCGTAAGAAAAATTGCCTCGAGGCCGAAATCGCTAGGCGCAGGCTGCCACTTCGTCGTATCCCTTTGATCACTCGTAAAAACCTCAACCATCCGACGATGGCTAATGTAGATGGCAATACTACCATCAGTCTCTCGTTCAACTCTCATGCGAAAACGATCACGCTCACCTGTTGAATACAGCCCATCAAAAACCTTCCCCAACAAGTTACGAATAATATCCTGATCGAGCTTAGCACGATTCTCAGCCCAGTCAGTTTCTATGACACCAGTGTTTGACGAATCAAGGATCAGTATAAAACCATTTTCTTGCCAAAATTCACGAAGCATCTCCCATAATTGGTTAGGTGCTTTTTGAATCACCAACCAACGTTGATTGCCATCACGCATCACTTTCATACCCGGGACTGATGGCAACACCATATCAACTGGTTGCATTGACTTAATCTGCATTTTTTTTTCGTATGCTGACAAAGTAGCTGCATTGCTAGATAAGACCTTGTGCTCGCTTGGTACCAGCAGCGACAAATCAGGAGGCACATCGAGCGATGGACCACTCTTAGAATTCTTATAATCTACCTTGTCGGATGAGAACGATGACGAAAGCGAACTGCAACCAGCAAAAAGTGCCAGAGATGCAATCGCGGTCCATACCCCAAATGGAAGAACTTTAGAGAAATCGATAATTTGTTTCATTAGTCAAAAAAGTAGTCAAGCGATGCTACAGAATCTCGATTAAAGCAGAATGCCAATATCACGCAAAGCGTTACGGACAGTAACATGAAATTGTGCAGCTAACGGAGTTAATGGCAACCGGATGCCTGAACTAATTTTTCCCATTTGCTGCAGCGCCCATTTGACTGGAATCGGATTAGCCTCGATGAACATGGCTCTATGCAGATCAAGTAAACGAAATTGTAAGGCTCGAGCATGAACCACATCTCCGGACATTGATGCATAACACAGCTGATGCATGAGGCGTGGTACCACATTTGCAGTGACGGAGATATTTCCTTGTGCGCCCATTAACATAAGCATAACAGCGGTTTGATCATCGCCACTATACAAGGCAAAATTATCTGGCAAAGTATTGATCAAGCGAATTCCGTTTTCCAAATTACCTGTAGCATCTTTTAGTCCCACAATGCCTGGAACCTGCGCAAGACGCAACAACGTCTCGTTGCTCACATCAGCAACCGTTCGCCCAGGTACATTATAAAGAATCACAGGGAGATCTACGCTTTCTGCAATCTTGCAGAAATGCTGATATATGCCTTCTTGAGTTGGCTTATTATAATAAGGCACCACCTGCAAAGATGCATCAGCACCGACTTGCTTGGCATATCTAGTTAACTCTATTGCTTCAGCAGTCGAGTTACCACCCGTTCCAGCAATAATCGGGATCCGTTTTCTCGTATACTCAACGGCAAGCTTAATCAATGCGAAGTGTTCTTCAACCGAAACAGTGGGAGATTCGCCAGAAGTGCCAACAATCACAATTGCATCTGTGCCTTCGGCAATGTGCCAATCTATCAGGTTACAGAAGCTAGCATTATCAATGCTGCCGTCTTCTAACATCGGGGTCACAACTGCAACAATGCTGCCTCGAATCGGGGTTTTGGTAGCCATAGTTTATCAGTCAATTTCTGCGATAAAGGTTCGATTGTAGCGGATTAACCGTTCTCATAAAGTAGGATTATTGAAAAATCAATTTAAGCTCGAAAACACACAGCACATGAATGCTGCAAACATATATAACGTGACTCGATGAATATACTGCTCTTAAAGTAGCAATCTAAAAATCAACAATGTAATAAATGCACCTTCAATTGAAGGCAAAATTATGCAGAAAGACTAGGTAATTTTGCGATGCAAAAAACATTTCAGCAGCGGCTGAGACTCATAATAACTCATGAGTATTTCAACCCCATTGCGTCACGAACATCCTGCATCACTTCTTTCGCTGATTTTCGTGCCTTTTCACAGCCATCGTCAACGATATCACGTAACAAAGATGGATCGTCCATATATTTTTGAGCACGCTCAAGCATCGGTTGCTGTTCACGCAAAATCCCATCGATTACCGGTTGTTTACAATCTAAGCAGCCAATACCCGCAGTCTTACAACCTACTTTTACCCATTCACGAGTGCTCTCATTACAGTAGACTTGATGAAGTTGCCACACTTTACACTTTTCAGGGTCTCCAGGATCTTTAAGCTGCACACGGGCAGGATCCGTTTGCATAGTACGGATTTTTTGAACAATCGATGATTTGGCTTCACGCAAACCAATCGTATTGCCATAAGACTTTGACATCTTTTGACCATCAAGACCCGGCATGCGTGAAGCTGATGTAAGCAGTGCCTTGGGTTCAACAAGAATTCGTTTGCGGGCAACCTCAAGATAGCTAAATAAAAATTCACGATCCCTTATGGAAAGGGAATTTGATTCCAATAGAATAGAATGGGCCTGAGCCAGGGCCTCTCCGTCACCCTGCTCTTGATAAGAGTGACGCAATGCGAAATAGAGTCGAGCATGCTTCTTACCGAGTTTTTTTGCCACTTGATACGATTTTTCTTCGACGATTGAATCGCTACTGTATAAACGGTTAAAACGCCGGGCAATTTGACGTGTCATCTCAAGATGAGGCACCTGATCCTCGCCAACAGGAACATGTATCGCACGATAAAGCAAAATATCCGCTGCCATAAGCACAGGATAGCCAAGAAAGCCGTAAGTAGACAAATCACGCTCCTTGAGTTTTTCCATTTGTTCTTTGTATGTAGGGACACGTTCAAGCCAGCTTAATGGCGTACTCATTCCGATGAGCAACGCCAATTCTGAATGCTCAGGAACCTTGCTTTGTATAAATAACGTCGCTTGGTTTGGATCAATTCCTGCGGCTAACCAATCAATGAAAACTTCCCAGACATTCTTTTCAATAACGCCTGGCGTTTCATAATGGGTCGTTAGCGCATGCCAATCAACTACACAGAAAAAACATGGATACTTCGATTGGAGTACAGTCCAATTCTTAAGTACGCCATGATAGTGACCCAAATGTAGGCTGCCTGTCGGGCGCATACCAGAAAAAACACGTTCGGGGTACATAATCTCGTTATTGTAATAAATCGTAATTTACTTCAGGAAAACAACCGAGCTAGGGGTTTAACCAAAAACGAATGGATTCTCGGCCTATCTTCATAATTATTCACAGCCAGACACTCTCAATCAAACCACTCCCCAAAAGACCAATATGATGAAAAATTAATAAGGCTCAAGCCATATGCACACGCCAATAAAAATGTGAAAGCTGAAATATGGCCACCATCAAGTGGAAAAACTCAAAATAAATTGAAAATGAACGTCATCAGATTCATGAACAATCGAGTACGGATCATAGCAAACCAAAAAAGCTTCGCGACATAAATGTGAGTGACTTCATGTAAAGTGATCAAATTCCGTCAACGACTCCCGACACTCACTATTCCTGGTGAGGCTTCCGTTAAATCGATAATTGAGAAAAATCTCGAAAAAATAGCGACAGCATCTGTTTTTCGGTAATATCACAAATACACTGAAGCCTATCGAGTACATTCTTATCATCCAAACGACAAGCGAGGTCATAGCTTGAATCGGTTGGTAGCACAACGTCGCGCCCCCGCCATCAATTATTTGAGCAGCTTTTTTAAGCAATCGAGTTTGCGAACTATCGGGATAAATTTGAAAAAATTTGAACATGAGCGAGGTTTAATACCAACGGGACCAAACAGGTATCAAACCTTCTGGTAAAGGCGGCAATTTACCCAACTGCGCACGGCCTTGTGTTGGCCCATGAAAATCAGACCCACGGGACGCAAGAAAATTGTAACGACGTGCGATATCTGCATACTCACGATATTGTTCTGGCGTGTGACTTCCCGTGACAACTTCGATAGCCTCGCCACCAAGATCACGAAAACTGTCAAATAAACCGCTGAATTCCAGTGATGAAAACTTGTAACGCCCTGGATGCGCGACGACAGCGATGCCTTGTGCATCATGAATCCATTTCACAGCATCCTCCAGCGTGGCCCAACAATGAGCCACATAGCCCGGCTTACCTTCTGTCAGATAGCGCGAAAAAACATCGGATATTGATTTACACTGTCCTATTTCAACCAAATAACGTGCAAAGTGTGTACGTGAAATTAAACCATGCTTACCAACGTACTTAAGCGCACCTGCATAAGCATCGGAAATTCCCACTGCGTTCAATAATTGTAGACCCATCTGCTTGGCACGTAAGGAACGTCCATCTCGCATCGCAGCAAGATTCTGAATTAGTAAGGGATCATCAGCATTGATACCCAATCCCAGCATATGAACGGTTCTACCTGCCCAAGTGATTGAAATCTCAACTCCAGAAACATAACGCATACCAAAAGCTTCAGCCGCAGCACGTGCCTCACTCTGACCACCTAGCTCATCATGATCGGTTAATGCCCATAGTTCAACACTTGCCTCAGCGGCAATTTTTGCGACCTCTGCGGGCGCCAAAGTTCCATCCGAAACGATGGAATGACAGTGAAGATCTGCATTGATCATGCTACACGGCCGTATGAACGGCATTTTTATCACAGCTGGCCGCCTCGTTTCTTTCTACAAAACCTCATCATCCTAAGATGACCCCATCACAATCCTCATGACACAAGCCAATCCTAATTCAAACAGGACTGGCATCGTCGAGAAATACCCACGATTGCCAATTAGCACGTGACCAATTTTACATTTGTAGGATGATATTGAGAATTCTAACTCGATTTTTTTCGCACACCTACTCCACGCAAAATTCAAAGAAAACAAGAAGCTTTCAAAAACATCAAAATTTCCACGCAGAGGCAAAAATGCGAAAAGCGCTATATTCTCCCACACGAAACCTTATCTCATCAAAGACCTCTGAGGGGAATACATCTCACCCATAACCGCCTAAATTCGCCAAATACTGCTAATGGCTAGAAAAAAGGAATATCATACCCCACCATAATCACTTTCAACTAAGTTGATAGCCTTTTAATTCGATATGTATTTCGGCATGTGACGTTAATATCAAAATTAGTTAAGAGCCTCTTTGTCACAAAAAAATGGCGCATCTTTTTAAGAAAATACTCACACGTGGCGTTAGCTACAATGATTTAAATTTTATTAGCTTTAAAAGCGGCCATATGCTGTCATTTAAGGGGGAGAGATAAATTCTGAGAGAGCATGTTGCTTATTTGATGATAACGTACTAGCCGCTTTGACTGTATTTCTTTCAGAGAAATCGGGTTCCCCGGGGGCAACAAACTGCACAAACACCTCTCCTTGCTTTACCATACCGAGCTCTAAACGAGCGTGCTCCTCGATGGCAGAGGTGCCGTCCTGCAAATCTTGCACCTCTCCTCGCAACCGGTCACTACGCTCCTTTAATTGCTCATTTTTCTTCTGCTCAGCCACTAGCTGACCACGCAACTCGCGTACATGTAACCATCCTCCATGGCCAAACCAAAGTGGGTACTGAATCGTTGTCAATAACAAAACCAGTGCCAAGGTTACGGTTCGCATACTTCCAGCCACCAAATAATTCTTCGTATTGTCTCTATTGAGGCAAGTAATTTAACGTAAATTATAAAAAGCATCTCTCCCCGGATAGAAAGCGACATCACCTAGGTCTTCCTCAATGCGAAGTAATTGATTGTACTTTGCGATACGTTCGCCACGTGACAATGAGCCCGTCTTAATCTGACCAGCATTAGTTCCAACAGCAATATCTGCAATAGTTGAATCTTCTGTTTCACCAGAGCGATGCGAAATCACAGTGGTATAACCGGCACGTTTCGCCATTTCAATGGCAGAAAAAGTTTCTGTCAATGTACCAATTTGGTTGATTTTGATCAGAATCGAGTTTCCAATACCCTGTTGTATGCCTTGTTTCAGAATTCTAGTGTTGGTTACAAAAAGATCATCACCTACCAACTGAACTTTCTTTCGAAGTTTTTCGGTCAGTATTTTCCATCCATCCCAATCATTTTCTGCCATACCATCTTCGATTGAAACAATTGGGAACTTGTCGCATAGGTTGGTCAGATAGTCAACAAATTCGGCCGATGTCAACTGCAAGCGTTCGGCTTCTAGATTATATTTTCCTTCTTTAAAAAACTCCGATGCTGCGCAATCCAATGCCAAAAGCACATCCTCAGTCACACGATAACCTGCTGCATCGATAGCGGCCAATATAGTGGTCAAACATTCCTCATTGCTGCCAAAATTTGGCACAAAACCACCTTCATCACCTACAGCAGTACTCATCCCGCGCTCCGAAAGAATTTTCTTCAACGAGTGAAAGATTTCCGTGCCACAACGCAGTGCTTCTCGGAAGCTCGATTGCCCAACCGGCACCACCATAAACTCTTGTAAATCCAAATTGTTATTTGCATGCACACCACCGTTGACAATATTCATCATCGGCACAGGGAGTTGAACTGCTCCCGAACCTCCAAAATAACGATATAACGGCAATCCTGCTTCTTCTGCAGCTGCTTTGGCAACTGCTATCGACACAGCTAACATAGCGTTAGCACCTAGATTAGACTTATTTTCTGTGCCGTCGAGTTCGATTAGGGTCTTATCCAGAAAAGCCTGCTCGGCGGAATCAAGACCCATAATAGCTTCCGAAATCTTGGTATTGATGTTTTCAACCGCCTTCAGGACCCCTTTCCCTAGATAACGTCTCCTATCACCGTCACGTAATTCAACCGCTTCGCGCGAACCGGTGGATGCGCCAGATGGCACTGCCGCACGTCCCACTATACCCGAGTCAAGCAATATCTCACACTCGACTGTCGGATTGCCGCGTGAATCCAACACTTCACGTCCAATCATGTCTACAATTGCACTCATTTATCCCCCAGCATATAAAAAGAAAATGGTCACTCACAGCACAACAATACTGCCAAATCTCACTCAAGAAAGTTCCCTTTTTTAACTTCTTGATCAAGTTTCTTTAATGTACTCAGCAGTGCTCTCATCTCGTTAAGAGGTACAGCGTTCTGGCCATCAGACATGGCCTTTGACGGATTCGGGTGTGTTTCCATAAATAGTCCAGACACCCCTACTGCCACAGCAGCACGCGATAGAACTGGTATAAACTCTCGCTGTCCGCTCGAACTAGTGCCTTTCCCACCAGGCAATTGCACCGAATGCGTAGCATCATATACAACTGGGGCACCTGTCGCACGCATTATCACTAAAGAACGCATATCAGAGACTAAATTATTGTAGCCAAAGGAAACCCCACGCTCACATGCCATAAAAACATCCTGAGGAAGGCCTGCCTCACGTGCTGCATCACGCGCTTTCTGAATTACATTATCCATTTCGTGCGGCGCAAGAAATTGACCTTTCTTAATATTGACGATCTTTCCGGACTGAGCACAGGCACGAATCAAATCTGTCTGGCGGCACAAAAACGCTGGCGTTTGTAGAACATCTACTGTAGATGCCACTTCTGCCACTTCCTCTTCTTTGTGTACATCCGTAAGTACAGGCACTTTAAGCCGACAGCGTACCGCTTCAAGAATCTTCAATCCAGCATCACGACCTGGGCCACGGAACGATTTTCCGGAACTACGGTTCGCTTTGTCATAAGAAGACTTATAAATGAACGGAATGTCTAGCTCATTCGTAATTTCCTTAAGCTCACTGGCCACATCAATCGTCATTTGCTCAGACTCGATAACACAAGTTCCTGCAATCAAAAAAAATGGCTTATCGAGACCGACATCAAAATCGCAGATTTTCATGAGAACTCCTTTTTCAGTCCTTAGATACTAAGGTCGCTTTTTCCCGGGACTGTCGTTCAGACAATACCGCCTCAACATAGGCTTTAAATAGTGGATGACCATAACGGGGTGTCGAGGTAAACTCTGGGTGGAATTGGACACAAAAAAACCAAGGGTGTACTTCCTGTGATAGCTCAATAATTTCGAGTAGATTCTCACTCGGTGTGCGCGCAGAAACAATTAACCCAGCAGCTTCGAGTAGAGGCACGTAGTAGTTATTAACTTCGTAACGATGACGATGGCGTTCGTTAACCGTATCGCCATAAATTTTCGAGGCAAGCGTTCCAGGTTTAACGGGTACGCACTGAGAACCAAGACGCATCGTGCCACCCAACTCAGAATCTTTCGTTCGGGTCTCGTTCTTACCCTCACGGTCCTGCCATTCCGTGATCAGTGCCACCACCGGATGAGTTGTACTCAACTCAAATTCCGTACTATTAGCATAGTCCAAATTAACAACATGACGAGCGAATTCGATCACCGCAAGTTGCATGCCAAGACAGATCCCTAAATACGGCACACAATTCTCACGTGCGTAACGGATTGCCCGAATCTTACCTTCCGTACCACGACGACCAAAACCACCTGGCACCAAAATACCATCGAGATCGATAAGCACACCTTCTCCATCCTTTTCGATCTGCTCAGAATCAATATACTCAATATTGACCAGAGTCTCTGTATGAATCGATGCATGTTTAAGCGCTTCGATCAACGATTTATAGGATTCTGTTAGGTCAACATACTTGCCCACCATCCCGATCGTGACTGCATGCTTCGGATGCTCAACGGCTTCAACCAGACGACTCCACGTCGATAGATCCGCTGGTGCTGGTGTGAGTTTTAGCTCATCGCAAATAATACAATCCATACCCTGATCATGCAGCATCTGCGGAATCTTATAGATCGTATCCACATCCCAAACCGAAATAACAGCTTCTTTCGGCACATTCGCAAATAATGAAATCTTCGAACACTCGTCGAGTGGAATTTGGCGATCAGCTCGGCACAGCAACACATTTGGAGAAATCCCAATTTCGCGCAGTTTTTGAACACTATGCTGTGTGGGTTTCGTCTTAAGTTCACCAGCAGTGGCAATATATGGCACCAGCGTGAGGTGTACAAACGCAACACTATTTCTCCCTAGACGAAGATTCATCTGACGCGCAGCTTCCAAAAACGGCAGAGATTCAATATCACCAACTGTCCCTCCGATTTCAACGATAGCAACGTCAGGATAGCCATTCCACGCAGAACGCACTCCTCGATCGATGAATACTTGGATCTCGTTAGTAATATGCGGAATTACCTGAACTGTCTTACCTAAATACTCGCCTCTTCGCTCTTTACGAATTACAGACTCGTAAATCTGGCCAGTCGTAAAGTTATTCGCCTTACGCATCTTAGCGCTAATAAAACGCTCATAGTGTCCCAAATCGAGGTCAGTTTCAGCGCCATCTTCCGTCACAAATACTTCGCCGTGTTGGAACGGACTCATCGTACCAGGATCAACATTGATGTAGGGATCAAGTTTAAGAAGAGTGACTTTAAGGCCTCGTGATTCGAGAATCGCAGCTAGAGATGCGGCAGTAATCCCCTTACCAAGAGATGAAACCACGCCACCTGTGACAAAAACAAATTTGGTCATCGCAGTGATTGCTTGCAAGAAACGCGGATTATATCTGAATCCAAGCCTGTTCTCTTTCTCGCTCATGCCAAATTTTACAATTGACAAAAATCACAAAAATCATGCCGATTATGATTTTTTAGAGTCAGTTGATAAAAATAAGTCTTAAATTCAGCTTAACAGCGATAGCATAATCCACTCCGGGTGCATGAGCATATAGCGTTTTTATATATTTCTGACGCTACTCTCTATAGCAAAAGAAATGACTGTCACACATATAACAAACGAATCTGTTTACTAAAAAATTGACGTCGGGAAAATATTAATAGTCTAAATATTCAACTGAGAAAAATTCTATCGATCAGAAATCTAAGGATACGAATAAGATAATCTCAAATATGGGTGTCGTGTAAGGTTACATTTAACATACAATACTTCCCCATATAACGGTAATTTTAATATTGCATCGCAAAAAGGTTATGCAATGACTGATGCAAGTCGTGGCAATGCAGCAAATGCATTTCCACAGGTTGCTTCTGAGAGCTGTTCCAATGACAATTGCCGGAGACTCGCGAGTTCTGCAGCGATGTACGGTAAATAAATTGGTGAATTACGCGCTTCTTTGCGCATCGATGCGGGAGGAATATCAGGCGCGTCTGTCTCCAGAACAAGAGCTGACAACGATATGTTTTTTGCCAGACGGCGAATCTGCAACGCCCGTTCAAATGTCATAGCTCCGCCAATGCCCAGCTTAAAATTGAGCTTGATGAAACTCTCAGCCTGCTGATGACTGCCATTAAACGCGTGGACAATCCCACCACGTGGGTGGTAAACACGCAACTGTTTAAGGATGAGATCCTGCGCGCGACGCACGTGCAAAATAACAGGCAAATCGAAATCACAAGCAATTTTCAATTGTGATGTATAGAAGCGCATCTGCCGCTCGAGATCAAATCCCTTGACAAAAAAATCCAAGCCGATTTCTCCTATACCAACAAAAAATGGATCGTCGTCAATAGCAATCTTAACTTTTTCTCGCAAAAACTTGATATCAACGTCCTGCGCACGTGATGTATACATCGGATGAATGCCAAGCGTGTAAGTACATCCTGGTATCCCCATCGCTGTCGCACGCACTGCAGAGAAAGATACCCGCTCAACCGAAGGCACAACAAACCCTCTCACTCCCTTCGACTGAGCTTTTTCGATCACAGCGTCACGGTCAGCACTAAATTTATCAGAGTCAAGATGGCAATGGGTATCAATCCACATAAGCCAATCTCCAACAAACCTTGTAAAAGCCAATTACACGTATCGTATCAGTAAGTGATACCAAAGGCCCTGAAAATGAAAACTTATATTCACGAACCATCCAAATCCAGATTGACATATCAAAGCATATTACGCAACTACTAATAAGCCCTGACGCAAGCGCAATGTGCGGTCACAACGACTAGCCAGATCGATATCGTGCGTCACAATTACAAAGCTAACGTCAAATTCATTGCTCAATTCCAGCATGAGTAAGAACATCATCTCCGCCGCATGCCCATCAAGATTTCCAGTAGGTTCATCCGCCAATACACATGCTGGTTGTGTAACCAAAGCACGGGCCATCGCCACACGCTGTCGCTCACCACCTGATAACTCACTGGGTCGATGCTGCACACGCGACCCTAATCCCACGCGCTCAAGCATCGCATGCGCCACCTGTCGAACCTCAATCCCACACTGGCCACGGATCTTCAAGGGCATCGCTACATTATCAAGTGCCGAAAATTCAGGCAAAAGATGATGCCTCTGATAAATAAATCCCAATGATCGATTCCAGTGATTGGTTTTTTCCTTCTCAGAGAGAGTTGAAAATGGTTCACCTAAAAGTAATACTTCGCCTTGCGAAGGTTCATCGAGTCCGCCCAATATATGCAACAATGTGCTCTTGCCAGAACCTGAAGCTCCAACGATTGCAATTTTTTCGCCCCGCGCAACGTCAAGATCCACACCACTCAGAACCTTCAGATTGAGTTCGCCCTGACAAAAAATTTTATGTAAACCACATGCACGCAAGACGAAATCACTACTGTGTGCAGGTGTCGGTGTGATACTTCCTATCACATTACTCATAACGCAACACCTCAGCAGGCTTGATTTGCGCCGCACGCCAGCTCGGGTAAATTGTTGCCAATAATGCAAGAATGAAAGAAATCAATCCGATACGTGTGATATCAAGCATGTGCAAATCAGACGGCAACTCGCTAATGAAATAAATATCTTTTGGCAAAAAATGTATGCCGAAAAGTTGTTCAATAAATGGCACGATGGTGGAAATATTAAGGGAAATGACACAGCCAAGTGCAATACCAAGAAAAGTTCCTATAAACCCAATCGTTACACCTTGTACAATGAAAATCTTCACAATTGACGATGGCTGTGCGCCAAGAGTGCGCAAAATAGCGATATCACCATATTTATCGGTGACAGTCATCACAAGTGAAGACACCAAATTGAATGTTGCCACAGCGATAATCAGCATCAAGATAATAAACATTATGCGCTTCTCAGTTTGCACAGCGACAAACCAATTCTTGTTCTGCTGCGTCCAGTCGCGTATCCACATATCACCACTCAATACTTTTGCAAGATCACGTGCAACTAAAGGCGCGCGGTCCATATCCTTCACTTTCAAACGAATGCCAGTAGGGCCAGTTAAACGAAAGAACTTTTGGGCATCCTCTAAATCGATCAAAGCCAGGCTGCTATCGTACTCGTAATGTCCTGCTGTGAAGATCGCAACCACTGTGAACTGCCTCACACGTGGCAAGATCCCCGCAGGTGTAACAGTGCTTTTTTGCGGCACCACTAGGGTAATCTTTTCGCCGACATGCACATCAAGTCCTCGCGCCAATTCACAGCCAAGCGCAACTCCAAAGCTTCCAGGCGTCAAATTCGTCAAATTACCCTTAGTAACATGTTTGTCGAGATCAGAAACTTTAGCCTCCTCAATAGGCATAATGCCACGCAGTACGACGCCACAGACTCTATCGTCACGAGTAAGCATAGCCTGCTCACCCACATAAGGAGCCGCAGCTAATATCTCTTTGTTTTGTAATGCCTCGCCAGCAGTACGACGCCACTCCGACAAGTTGCCATCCTGAGCAAACACCTCAATATGAGCGAGAACCGACAACATACGATCACGAACCTCTTTCTGAAAACCATTCATGACAGACAATACAACTATCAGTGCAGCCACACCAAGCGCAATACCTGCCATAGAAATGAATGAGATGAAAGAAATAAAACCGTTGCTAGACGATCGTTTACTAGTACACGTATAACGCCAGCCGATTTGGAACTCGTATGGAAATTTCAAATGAGAGTCCTAATTATTCGAAATAGATTAAAAATTTGATCGAAACGAAACTATTCACAGATGAGACAATAATAAATGGAGTAATAACAGACAAATCTAAGTTTGTCATACAATTCGTCTAACATGAATACTGTTGACCTACACTTTCTTTTACCATTCTCGGTGCCAGCGGCAGCCCATCTTCCAATCCTGCTTGATGGATTAAAACTACCAACCTTCGAAAGATTATTGGCACGTTCAACCAGATCCAGGACGGACATACCGGTTGATCCCTTTATCTCGACGCTACCACACGAGCGATGGCTCGGGAGGATATTTGGAATCCCCACCCTACCTGCGCATATGCCGCTGGCGCCTTTTATGCTGATAGCTGACACTAACAACAACTTGGACGACAATCACTTTTGGTATTGTGCGCAACCTGCACATATTCAAATCAACACTGATCATTTAGTACTAACTGACCCCTCCGAACTAGCTCTCGAGACTATTGATACAATTCCGCTGTTCGAGATTGCTCGAGACCTATTTGCAGAGCACGATGTTAAATTGGTAAGTCCACGACCAGACCGCTGGTATCTCAGTGGGCCAATGCTAGATGGACTGGTAACTGCATCCCCCGAACGCGTTGCAGGACGCAATATCGATATCTGGCTACCCAAAGGGAATGCTGACTTGATCTGGCGTAAGCTGCAAAATGAAGTACAAATGGCCTGGCATCATCACTCAACAAACCATGACCGTGAAATACGCGAATTACCCCCAATCAACACTCTTTGGCTATATGGCGGAGGGAAATGCATTGAAGCAGAACGTCTAAATCGACCTTTTAAGACGATACTCTCAGATACTCCCGTGACACACGGTCTGGCGATACATCTCTCGATTGACAGATTTAGCACTGATGCAGGGCTATCCGCCGCAAGAGGCTGTACGTTAATCCAGCTCGATATATTGAATGCACATTTCATCAGTGGGAACTGGACTCGCTGGCGAGATAGCCTGAGCGAGATTGAATCCAAATGGCTCGCTCCTGCATTGGCCATGATGAACAATGGTCAAGTCAGGGAAATCACACTGACATTGTGTGGTGATATTCATAGCGTGACCTTGCGTGTTCGCACAAGTAATTTATGTAAATTCTGGCGCCGCCAACCATTGATAAACCAATTGCTCTTACTCGCAAAACTCGGAGAATGAACTGCATCATCACAATGTTCAAACGCTCAGTCTAAAAATTATGCCTCAAACCTTGCTAGACTGGAGAGAGCGTCTCAGAATCCTGAGGGGTTTGCCCCTAGCTATTGTGTGTCGCCAGAAAAGCGAAATTTTGATGCTACATCTCACGCCTCAATTAGATATGTCTCAATAGTTTAGTCGAAGACCTGCGTTTAATAAATGGTATTTAACTAAAACTAAAGAAAACACATATAGGCCTCATCACCGGCTAAGACAGAATTCCTAACTAAAGATACTCTCGAGCAAGAGTAAGTTCTTTTCGTAATCGTAAAAAGTCTCTGAGGACAATAATTTTCGGCATACATTACGAGCAATGAAAAAATCACTAAAGATTCTGATATTCGCTTTTGATCTCAATCCAGAGTTAATATCTTAAGCTTTAAATTTGCGATTCTATAAAAATTTTTGGCACCTTATGCCCTCTCAAAGAATTATCGTATTCAATTCCTTGTTAACAACAAAATATCAAATTTACAACTTATCTTTACTAAAAAAAGACATACCCACCATTTTTTTAAAAAAACCAATGAAAAACTATTAAACAGATTATTCTAAAATAGTGTGTATTAAAAGATTTTAAATAACCAACCTCTTGCTCTCTCGTTTTCGTCAGTTGATTTTCGTTTTAGCTTGCCTTCAAACTATCATGCACTCTGCCGAGAGCTCCAAAATACGCTTTACCATATACCCATATAATTATGTACTTCCCAAAAAAATAATCTTTAATAGATTTCTATTAGATAGCTGTGTTCCTTCCATTTAATTTAGTTAATCCATGTCTAATTTCAAATTTTTATCCGCAATAGCGTCTAATCTGTATAAAAACTTTTTCATTACAACGACCAGGTGAACATGAGCCTGCTAGAATTTCATTCCATGCAGTATATTTAATCACTCTCCACTGGATTATTCATGCCTCGCCGTATTCTCGTTACTTCCGCATTGCCCTACGCCAATGGCCAAATTCATATCGGTCATTTGATGGAATATATCCAAACTGATATCTGGGTACGTTTTATGAGGATGCAGGATCATGAGGTACACTACGTAGGTGCTGATGACACTCACGGCACACCGATCATGTTGCGTGCGGAAAAAGAAGGGATCACCCCTAAAGATCTCATCGATCGTATCTGGAAAGAGCACAAACGCGATTTCGATCATTTCAGTATCTCATTCGATAATTATTACTCAACCGACTCCGAAGAAAATCGCATATTGTCAGAAAATATCTACCTTTCACTTCAGGCTCAAGGGCTCATCGAATCGCGTGATATCGAACAAGCTTATGATCCAGTTAAAGAAATGTTCCTGCCGGACCGTTTCATCAAGGGCGAGTGCCCAAAGTGTCATGCCAAAGATCAGTACGGAGATTCCTGCGAAGTTTGCGGTTCAACCTATGCACCAACGGACTTAAAGCACGCATACTCAGTATTATCAGGTGTCACACCCGTGCGTAAAATATCTACCCACTATTTCTTCAAGCTATCTGATCCCCGCTGCGAGCTTTTTTTACGACATTGGGTAACGAGTCTCGCACAGCCAGAGGCTATCAACAAGATGAAGGAATGGCTTGGTGATAGTGCCAAAACTTCAACTTTGACCGATTGGGATATTTCTCGCGATGCGCCATATTTTGGTTTTGAAATCCCGGGCGCGCCAGGCGCATATTTTTATGTGTGGCTCGATGCTCCTGTCGGCTATTATGCAAGCTTTAAAAATCTATGCGAGAAGAAACACCTGAATTTCGAGGAATGGGTCAAGCCATCTACGAATACTGAGCAATTCCATTTCATTGGTAAAGACATCTTGTATTTCCATACATTATTTTGGCCAGCAATGCTTAAATTTTCAGGTTATCGAACACCAACGAATATTTTCGCCCATGGTTTTTTGACCATCAATGGTCAAAAAATGTCGAAATCACGAGGGACCTTTATCACAGCAAAAAGCTTCATCGATACAGGACTCAACCCGGAGTGGTTACGATATTACATCGCTGCAAAACTCAACAGTACAATGGAAGACATCGATCTGAACCTGGATGACTTCATCTCACGCGTCAACAGCGATCTAGTCGGCAAGTATGTCAACATTGCCAGTCGTGCCTCCGGTTTCTTACTTAAACGATTTGAAGGCCGTATCCTGGATAGCGCAATGTCAAAATTGTTACTCGAACAATTACGTACTGCAGCGCCAAAAATCGCATCACTCTATGAAGAAAGAGAGTACAGCAAAGCATTGCGTCTAATAATGGAACAGGCCGATAAAATAAATAGTTATGTCGAAACCGTGAAACCGTGGAATCTGGCCAAAAATCACAGTCAAAGTAGTACGCTCCATGAAGCTTGCAGCGTCTGTCTAGAGGCATTCCGTTTACTAACACTATACCTAAAACCGGTTCTACCGGTCACAGCCAATGCGGTCGAACGTTTCTTTAATATCGCCCCACTCACCTGGAAAGATGTGAATAAACCACTTAATAAGGCGAACACCATCACGATATACAAGCACCTGATAACACGAGTCGATAGCAAACAGATAGAGGTACTTCTGACGGCAAACCGCGATTCAATACAGGCTAAAGAAGCCTGCTAGTCAAAGTGAAAGATAAAGTATCAAATACGTCAATTTCGCCAAAATCGAATGAGGCGAAAAATCGTTAATGATCAACCGATAGAAAGTTCTAATAACCGCTACAATTCGAGCGCTGCCTAAGTAGCAAAAATACTCTACATCTTCTCTGGCATCGAATCAGCTAATCGACCAGAAAAAGCCGAAAACTCGGAGAGAGGAGATTAACGATTGTTCTTCTAAAACCGTAGAGACAGAAAAAGAGGATATTTTTTCTAAAATATGGTGAGGTCCTGGTCAAAGGATAAAAAACCGAATTAGTTATCTGCAATACCTTTTCGCACTAGGGCTCACACACGAGTAAAAACGCTAGGGAAAAACCATTCTATGAAATCATGACAACTTGGTGGATAGAAGACAAGAAATACACTTTCGTCTAGATAAATTCTTGATCTTATGGTTTTTCGGCTTCAAAAAATGGGTAGTTAAATGCCAATTATTGGTAAAATTTAGCAAATTATGTATTTTTTATTTTTTATGCATAGTAATCATGTACGAATCTGACATCACCCAATTTATTAATGAACTAAAAAAAAAGAAACCGACCCTAGAAGCAGAACAGCGATATGGTCGCTCTCTGCTCTGGGATAAAGGATCGATTGATTTAGATGAACGCGAACGTAACAAGCAATCTAATGTTCAAGCGGAATACGTCCATCCAAGAAAATAGAATCAAATATTTAGTCTGAATTTTCATTCTTTTTCTCAAAGCAACTAAACACTTTCAGCTCTAAGAGCTCCCAGTCCCGTCTGAAATAATATCCCATACCGTGCCGATATTCATATCGGCCTATTCAAGATAGACAAACGATTCGCAACCGTATCCAGTCGCTATTTAAATTTTCTTTGAAACATTTGAAGGGTCCATCAGATTTTTTGCTCTAATTAAAAACAGCATTTCAATGCGCCTGTCATTCCAATAACTCAAGTCAAGAAATAATACCTGTTGCAGTACGTCAAAAAATTGATATACAAATCTTGCGTCGCTTGCAAAACCAGCATTTCTAAAATTTTCGAGATTCTTAAGAGGATTCTGTCAGCCAGTCTCTGGTTAAAAATCCTCTCTACCTCCGATTACTTCCCAATCCTGACTGCCTGGAGCAATTGAATTTACCAGTGGAAATAAGATCCTTTTGTGCACGTGAATCGGGATTTCCTCTACAATCCCCTGTAATAATTTATCTGGCCCCACTTGGTCCGATATGAGAACAGACAACGATAGCCTATCACTGTGAATCAGCTTTGTATCGCCTTTAAGAATACAGAAAATTTATGAAAGTCATACCATCAATTCAAGAACTACGTGACCAAATGTGGGGACAAAATCGCGTCGCCTTTGTGCCAACCATGGGTAATCTGCACGAAGGTCATTTGTCATTGATACGCCTAGCACGACAGTATGGTGATCCCGTCGTAACAAGCATCTTCGTCAATCGTCTGCAATTTGGTCCCACCGAAGATTTCCACAAATATCCCCGTACCCTTAATAAGGATATTGAGAAGCTACAAAAAGAAAATGTTTACGTGCTATTTGCTCCGAAAGAAAAAGAGCTATACCCAGAACCACAGGAATATCGGATAACACCACCTAAAGATTTAGGAGGCATCCTGGAAGGCGAATTCCGTCCCAATTTTTTTGATGGCGTGTGTACTATCGTTATGAAGCTTTTCTCGTGCGTTCAACCACGTGTTGCGGTATTCGGGAAAAAAGACTATCAACAATTGATGATCCTGCGTGCAATGGTGCACCAATTTGCACTACCTATCGATATCGTCGCCGCAGAAACAGTACGTGCGAATGATGGTCTAGCACTTTCCTCTCGCAACCATTTCCTGTCAGAAACAGAACGCGCTGAGGCTCCAAGACTGTATGAACACTTACAAAAAATCCGTGTTGCTATCCTAAATGGTAACAGCGACTTTATTGGTTTAGAATTGAATGCAAAAGCAGAGCTCATAGCGCACGGTTGGAAACCAGACTACATAACCATTCGCTTACGTAATAATTTACACCCACCAGCCAACACAAAGACTACATGGGCTGGTGGCCTAGTTGTACTTGCAGCAGCAAAATTAGGGAATGTACGCTTGATCGACAATCTCGAAATATGATCTCATAGTGGTGCTTCATCACACACTCCTATCTATATCTGCACAATACCAAAAATTCCTAACAAAAAACTGCTATATACAGCATAGTATAAAAATAAAAAATTACTTCGCAACTTTCTTCCTAACATACTATGCGAAGACACATAACGAAGATTCGTGTTGTCACTATCAATAAGAATCTTGTATAGATTAGATTAAAACAAGATAATAGGTAAAAATAGAAATTAATTAAGATTGACGGAATATATTTAAAATATGTAACATATAAAAATGAAAATTCTGTCTATGCTATAAAAATATTTCTTTCTATTTATTATTTATATATAAATAATAAAAATTATCAAAAAAATATAATTTCATTTAAATAGTCAACTTTCAATAAATAAAGAATAAATTAATTTTAATAGAGATAAAAATACCAATAAAAAAAGTACAATGAATTTTTATATCTATAGGTATCAGTCAATACGTTTTGCGCGCTCAAAGTTCGATAATTCCGTTAAAATATATTAAAATTATAGGATTTAAGCCAATGCTCGCCCAACTCGAACTTCTTGCCAGCAAAATAGAACAGCTGATTTCTGTCAATCAACACTCACGTCAGCATAATGAAACCTTGCTTGCCGAACTAGAACTTACCAAGACCAAATGCGAAAATGCTCTAAAAAATGTCGAACAACTCTATCAAGAGCGGGATGCTTTGCGTCTAAACCGTGACCAACTCGCTAGAAAAATTAATGATGCTCATATCCGTCTGAGTACTATTCTAGAAGAACTTCAATCAATAACCAATCAGAATAGATAGACAGAGGATCTTCTTGGCGTTCCTATAGGAAAACATGACTATCAAGCAGCTCGAAGTCGAAATCTTAACTCAGTCATATAAGCTCGCGTGCCTACCAGAACATGAAGCCGATTTACGTTTGGCAGTATCCCGCCTAGATGCTGAAATGAGAAAAGTACGTGAAAGTACTGCCGTGCGTGGGATGGACCGCATTGCTGTTATAGCAGCTTTGTCACTAACATCCGAATTGCTTACTTTAGAAAAAAGTATTGTTACCGGACAGGCATTCCACACGGAAGAAATTCAGCATAGGATAAATGAAATGAATAATCGACTAGATTCGATACTTGATCAGTACCAACAATTTTGATTGGTATCCTAAAAAGAAAAATGTTCAGATTCGGCACATTAAATCTATGGGATATTTTCATAAAAAATTATTAACTTAAATTATTCTCGACCGACCACTAAACTTAAATTGAATTATTCATGCTGTAGTTCACAAAAGACAATAGGTCTGCTCATTTGAGTGACAACCCAATTGCAAAAGTATAAAAAGATAAAAAACAAGGAGATTACGGCTAAAGAAACCTAAAACTAAAACCACAAAATATCTCATCCCAATGCGTGAACCAATTCAGGCACAATGGTAAACAAATCTCCTACTAACCCATAATCAGCCACGGAGAAAATAGGCGCTTCTGGATCATTGTTGATTGCGACGATCACTTTCGAATCCTTCATCCCTGCCAAATGCTGAATCGCTCCCGAAATACCTATGGCAAAATATAGTTCTGGCGCAACAATTTTCCCCGTTTGACCAACTTGAAAATCGTTGGATACGTAACCTGCATCGACTGCCGCACGCGATGCACCCAAGGCCGCGCTAAGCTTTTCAGCCAAGGGCTTCAACACCTTATTATAGTTTTGATTAGAACCCAAACCACGTCCACCAGACACAACGATCTTGGCTGAAGTTAGCTCCGGATGGTCAAGCTTCGTTACTTCACGCCAAAGAAATTGCGAAAAACCACTATCGCTGACCGGTAGCAACATTTCCACCGAAGCATTCCCTCCTATTTCTAAAGTAGGTTCAAAACCTGTACTTCGCACAGTGATCACTTTTACACGATCAATGCTTTGCACTGTGGCAATTGCATTGCCAGTATAGATAGGTCGTTCAAATGTATCCGCTGTATTGATTTTTGTGATATCCGAGATCTGTGCTACATCCAAAAGTGCCGCCACCCGCGGAAGAATGTTCTTACCATATGATGTCGCCGGTGCAAGGATATGGGTATAACCTTCGGCAATAGCCACCACTTGCAGAGCAATATTCTCGGCCAAGCCATCACCAAGATGCAGCGCATCGGCCAGCAGCACTTGCTTAACTCCTACAATTTTCGTTGCAGCATCCGCCACGATACGTGCACCAAAACCTGCAATCAGTACATGTATAGGAGCATCTAATTGCAGCGCTGCCGTAATGGTATGCAACGTCGAAGCCTTAATTGACTGATTATCATGTTCAGCCAACACCAAAATTTTTCTGGAATCATCACTCATTTCATCTCTCCTAGAGTACTTTGGCTTCATTTTTTAATTTTTCTACCAGAGTGGTCACATCTGGCACTTTTATTGTCACCCTATCCTTCAATGGTTCAGAAATTTTGAGGATCTTTAGACGGGAAGTTACATCCACCGATAAATCTGCTAGCTTAAGGATATCCAATCTCTTCTTCTTCGCCTTCATGAGGTTTGGCAAAGTTATATAACGAGGTTCATTCAAACGTAAATCGGTTGTAATGACCGCTGGCAAGGACAAGGACAAGGTTTCCAAACCGCCATCAACTTCACGTGTAACTTGCACACGATCATTTGAAATAATGACCTTCGACGCGAAAGTAGCTTGTGGCAATTTAGCCAATGCCGCTAACATTTGACCGGTTTGGTTTGAATCATCGTCGATCGCTTGCTTGCCCAAAAGCACCAATTTTGGTTCTTCCCGAATCACAAGTACTGTCAATAGTTTAGCTACAGCCAAAGGCTCTAATTCTTCGTCTGATTCGATTAAGATTGCTCGATCAGCACCTATCGCCAAGGCCATACGCAACGTTTCCTGCACCTGCGCAACACCAACTGATACCGCAATGATTTCCGTTGCTATGCCATCTTCCTTCAAACGAACAGCTTCTTCCATGGCAATTTCGTCAAACGGATTCATTGACATTTTCAAATTTGCATTTTCAATGCCACTACCATCGCCTTTTACGCGAACCTTAATATTGCAATCCACCACACGCTTCACTGAGACAAGTATTTTCATGTATCGTCGCTCCAAAAATTACGTCTGTTCTATTAGGTTGCATTTATGACTACAAAAAATAAAACGTGCGTTATAGGCTGACAACCCATAAATACCAACCAGCCATCTCACGAAACCTCGAACGATCTTAACATTCTAATATAATACTTACAGCTAACCGTATTACTATAGGCAACAACATCACCATAGCTAAGCTACACTGGAAACCCACTAATCATTAGAGCATCACCATGGACGTTCAAAAAAAGTACTCACAACAACGTATTACCGACATTCGGTTTTGGACGCCTTCACTCTTGTCCATTAAAACGGAACGCCCTGCCGCATTGCAATTTATTGCTGGTCAATTCGTTCCTCTTGGTTTGCCAAAAGAGGATGGCAGTCTAATCTGGCGCGCATATTCTTTCGTCTCTGGACCTACTGACGATCATTTGGAGTTCTACTCGATTATCGCTCCCGACGGAGAATTCAGCCCACAGCTAGCGACTCTGAAAGTCGGTGATATGCTCTTGGTTGAACACAATGCATATGGTTTCTTGACACTCGAGCGTTTCACTGGCGGTCAAGATTTGTGGATGATGGCAACTGGTACCGGGCTTGCACCATTCATCTCGATATTAAGAGACCCCATAGTATGGTCTAGATTTCAACACATTTTTATCGTACATAGTGCACGACATGCACAAGATCTCACTTACGCTGATCTTCTCACACATTTTCAGCACGACAAAATAGACCCGGTACACCTCGGCAAACTTCATTACATTCCCACTCTAACACGTGAAGAAGCCCCCGGTATGCTCCATGGACGCATCACCACATTGCTTTCAAATGGTGTACTTGAACGCACCGCCAAAACAACACTAAATCACGAAAATTCACGCATCATGGTGTGTGGCAATCCAGAGATGGTAAAGGACACGCGGAAATTATTGACAAAAGCTGGCTATACCGTCAGCCGAACAGCAACACCAGGTCCCCTCGTGTTAGAAAATCAGTGGAAACCCATTGCTACTGCCTAAAAAGCTAAATTAACCGCCCTCCATAAAGAGGTAAAATAAGATGAAACACACAAAGTCTCACCTCAATATATTTTTATCAGTATTTTTACTATCGAGATAGGCAGCACAATCATAAAATACCTTCTCTCTTTCGGGAGCATATCGTTCTATGCTCTTTAGAAAAAAATAGTTTAGAAAATTGCTACAAAACTCAACCTATCGGTTGAGGAATCGCAGTCGCCCTTAACTATATACTTACAGCCGCGCAGAACAAAGCGATCCAATCAGGATATAGTAAAGTCCATTTGCGGAGATGAAAATGGAGATAGAGAAAGCATATTTCAGAAGAGCAACTCATAGTTTTTTTGAACAAAACCGAGACAGAAATATCCCTCAAAAAATACTCCTTCAGGGATCTGAACTATTAACAGATACGAAACAACTCGCAGCATGCAATACGAACGATAACCGATATAAATCATCCATTCTGCGAGATTGCATGGTCAAAGCAAATCCATTAGAGTTGCCAAACATTAGCCTAACCATCTCTCGCAAGTTTATACATCTATTGCATTTGGTGATGATCAACGTAATCACTTTGACAGTCACCACACCTGCCTTAGCTAAATCAGATATGTATGAGAAACTCGTTTCTACGATTTTTGAAGAAGAGGTTAGACCAAATCGCTATGCCAATCGATCAGAGGTTGATGCGTTCATCAACGAACTTGTTATCCATGAAGATTTTGATCGCGCCACGCTGAAAAAAATATTTGCACAGACAGTATTCTCAGAAACCACTGCGAAACTAGTCGCACCACCCTCCACAACCGCCAAGAAAAATTGGCAAGCATACCAATCGCGATTTCTCGACAGCACACGCATCAATAATGGTGTGCGCTTTTGGAATGAAAACTCAGCCGCGTTGGCTCGCGCATCTCAAATATTTGGTGTACCGGAAGAAATTATCGTTGCCATCATCGGCGTTGAAACAATCTACGGCCGTCATATGGGAAATTTTCGAATACTAGATACACTCACAACACTCGCATTCGACTATCCACCAGCACCCAACCGTTCGAGACGAATGACCCTGTTTCGCAACGAGCTTGCCAACCTGCTGATCTACGCACGTGAGCAACACATCGACCCATTTTCGCTGTATGGTTCCTACGCCGGTGCCATAGGTATTCCTCAATTCATGCCATCTAGCATCCGGGCATATGCTATTGATTTTAGCGGAGATAGAAAAATCAATTTAACAAGGAATGTCAGCGATGCCATCGGCAGTGTCGGCAACTTTCTCAAGATGCATGGTTGGGAAACCAAAAGGCCCATCGTCTGGCATATTTCACCAGACCTCAATAGCCAGCGTATAGCAGAAAAGGGCGCAGATGGTCAACCTGACCCTCACCACAAGCTAGAAAATTTCATCAAGATAGGTTTACTAATAAACGAGCCGAAGCTTAATCTCAGCACAGAACTAAATACACCCATTCTAATCGTCGATTTACCTACTCCAAATCAGCCAACAGAGTACCGAATCGGTTTAAAAAACTTTTCCGTGCTTACCCGTTATAACCGAAGTTTCTTCTACGCAATGGCCGTCTACGACCTCAGTGAAGCAATCAAAGCCGCACGCAGAAATTAAAGGCACTCATTTTTAGGCCACTCTCACCGCATGTATCTCAACTATTATTCTGGAATTTATTGGCATAAACCTAATTATGTTATCGTTAAAGAATGCTAGCGGCAGCGATACGCGTAATAATTGTATCAATTTGGGACAAGCTCTACGTGATCAACAGATGTACTGAGCTGCCAAATTTACCAACCACAATCATGATCCCACAAGATCAACACATAAAAAAAGTATCCCAGAACGACATGGGAGTACTAGCAATACCCTAAGTAGAGAGCACTAGCACATTTCAGAAGCAGCTCCTTTGGGGAGCAATGGATTTTGTTTAGCAACTAGTGAAGCAGATTCTATAACTATAGAAAGTCTCTTAAGAGTAATAGGACAACCACCGAGATTTTCTCGATAACGCTACACACATACAAACAGTTTGTTGGAGATGATACAAAAGCATCGCCTGCCACAAGCACTTGAGAGTCCCCAGTTGTTTCTAGCATTGGCCTAGTGCGATAACGACCTTCTATGTCATACAACATGAGACACCCATCGTCCCGCTCACAGTGCTTGTGCTCATTTATGCCTTGCGTGATGTATTGCATGCACGACCGACGGCATGGTACTCAATGCCTAACTTATACATCAGAGTCGGATCGTAAAGATTACGCCCGTCGAAAATCAATGGTAACTTCAATTCCGATTTGACCCGTTCAAAATCTGGACTACGGAATGCTTTCCATTCTGTAACAATCACCAGTGCATCTGCACCTACCAGGGCATCGTTTTGCGACAAACAAAATTCAATACGCGCATAAGCATCTGGAGAATCTGCGAAATCAAGTGAAATGACACGGCGAGCTTCCTCCATTGAAACTGGATCATACACTTTGACACGGGCGCCACGAGCAATAAGTTCAGAGATCACTCGGCGGCTTGGCGCTTCCCTCATATCTTCGGTATTCGGTTTAAATGCTAGCCCCCAAAGCGCAAACGTGTGATGAGAGAGATCTTGACAAAAACGATCTACTATCTTGGTAATCAAAATTTCCTTTTGTAAATTATTGACCGTTGCCACTGCCTCTAAAATACGCAGTGGCAAACCGTGATGCGAAGCTGTGCGTATCAATGCCTGCACATCCTTTGGGAAACACGAACCACCGTAGCCACACCCTGCATACAAGAAATGATAACCAATTCGTTGATCGGAGCCAATTCCTTGTCGAACGTGCTCAATATCAGCACCAATACGGTCTGCCAAATTCGCCAGTTCGTTCATAAATGAAATGCGTGTCGCTAACATGGCATTTGCCGCATATTTAGTAAATTCAGCGGAACGCACATCCATATAAAGCGTACGTTCATGATTACGATTGAAAGGAGCATATAAGCGCTGCATAGTCGCTTTGGCACGTTGCCCAGGAATATCCTCATCACTCCCCAATACAATACGATCCGGGCGCATAAAATCGTCGACCGCAGCTCCTTCTTTTAAAAATTCTGGATTTGAGATAACGGAAAACTCAATGTCTACATGTCGCGTTTTCAATTCTTCGGCAATCACTCTACGAACACAATCGGCAGTCCCCACCGGGACTGTCGATTTATCTACCACCACTTTATAGTTCGTAGCATAACGACCAATATTACGCGCAGCATCAATAACATATCGTAGATCAGCTGAACCAACTGCATCCGGAGGTGTGCCAACGGCAATGAATTGCACTTCGCCATGGGCTACTGAAGCCTGAATATCGGTCGAAAATTGTAAACGCCCGACTTTCGTGTTCCGCGCAATCATTTCCTGCAATCCGGGCTCGTGAATTGGCAAACCGCCATTATTTAAAATGTCTATCTTAATAGGATTAATATCTAGACAAAATACATCATTGCCGATTTCAGCCAAACATGCACCCGTGACAAGACCAACATATCCAGTACCAATAATCGTGACTTTCATAATATTTTATCAAATAATGGATCAGAAGCTGGCTGTTATAGAGCTCCGACGAGGCGTGTACGTCTCCCAAAAATTACAGCTAGGGCACTGCCAATAGAATAAACGGGCACGGAAACCACAATAACTACAAACGTAACGGGGCAATAATTTGGTGCGTTGGCAAACCAATTGGGACATTAATTGCAAATCAGACTGAAACTCACCACCTGTGCTCTCAAGCGAATGTGACTCAAGCAACTTCATCATACCTTTCTCACTAGGTACTAGCTGCATGCTTTCACGTATTAATGCAAGCGCAGCAGCTTCCCCATACAACACTTTCGTCTTTTCATAGAGAATTTCTAGCAAATCGTCCGACGGATGTCTAAACAACGCCGCTCGTAAAACTGCAATACCTTCAGAAATACGACCCAAAGCCTCATAAGCTTGTATCATTCGTTTGGCAGCAAGTCCTAAATAAATAGGATTTTGCTGTTCAATGTGACTCAATGTCCGTAATGCACCCTCCGCATCTCCCATACTCAATAAAAAATCACCCTGCTGTAATATCGCACGTATATTCGTGGGATTCACTTGCAAAGCAGTTGCAAGCTCATGAGCGACAGTACTCATATCCTTACGTTGCCTTGCCTCTTGCGCGAGCTCACAATGAAATTGTGCGATCTCCTTTCGATAGGAAATAGAAAAATCTTGCTTGGTAAGCTGTTGGGCTACGTCAATCGCCTTCTGCCATTCCTTCTCCATCTGATAAATAGTCAACACACTCTGCTGAGCAGCTTTTGAGAAATTTCCAATATGTAAACGGCTAAAAGCCTCCTCAGCACGATCAAGCAATCCAGCCTTGAGAAAATCATGCCCCAGCTCAAAGAGTGCATGTGCTTGATCATTAGGCAATAGATCCTCGCGAGATAGTAAATTCTGATGCAAGCGAATAGCACGTTCCGTCTCACCACGACGACGAAATAAGCTTCCTAGAGCAAAATGAAGCTCTATCGTCTCTGGAGCAAGTTTTGCAACCTCGATGAAAGCATCGATGGCCTTATCCGGCTGCTCATTAAGCAAGAAATTAAGACCACGAAAATATGAGCTCGGCAGACTTCGGCTCTCCGAGAGTAATGTACGCAGATCAAAACGAGCGGCAACCCAGCCCATGCCGAAAATTATAGGAATGGCAAGCAGCCACCAACCTTCAAATTCCATGATATCCTTACATTCGTTTTCGTCTAAATAGAGAAACTCATAGAAAAAAATGTGAGTGCAGTACTTTTTAGGTAATTGAAAAAATCGATAGCGGTTCAGTAATTTCAGAACTTCGCTCTGCCTTTACTAAGGGTTTTGACGTAGATCTACCCGGCAACGTATCAAGCTAGGCAATATAGCAAACACCCCGATAACACAGCAAACGACAAAAAATATCAGACCAAATATGATAAACGGTACTTTCAATCTATAATCAACAAGAAGATTCAACGTGATTTCATTCGTATTAACTAACGAAAAACCTAATAGAAATACGAAAATCACGAGTCGAACAATCCAAAAAATCAATTTCACGAAAAAACTCCTGCAGCAAAATGGCCAGGTATTGTGAAGGAGATACATAGAGAATTAATTCGGAGGTCCAAAGCATCAAACTATGCACTTCGGCCATTGTAGCGGATGTATTGCAAAATATTATCTGCAGTTAAAAAGAAAGTCTCACCTCGATTTGAACAGCTATTAATACTTCAATTACCTATTTTTAATCTCCAAACGAAAAAGAAGCGCCTTCTGGCACTTCTTTCTGACAAGCGAACAGGAAGAGGAGAAATACTCACATTTCATCAATGTAATGACTAGGTAAAAATCACCTCGCCAATTTATCGAAAAACTCAGAATTGAGATTGTATAAGTATTCTCCTAAATCCTAGTGATTCTGGCTATCTAGCTTAGCCTTTAGCAAGGCACCCAAATTGGTAGTACCGCTAGCAGCAGAGCTGTCTGATGCCATTTTGCTGATAACTTCTTTTTGTTCAGCCGAATCCTTTGCCTTAATCGATAGATTAATATTACGTGACTTGCGATCGATATTTACAATCATTGCGTTGATAGGATCTCCTTCCTTCAAAATATTGCAAGCATCTTCAACTCGTTCATGAGTAAGTTCCGAAGCACGCAGATAACCTTCAACATCGTTATCCAGTGCGATGACAGCACCTTTCGGATCGACAGTTTTAACAATACCGTTGACTACAGATCCCTTATCATTGATCGCCACGAAGTTATTAAATGGATCACCTTCGAGCTGTTTAATCCCCAACGAGATACGCTCTTTTTCGACATCAATTCCCAAGACTATGGCTTCGACTTCGTCACCTTTCTTGAACTTGCGAACAGTATCTTCTCCGGTATCACTCCAAGATAGGTCTGACAAGTGAACCAATCCATCAATACCACCTGGCAGTCCGATAAAGATGCCAAAGTCCGTAATCGACTTGATTGCGCCTGAAATCTTGTCTCCCTTATTAAAATTACGTGAAAAATCATCCCAAGGATTAGGCTTACACTGTTTCATACCAAGGCTGATACGACGACGGTCTTCATCGATTTCCAAGACCATAACTTCGCACTCGTCACCTAATTGGACAACCTTTGTTGGGGCAACATTTTTATTGGTCCAGTCCATTTCTGAGACATGAACTAAACCTTCAATTCCGGACTCAACTTCAACAAATGCACCGTAGTCTGTTATATTTGTAACCTTACCGAACAAGCGAGTACCTTGCGGATAGCGACGTGCAATTCCCTCCCAGGGATCATCACCAAGTTGCTTAACGCCTAGGGAAACACGACCCTTATCTTGATCAAACTTAAGAACCTTGGCAGTGACTTCTTGACCAACTGATAGCACTTCGCTAGGGTGACGAACACGTCTCCATGCAATATCGGTGATATGCAACAGGCCATCAATACCACCAAGATCAACGAATGCACCGTAATCAGTTATGTTCTTGACAACGCCTTTGAATATCGCGCCTTCTTTAATGGTTTCCAACAGCTTTACACGCTCTTCGCCTTGAGTTGCTTCGATGACAGCACGCCGTGACAGCACCACATTGTTACGCTTTCGATCCAACTTGATAACACGAAATTCGAGAGTCTTGCCTTCATATGGCGTCGTATCCTTCACCGGTCGCGTATCGACCAATGAACCAGGAAGAAACGCACGGATGCCATTAACCATAACGGTCAAACCACCCTTAACCTTGCCTGTAATTGTACCAGTCACCAACTCACAGGAATCGAGGGCTTTTTCTAGATGAAGCCAAGACGCCAAACGCTTAGCCTTATCACGTGATAAAACAGTGTCGCCATAGCCATTTTCAAGAGCATCAATCGCCACGGAAACAAAATCACCAGCCTCAACCTCAACCTCGCCCTGATCATTCAGGAATTCTTCGAGAGGGATATACGCTTCGGACTTCAATCCGGCGTTAACGACCACAAAATTGTGGTCGACACGCATCACTTCAGCACTGATAACTTCACCAGCACGCATGTCTTGGCAAGACAGTGACTCTTCAAAAAGAGCCGCAAAAGATTCATTAGTCAAAGTTTGCAGGTCGGACATAAATGTGTGTTACACCACTGCACGACATCGTTAACGCCATTAACATCCAGTAACCTAGAATAGGAGACAATGTCGCGACAATGGAAGAAAAGGTTTAAAAAAAGTTAACAAATTAGTCTATAAAAACACGATCTCAACATCGGGTCTAGACGGGTTCCAATCAAACAGCTTACAATTACCTTACTTGCGAAAACCAACCCAACACCTGAGTCACCGTCTGTTCGATAGTAAACTCGGAAGTATCGAGCACTCGCGCACCTTCTGCCGGCCTAAGCGGCGCTTCAGACCGATTACGATCTCGGTCATCGCGAACCCCTAGGTCAATCAGAACATTACGAATAGTAGTAGAAAAACCTCTCTCTATCAATTGCTTGTACCGCCGCTGCGCACGTGTCCGCGGTGTTGCTGTTAGAAACACTTTCAAATCAGCTTCTGGAAATACAATCGTACCCATATCTCGACCATCTGCAACCAGCCCCGGTGGAATTTTGAATGTTCGTTGCAAATCCGACAACGCAGCACGCAACGTAGGATGGATAGCGATAGCAGAAGCACGATTGCCAAGCGCTTCAACGCGAATTATATCAGTCACATCCTCACTAGATAGTAGGATACGTTCATTTTCAAAATGAATGTCAAGTTTTTTGGCTAAAGCAGCAAGTGCGCTAAAATTTTCGGGATCAATACCGTGACGCACACTTGCCAACGCAGTCAATCGATATATCGCCCCACTATCCAGATAGTGGAAACCTAGCACTTTGGCTAAGTGCTTCGCTATGGTTCCTTTACCAGACGCAGTCGGCCCGTCAATAGTGATAATTGGGATAAAATTATTCAATATCAAATCCGACACCCGATAGATAGTCCTAATCATTTCATTCGTCTAAAAAATGTCTCTTGATGAATAGACCTCATTTCAAGAAGTACACATTACTCAAACGTATATCATCACACAAAACAAAAATACTGTTCATGATCACGAAAACCAATCAATCACATAATTTAGCTCACTACTCCCCAAGATAACATCCTTCACTCTCATCACTGCCTCAGCGACAACATCCACTCATCACAAAAATCCAATGTCATGAAGCATAGGTTTTCAACTCACAACATAACTTACGGATTAAAACTCAAAAAAATCAGCATTATCTTGTCCTCTAATAAATTTCAACGGACAATGTCCTGGAATGCCCTAAAGTAATCGGGAAATGTCTTAGCCACGCACTGAGGATCTTTAATCGTCACAGCGACACCAATAAGACTCACCAGTGAAAAACACATCGCCATTCGATGATCATCATAGGTATCAATAATAGCGTTCGAGGTCAATCTATCGGGGGGCATCACGCGCAAATAGTCAGAGCCCTCTTCAACTGTTGCTCCGACTTTACGTAATTCTGTCGCCATTGCTGTTAAGCGATCCGTTTCTTTCACACGCCAACTGCCAATATTGCGTAGTGTTGTAGTGCCTTCAGCGCAAAGTGCCAAAATCGCAATCGTCATCGCAGCATCAGGAATGTGATTAACATCCATATCAATGGCTTTAAGCTTTCTGTTCGCCAACATGATACCCTGAACTTCAATGGCATCATTCTCCAATACAATCCGCGCACCCATAACTTCGAGTACCTCGGTAAAACGAATGTCTCCCTGAATGCTATTACGTCCCACACCCTCTACGCGTAGGGGCCCTTCCCCAATGACACCTGCCGCAAGGAAATACGAAGCTGAGGACGCATCTCCTTCAACGAAGATATCACCTGGACTACGATAAACTGGTCCATCAGGTCTGGCGGCAGGCAATATAAAACGTGATCCACACTCCTCTTCTCGAACATCAATACCGAAACGGCGCAGTAACTTCAAAGTGATATCAATATAAGGCTTTGAGATCAATTGACCTTCAACCTCAACAACGATCTCGCCACTGGACGATGGGAGAAGCGGCAACGTCATTAACAAAGCAGTCAAAAATTGGCTTGAGACAGATCCACGCACCTTAATCGGTCTATTCACAATAGATATCCGAGAAGAATGGATACGTAGTGGTAGAAAACCATCATTGCCAAAATAATCTATCCTTGCACCTAGTTGACGCAGACCATCAACCAAATCGCCAATAGGACGCTCATGCATCCGTGCAATGCCTGACAACTCATAATCGCCGCCATTAAGAGCCAGAACTGCTGTTAACGGACGAACCGCTGTACCAGCATTACCCATAAACAATTTTGCAGCCTTGACAGGAAAATTTCCTCCACAACCATCGACAATGACATCCGAAAACTCATCTTTCTGCATCCAATTCACGCCCAATGCGCGCAATGCATCAAGCATGACGCGTGTGTCGTCAGAAGCCAGCACGCCACGCACACGCGTTTGACCTCTGCTCAACGCCGAAAGCAACAAAACGCGATTAGAAATGCTTTTCGATCCAGGTAAACGAATTATACCTTGAGCGTGCTCATACGGCCCGAGATTGAGAGTGTTCATGGTTTTTCCTGTTGCTTTGCCCACTGCATCCGTGTTTGACTAGCGCGCGTGAAAATCTTCTCAAGACAATCGCCATTACCTGCATCAATCAACGTACGTAGCATTCCTAGTGTCCTGAGATAAGCATCGATTTCATGCAACAATGCATCACGATTAGCAATACAAATGTCACGCCACATCTCCGGATTCGATGCAGCAATTCGAGTGAAATCACGAAATCCGCCACCAGCAAAATCAAACTTCAGAGATGCGGCTGGCGTATCAAGTATTTGCGCAACCAATGCGTAAGATAAGACATGCGGCAAATGACTCACCGCAGCAAAGATACCATCGTGCTGCGATGCGCTCATCTCGCAAACCTCTGCGCCAGCCATATGCCACATCGAGCGAACTCGTGCGACGTCCTGAATACGATTTTCAGACTGGGGGCATAACACAACACGGCGATTAACATAGAGATCTGCCTTTGCTGCATCAACACCACTTAACTCGCCACCCGCAATCGGATGTCCTGGTACGAAACGCCATGCAGCATCTCCTAGTGCACTCCGTGCTGCTGAAACGGCGTCACTCTTAGTGCTACCTACATCCGTCACAATTGCCTCACCATGCAGATAGGGAGCAATTTTCTTTAATAAAATAGGTGTTTGAGCGACGGGTGCAGCTAACAAGATAATATCTACATTCTGCACCGCCTGCGAAACATCTACCGTTGCAGAATCAATGATACCCAACGACAAAGCTCGTGTGAGCGACGTTGAATAACGTTCAACGCCAACAATATGATCGACTCCTTGCGCCATTTTCAATGCACGCGCGAGAGAACCGCCAATGAGTCCTACGCCAAAAATGGCGAGCTTACTAATTTTCATGCTTCGTTCACGCAGCTCACGGCAGTACTACGCCAAAAGTTGTTATTCTTTTACTCATTGGATACTACTGTTGAAATACAGGTATTGGAAATCTCAATTCGCACGGGGATATGATCCAAGAATCTTGTAATAGGCGGCATGATGCTGCAATTCTTCTAAGGCCGCAGCAACGTTCAAATCGTTGCGATGCCCTTCTATATCAACATAGAAGAAATACTCCCATGCCCCACTTTTAGCAGGTCGTGATTCAAAACGTGTCATGGAGACACCATGACGAGCTAATGGTTCAAGCAAAGCCACCACAGCTCCCGCACGATTTGGTACAGACAAAATAAGTGATGTTTGATCATAGCCAGTAGCTTCAGGATCAAGAACACCAATTACGACAAAACGGGTACGATTATGCGGGTCATCCTGAATATGTGAATATGCAATCTGTAAGCCATATTGAATGGCTGCTGCATCACCAGCAATCGCGCCGATAGTAGCATCTTTCGCTGCCAACCGCGCCCCTTCAGCATTACTTGAGACAGCTTGGCGGTCAAGATGAGAATAATGTGCTGTCAACCAATGCTGACATTGCGCAAGTGATTGCGCATGCGCACAAATGCGCATAACACCATCAAGATTTCCACTTTGGGTCATTAAATTATGATGAATCGGCAAAGCTATTTCACCACTTATACTAAGTGGGCTTTGCAACAATAAATCTAGCGTACGCGAGACTACACCTTCCGTCGAATTCTCAACCGGGATTACACCGAAATCAGCACCCCCAGCCTCAACACTGCGAAAAACTTCATCAAGCGATGGACATGGTCTCCCTATCATACTTTGACCAAAGTATGATAGGGCAGCCTGCTCACTATACGTACCCACAGGTCCCAAATAAACTACCGTCGATGCCTTTTCTAGCGCACGGCTTGCTGACATGATTTCTCGCCAAATCGCAGCGAGGTTATCACCAAACAATGGACCAGCATTGGACTTCTGCAACCGTGATATAACTTGGAACTCGCGCTCAGGTCGAAATACCGAGGCACCAAAACGCTTCTTAACTTCGCCCACCTCAAGTGCTATCGAAGCACGCGCATTCAGTAATTGCAATAATTGCTCGTCGATAGAGTCAATTTTGTCACGTAATGGGCGCAACGATACATTCAGATCGTTTTTCATAATTTTTTGTGTGTTACGAATATGTATACGTCCATGCATCGAAATCGTGCGCAAACCCTTTAAATTTATGTATGTGATGCTTTACATTTCATTAGCCATGAATGCGTTCAAAATCCCGAAGGTAATCAACGAGTGCCTGGACACCGGCCAGTGGCATTGCATTGTAAATGGAAGCACGTACCCCGCCCACTGAGCTGTGTCCATTCAGCTGCAATAGTCCATATGACTCTGCACCTGCAAAAAATTTATCATTTAGTGCATCATCATGCAAAAAGAAGGGCACGTTCATACGCGAGCGGCAATCTTTCTCTACGAAAGTACAGTAAAAGTTACTACTATCAAGGTAACCATACAACAATTGAGCTTTAGCGACATTCTGCTTTTCCATCGCCTTTAGCCCACCATTACGCTTCAACCACTCAAAAACAAGCCCTGCAATATAGATTGCATACGTCGGCGGCGTGTTATACATTGAATTATTCTCAGCCACAGTTTTCCAAGTAAACACTGACGGACAAATAGGCAAAGCACGGTCAAGCAAATCCTCACGAACAATCACAAATGTCATTCCAGACGGCCCGATATTTTTCTGTGCGCCACCGTACATAACACCAAACTTCGAAACGTCCATTGGACGAGAGAGAATGTGCGACGATACATCCGCTACAAGTGGAACCTCTGGCAAACCAACACCTGGCAAATCAGGCTCCCAAAAATACTCTACCCCATGGATCGTCTCATTTGTACAAATATGAATATATGCAGGATCTTGCGAAAGTTTCCATTCTTCCTGTCGTGGCAAGTGTGTGAAATGCCGGCCTTCGCTAGATGCCGCAATATTTACATTGCAATAACGACGCGCTTCTTTTTGGGATTTATCGGACCAAAAACCAGTTACAATATAGTCAGCAATCGGAGGTGTTTCTGCACAATATCCAAGCAAATTCATAGGAATGATTGCATTCTCTGCAACAGCTCCCCCTTGCATGAAAAGAATTTTATAGTTATCTGGCACCATGAGCAGTTCACGCAGATCATCCTGTGCCTGATTAAGGATGCTCATGAACGCCTTGCCGCGATGACTCATTTCCATCACACCCATGCCAGTACCACACCAATCCAGCATTTCCTCAGCAGCTTGCTCGAGCACCTCCAAGGGTAAGGTTCCCGGACCAGGCGAAAAATTGAAACCACGTTTCATAGCAATATACAAAAAATGAAGCGAAAAATACCCACCTCAACGCAGAAGTTTCTCGTTTCACTTTTTGTGAAGGATGAACAGAACATCACAACAACTTTTCAAAAATAAGATGAGAGAATATCTGCAACAAAACGGCAATGGCGCTTGAGAACTCTGAAAACGACCATTACCGTTCATCTAAAATTTAGAAAGAAAATCACTTCTTACCGAAATCTTTCCAAGTACCAGTCTTACCTATATTGGCGACATCTTTACTTGCAATATCACGCGTTGCCTTAACTGCTTGCGGCATGTACTTTTGCATTAAGTTTCCCATCACCTCTTGACCAACCTGATCCTGCACCTTGATGTACTTCTGCCCAACCGAACTCTTGTAAAATGCAGTCAATGCCTTGATTTCGTCCGTCGTGTAGAATTTACCATAGGCAGTGTACTGAGCTTGGATGGCATCATTCTTAAAACCGTCTGAAGAAAAGACTTTTCCAGCCTGATCTACCAGTTTCGGTATTACATCCTGTTGTAACCTTGGGACAGAATCCTTCTTCTGCTGGTCCGTCATAACTTTATCTTCAATCAGAGCCTGTTCAAGGATAGCTGGAACCATCTGCTTAGACTGTTGCTTCGCACCTTCACCGATGGCAGCAACTATTTTATTAGCATCAATCGCATTCAACAAATCCTTAATAGCTGCTTTCTTATCAATCTCCGACAAGGCACTTTGTTGAGCCAAAGCCATAACTGGGACTCCAAAGAGTAGCCATATGCATTTCTTGACGTTTTTTTGCATAGTATAAGTCACTCCAAAATTTTTTAAAAAATCCATAATAAATATATTACTGCGTAAAAACCACCATATCTGGCTAAATTCTACTGATTTTACAAGAAGTGTTCATTGGAAACTTACAGCGATTTACAATTCTGGTGGATCAACTTTCTCTCGACCCAGGATATTTCCACTATTTTCGTCAACTTCAGTGTCTGTTTCGACGATGCGCTGCAACCCCGACAATGTCGTACCTTTATCCAAGTTAATCAAAATTACTCCCTGTGTGACCCTTTTCATTTCTCGAATTTCTACAACGCGTGTACGAATCAATACACCGCCGGTAGTAATGAGCATAATCTCATCATCCGGATCAACAAGTGTAGCTGCGACCACACGGCCATTACGCTCACTCGTTTGAATAGCAATCATACCCTTAGTACCACGGCCGTGACGTGTGTACTCGGTAATTGATGTGCGTTTTCCATAACCATTTTCCGTCGCCGTCAGCACTGATTGTTGCTCATTCTCAGCGACTAGAAGAGCAATCACCTGCTGCGAAGAGTCAAGTTGCATTCCTCGCACACCACGTGCCTCACGCCCCATTGGGCGAACGTCGTTTTCGTTAAAACGTACTGCCTTACCAGAATCTGAAAATAACATAACGTCATGATCACCATCTGTAATAGCTGCACCGATCAAAACATCATCATCATCAAGATTGACTGCGATGATACCCTTCTTAAGGGGACGACGAAAAGCTTCGAGTGGCGTCTTTTTCACCGTACCAAGGCTTGTCGCCATGAAAACATAACGATCCGTGGAATATTCTTTGATTGGTAGAACCACATTAATCTTCTCGCCATTCATCAACGGAAACATATTGACGATCGGTCGACCACGGGAATTCCGTGAACCCTGTGGCACCTCATAGACCTTAATCCAATATACACGCCCACGGTTCGAAAAACACAATATCGTGTCATGCGTATTGGCAATGAACAACGTATCAATCCAGTCATCCCCCTTGGTTGTGGCCGCTTGCTTACCACGGCCACCACGCTTCTGGGCACGATATTCGCACAGTGGCATCGATTTAATATAACCGGAGTGCGACAAAGTGACTACCATATCCTGAGGCGTAATCAAGTCTTCTGTATCAAGTTCGGTCGAATTGTATTCAATGTGCGAACGGCGCACATCACCAAACTCTGCACGTACAGCCTTGAGTTCTTCACCAATAAGCACCGCAACGCGTTCAGGTTTAGAAAGTATGTCGAGCAACTCGGTAATCTGATCCATCACTTCTTTATATTCCAAAAGGATCTTATCCTGCTCCAAGGAAGTCAGACGTTGCAAACGCATCTGCAAAATCTCTTGTGCCTGGGTTTCAGAAAGACGGTATAGGCCATCGAGCTGTATTCCAAGAGCAGGGTCCAACCCTTGCGGACGAAAGGCCATACGAGCTTGTTTTGTATCAACTTCTGAGCGCACCAACATTTCACGTACAACTGAGGAATCCCATGACCTTTCCATCAAAGCCAACTTAGCAATCGGAGGCGTCTGCGATGCTTTAATAATCGCAATAGATTCATCAATGTTCGCAAGAATTACCGCTAAGCCTTCAAGTACATGACCACGATCTCGCGCACGACGCAACTCGAAAATGGTACGCCGTGTGATCACTTCACGGCGATGTTCCAAAAAATGGGTAAGCATTGAACTCAGGTTCAGCAGCTTTGGTTCACCATCAACCAATGCGACCATGTTCATGCCGAAAGTGTCCTGTAATTGCGTATGCTTGTACAAGTTATTCAGCACAACTTCAGGCACCTCACTACGCTTGAGCTCGATAACCACCCGCATACCGTTCTTATCGGACTCGTCTCGAATATCGGAAATTCCTTCTAACCGTTTCTGATTCACCAACTCAGCAATCCGCTCAAGCAGCGAACGCTTGTTCACCTGGTATGGCAATTCGTCAACGATAATAGCAATGCGCTGACCACGATCGATTTCTTCGAAATGTGTCTTAGCACGCATTACAATACGCCCACGGCCTGTGCGATATCCTTCGCGCACACCAGAAACCCCGTAAATGATACCGGCAGTTGGAAAATCCGGCGCGGGTATTATCTCGATGAGTTCATCAATCGATGAATCGGGAAACTTGAGAACATGCAAACACGCGTCAACTAACTCGTTGAGATTATGTGGAGGGATATTTGTGGCCATGCCTACAGCAATCCCTGAAGAACCATTAAGCAACAGATTTGGGATTCTCGAAGGCAAAATGACCGGCTCTTTTTCACTTCCATCGTAATTCGGCCAGAAATCGACGGTTTCACGGTCAATATCAGCCAGCAACTCATGGCCAACCTTCGCCATGCGAATTTCCGTATATCGCATGGCCGCAGCATTATCACCATCAACCGAACCAAAATTACCCTGACCATCAATCAACATATAACGGAGAGAAAAATCTTGTGCCATCCGAACTATTGTGTCGTAAACAGAAACATCCCCGTGCGGATGATATTTACCGATCACATCACCAACAATACGAGCAGATTTCTTATAAGCCCGATTCCAGTGATTGTTCAGTTCGTGCATAGCAAATAAGACACGCCGGTGGACCGGTTTCAAACCATCTCGGACATCTGGCAAAGCGCGGCCAACAATCACGCTCATGGCGTAACTAAGGTATGACTGGCGCATTTCTTCTTCAAGCGAAATCGGGAGCGTTTCTTTTGCGAACTTGTCCATTATCCGTATCTATAAAACGCAAATCGCAACAGGCAAGTACTGCCTAGTAGTGAAAATATTTTTTGATTCTAACATGAGCCATCATTCAATCCGAAATCTTGACGATTTATCTTATAAAACCAATATGGAAGATAAAAAATGGTAAAAAATTCTCGAGTAAAAATAGAAGGTCCGATTTAATCAGATACGTTGTTTAAAAGCAACAACAAAGCAATGGCCAACAGATATTCTTGTTTTTTCTTACGACGAATCAATATGACAAAATCGCAAGGTATAATTCCAACCCACTCTAAGTATTTTTGCACCGACCTTGGCATACTTTTGCCCATGCTATACTTTGGGTGGTGTAAGTAAGACCTTTAGTTTCGTCGTTTAGGCTCGCAGTCACCCTGCAGCAATCTCATTTCGAGAGGAAAAAATGAATAAATTCCCTAAGCTCGCGATCGTTGCAGCTACCGCAGTGATGGCCACATCCACGATGGCTAAAAACCATATCCAAAAAGTCTCAGGTCCAGTCCCAGTCTCCCAACAGTCAATCAACGGCAACTGGGTGAATGGTGGCGAAGAGCAAGTATGGAAGAACGGTATGGACGAACTGTGCTGGCGTGACAGTTCGTGGACTCCGGGAACATCAAATGCCAAGTGCGATGGATCGTTCATCACACAAGCACCAAAACCGACTCCTGTACTGGTTCGTGCACCTATCGTTCCAACAAGCCACAAGGTCACATATCAAGCTGACGCATTATTCGATTTTGACAAAGCTATCTTAAGCTTGGAAGGTAAAGCAAAACTAGACGATCTAGTCTTGAAAATTCGGGATGTGGACTTGGAAGTTATCGTTGCCACAGGTCATACTGACCAGATCGGCAGTGATAAGTACAACGACCATCTATCGATCCGCCGCGCTGAAAGCGTCAAGGCCTATCTATTGAGTCAAGGCATCGACAGCAACCGTGTGTACACAGAAGGAAAGGGAAAACGTAACCCAGTTATCACAGAAGACTGTAATGGTCTTGTAAAGACTAAACTGAAAGCCTGCTTATCGCCGAACCGTCGCGTAGAAGTTGAAGTTGTCGGGACTAGTAAGTAGATTGTTTAGTGACGATTTCAAAAAAACCCGCTTCGGCGGGTTTTTCTTTGACTACCTTATACTGCGTAGTAGAGGTAGTCATCTGCTCTCGATAATACAAAGTCTTCCTCAATAGAGCTTTTTATTCCACATTCATGATCTGCGGTTCCACTTCTTATAGTGTCCCTACCATAATAAGGTTCGGTTACTCTGCATCTGAACGTGAGTAACAAGATATTCTTTAAACTGGGATGAAGTACAATTTACTTTCGGCAGCAGTTTATCGAAACCAAGAAAGACTGTGGTCTCCATTAGGAGAAATCGCAACTCTTCTAAAGGAAATCTGCCATAGTGGCCCGCACCCCTACATGTTTGTAGTCTATCTCTGCATTGCTGAGATGGCACTAAGTTACTCTTCAGTCGATAAATTTTCTTGACGGATAGTTGCATCCAAATCAGCCAAAGTCGTAAACTTACAATGAGTAAAAATTCTTTTCTCACTATCAAAAAAATTTACTAGAATACAGTTCAGAGGGGAAAAACATAGAAAAAATATATCTTTTCGAATCCATTGAAAGAATAAAGAAATTAACACTCGTACTCGTAAACATTGCCTCTTATGTTATTGCTCGAGAAGGATTTCGATGTGCTAAAAATAACATCCAGATACCTGCCAGCAACATCGGCAAAGAAAGCCACTGTCCCATAGACAATCCAAAAAGCAACAATCCCAGAAAATTATCGGGCTCTCGCGTAAATTCAACAAGCAAGCGAAATGTCCCGTAACCCATCAAGAATAGCCCTGAAACTGCACCCACCGGACGTCGGTACAAAGCAAAAAACCATAAAATCAGAAATAATACAATCCCCTCCAGCGCTACTTCGTAAAGTTGTGAGGGATGACGTGGCAACCCGTGGTACTGTATCCATACCGACTGCAGCACCTCTAAATCAATTAATGATTTAGTATGTGCTCCTATCCATAACATATCATCCTGTGCTGCCTGCGGAAATAACATCGCCCACGGAGCTGTAGGATGTGTGACTCGTCCCCATAACTCTCCATTGATAAAATTACCAAATCGACCAGCTGCCAATCCCAACGGGATCAATGGAGCGATCATATCCATACCCATCAACCATGATTGATCACGCTTTCGCATGACCCAGTACATGGCCACTAACACCCCGATAAATCCACCATGAAATGACATCCCACCTTCCCATACTTTCAAAATACTCAGTGGATTTTGGAGATAATCAGATAACTTATAAAAAATCACGTAGCCAAGGCGACCACCGAGCAGTACTCCGAGTACACCATAGAACAACATGTCATCCAGATCCTCTACTCGCCAGTTTTGTATCTGCATGTGCGATTGACGAATACGCAAACGCCCAAGTGTCAAAAATATAAGGAATGCGACCAAGTACATCAAACCATACCAGCGAATCTCTATTGGACCAAAATAGATCGCAATAGGATCAAATTGAGGATGAATCAACATAAATCATAAAATGGAATATCAGATAAAAATTCCAGTACCGCTTATTTTCCGACCTTACGGCCAAAAATTAGATTTGCTATCACCTATAGTGCTTGTAACGATAAACTTCGATATCAAACATCTGTTGATGTAATAGCAAAAATATCACAGCACTGCACACTATTTTGAGGAATCCATTGAATTGAAGATGACCTCAGGAGGGTACAAAAAACAAAATGCTAGCACCTATCAATATCACTGGAAATTCATATCACCTTCGGTAACAGTTGATAGATCATAAAGTTGTCAGGATACCGAGATTTTTTGGCGCACATAATTGATTGATCTAGACAATTTTCCATCGTTATTCGGCTGCTGTAACAATATTAAATTCATTATTACATAGTCATGTTATGCAAAACATGGACAAAAATCATACCTCTTCAAGGACTCCAAAAAACTAAGGAAGTTGACAAAACTCCTGCCATATTTCGAAATTTCATATGAGTTGAATAATATATTTGACAAGTCGATAAGGAAAGACGATTCTTGCTTTCCTGAAAATATGCGCCGTCCGCAGGCGCGCCCCTTGAAACGAAGGAGATTGTCATGGTTTCTTACAACCGCCGCTCACGCAACATCACGCAAGGTGTGGCGCGTTCACCCAATCGCTCAATGTATTACGCTTTGGGTTATCAAGAAAAAGATTTCGATAATCCTATGATTGGTGTGGCCAATGGTCATTCAACCATTACACCTTGTAATGCAGGTTTACAACGCTTAACAGACGCCGCTGTAGCTGCAATCAAAGAGTCCAATGCCAATGCTCAAACCTTTGGTACACCGACGATTTCAGATGGAATGTCTATGGGCACAGAAGGCATGAAGTATTCTCTCGTCTCACGTGAAGTCATTGCGGATTGTATTGAAACAGCCGTACAGGGCCAATGGATGGACGGCATCATCGCGATCGGCGGATGTGATAAAAATATGCCTGGAGGTATGATAGCGTTAGCACGTATCAATGTACCTGGTATCTACGTCTACGGCGGCACAATCAAACCAGGCCAGTGGAAAGGTCGTGATCTTACTATTGTTTCATCGTTCGAAGCTGTTGGAGAATTCAGTGCTGGCCGAATGACTGAATTCGATTTCAAAGGTATCGAGAAAAATGCCTGCCCAACCTCAGGATCTTGTGGTGGCATGTACACAGCGAATACGATGAGCTCATCCTTCGAAGCACTGGGCATGTCACTATTGTATTCATCAACTATGGCAAATCCAGATCAAGAAAAGATCGATTCTGCAAGAGAGTCTGCGCGTGTGCTCATCGAAGCTGTCAAAAAAAACCTGAAGCCGCGCGATATTATCACGAAGAAATCCATTGAGAATGCGGTATCACTCATAATGGCCACGGGTGGTTCGACCAATGCAGTACTGCATTTTCTCGCTATCGCACACGCTGCGGAAGTCGAATGGAGCATTGACGATTTTGAACGCATCCGTCGGCGCGTTCCCGTCATTTGTGATTTAAAACCATCAGGGCAATTTGTCGCTACAGATCTACATAAGGCAGGAGGTATCCCGCAAGTGATGAAAATCTTACTCGACGCAGGCCTTTTACATGGCGATTGTATAACGATTACTGGTCGCACGATCGAGGAAGAACTATCACATGTTCCATCAGTGCCACGTATAGACCAAAGGGTTATATATCCAATTTCTAATGCTCTCTACAAAGAGGGACATCTCGCAATCCTGAAAGGTAATCTTGCCCCAGATGGAGCCGTTGCGAAAATCACTGGATTGAAGAATCCTGTTATTACTGGCCCAGCACGTGTATTCGACGATGAGCAAAGCGCAATGAGTGCCATTCTTGCAGATAAAATCCAAGCTAACGACGTAATTGTCCTTCGTTATCTTGGCCCACAAGGAGGTCCGGGCATGCCGGAGATGTTGGCACCAACGTCAGCCATCATCGGTAAAGGCTTGGGAGAATCAGTCGGGCTCATCACCGATGGACGTTTTTCAGGTGGCACCTGGGGAATGGTAGTTGGTCATGTTGCTCCGGAAGCTTTTGTTGGCGGAAACATTGCGCTGGTTCAAGAAGGAGATATGATAACAATTGATGCCCATCAATTGTTATTACAATTAAATGTTCCGGATGAGGAACTTATACGTCGCAGGGCGGTATGGAAAAAACCTTCTCCACGTTATACGAGAGGTGTGTTAGCCAAATACGCCGCATTGGCACAACCAGCCAACAAGGGTGCAGTCACAGGATAATAATATACATAAGATTTCTCTAGCATTATCTAATGAGTTACTTGAAGCAATTGCTTCAGAAATTTTTTCGTAATTTTCTATCCATTGAATAAGCGCTACCATCAGTAGCTTGAGTAACGAGTTATAAACACGCTACTCAAGCTACGTAATTAAGTAGCTACTATAACGTTATAGAAAAATTTCTTATCAAATACCAAAAGAATTTCGTTCACGTTGGTCGTGGTTCTTAATAGCATAGCCTCGATCACGGTAAAAACGGTAGCGAGCACGCGCACTGGCCAGCTGATCTGGTACATCACTGACCACTTCTAGTACACGCTCAAAACACGCAAAATAAGTTGGAACGGAGCTCGCGAGGTTCAGTAGCACTCCTTCATAATAGTGGGGTACCTCATCGTCAAGACCCGCCAGCAAAACTGGTGTCCTCTCCGCTAGTAAATCATCAGAGCGACAATGCGGTACAAACTCCATTGCTCCAAACGTCCAAAGTGCATAGTCAAATTTTTCGAGCAATGGGCGCTCCGCCACAACGACTAATGTATGCCCGCTCACATAAACCTTGCGTGCAAGCCGACAAGCGTAGTCAAGGGATTTCGCAGGGTGTATGTAAAAATCGACGCGTGTCACCTGGATTCACGATGTATGAGAAAATGTGTAAGAAGAGGTACAGGACGGCCCGTCGCACCCTTAGACGCACCACTCTCCCATGCCGTGCCTGCAATATCAAGATGAGCCCAATCATATTTTTCAGTGAAACGTGACAGAAAGCAAGCCGCTGTAACACAGCCTGCGTAACGTCCGCCGATGTTAGCCATATCGGCAAAATTAGACTTGAGTAGTTCGTGATATTCATCATCAAGCGGCATGCGCCATACTGTATCGTTCGCCTGACGCCCAGCTACTAGCAATTCCGTAGCCAATGTATCACTCTTCGAGAAAAGCCCGGAATTGACATGACCAAGTGCAACAACACAAGCTCCTGTCAGCGTGGCAATATCAATCACGGCCACAGGTTTAAAACGTTCTGCGTAGGTAAGAGCATCACACAAAATCAAACGACCTTCAGCATCAGTATTGAGTACCTCAATAGTCTGACCCGACATGCTAGTCACGATATCACCGGGCTTAATTGCCATGCCACTCGGCATATTTTCGGTCGCCGGAATGACAGCAATGACGTTTAATTTGAGATCCATTTCCGCAACGGCACGCATCGTGCCAAGGACCGAACCGGCACCACACATATCATATTTCATTTCATCCATGCCTTCGCCTGGCTTGAGTGAAATACCTCCACTATCGAAAGTCACACCCTTGCCAATCAAGACAATCGGTGACACCTCGGCACCCGTACCTTGATATTTAAGTACAATGAGTCGCGGCATCTCGACTGAACCACGTGCCACCGACAGAAATGAATGCATCTTGAGCGCTCTGATTTGCTCAGTCTCCAAAATCTGCGCTGTGAGATTCGGAAAATCTTTAGCAATTTTTTTGGCGATCTCGGCCAAATACGTCGGAGTGCAAACGTTGCTAGGCAAATTACCGAGGTCTTTCGTCAGCTTTATACCATGAGCGATCGCTTCACCCTGTTTTACACCAATCTGAGCAATTCCCAAATCTACAATGCTGGACATGAGCGCAACTTGTCGCAAAGCAGGTACAGTAACTTCCCCTTTGGTCTTCATCTCACTAAAGGAATACATACCGTCATGCAAAGTAATTATTGTATGGCGTATAACTAAAGCAGTATCACGCTCCTTAAACGGAACAGCAGTCAGGCACCAAAATGCATCCGTCGCCCTTGTCATCATTAAGACACGCACTGCGGCGCGAGTCGCAGTGGTGAAAGTCTTCGCATTGAGATCACTTTCAGAGCCTAAACCAACGAATAACACGCGAATAGCGCTCCAGCCCACAACTTCATGCAAAATGAGCGTACTTCCAAGCTTCGCATCAAATTCGCCACACTCAATGAGACGACCCAACATACCATTACTCAATATATCGAGGTGTTTAGCAATTCCAGATAGTGCTTTCTCCTCGAATACTCCCACCACCAAACATTCAGTCTTGACACGAATAGCATCCTCACTGACAGCCTCATCCGTCTTATGGCCTTTGTTCGGTTCGTAAACTTTTATGCTAAAGTCCATCGCACTTATCCTCGGGTAGAATTTATTCGATCGATAATTATCCACTTTTTCTCACACTCACCCAACTGTAATCACCATACATACTTTTTCAGATGATTTTTCAGTATTCCCTTCAGCGTGAGTTGAACTATACCGCCGGTGCAGTCTTTATGGTGATGATTACAGTGATACTCACCACCATGATGATTCGCATTCTCGGTTTCGCTGCAGCAGGTCATGCCGACCCACGGGACATCTTAGTGTTGATCGGCCTCACCGTTGTCAGCTATCTCGCCATCATTCTAATCATCACATTGTTTGTTTCTGTGCTATTTGTACTGACCCGTTGGCATAAAGATTCTGAGATGATCATTTGGTTCTCCTCTGGCCTATCTAGCACGGATTTTATTCTTCCAGTACTACGTTTTTCTACTCCATTCATAGCATCCATCGCATTCTGTGCACTAGTAGCATGGCCTTGGGCTAATCAACACATCAACTTGCTAAAACAACGGTTTACACAACGTGATGATGTTGCCATGATCACTTCTGGACAATTCCGTGAATCTGCTAGCAATCAGCGTGTTTTTTTTGTTGAGAGCATATCACCCAATGCTTCTCACGTGCATAATGTGTTCGTATCCGGTACAGAAAATAGCAAAGTCAATATTGTAATTTCAAAGAATGGTCAAATCGAATTAACACCCAACGGTGACCGATACATCATCCTCGAAAATGGGTGCCGTTATGACGGGGAACCAGATAAACCGAGCTATCGTGTGATGGAATTTGAACGCTATGGAGTAAAGATTGAAAATGCCTCACATAGAAGTGTCGGTAATGCACCAACCAAAAGTCTCTCAACAAACGCCCTACTACAGGACATGACACCGATTCATCAGGGAGAAATCGTCTGGCGCTTCGGTTTGCCGATGTTAGCAATTAATCTTGTATTATTGGCAATTCCACTGGCCCATCAAAATCCCCGCCATGGCCGAACCGGTAATCTCGTCATTGCCGTGCTAGTCTACTTAAGCTATAGCAATCTACTAAGTCTATCTCAAGCATGGGTGGCACAAGAAAAGCTCTCACTTACCATCGGAGTATGGCTGCTACACGCTGTGGTCGCGTGGATTATTTTTATATTCTATATACGCCGCACATGCTTACGGGGCATTTTCGCTACTCTAATACATCTTATCCGTAGCAGTAAAAGGGCTGCACGGTCATGAAAATCTATGAACGATATCTTGCTCGTCAGATCTATCTGGCTTTTCTTTTTATAGTAATAACCTTCGTCGGTCTTTTTGTTTTCTTCGACCTAATCAGTGAACTAAGTCACGTAGGACACAGTGGTTATAAATTTCATCACGCTTTAGTACACGTATTGTTTTTCTCACCACAAAGGCTCTACGAAATCATTCCTGTCTCGAGTTTAATCGCTGCCATCTATGTTTGTGCCCAGATGTCTGGCAGCTCTGAATTTACAATTCTACGTATATCGGGAATCTCCTCAACACAAGCCTTACGCTCACTCCTCAAGATCGGCATCCCTTTAGTTATTATAACCTTTCTAATCGGCGAATTAGTAGCTCCTCATGGAGAAGTACTAGCAAAAAAAATTCGCCTCAAAGCCTTAGGAAAAGCAATCTCCTCAGATTTTCGATCAGGCATCTGGGTCAAAGATAGCTTTGAACAAGATCAAAAACGTGTAACACGTTTCATCAATATTGGAACTCTCAATGCTGACAGTACAATCAACAATGTCCGGATTTACGAATTTGATAATGACTTTCGTTTGGAAAGTATCAGATTTACCGCAAAGGGACGTTTCGAGCCGCCCAATATCTGGTGTCTGTACGATGTTTCTGAAACACGCTTTGAGACTAGAAAGGAGAAAAGACGCATGACGCATGACAATGCGTTACAAGATATCATCGAGTCAAGCCAACATCATATCAATGATTTCCGAATGGAATCAGAACTGACACCACAAATTCTATCGGTATTGATGATACATCCTCATAATATGGCTATCTGTAATCTCTACAAGTACATCGGTCATTTGAAAGATAATCAGCAAAATACAGATCGCTACATATTAGCACTCTGGCGAAAACTACTATATCCATTCGCATCTTTTGTGATGATGGCTCTCGCACTACCTTTCGCATATATGCATGCCAGAGCAGGCGCCATTGGTCTAAAAGTATTTGGCGGGATAATGCTAGGTGTAAGTTTTCAACTACTAAATAGTTTGTTCTCACACCTCGGTTTGCTCAATACGTGGCCTGCCTGGCTCACCGCCGCCCTACCTGGATTTTTGTATCTTATGCTAGCCATTGGGGCATTACGATGGGTAGAAAAACACTGATATATACAACGAAATCAGGTTCTTGCTAAACCGTTATAGAGGCTGAATGAACATTTAATTCAATACACAGTATACCCAATCGCTGTCCGGTCGACCCAGTAATAAGAACATCTAGCATCGACCTTTCTTGAATTTATAACCCATTAGCAGTAACAACTATCGATGAGATAGAAACGAGCTATTGATGAATACATAAAAATGGTACTAGGATTTTTAGTCAAAAGATAGATATATCGAATCTGACCAAAATGCTTATCGTATACCATGTGTGATGATTAAAAATGTAAAAATATGATAAATCTCGCATTACTAAGAATACATACCCCCTGCGGAACATAAATCTCAAGTGTCTATGGCCAGTAAATTTTTTAGAATTTCAGCTTCTCAGTTCTATTCTTGGCTCAAGAATAGAACTGAGAAGCTGAAATCTTTCTTACACATGATGCCACGTTACTCGTGACGTAGTTATTTCTGGAGTTATAGAAATACCAGGAATCAACTTGAAAGTCATTCAGCAAGGGATCAAAAAATTGTATTTAAGAATACGTAAGACTTACGCTCAATTTCCCCTAGCACTTCACCAACATATGGTGATGAGGTTTTAACAATGACAACAACCAAATTAATTGATCACTTGTTGAAGAATAACAGTGCCTCACCACCACATACCACACTTATATATACCAAGCAAGCGCTAATTCCAACAAAAGTATTCGCGATCAACATTACCACAGAAAATCCTCATACCTTTGAAATTGTACATAGGCCTTACTTTTAATAATAGAACAGTGACTAAAAATACTGCCCAGAAGAAAACAAATCCTCACGTTCATCGAAAAATTATACCTACGTCAATTTTTCCCTCATAAAAATTGCTTTCTGCATCCATCAAAACTCACTACTAAACTAATTCAGACACGTTTAGCTAACGTAGTAGCCAAACCAATGTATGACGCCGGAGTCATCGCTAACAAACGTTTTTTCTCTGTCTCTGGAATCGACAGCTCCGCAATGAAATTTTGTAAAACTTCACGCGTAATAGCCTTACCGCGAGTTAACTCCTTAAGTTGTTCATACGGATTCGGTATACCAAAACGACGCATCACCGTCTGCACTGGTTCAGCCAAAACTTCCCAGGTATTGTCGAGATCCCACTCTAAACGAGCTCGATTCACCTCCAGTTTAACCAAACCACACAGACAAGAATCATAAGCCAATAAACTATAACCAAGCGCAACACCAATATTTCGTAGCACCGTCGAGTCAGTTAAATCACGTTGCCAACGTGAAACTGGCAATTTATCAGCTAAATGACGCAGCAATGCATTAGCAAGACCCAAATTGCCTTCTGAATTCTCGAAATCAATAGGATTAACCTTATGTGGCATCGTCGACGAACCAATCTCACCAATCTTGGTTTTTTGATTGAAATAACCCATCGAAATATATCCCCACACATCACGGTTTAGATCCAACAAAATCGTATTTGTACGTGCAACGGCATCAAAAAGTTCCGCCATATAGTCATGTGGTTCAATTTGGATTGAATATGGATTAAATATCAAACCCAAACGCTCTTGAATCAGCCGACGTGAAAAATTCTCCCAGTCGAATTCTGGGTAGGCAGATAAATGCGCGTTGTAGTTGCCGACTGCGCCATTCATTTTGGCCAGCAAATTGACATTTTCGATGCGTTCGATCGCACTGTTCAAACGTGCAACAATATTAGCCAATTCTTTCCCCAACGTCGTCGGGGAAGCTGGCTGTCCATGGGTACGTGACAGCATAGGCTGATCAGCCAGTTCGTGGGCTAAGGCAGTTAACTTGCGTGCGACAGCCCTCAGTGAGGGCAGCAACACCTGATCTCGAGCCCCCTTAATCATCATCCCATACGAGGTATTATTAATGTCTTCCGAAGTGCACGCGAAATGGATAAATTCACTCGCTTTTTCTAGCTCTGCCTGACCATTTACCTTCTCTTTTAACCAGTATTCAACGGCCTTTACGTCATGGTTCGTAACGCGTTCGATATCTTTGATATGAGCAGCATCAGCATTACTAAAACGGTCAATCAAACCTAATAAAAACGCTTCCGATTCCACAGAGAACGCTGAAATTTCAGGAAAACCAGCATTAGATAATGCGATCAACCAATGGATCTCAACCGTCACACGGTGACGCATAAATGCTGCTTCAGAAAGCCATAGGCGTAGAGCATCAGTCTTGCGAGCATATCGGCCATCTAGTGGAGACAGGGCAGTCAAAGGGGAAAAATCGTCGTGCATAGGCAAAAGTACAGAAAAAATAAAGAAATAAAGTGTAATCGTTCGATAAAATCTCTCGGAAAATTTCCAAGGAACTTTGATTTTACCATTTTGCTCTTTACGCTGTAATCAACCATGAAAAATACACAGCATCAGATGTCTCTACAACTAAAAATTAATTCTTAATTCATATTTAAGAAACAACTACCTCATGGCCAGCACTAACTTCCAATGTTTTACGATGGAAAAAGAAAAAACCGCCAGACTTTCATCATGACGGTTTTTAAAAAATCAAAAACTCGAAATTTAGTACATTTTCCTTTTCAGTGTCATGCTACGCAAACGCTTACGTAACCGGCTCACAGCCGCTGCTTTCTTCCGTTTACGCTCAGTTGTCGGTTTTTCGTATGCACCACGTGCCTTAACTTCTTTAATCAAACCTGTGCTATCAACGGCACGGCGGAAACGACGCAGTGCAACTTCAACAGGCTCGCCATCTTTAATAACAACCTTAGTCATGCAATATCCAAAATAGTTTGTGGGTACTTAAACCATAGACTATATAAAGTCCAAAAAATGGATCAACGACACCTCAGATCACGCATGCCATTGATACAAACTCACTTCACACACTAGAAGGGACCGCGACTCACCTCCTCTGCGATCTCCCTATCAGGATTCAAATACAAAGTTATAGGGACAGACAACATCTATGTCCCGAAAACTCGCTCGTCACTGCACTGGTTAATTAACTGATATCTTTTAAAAATGAATTATGGAACTATGCCTCATCCAATTAGAATATAACTGCCAAGTAGCAACGAGGACGCAATTTTACCTGAATTATAAAAAAACCATAATGCATGCAAAAACGCCCCGTCGGGGCGTTTTTGCATGCATTATGCTTCTTAAAATTTTAGTATCAATTCTGGTCGGAGCGATAGGATTCGAACCTACGACCCTCTGATCCCAAATCAGATGCGCTACCAGGCTGCGCCACGCTCCGTAACTTCAACTAGCCCTTGATTTTATCACAACATGAACAATAAAAATATTTTTCCCAAAAAATTATAACTACAAGCAATAGTTCAGCCAAACCCTTTGGACCATATTAACCACTAGATTCATTCTAGAATCTAATCTATCTATACTTTGTAACAACCGATTAAGAGTTGAAAATTTCTTATAGAAGAAGACCAGCAGTACATCATGAGCTTCAACTCGTTTGTTGAGGAAGCGTCAATATTTTCACTTTTGAACGTGTACGTAAACTAGCCACATAGGCATTCCATTCCGCTTGCACCATCATCTGACGAAGTTTTTGGGATTCAACAAAAATCCTCTCTGAATCTTGTACAGGATTTTTGGAAACTCGACTAATGCGATATATCGCATAACCTTCCTTTCCCAAATCAACACCGACATAAGCTGGCATAGTTTTTGTATCGACAGAAAAAATCGCACCCAGTACCGATGGCGATAACTTCCTCTGATTATCACGCGATATCACTTGCACAACACCAAATCCAGTAGATAACTCACCCTTCTTCAAGGCTTTAAGTTTCGCTTCACCTACTTTCTTAGCTTCTCGTGCAGCAAGTTCCAATGTCAATTTCGAAATCACTTGTGACTCGACAGCCAACAATTCTGGCGTGACCGCTGGACAATATTTGACAATACGCGCTGACACCAACACACCCTTTCCAATATCGACCACTTCCGTGTTGCGTTTATTTTTCAAAGCTTCATCACTAAAGATTGCTCGCAAAAGCTTCTCGTTATTTAGTGGATGCTGCTTGTATATCGGTTTAGGTATATAGTCAACTTCGGCTATTTGAACCTTCAATCCCAGCTTTTCTGCAACAGGCCTCAAACTATCTGGGTCTTCGTAAACTCCATTTCTGAACTGTTCTGCAAATTTTGCATAATACTTCGCTTGCTCCTGCTTGAGCCACTCACTAACTAATTTCTCCTTAACTTCATCGAATGACTTAGTCTGGGATGGTTTAATGCCTGTCAATTTTAAGATATGAAAACCAAAATCTGTCTTTACTACATCTGACAAATCGCCATCCTTCATTATGAAAGCAGTATCTTCAAAGACCCTCACCATCGAACCACGCTGAAAGTACCCGAGATCGCCACCATTTTCCTTTGAACTCAGGTCATCTGAATTTGACACAGCCAGTTTCACGAAGTTATTTGGATGTTTTTGCAATTGCGCCAAAATCGCTTCAGCTTTTGCCTTGGCTTTCATACAATCAGCATGACTTGCATCAGATGGTGCAGAAATCAGAATATGACTAACCCGACGCTGTTCCTTCGTAGTAAAACGAGCAACGTTTTCTTTGTAGTACTTCTTCAGATCGTCATAACTCGGCTGCATCACTGCATGGATAGATATCTCCTTCGGATCAAGAAGGACATATTCAACTTTGGCAGATTGCGGTTTTTGGAATTGAAACTTATTTGAATTGTAATAAGCTTGCAATTGTTCTTTCGTAGGATGAATCTTCCTCAAATATGAGTTTGAGGAAATTTTCATCAATGCAACTTCACGTACTTGCATTCGAAATTCCAAAAAACGATCTATCACAGTTTTTGGAACGATCACACTGTCCTGCAAATTCGACGACAGTTGCTGTGATGTCAACTCAAGGCGCATTTTTTCTTCAAGACGCTGTGGTGTCAACTGCTGTGCCGCCAACAATTGTGAATAAGCCGCTTCGTCAAAACTTCCATCTAACTTGCGCAGCTGTGTAATCGCTGGAATCGAGAGCAAAGCTTCACGCACCTGTTCATCAGATACCGAGAGATGTTTTTTCAATGCCTCTTGTTCCAATAAACGTTTATTGATCAACATATCCAATACGGCCTGCGATATTTCTGACTGATCAACCTGATGATCGATATCGATCTTCTCACCGAATATCTTGCGCATGCGCTCAGTCTGCTCAAATAAAACAGCATCGAGCTCCTGACGGGTAATGTTCTGGTTGCCAACGATCGCAATTTTATTGCGATCGTATGAAGATTCCTGAAAACCATGGATACCAACTAAAACGAACGAAGGTACAATCAGAATACCAAGAAAAATGAGGAATAATCTTTTATAACGGCGAATAAAATCGAACATACAAAAATTGGAAAGTGCGTGATAATTCAATATTTATGAGCAGCATACAGAAAAAAAGCGAACTCAAGTCCGCTTTTTCTAAAATTAAGAGAAAAAAATGAATTACCCTCTAGCCACTCAATGAAACGGTTTTCGATTCTAGGCAGATAAACTGCATCTTGCAAATCAAACTTTTTTCAAAAAAAAATTAGTTCATTTTTAGTAACGAACATCAATCATTACAAGGAATAGTGTAACACTCGTATTTTTCGTATTTTCGCTTTCTAACTTGCAAATATGGATTTCACCATTTAGGCGAGATATCTAAAAACCTTATGCATAGTTTCAGCAGTTTCTGACAATAAATAATTAAAATAACCCATAATATACCATTATTAATTTAATATTAAAAATATCTATAATTCAATAAATATTTATGGTAAATCTAGCGACTATAAATACAACGATAACTCATGGATTGAATTAATCCGAAAATGAATTCGTACTGTGCTTCACAATGTTTAATAGGTTTGGCAAGTTACATCAATGTAACGAAAAAATGTACTCCATGCTCAAATTTCCTGATGATTCTTTACGAGAAGTACCATAATATACATGGCGCGCTAGGGAGCGATCTACAGCGTGTAGCGTCTTCTCGTGTCTCTCGTGCAGTAGAACTGGACAATTTGAGGTATTTTAAAAATTACAGGACCTTATTGTTTTGATCTAGCTTCATTGATTTCAGACATAAAAGCCATTATCCGTATCTCAATACGCTGATAATAGCTCTTGTAGGGATACCGGTAGTATTGAATCTTATATAACTTCGTTATCTTCTTGATCAATCAGTTTTTTCTAGTCACTCTCATCGGTTGAGACAAGAAAAAAGCCAGCGTTACGCTGGCTTTTTTCTACCTTTTCTATATAGAAAACGTTTACTTGCTGGCAGCAGCAGCCTCAATATTAGAAACAGCGCCTTCAACATTCGAAACAGCAGCTTCAGCAGCCGAAGCAATGAAGTCCGCAGCTGCCGCCGGTGCTGACGCCACGGTGTCAGCATCGACAGTAGTGGATCCTTCCTTCTTACCACAAGCGGTCAAAGCAATGGCTAACAACGAAGCGACGAGGATAGACTTCTTCATGATCACGTCCTTTTATGATAGATAATAAGCGATAAAATTATAAAGCAAAGGCTGGCAAATACGATCTAACTAAAGCGAAGCCGAGTGCTCGACTATGGCAATTCAGGATTACCCTAAGTCACGCAAGCTGCTTGGCAAGAAATTATATTGGGTTTTCCCAGATGCGTCATCAACATCTCGTTCATTTTACATCGCTTTTTATTTGCTCGGTATGCAATTATCGAATACTAAAGGATCTATCTCATGGAAAAATAAGTCATGAAGCATGATAATGCCAGCAATTTCCATGTTTTTTCATTATATTTATATCAAAATAATTGCAGTCTTCATCAGAAGACATTAATGGGGAAATGGTTGCGAGCGTACAACAATTGTGATTTTTCTGTAGAAAGGTTACTTGTTTTTGAACACTAATAGCAAATTTTTCTTCATTTATCTGTTTTTTTGAGTAAAAAAGATGTTTAAACATTGGATTTCATTGACGAACAGCACCAGAGAAAATATAACTCAATTCGAAAAATCTCATTTCACATGCCACATGCGGAAATTGATACCTGTGATAAAAATCATCGCATTAGAAAAGTAGTCGATTCGATCAATTTACAATTTTTATGTCCAAATTTTTAAAAGTTATCTGTGACAATGGAGACGAATCTGCTCTTCAAGTAAGAATCCTAATCAAAATTGTCATCAGTGGTTTTAAAAAAGTAGATTTCAAATCATATTGACTACGATTATCGAAGATAATGGAAAGAAAAGTCTTTTAAGGATTCGTAAATCAACAAAAGTGAACATTTTTCTAATGTTGCTTCTTCATAAAGATTTCTGTTTTGAGACTATCGAGTAATCTGAAAAATCGCAGTGTCTTTATCGTAAGAACAAAAATGGACCAATGCACAGACCCCTTTATAATGAATACCCTCTATTTTGGAGAGTCTAATGAAAATTAAAAAAAATACCGTTGTGTCAGTCACTTACACGCTGTTGGATACCCAGGGAAATTTAATTGAAGATACGAGTGACCAAATGATGCTTTATCTACATGGTGGCTACGATGGAACGCTCCCTAAAATTGAGGAAGCACTCGATGGCCAGCATGTTGGCTTTGAAACGAAATTGCAATTAGAGCCATCCGATGCTTTCGGCGATTATGATGCGCAATTAATCAAAATTGAAGAACGTGATCGTTTCCCTGAGCCACTTAAAGTAGGCATGCAATTTGAAGGCATTATTGAAGACATAGATGATGAAGACGATATGCTAGTCTATACCGTTACCAACATCTCCGAGGATAAGGTTGTACTTGATGGTAATCACCCGCTCGCAGGCAAAGCACTGCGTTTCTTACTAAAAGTGACGGATGTGCGTGCAGCAACCGAAGAGGAAATTGAGGATGCATATGCATGTGGTAGCATAAATCTTAGAATCAATGATGAGAATGAAGAAGATTTAACGGAACCCACATTTCATTGAACTTATAGAGAATATACTAACGACTTCATCAAAGCACAGATTTAAAAAATTTATCACATCCCAAAATATTGGAATCAGGAGAAGATGACCTGTTATCTCGCTCCCACACTGTTTATAGACTGCAAGTCAAAAGTGGAAGTAGTATATGGTGCAATTCAAATATTAATTATCCAGAATTCAATTGTCTCTGTTCAACAAAGTACGTAGCTCGTACAAAAAGTTCATAGCTTCTCGAGGACACAGATCATCCGGGTTAATAGATGCTAGACGTTCCAATATAGTGACTTTAGTCATTGCTAACACACTATTAAAGTCATCTGAATTCTGTTTAAAAAGAGTTTTTGAGGCTTTGATTTCCCCATATCTGGAAGCCAACGAGGTAACGTTCTCCGTCGTAATAGAATTATCTCTAAATGAGTTTATGGCGAATTCCGAAGAGGGAGGGCAAAATAAATCAAGTCGTCGCGCTTTGAGATCAACCACTTGTTGCTCTAGCAGGGCAAGGTGTTCACGCGCCACACGAATTACTGAAATTGGCAAACCAGCTAGTTGTGCGACTTGCAGGCCATAACTCTGACTTGCTGGTCCAGCATGCACCTCATGCAAAAAAACAATGTTATCATGTCCCTCTTCGATGGCTGAAAAATGAACATTTTCCGATTGCGGAAACTCATCTGCCAATTGTGTCAATTCAAAATAATGAGTTGCAAACAATGTGTAGGCACGGTTGTGCGTCAATAGGTGACGTGCGATAGCAAATGCTAATGCTAAGCCATCGAAGGTCGATGTACCGCGACCAACTTCATCCATCAGCACAAGACTATTTTCCGTTGCCGTGTGTAGAATTGCTGCTGATTCTGTCATCTCAACCATAAATGTTGAACGGCCCCCAGAGAGGTCATCTGCGGCACCAATACGTGTAAAGATCGCGTCGATTGGTCCGATCCGTGCTGATTGAGCTGGTACATAGCTGCCAACGTAGGCAAGAAGGGTAATCAACGCCGTTTGCCGCATGAATGTGGATTTACCCCCCATATTTGGTCCGGTAATGAGTAACAATCGGCGCATGTCACCAAGTACGCAATCATTCGCTATAAAGCGATCGATATGACTCTCTACAACAGGGTGACGGCCCTGTTGAATCATAATGGCGCGTTCGTCAACCAATTCTGGTGCAACCCATCCTAAAGTTTCAGCACGCTCTGCTAAAGCACTTAATACATCTAGCTGAGCGAATGCCTGGGCAATTCGTTTAAAGTCAGCGATATGTGGTAACAGTGCATGTAACAGTGCCTGATACAGTAATTTTTCTCGCGCGAGTGAACGCTCCTTCGCCGATAGTGCCTTATCTTCAAAAGATTTTAGCTCAGGAGTAATGTAGCGCTCGACATTTTTCAAAGTCTGCCGACGACGATAATCGCAGGGGACCTTATCAGTTTGACCGTGTGTCACTTCAATATAAAAACCATGAACCTTGTTAAACTCAACTCGTAAATTACTAATGCCGGTACGCGCACGCTCACGTGCCTCCAGCTCAACGAGAAAGTTTCCGCAATTTTCTGAAATGTCACGCAATTCATCGAGCTCAGTATCATGGCCACGGGCGATAACACCGCCATCGCGTAACATCACAGAAGGTTCTTCGGTAATGGTGTTCTTGAGTAAGGAAAGCGGGGTCTCTGGAATCGCGAGATTTTTATATAAATCAGTGAGTAACGGGTCATCGTTGATGACGGCTCGTAGCGTGGAATGTAATTTAGGCAAATGATGTAAGGCATCACGTAAACTAGATAGATCACGTGGTCGTGCAGTGAGCAAAGCCAAACGTGCAGTAATGCGTTCAACGTCTGTAATATGCCTCAACTCACGATTTATGACTCGCCAAATGCCGGCATCCTTAAGTAACGCGCCAATGGCTTGATGGCGCGCTTGTGCGATGTGTTGATTTCGTAGTGGATGATGAAGCCAATGGCGCAGTAAGCGACTGCCCATAGCGGTACTGCAAGTGTCAAGTAACGACATAAGCGTGGGCGATTCGCAACCACGAAGCGTTTCAGTCAATTCAAGATTGCGGCGTGTCGGTACATCCAGGCTAATATAAGCGGTCTCCCGTTCCACGTTGAGATTTTGTACATGGCGTAGTGACTGACCTTGCGTAGTAACGGCATATTGTAGCAAGGCACCAGCAGCGGAAAGTGCTAGAGAAAGTCCTTCGCAACCAAAAGCAGTTAAGCTAGTAACACCAAGCTGGTCCTTGAGATATTTTATGCCGGTTTGTAAATCAAAATGCCAGTCAGGAATGCGAGTCGCAGTGCCAACCGGCAACCTAGCAAATAGGTCAATAGCATGGCTAGGCATTAAAGTTTCAGCCGGACGAATACGTTCCAACTCCTGTGCGAGATGTTCTATTGGAACTTCCATCAAGCGCAGCTCACCGCTACTTAAACTTAACCAGGCAAGGCCAGCGATTGACTCTCCCGCCCGTCGGTTGGCTGATACTTGTACGGCAAGCAAGTAAGGATTGATTTTTTCGTTGAGCAGTGCAGTATCTGTCACTGTACCAGGAGTGACAATGCGTACAACTTTACGTTCAACTGGACCCTTCGACGCGCCTGAATCACCGATTTGTTCACAGATAGCTACTGATTCTCCGAGATTGACGAGCTTACCTAGATATTGTTCCACTGTATGATGCGGCACGCCCGCCATACGAATTGGCTGACCACCTGATGTGCCGCGTGAAGTCAATGTGAGATCAAGCAAACGCGCCGCCTTAACAGCATCATCATGGAATAATTCATAAAAATCACCCATGCGATAGAACAAGAGCATGTTTGGATGATCGGCCTTGATGCGATTGTATTGCTGCATCATTGGCGTTTCTTTTTGAGTACCCGAAACGGAGGGAGTTATTAGCATGAAAGGTCAATGCATAAGCTGTGTGGGGCTCAATATTAACGTGCTTCGTCCCAAACAATACACTTATTTTTTAATGACGGACGCGTGCCAAAAAATGAATAACGAAGCACCGCATATTGTAAATTTATCTTGATCACCCAACACTTCTTCATAACGAGTACAGCACCAAGTAGCCCCCTCCTACTATTCCAATATGCTGCACCCTGAAAAACATTTTTTACAAGCAAATACATTACATCAGATCAGCATACCCACCGAGGCCTGTACTATTAAGTATGCCTATGTAGGCGCATCGAATTCACCACTTGTGTATGACTTCACACCACGTGTTTCGGGGAAGATAACGGATGAACCAACGTTCGAGACATGGGTGATTAATATAACAATGAGCTTAATTTGCGAAATAGCGCACCAAAAAAAGATGCACTCTGCGAAAAAAATCAAGATTGAATGATTTTCAATGTTCTCAAGTTCGATAGCTAGAGATACTCTGGAGTAAACTTACGAAGTTTCCATGATTTCTATCCTTCTATCATGCAGTCGGTAGTTTCTTTCCCCTACCTGCATTTTCTTGATCTCGAGATAAGCAATGAGTATCCAACGTTCCACTATTATCTACACGCTGACTGACGAAGCTCCGCTTCTGGCAACCAGTTCTTTTCTGCCAATCGTACGTACTTTCACTAAATCAGCAGACATTGATATAACTACCAGTGATATTTCGTTAGCCAACCGTATCTTGGCAGAGTTTTCAGAGTTTTTAACCGAAGCGCAACAGGTACCAGATAATCTCGCCCAACTAGGATATTTAACACTGTTACCGGATACAAATATCATTAAATTGCCAAACATCAGTGCATCAGTATATCAATTGGTTAGTGCAATAAATGAACTACAGGGCAAAGGTTACAAAATCCCTGATTTCCCAGAAGATCCAAAAACTTCTGCCGAAAAGACTATCCGGCAACGTTATTCCAAATGCTTAGGCTCCGCGGTGAACCCCGTATTGCGTGAAGGTAATTCAGATCGACGCGCCCCGACAGCTGTAAAAAACTACGCACGTAGTAACCCACACAAAATGGGTGAATGGAGCATGGCTTCACGCACGCATGTAGCACATATGAAACATGGAGATTTCTATCATGGAGAAAAATCCATGACGGTTGATCACATCCGCGATGTGAAGATGGAAATTCTCACAAAAAAAGGTAAGACTCTCGTGCTCAAACCAAAGATCGTGCTGCAGGAAGGTGAAATCATCGACAGCATGTTTATGAGTAAAAAGGCTTTGTGCAACTTCTACGAAGAGCAAATGGAAGATGCGCGCAAGGCTGGCATCATATTGTCGTTACACTTAAAAGCGACGATGATGAAGATCTCACACCCAATTGTCTTCGGACATGCCGTAAAAATATTCTACAAGGAAGCTTTTGCAAAACACGGTAATCTGTTCGATGAATTGGGAGTAAATGTTAACAATGGGCTGGTCAATCTATATGAAAAGCTCGAAATTCTGACACAAACACATCGTGAAGAAATCATTCATGATTTGAATGCCTGCCACCAACATCGACCAGAATTAGCAATGGTTGATTCAGTTAAGGGTATTTCTAACCTTTATGCACCTAACGATGTGATTATCGACGCTTCCATGCCAGCTATGATCCGTGTTGGGGGTAGGATGTGGGGCACTGATGGTTACTTGAAAGATACCAAGGCACTAATTCCAGAAAGCACGTTTGCCCGTATTTATCAGGAAGTCATTAATTTCTGTAAAACTAACGGCAACTTTGATCCTATGACTATGGGCACTGTTCCCAACGTAGGTTTGATGGCACAGCAAGCTGAAGAATATGGTTCGCATGATAAAACGTTTGAAGTTAGCGAAGCTGGCGAGGCTCGGATCGTTGATTTAGCAAGCGGCGAAGTATTGTTGACACAAAACGTTGAAGAAGGTGATATTTGGCGCATGTGCCAAGTTAAGGACGCAGCAATTCGCGATTGGGTAAAATTAGCGGTCACACGGGCGCGTAACTCAGGTATGCCAGCGATATTCTGGCTAGATCCATACCGCCCTCATGAGGCAGAACTAATCAAGAAAGTCGAAAAATATCTAAAGGATCACGATACTACCAATCTGAATATCCAGATCATGTCGCAAGTACGTGCAATGCGTTATACGTTAGAGCGAGTCGTACGTGGCTTAGATACGATTTCAGTCACAGGAAACATCCTACGCGATTACTTGACTGATCTTTTCCCGATTATGGAGCTAGGTACTAGCGCTAAAATGCTCTCTATTGTGCCTTTGATGGCCGGTGGTAGCATGTACGAAACCGGCGCTGGAGGATCAGCACCAAAACACGTTAAACAATTTCTGGAAGAAAACCACCTTCGTTGGAATTCTTTGGGTGAATTCTTAGCATTAGCCGTATCGATAGAGGACTTGGGTATCAAAACCAGTAATACCAAGGCAAAAATTCTAGCAAAAACATTGGATATTGCAACAGACAAATTTCTGTCAAACAATAAGAATCCGTCCGTGAAGACGGGGGAGTTAGACAACCGCGGTAGCCAGTTTTATTTGGCGATGTACTGGGCTCAAGCATTAGCTGAACAAACCGAAGATTCCACACTAGCTGAGAAGTTCGCATCATTAGCTAAACAGTTAATCGACAATGAGCAAATGATTTTGGAAGAACTATCATCTATGCAAGGAACCTCTGTGGATATCGGCGGATACTACAAGCCTGATTTTGAGAAGCTCAATGCAGTAATGCGACCGAGCCAAACGTTAAATTCTGCATTGGTGTCGATGTACAAGTAACACTAACTTTTTTGGTTAACTTTTACCAAAGTGTATCAAGCGTTTCCCCTATCGCATAAATATATGGTTAATCATGGGGAAATATGGAAGTTGAAATCCTGGTTGACGCGTTGTTAAGAAGCAAGATCAACTTATCAGTCCTCACAATTTCCATATAAAAAATGCATCGTATTTACCATCTGCGCCTGTAATCTTTATTAAGATGACATAAATTTTTAACTGGTCATTGATAGGAATCTTCTATGCGTAGTGCCTTACTTACTGACTGCGTTTAATTTTTTTGTACTAAGTAAGAACATCCCCAGGAAAAATGATCTATAACATAAATTATCTACACTCATTGAACTTTGTATGATATTCGTAAGCTTGAAAGTAGATGCATTCAACTACATTAGCAAAGCCCATACTGTCTTCTTTCTTTAATCTGCCAATGTTTAGATTTTTGATTAATATTGCATCAAGTTGGGTGTCTTGAATAATAACAGTTGATTATTAGATCAATTTTAAGGTATTCGAGGGATTAATCCGTCGAATACCTGTCTTACTTATTTGGTTTGACATTTGCCGGATTTAGGTGGTTTTGCGAGATCCATAAAACTTTAAAACACTTACAAGTGCGAAAGTTGAGGTACAGCGAAATTTTGGATAGCATCGGATAGACCATAGTGATAAAAAACCATCACTTATTATTAATAAATAATAACGCATTAATCTATAGTATTTTTTCCTAGAATGAGCCTTCTTCCAGATGAAGGCCCTCTATTAAAAACCCTAGTCAAAAATGACAGAATATTTTTTTTATAGTCTTGTTGTATAGCTCATGCCACAATGTTGCTTCTACGGATTACTGTATAACTAACTGTTGGAGTTCTAATGCTCGTCGACATTTTTCGTCTGATTCTTGACATTGTTTTTTCGCTATTTGGTGGGTTGCTGATCGTTCGTGCATGGGCACAGGGCACAGACCTTTCCTCACGCAACTTATTCTCTCATGGCATTTTTGAACTGACAAACTGGTATGTGTTGCCATTACGACGATTCATTCCTGTGGTGGGTCGTATCGATTGGGCTTCTATCATAGGCGCATGGCTATGTGCTGTACTTTATCTTGTACTTTCAACGATAATTGCAGGTCGAACACCATTAGTGGCATTCCCTAATTGCATGGCAGTGGCATTGGTATTATTACTAAAATGGTTCGCGAATCTAGTGATGTGGTTGACGTTGCTAATGGCGATTCTATCGTGGCTGAATCCTCGTGTGATAGCAATGTCGCTTCTACAACATTTATTGGATCCCTTTCTGTGTCGGATTCGGCGTTTAACACCGTTGATTGGTGGCTTCGATTTATCACCAATGATACTTTTTCTAATGATGCAAATTTTATTAATGATTTTGCCCCGTATAGAGCTTTTTTTCTTAATGATTTAGCATGATGAAACGATATCTTTCCTCTCAGATTACAATTTATTAAAACCAATGCTTAGGTACATTCTGTTGTAATCTGACAGACCTTCATTTTGATAAAAATCGGCAATTTATTAAGGAGGATTTAAAAAACTAAATGTTATCTATAGTAGAGATAAAAATATTGCCTTATTCCCTATTCAAAACTTAAATACAACAAATAATAAATCATAGGCGATCATGTGAAAATCAATTCACTATGTCATAAACAAGAATAATAGTTTTAGTTTAGTTTAAATCTGACGCAAAGCTCGCTTACGTTCATGCTCTTTCAAGAAGCGCTTACGAAGACGAATCATCTGAGGAGTAATTTCGACGAGCTCATCATCATCGATGAATGCAACTGCATACTCGAGGCTCATGTCAATCGGCGGGACCAAACGTACTGCTTCATCCGTACCGGATGCACGCACATTTGTCAACTGCTTACCCTTAATCGCGTTTACAACGAGATCGTTCTCACGACTATGAATACCTATAATCATACCTTCATACAGCGCATCTCCAGGTTCCAAAAACATACGACCACGATCCTGCAACTTCCATATCGCATAGGCAACGGCAACACCATCATCCTGCGAAATTAACACTCCATTACGACGCTTACCAAATATACCATCTTTCACTGGCGCATACGTGTCGAAGATGTGGCTCATCATTCCTGTTCCACGCGTCATTGACAGAAAGTGGCCTTGAAAACCAATCAAGCCACGCGCAGGAATCCGATACTCAAGCCGTGTCCGACCCTGACCATCCGACACCATATCCAACATTTCACCCTTACGAAAGGCAATTTCTTCCATCACGCTACCCTGATATTGATCTTCCAGGTCAATCATAAGAATTTCATACGGCTCACACTTGACACCATCAAGTTCCTTAATTACGACACGCGGCCTTGATACGGCTAATTCATAACCTTCACGGCGCATGTTTTCGATCAAAATCGTAAGGTGTAGCTCACCGCGCCCGGATACTTCAAAAACTGAATCTTCCGACGTATCCTTAACACGCAGCGCAACATTATGATTTAACTCTTTGTAAAGACGATCGCGAATTTGACGACTCGTAACAAATTTTCCTTCACGGCCTGCCAGCGGTGACGTATTCACGCAGAAATTCATCGTCAGCGTAGGCTCGTCAATATTTATGACTGGCAAAGCTTCTGGTAAATCTACTGCACAAATTGTTGCACCTATCCCTACATCTTCGATGCCATTAATAAGTACAATATCACCCGCCTCAGCGCCATCAGAAAGAACTCGCTCTAAACCCTTGAAAGTAAGCACTTGATTGATCTTGCGATTCATTATCTCGCCCTCAGGCCCAAAGCGCATAACCACCTGTTGGCCGGGCTTGATACAACCACGTGTAATACGTCCAATCCCGATGCGACCAACGAAAGTAGAGTAATCAAGGGAGCTAATCTGCAACTGCAGAGGAGCATCAACATCCACTTCACGTACCGGCACATACTTCAAAATCGCGTCGAAAAGCGGCCGCATGTCGCCTTCATGTACATCTGACTCAAACCCAGAGAATCCATTTAATCCTGATGCGTAAATAATTGGAAAATCCAATTGTTCGTCATTAGCACCTAACTTGTCCATTAGATCAAATGTCTGATTGATAACCCAATCCGGACGCGCACCCGGACGATCAATCTTATTCACAACGACAATTGGCCTCAAGCCTAATCCCAAGGCCTTACGCGTCACGAAGCGCGTTTGCGGCATAGGACCCTCGACAGCATCAACCAATAAAAGTACGCTATCGACCATCGAAAGCACACGTTCAACCTCACCGCCAAAATCCGCGTGCCCAGGAGTATCAACAATATTGATATGCGTCCCATCATATTCGACGGCACAATTTTTTGCGAGGATCGTGATGCCACGTTCTTTTTCGATGTCGTTCGAATCCATCACACGTTCAACAATGTGTTGGTTTTCGCGAAAAATTCCTGATTGACGGAGGAGTTGATCAACAAGTGTTGTTTTGCCATGGTCAACATGCGCGATGATGGCAATATTACGGAGAGCACGGGCCATGAAAGTTGAAATAATTTAATTATTTATTCTGAAATAAACTGGTCATTATATCACTTGATAGCATTTAAAACCATTTCGAGACTATATTAGTCTCATTGAGGAGAGATCCAGCACAATATATTGATCACTGAGTGGACGCTACTAATAAGCACTGCGGTTTAAGTAAAGCCTCGGGGCCAATCTTGGCAACACCAAGAAAATGGCGAGATTTCATCTGGTCAAAGTCACTCTGCACAGATTCACGATAGACACGAACTTCTATCTCACTATGTATCCCTGTCTCATACAGCATCTGCGCAAAACGCGTTTTATCAAGACGAAGTCTTTGTCCATAACAAAAACGCTTAGATAACGATTCGTCAAGACAAATATAAGGTAAAGTTTTCAGTAGTGTATCCACTGGTGCGAGCTTATCGATCCGCTCCTGATGAGCCATTACACTAAGTACATCAAGCGACAGTGCATCACTCAAATCTAGTTGCCCCACCGCCGTACGGCGTAATGCAGTGAGATGTGCACCACAACCCAACATGATTCCAATATCCTCAGCCAACGTACGTATGTAGGTACCCTTACTGCATGTTACACGCAATGTAAACGTTGGTGTTTCGAATTGCCCTTGGTTATTCGACGAAGAGTTCCCCAACCACGAAAGCATTTCCAACGTACGGATCGTCACTTCACGTGACTTACGCTCTACCATCTTACCAGCACGCGCGTATTCATAAAGGGGTTTTCCATCGAATTTGAGCGCTGAATACATTGGAGGCACTTGTGAGATACGACCTACAAACCTTGGCAACATAGCGCATACAACGTCTGCATCACACATCACCGGCTTCCTCTCAATGATCTCACCTTCCGCATCTCCCGTAGTAGTGGTTTGTCCAAGACGCACACAAGCTTCATAAGTTTTATCCGCGTTTAGCAAACCTTGTGAGAACTTTGTTGCCTCACCAAAACATAAAGGTAACAGGCCCGTGGCAAGAGGATCAAGTGTACCAGTATGACCAGCTTTCAATGCTTGTAGAAGATATTTGGCACGCATCAGCGCACAGTTAGACGAGAGACCAATAGGTTTGTCAAGAAGCAAGACACCATCAAGTGCGAATCGTGGCAACGTTTGGTAAAGCCTATTCGGACGAGGATCTATCATGTAACAGAAATCAAAAAAATCTCGGAATCATGAGGGCAGTTCCACCGAACAGTCATAAAAAATACGTAAAATAAAAATCATGCGGTTACTTGATAGCAGATTCATCATTGATGCTATCGATCAGACGAGAGATTTCAATAGCTTTCTCAATCGATTGATCGTAATAAAAATGTAGAGTCGGAACAGTATGGATGCGTAAACGTTTGAATAAAAGGCTACGCAAATAGCCTGCAGCCTCATTTAATACTTCACACGTCGCATCTGGATCTCCGGTCAAAGTTGTGAAATAAATTTTGGCATGTGCGTAATCGGCTGTGAGCACAACGCTTTGCAGGGTCACAAGATCAATACGTGGATCCTTAACTTCACTTCGAATTAATGACGACAGGTCCTTTTGAATCTGATCGGCAATACGGAGATGACGATCAGGAATAACATTATTTTTTCGCATCTCAGACTCGTGGCTCTTTAAGCTGACTGACCTGGGGTCACTCTGTATGAATAGTCATACCATTATTTCATGATGGTGTTATTACAATGAACGCGCAACTTCGGTAATTTCAAACGCCTCAAATTGATCACCTTCTCGAATATCATTGAAATTCTTGATGGACATTCCACACTCGAAACCTTGCTTCACTTCCTTGACATCATCCTTGAAGCGTTTTAGCGAATCGAGTTCACCCGTATAGATGACAACGTTGTTACGCAGAACTCGAAATTGTGATCCACGCTTAACTATACCTTCTAACACCATACAACCAGCCACTGTACCTATCTTCGGGACACGAAATACTTGACGCACTTCCACAAGCCCTGTGATTTCCTCTTTTCTCTCCGGCGACAGCATACCCGACATCGCCGCCTTCACTTCATCCACGGCATCATAAATGATGTCGTAATAACGTATATCAATACCATTTGACTCCGCCAATTTTCGAGCTAACGCATCGGCACGAGTATTGAACCCTATAATGACTGCCTTCGAAGCAGTTGCCAAATTAACATCGCTTTCACTAACCCCACCAACAGCACTGTGTATCACCTGCACCCGTACTTCCGGTGTCGAAAGCTTATTGATAGCATGCGCCAACGCTTCTTGGGAACCTTGTACATCAGCCTTAATAATCAATGGCAAACTCTTGACTTCACCTTCACCCATTTGTTCAAAAATATTTTCGAGCTTTGCGGCATGTTGCTTGGCAAGCTTAACATCTCGGAACTTACCTTGTCGAAATAATGCAATTTCGCGTGCCTTGCGCTCATCTTGAACCACTAACACTTCCTCACCAGCACCTGGCACTTCCGACAACCCCTGAATTTCAACAGGAATCGAAGGTCCAGCTTCCTTCACTGACTTTCCAAGTTCACTCAACATAGCGCGCACACGGCCATAAGCTTGACCGGCAAGCACCATATCACCACGATGTAAAGTACCTGACTGCACCAAAATTGTTGCGACTGGTCCTTTACCCTTATCGAGCTTAGCTTCAATCACAATGCCTTTAGCCGTGGCTTGCACAGGGGCGTTTAATTCAAGGACTTCTGCTTGTAGCAAAACGTTTTCAAGTAACTCATCGATCCCCGTGCCTACCTTCGCCGACACTTTCACAAATGGTGAATCACCGCCGTATTCTTCTGGCACAACACCTTCGGCAACCAATTCTTGCTTGACCCGCTCTGGGTTAGCATCCGGCTTATCAAGCTTATTAATCGCGACGACAATAGGAACGCCCGCCGACTTAGCATGCGCAATAGCTTCCTTCGTTTGTGGCATCACGCCATCATCCGCTGCGACTACCAAAATAACAATATCCGTCGCTTTGGCCCCACGAGCACGCATCGCTGTAAATGCCTCATGCCCTGGCGTATCAAGAAAGGTGATAGTACCGTTTGGTGTATCGACGTGATACGCACCGATGTGCTGCGTAATACCACCCGCTTCGCTAGCAGCAACCTTATCTCGACGGATATAGTCAAGCAAAGAAGTTTTGCCATGATCAACGTGACCCATGACGGTTACTACTGGTGGACGCGAAAATAGCTCAACATCAGATTTTTCATTGCCTAAATCAAGCATTGTTTCCGGGTCGTCAAGCTTAGCAGCAATCGCCTTATGACCTAGTTCTTCAACCACAATCATGGCAGTTTCTTGATCAAGAACCTGATTGATAGTAATCATTTGTCCCAATTTCATCATCAATTTGATGACTTCCGAAGCTTTGACTGCCATCTTATGTGCAAGATTGGCAACACTGATTGTTTCTGGCACATGGACATCACGTACAATAGGCTCGCTCGGTGCCTGAAATGAGTTACGTTCCTCTTGCCCATGACGATCACCTCGACGACCACGGCTACCAACCCCTCCGCTGCTCCAACTCTCAGCACCGCCCGAAGTATCTCCACGGGTCTTCATGCCACCTCGTTTGCGACTATCACTATCTTTTTTCCAAGCACTTCCTCCCTTTTTCTTTTCAACAATCCCTATTGTTGTTGAAGCAGTCACTAGTTTCTTATCCACCGACTTGGCTGGCTTATGCAGCGTGCCCTTAGCATTTCCTGGCTTCATAGATTGAGTCGGTTCTGTTACTTCGGGTGCCGCCTTAACAACACGACGTGGCATACTTATCATTTCACGAATCGCCCGCGCTTCAGCCTCTGCGGCCGCGCGACGCTTCTGGGTCAATTCTTCTTCCGCAATAGCCTTCTCTGGAAGAATATTGATCTTTTCAGCAGCAATCCGCACGGCTTCAGTTTTCGCCGTGGGCGAAAGCACTGCCTCGGAATGAGCAATATTCATAACATTGACACCGACTTCAGATAGCGGCACTTTTCGAACACGCGAGCGTCCAGCGTTCCTGGGATAGAGTAGCGTCGCATTCAATTGTTCTGCTTCCGCCTTTGCCTGAGCGTTCGCTACAGCTTGTTTTTCAGCAAAACGCTTGAGAGTTTCACGCTCACGATACTCAGCGGCTTCTTTTTCTTCGCGTAAGCAACGCTCAGCTTCCTCACGCTCAAGTCGTTCCTGACGTTCCTTAAGCTGAGCAGCAACTTGTGTAGCTAAACGCTCAGCCTCGACACGCGCAACTTCTTCACGCTGACGCAAAGCAGCATCATCAGCAACCACTATGTCAATGTCCTCACATGGCAGATCATCACGCTTCACAAAGGTACGCTTCTTTCGCACTTCCACTTGTATTGTCCGTGCTTTACCTGTCGAATCGGCTTGTTTGATCTCGGAGGTCTGACGACGTGTTAGAGTGATTTTCTTTTTATCTCCATCACCAGCACCGTGCGACCGGCGAAGATACTCCAGCAAACGAGCCTTATCATCTTCTGTCAAAGGATCATTCACGTTTATTTTTTTCACACCAGCCGCCTTCAATTGCTCCAACAACACACCAGCTGGCACTTTTAGTTCTGCGGCAAATTGAGCTACATTGATACTCGCCATTCAAACCTCATCAAGCAAAGCGACGTGCCTTGCGGTTAATTTCTCAATTAATCGTTCCATATACATGCCAGAGCAAGTCATTGAAACCAATGTTCACGTGCTTTCATGATCAGTACCTTTGCTATTTTCTCGTCAACACCCGTCAGCTCAGTCAACTCATCTACAGCCAACTCAGCCAAATCATCTCGCGTCTGAATATTGTGGACAGCCAACTTAGCAAGCAACTCAGAGGAAACACCATCCATGCTCTTCAGACTCAAAGCAACGCCCTCGACCTTTTCTTCATTCGCGATTGCCTGGGTCAATAGCGAATCACGTGAGCGATTACGCAACTCGTGTACTGTATCTTCGTCAAAGGCTTCAATTTCTAGCATTTCACCTAGTGGTACATAAGCAATTTCCTCAAGACTAGAAAAGCCCTCTTCAATCAAGATATCAGCCATTTCCTCATCAACATCAAGACACTGCATGAACAATTCACGCAATGAACCACGTTCTTCATTCTGCTTCTCTGTCGACTCATCCAGAGTCATAATGTTGATTTTCCATTTTGTCAACTCTGATGCAAGACGCACATTCTGACCACTTCGACCAATAGCTACTGCCAGCTCAGCTTCATCGACTACAACGTCCATACTATGCCTTTCTTCATCGACCACGATCGATTGCACTGATGCAGGCGCTAACGCACCAATCACAAACTGCGCCGGATCTTCTGACCAAAGAACAATATCAACATTTTCACCGCCTAGCTCATTACGAACTGCTTGAACACGAGTGCCGCGAATACCGACGCAGGTACCAATCGGATCAATACGCTTGTCATGCGCCACAACAGCGATTTTGGCACGCAAGCCTGGATCTCGAGCAGCAGACTTGATTTCCAAGAGTCCCTGCTCAATTTCCGGAACTTCCATACTAAACAATTCAATTAAAAATTCCGGCACCGTACGAGACAATTCAATCTGTGGGCCACGTGTAGTTCGATCAACCCTGGAGATGTAAGCACGAACGCGGTCACCAATTCGAAAATTTTCTTTCGGAATTAACTGATCACGGCGAAGTATGGCCTCCACACGTCCTGACTCTGCTATCAAATTACCCTTATCCAAACGCTTGACGGAACCGGTCATAGTCCTTTCGCCTCGTTCCAGGAAATCTGATAAGATTTGCTCGCGCTCAGCATCACGAATTCGCTGTAGAATAACCTGCTTCGCTGCTTGCGCACCGATTCGACCGAATTCGATCGAATCCACCGGCTGTTCAATGAAAGAACCAAGCTCAATGTTGGCGTTGTCTTCCTTGGCCTCAAACCATAAAACCTGTTTGTCCGGTTCTTGCAAACCATCCTCATCAGGAACAACAAGCCAACGACGAAAACTTTCATGCTCCCCCGTTTGTCGATTAATCGAAACGCGAATGTCAACGTCTTCGGTGTAGCGTTTCTTGTTAGCTGAAGCCAATGCTGCTTCAAGAGCGCAAAATACCACGTCTTTATCGACGTTCTTTTCGCGCGCGAGCGCATCGACTAACAGCAGTACTTCGCGACTCATCGTTTGCTACTCCTAAAATCAATCTGCGGCACTAGGCGCGCGCGGTCAATATCGGAAAGAGTAAATTCCAGCAGAACAGGACCACTTTTACCTTCGAATTCCAGACTCAAGTTGTTGCCATTTGGTACTTGCAAAATACCACGAAAATGCTTACGGCCGTCAAGCGGTATACGCAACATCACAGTCACTTCAGCACCTGAAAAACGCTCGAAATCTTTTAATTTTCGCAACGGGCGATCAAGCCCTGGCGATGATACCTCCAGACGATCATAATCAACATTATCGACTGCCAATACATGAGAAAGCTGACGACTTACCGTCTCGCAATCTTGAATGTTAACTCCTGTTGACTTATCGATGTAAATGCGTAACAAACCACGTCCCGCACGCTCAAGATCAACTAGTTCGTAACCTAAATTCACCACAGTGATCTCGATCAAATCTAGCAGTTGCAAAAAATCACCCTTAAAAAATTATCCATCGACGCACTTCCTACTCTAGTACTTTATCATCACCCCGTATAGGAGGAAGTCACCGAAAATCTACTTAACGCCAACTTATCACTCGTCGTGAGCGCATAACAGCGTCAAAAGCAAAAAAAAATGGGCAAAACGCCCATTTCCGTATCCCTTTGCTCATCAAACGTATAGCAAAAAGAATGCTATCAGACAAACATTAATTAAACGAATCCGTTCTTTAAATTTTATATGATGTAGAGATATTTTGCAACGACGAGACGGCATTTGAAAAAATACAATCCACTTCTAAATACCGACTACCAAGGCTTAACGTGAACGTTTCCCACGTCTACCAACCTGATCTCCCTGGACCCCGCGATTTCCATTAGGTATGCTGGCGCGCCCTTCGTGTCGGCCACTCTTGCCAGCAAAACCACCTCGAGCGCCAAAACCCTTTCCTCGACCCTGATTATCTCCATAGTAGGACTGTCCAGGCACACCACTCGGCCCCACAAAAGTCATCAATGGATTCACCCGGGGTCTTCGCCACTCAATATGACCACTGGGGCCACTATCAAACACACCGAGAGCAGTCTGCATCGGATCCGGTTGACGACGAGATATAACAGAACCCCGACCACGCCGATGCTTCGTATCATCATGAGAAGTGTCTGGCAATTTCATACCCACAGCGCTAAACAGTGAACGCACTTGCGCCTCACTCAACTCTTCATAACGACCACGTTTGAGACCACGAGGCAATGTTAATGGACCATATCGTGTACGAATCAAACGACTAACCATCAATCCGACAGAATCAAACATGCGACGCACTTCACGGTTACGTCCTTCCGATAGCGCAACATGATACCAATGATTGGAACCTTCACCACCGCCATCCTGCAATCGCAAGAAGTTTGCCATGCCATCATCGAGCTCGATACCTAAGAGCAATTTCTGACGCGATGATTCATCCAGTTCCCCAACAGTGCGAACCGCATATTCACGCTCAATGCCATAACGAGGATGCATGAAACGGTTCGCAAGATCGCCTGAAGTGGTCAAAATTAATAACCCCTCTGTATTAAAATCAAGACGACCGACTGCAAGCCATTTCGCCATTTTCATCGAGGGCAAACGATCAAAAACAGAAGGGCGATTTTCTGGATCTGCGTGACTAACAATTTCGCCCGCCGGCTTGTGATACAAAAGAATACGTGGTGGTTTAACGATAATGCGACGTTTAATTAACTTACCGTTAATACGAACTTTATCCATTGGCAAGATTCGCTGGCCAATATGCGCTGGCTCAGCATTCACGGATACACGTCCTGCCAAAATAAGCTCTTCCATGTCGCGGCGCGAACCCAACCCAGCCTCCGCCAAAACCTTGTGCAACTTCGGCGCATCATCGCCTGACGACAAAACTCGCCGACCTACATTTTTTCGAACATGTAATTCATTTTTTTTCGAGACATCACCTTGTTCAACATCAAATCCACCCGATGCCACAAAGTGAAAAATATCGTCATGACCATCGTTTTTTTCGCTATGTCGAGGTAATTCATCACTTCTCGGACCCCTTTGTCTTCGATTACCTTGAGTAACAGGTTTACGAGAACCATCAAAAACCTGACCGACAACGGAATGAGTAGAATGTTGATTGCTGCTCACTCGCAAATAAGACTGCTCGACCAGCAATTGGTCTTTCATGACCCCTTCAGTGGTTCCCATTGTGTGAGTATCGCTCAGATCAACTTCCCCACTCTGACGCTTGAGCTTCTGTGCCGCACGACGGCGCACAATTAAACTCCGCGGGCCACGACGCAAACCCCGACGCGATTGTTTTTCATCAACAATACCACTGTCGGCATCGGACATGGAACGATGGGTCACACCGGCATCGCCCATGTGTAAATCTTGGGATTCTTCTTTCTGCTTCAACACAACCTCATTGGAAAACCGACTCATTACGGAAAGTAAAAAAGACTAAGACACTGTCTTAAACCATTAATTCACTATCATGCGATAGGCTCCCCGCACCATCTTTCCCAGCATCTAGTGCCAAATTGGACATATCAATTAATCAAGCAACGGCTGGCTTCAAAACATCGGATTCTGTTCAGGGAACACCGTCTCTTATTCTCCTAACTCAGTGCATATTCAAGCAACAAGTTCACAACACTGAAATATACAAGACAAACAAAGAGTTGATACAGTTAGCTCATTTTCAGCGGCTCTTGCCAGCGGATCAACGCAATTTCAAGAATAAATCTATCCATGTGTGAATAAGCAAAACTAGGTCTAGCAATCAAAACCAGGAAAATAAAGACCTACTGGAACGTAAAAATCGTTCATGAGCACGCGAATGAACGGCGCGCGCTTTTATTTTATATTCATCGAAGTACACTGACACAAAGGAGTTGCTTCAAGGCTACCTGCCAAGAATGGCTTAAAATGTAGCTGTAAATACCTACGGGCGATTATTACTGAAAATTTAACTCCCGTAAAGTAACTCGGCATATTTTGTCAGGAAATGTGCAAGTCTCCTCAAAAAACTAGCTGAGGTATATATTTATTGCCACGCTCTTTAACACAAAAAACGGAACATGTTTTCCATAAAAAACATCAGACCCTACAACAAAACACAATTGTATAAATTTGTCTCGAAGACAAGAAATTATCTGTATTCCGAAAGTTAATCACCAAAAAAGTGTTAGCCCACAGAAGATAAAAAATACTCCTCTTCAAACTTATAGAAGTCTACCCTCATGAAGACCATCACAAGCCCTCAAAAAATACAGCCTAGGACCAAAGTTAGGATATACATTAATGGAAAGAGCTCGATCATTTTTAAAAAACCACAGGATGAAGATCTCAACTACACAACTCCTTAGTGGCCTCTTGATTTATATTTTTATTTCACCCCCTAATTCACTTACACCCACTAACAGTCGTTCGAATGCAGCAGCCAAAAAAGCAGGATCACCTTTCACTCCAAGATCAATATGCCGATGCATACAAAGCTCACCATAATTCCTCTCACCTAAGCTCGGCAGGCTAAATACCTTGATACCAGGATATTCATGTTCAATGGCTTCCATCAAAGGAATCAGTGTCGACTCCATCAATCCAAACACTAGCATCGAGCGTTTGGCATGGGTATGCTGATGCTGACGATCAACATACTTGGTGTCAAGTACCCACGCCATCATTGGCCAAGCCATTACAGGGAAACCTGGCATAAAATGATGGTGTGCTATCGAAAATCCAGGAATTTTGTTGTAGGGATTCGGCAGGATATTCGCTCCTATGGGAAACTCACCCATCTTTAAACGGTGATAATTATCACCTCCATTTATATGCATAACGTCCGCCCGACTCGTCTCAGCAATGTGCTCAAGAATCAACTTCTCCGCAATAGGATGGAGAGCAACGGGCACCCCCAATGCTGCGGCTGCGCATTGACGCGTGTGATCATCAGGTGTTGCGCCGATACCTCCGGTCACAAACACAATATCGTTACCCGCAAATGTACGACGAAGCGTTTCAATAAGACGCTCCGGAACATCGCCAACATACTCCGCCCAATCGAGTTGCATTTCACGCTCAGCCAATAATGTGATCAATTTCGATAAATGCTTATCTTTTCGTTGACCCGAGAGAATTTCGTCGCCAATGATGATGATACCAACAGCCATGGAGGGTTCCTTTAATCGCTTATTCAGTCAAAATCCGACGCCGTTCGTTAACACATTAATTCAAACCAGGTATAAATAGGTCTAAATCAGGGGTTGTTCATGCAGAAAATTTGACAGGACTCACCTAAGACCATTCCGATTAGTCGTTTAATAGGCAAGCAACCCGCTGGCATGCTCGTATTTCACTTAATCGAGCTTATACCCAACACTTTCAAGTGCCATCCAGGAAAAACTATGCGCGCAAAAAAATTTGATGGTCTACTAAATTTCAAGCAAAACACCGCCTGTCTCGAAATTTCATTCGCCCTCCCGCCGCCCATCAAAATCTTTCGATGCCAGCAATCACTGGTCGTATACAACAACAATCTAATCTACCCAAAAGCTCATATAACTCATAGGGTTAAACTTAATTCGTCGATTAGTGCAGTATCTGCGGACTGACAACGCACACCCATCGATGGCATTAAGTTCATACAGAGAAAATCCATCAGTAGAGAAAGTGGTGTCGAAATTTAAATCTCATCTAGTGTTGCATAAAGGTAACGAACTCCTCAAACAGGTAGTAGATGTAAACGGTATACATGTGCTGGCCGCATCGTTGGATGACGCTGATGATAAAACATTGCGTGAAACTATGGATAATCTCAAGAATAGGCTCTGGTCAAATTAAGCTCATCGCTGTCATATCACCGATCAAGTCGCGATGCTAGCCCTTTATAGACTCAAATTTAATCTACCTCAGCAAAGAACTTTGTTCGTGTCAATCAAAATCAACACGAAAAGTCCACGATTCAATGCATGTCTAGTTTTGATAATACCTTTTCGAATTGGAGTATCTTGTAAAAATAGGATTAAATATCCGAGAAGCGAATGGACCTTAAGAGCTCATCGAAATAAGATGTTACATATACACAATATAAGATGTTTTTCCATCTACTGTGCTTCTAAACAGATAAAGCTGTAATTGAGGCATAACTTCAAGCTAACGATTGAGCCGTATGGTATCTTAAACCCGTTCTCAATCTGACACACAGTATTTAATGTCAAACAGCGACGCTACACCTAAAGATGGGGATATTCTGTAGTATCTTGGGCATCTTACTCCCAAGGACAAGAAGAAGCTCGTAGTGCAAAGTAATTAAAGATTATTCTCGACGAAATCTGTCGAAACACACTCTAGAAGAGTATAAAGCTCTATTATCGGTTATTCGGCCCATCAGTTTTCATGGGCTGATCATTATAATGTCGGGATGTTCGAACCTACACTCATGCTGACTCACTCTACCCCCCCTATCGAAGACAAAGAGATCGCCGCTCATCAAGCTCAATTTGTGCAATGGTTGCGGTCGGTCGCTCCTTACATCCATGCATTTCGTAACAAAACATTCGTTGTTGCCTTCGGTGGCGAATTGGTCATGGCCGGCGGACTAGATTCGTTAATCCAAGACGTTGCGCTGCTGCGTGCCATGGGCATGGATATAGTACTGGTTCACGGTTCGCGTCCGCAAGTCGAAGAACAAATGCGGCTACGGCAAATCGAATCGCACTTCTCAGAACAAATGCGCATCACCGACGCTGCCGCGCTCGAAGCCGTCAAAGAAGCAGCCGGTGAATTACGGCTAGATATTGAAGCCTCGATCAGCCAAGGCCTACCAAATACACCGATGGGAAATGCTCGAATCAGTGTCGTTTCCGGAAACTTCGTAACAGGCCATCCTGTTGGGATTCTCGACGGCATTGACTTCCAGCATACAGGCGTGGTACGTAAAATCGATGCAGAATCTATCCGCATGTCGTTGAATAGCGGCAAAATCGTCTTGCTTTCTCCCCTGGGGTTCTCACCAACCGGACAGGCATTCAATCTGACGATGGAGGATGTCGCGTCAGCCGCAGCTATCGCACTTCGGGCCGAAAAACTAATTTTCATCACCGAAGCACCTGGTATTCTGAATGAAAAAAATGAACTGCAACGCGAATTAACCCTTGAAGATGCGCAACGCATACAAACCATAGGTCAACTGGATCATGATTCAGAGTTTTATTTAAAATACGCCGTGCGTGCGTGTCGTGCAGGCGTTAGTCGTTCGCATATTGTTCCATTCACACTCGATGGCAGCATGCTACTAGAGCTATTTTCACACGACGGCGTCGGCACAATGATATCATATGAAAATATAGAGAGTCTGCGCGAAGCTACGGTTGATGACGTCGGCAGTATTCTTCAGCTGATCGAACCACTAGAGCAAAATGGCACCCTTATCAAACGCGACCGTCACCAGTTGGAACGTGACATCAATCATTTCTCGGTGATTGAGCATGATAAACGGCTGTTTGGCTGTGCCGCACTTTACTCTTATCCCACGGACCAGATTGGCGAAATGGCTTGCTTAATCGTGGATTCGGAAGCTCAAAGCGCAGGTGATGGTGAAAGATTACTGCACCATATTGAACAACGAGCACGTGCTCACGGGTTAGAACATTTGTTCGTTCTAACGACTAGAGCCGAACACTGGTTCCTTAAACGTGGTTTTAAAAAAGCCAGTGTAGATGACTTACCAGCAGAGCGCCGCCGTCTATATAACTGGCAACGGCGCTCCCTTGTGCTCATTAAAAAACTCTGAGCATTCACTCGTCGGCGATTTGATTAAATTACCCACTCAATTAACTTAAATCATACTTTTTATTTCAAAGGAGCTCTTTATGACACGCATAATTCAGTGCCTAAAACTGAACCATGAGGCTGAAGGTCTAGATTCTCCTCCACTGCCAGGAGAGCTAGGGAAGCGTTTGTGGGAAAATGTTTCAAAAGAAGCCTGGGCCACCTGGCTTAAACAACAAACCATGCTCATAAACGAAAATCGCCTGAATATGGCCGACCCCCGAGCTCGCCAGTACCTAATCAAACAAACGGAAAAATATTTTTTTGGAGATGGTTCGGACACTGTGAAAGGTTACATAGCAGAAACAGATAAATAAATTCAAGAATCACTCCAGGTTACGACTCGTCATGTTCCGAATTTACACACCGACAGACGTACGCGCCGCCTGAACCACTTCTGTCAAATAATTAGGTCATCTCACCACGATAATCAATTTTTTTGACACCAGAAACACTTCCCATCAAACAAATATCTGCTCCTCGATGTGCAAAAAGGCCCACGGTCACGACCCCGGGAATTTGATTAACGGCCACTTCAAAAGCCTCTGGATCGATGATTTTCAACCTGTGGACATCAAGAATGATGCAGCCATTATCACTCATATAAATATCCCCATCAGGACGGACACGAATTTTTGGCATACCACCTAACGTTCTCAACGCATGAGCCACGCTGGTCCGTGCCATGGGAATTACTTCCACTGGCAATGGGAAAAACCCGAGCACCGAAACACATTTAGATGCATCGACAACACAAACGAATTCCTTAGCTACAGAAGCCAAAATTTTTTCACGTGTAAGCGCCCCACCACCTCCTTTGAGCATATGGCCAAGCTCATTAATTTCATCAGCACCATCAACATATACCGGGAGGTCATCAATCTGATTCAGATCGAATACATCAATACCGTAGTGAAGTAATCGTGCCGTACTAGCATCCGAGCTAGAAACTGCACCGCGATAACGATTTTTATGCTTTGCTATTGCATCAATGAAAAAATTCGCTGTAGATCCCGTTCCAACACCTAACGTAATGCCTTCTGGCATATTTTGATTCACATAGGCGGCCGCGGCAGCGCCGACCAAACGCTTCATTTCATCTTGTGTCATAGGGATTTCCTGCAAAGTTCAGTAAAATTTGGTACAGTTGGGCTCAATTCAGTACAATTGATAGGGTAGCGTTTATGATTCGAATTTGCCCAATAACGCATCAATTATATTGGCTGACATCCTTCGGCAGATAAGACTCAGATATAGTTTCCTCGCTTTTTAGCGATGTCGCTAGAATTGACTCCTCATCGCTCATAACCTTATGGTACCCGTCGTTATGAATCAACTCGATCAGCTAAAACAGAGCACCATCGTGGTCGCCGATACAGGTGACTTTGAGGCGTTGCGTCTCTACGAACCACGCGATACTACCACTAACCCATCGCTAATTCTTAAGGCTGTACAAAAACCAGCTTACCAGCCCATACTCAAGCGTACCGTACATACATACCATAATGCGCCCCTCGACGAAATAATCGACCGTTTGTTGATCGCATTCGGCCGAGAAATCCTCAATATCGTGCCTGGACGCGTATCAACAGAAATCGATGCACGTCTATCATTCGACACTTCTAGCACCGTTTTACGTGGACACAAGTTGATTGAAATGTACGAAGCTGAAGGTATTCCACGTGAACGTGTACTGATAAAAATCGCGTCAACCTGGGAAGGCATCCGTGCTGCCGAAATACTTGAGCGTGCCGGCATACGTTGCAATATGACGCTGTTATTTTCGCTCGTACAAGCTGCTGCGTGCGCAGAAGCCCGAGCACAGTTAATTTCGCCATTCGTTGGCCGAATTTATGACTGGTTCAAAAAATCAGCTGGCAATCGTTGGGAAGAAAACGTCAATATCGGCGATAATGATCCCGGTGTGCGCTCCGTCGCAAATATTTATCGCTACTATAAGTATTTTGGATATAAAACAGAAATTATGGGAGCTAGTTTCCGGTCAACTGCACAGATTCTAGCACTTGCGGGCTGCGATTTACTAACGATTAGTCCAGAACTTCTCGAACAACTGAAAAAGACTCAGGGTGATGTCCCACGTCGTCTCACTGCATCAGACGCACAATGCACCGCAGTCGAAAAATTTAAGACAGATGAGCTATCGTTTCGATACCAACTAAACGATGATGCAATGGCCACCGAAAAACTCGCTGAGGGAATTCGTCTATTTGCAGCGGATGCAATTAAACTCGAAGAACTCATCGTAAGACTCCTTTAAAAATGGAGTTTTACATTGAGTGAGTTGGTATTAACCCAAACCTTGCTACTTCATTCCTCTGGCGTACCGCTTCATATAGGCACACGGCACTAGCAACCGAAACGTTAAGGCTTTCCACCCCACCGGCCATTGGAATACTTGCCAGCTCATCGCAATGCTCGCGTACCAGTCGCCGCATACCTTGACCTTCCGCACCCATCACAATCGCTAATGGTCCTGTCAGTTGCGTTTGGTAAAGATTGTCTGTAGCAGAATCAGACGTTCCTAAGACCCAAATACCACGAGCTTGCAGTTTGCGCAACGTATGTGTTAAATTGGTCACCGTAATGTAAGGCACAGTCTCTGCTGCACCGCTCGCGACTTTGACTACCGTAGCGTTTAATCCAACAGCTCTGTCCTTTGGTGCGATCACTGCGTGTGCTCCTGCTCCATTTGCTACACGCAAGCATGCCCCCAAGTTGTGAGGATCTGTGACACCATCTAGTACCAGTAGCAGTGGCAAACCCAAAATCCCATCAAGCAATTCATCGAGACTAAACGCGAGTGAAATTTGCTGCACACGGGCAACGATTCCTTGATGACGAGCACCTCCTGTGAGTCCTACCAGTCGCTCCATATCCGCTTGGATAAGACGTACTTTTACGGATTCGGCATACTTAAGAAATTCTGTCATCCTTCTATCGCGTCGCATTGGATCATAAAAAATTTCTTTGACACTACTTGCATCGTGCCGCAATCTCGCCGTAACAGCATGAAAGCCAAAAAGTAGTTTAAGTTGATTCATCTTAATATCCCATCAAAAAACCACAATACTGGGGAAATTCTCATGTGTCACCCCTGGCCTTTATTTTTCACCTTCGATCTAGATAAACGCTTTTTAGTTTGAGCTGGCTTTATACTATTAAGCAATACTCCTCGAGTAGATAACAAACTCATTTTTGAACCAATTTTTGATGAAAAATTCAAATTATTTCCCGAACTTAACGATACTGGTGCGTCCACTACCACAGATGGTACTCGTTTCCTATCAGGAATACTTTCACATTGGCCCACACGCTTAGAATTCAGTACTTTGGTCAATCCGAAACTAGTGTCCTGTGCTCGCACTAAACGAAAATCGATCTTGCGTGCATCGAGATCTACTCGCACCACTTGCACACGCACAGCATCCATCAAACGATAACGAATACCAGTACGCTCACCACGGAGTTCATGATGAGTTTCATTGAACTCAAAATAATCGCTTTCTAGTTCTGTAACATGCACAAGACCATCAATAAAAAGTGAGTCTAGCTGTACAAAAATACCAAATGCAGTTACAGCGCTAATCGTACCGTTATACTCCTCACCTATTTTTTCACGCATAAAGTAGCATTTAAGCCATGCCTCAACATCACGAGATGCCTCATCAGCACGACGCTCATTGGCCGAACAATGCACAGCTAGTTTCTCCCAGACTACGTGCTGCTGTTCAGCACAGCACGTCTTATTCAAAGTTTCATCTCTAGCACAATCCTTTTGCAATATTCGTGCACGCAACGCCAAACCTGTTGCCAGCTCTAGATCTGCAGGCAGCTTTGGTACATACTTACCGCCGTCGATGATAGCCTTAATAACACGATGCGTCAGCAAATCCGGATAGCGACGAATCGGGCTCGTGAAATGAGTATAGGCTTCATAAGCCAAACCAAAGTGGCCAATATTATGCGGGCTGTAGATAGCCTGCTGCATCGATCGAAGCACCATAGTTTTAATCATCAATGCATCTGGACGCAAGTCAATCCGACTCATCAATTGCGCATAATCGCCTGTTGACGGAGCATCCCCTCCACCTAAACTTAAACCGATTGTTTTCAGAAATCTCTGAAGCGTATTTAGCTTTTCACCTGAAGGGCCACCATGAATCCGATACAAACCAACATGTTTGTGAAGTTTCATAAAATCAGCTGCGCAAACGTTCGCTGACAGCATACACTCCTCGATGAGACGGTGCGCATCGTTACGAGTTCGTGGCAAAATCTGTTCAATCTTGCCTTGTGTATTGCAAACAATATGTGTTTCTATTGAATCAAACTCGATCGTACCGCGGGTCTTGCGTGCCTTCGCCAGAACCTTATAGAGATCGTACAAATGCCATATATGGGGCAATAGCCCGGCCAGTCTCTCTGCTTCCAGCCCCTTAGTCTTATTAGTATTAGCAAAAATCGACCCAACTTGCGTATAAGTAAGGCGAGCAGCAGAATGGATTACTGCAGAATAAAATTGATACGCTTTAATATCACCATTGAGAGTGACTGTCATATCGCACACGAGCGCGACACGGTCAACACCTGGATTGAGCGAACATAGCCCATTCGATAACTTTTCCGGCAACATCGAAATGACTCGCCGAGGGAAATATACAGAAGTACTGCGCTCCAAGGCATCGACCTCAATCGGACCACCTTGAATCAGGTAATGTGACACATCGGCGATGGCCACAATCAGGCGATATCCTTTAGCACGGCCAATCTCACATGGCTCGCAATACACAGCATCGTCGAAATCTCGAGCATCCTCACCATCGATAGTGATCAGCGGCACATCTCGCAAATCGACACGATATTTAATATCAGAGGCACGCACCTCATCTGGAAGAGCATCTGCCTCGGCAAGCGCTTGGGGAGAAAATTGGTATGGTACACCGTGCTTACGCACCGCAATTTCTATTTCCATCCCAGGATCCTCGATATCGCCAAGCACTTCGGCAACACGCCCAATTGGCTGGTTATAGCGAGTCGGATAATTGATTAATTCGACACTTACCACCTGCCCAACCTTCGCTCTGCCTTGTGAACGTCGAGGAATCAAGATGCCGCGACCAATACGCTTATCTTCAGGCACAACAAGCATCACACCATTTTCATTCAATAAACGACCTATGACATGTGTATTGGCACGTCTTATCACTTCAACGATGCGCCCCTCTGGACGCCCACGGCGGTCATAACCAATAACACGCAACAACACATGATCGCTGTGCATGACCTTTTTCATTTCTTCAGTCGACAGGTAAAGGTCATCACCATTATCATCACGCACGGCAAAACCATAACCATCACGGTGACCAACAACACGGGCCGCAATGAAATTCGAAGGATTCGTCAATTGATAATAACCATGGCGATCCAATCGAATTTGATCATCGCGCTCCATCGCTGCAAGGCGTTTAAAGAAAGCTTCGCATTCCTGCTTTCTGAGCGACAATTTTTTGCCAATATCGCTAGCCGAAAGCGAAGACTCAGAGGTGCGAAGAACACTAAGAATTTCTTCGCGGCTCGGGATCGAGTAAGGATGTTTGCTCAAAGGTCGTATATCGCAATCAATATCAATGAATTTCAGCTGAACGGACACTATACGCCAAACAGCCGCTATAACCCTACAACAGACATCCAGCAGCAGGGAAACACACCTGCCCCGATATCCTCAATAGAAAACGTACCGAGACACATAAGAGACGATCATACGTTATAAACTTCCTGAAACCGGTCAAAAAAAGATTTTTGTTCGATAAATTGCATGTAGTGAAATAATTACCACTAAAAATAACGTTGGATATCGCGAAAGTCTACTCTTTGAAAGGTCTGATCGCGCAGGTGCTAGAAGAATTGCCGAAAACACATGCAGTAAAGTGCCAGTGGCTAACTGCATACGAGTAGTCTCAAAGGTAGAAGGTAGAAAAATTGGGCGCGTTAGCAGAATTTTGATCAACAGTGCCGCTAGTCAATTATTTATTTGAGACATCCGCAGAGGTACCTGTCAAAAAATATTGATGGAAAATCAATCACACGATCTCCTTATACCCTACATGTGAATATTACTGCTACCCCAAAATAAAACAATCAATTTTCGCCAAAAGTTTCTGAGTAAGGTTTCATACTTCGTGATAGTAAATAAATTTCTCAAAATACCGATACACTCCATTTCCAATAAATATCACATCCAGACACTGGTTAGATATCTCTGATCAATACTTCTACGCACTTATGCCACTATCACTCACTGACGCTCATCGCACGATGCGTTAAAATATTATCAAGGCAAATACAGGATATTCTATTTCCTAACGGTACTCGTTTTTATTTAAAATAGACTGGTAATAGTCGATTTCTTTTTATTCCAATTTCTCTTTCTACGAAGATTTTTGGCGATACAAGAAAACTTTATTTTTAAGATTTTTTTAAAAAAGATGTATTAATATTAGTTCAGTAACGCCTGTGGAATGACTCTATATCGAAAAAAAATTACCCTCATTTATCATTTTAGTACCGCAAAGATTTCAGAAAAACTCGCCTCCTCGCAATCTGATAATAACGAATGCCTGAGGCCTTTTACTCTGCCTATATGACGAACCAAGAATTTTCCATTCTTTCACTAGGAGCACACGCAAGTCTTCCAGTGAAGGCTATCATAGCGCTATTGCTGCTAATGTCGCTGCTCTCTTGGACGAATATCATCCTTAAGATCTTTAACATTCGCCATGTGTACATCCAAACTAAATATTTCGAACGTAATTTTTGGTCCGGTGGCGAGTTACAATCGCTCTATCAAAATGCGCTCAGCAAGCACCAGAAAACTTGCGCATTGGAGCGTATTTTTGAATCTGGCATGCACGAATATCTCAAATTAAAAGAAAAAGGTTTAACAAGTAATACGAGCGTTATTTTGGATGGTGTACGTCGGGCAATGCGCGCTTCCTATCAACGCGAACTTGATAGTCTCGAAAGAAATCTGGCATTCCTAGCCTCAGTGGGTTCGGTTAGCCCATATATTGGTTTATTCGCTACGGTATGGGGCATTATGAACGCATTCCGCGGTCTTTCGAATATGCAACAAGCCACCTTAGTCAATGTTGCCCCTGGAATTTCTGAAGCGCTCGTAGCCACGGCCATTGGACTTTTTACAGCAATCCCAGCTGTCATAGCATACAATCTCTTTGTGAGCAGTATCGATCGGATTTCAATCCGTTTCAACAGCTTCATTGACGAATTCTTGAATATCCTTCAACGGCAGATCCACTGAACAATCACGAGGAGCCGACATGGCATGTTCAATGCGAAGCAATCGTTACAGTCGCCGAGCGATGGCACAAATGAACGTCGTACCCTATATTGACGTCATGCTCGTGCTGCTCGTAATTTTTATGACAACAGTGCCACTTATCAGTCCTGCAATCGTGAATTTACCTAACTTCTCGAATGCAGACTCTCAAGAGAAAACACCTATAGTGGTTAATATTAAAGCCCACGATCAAATGCTCGTCCAATATAAAGAGGGAAATAATCCCTATGAACAAGAAATGTCGGGACCCGAATTACTTTCGTTCCTAAAAAACCGTGAACAAAGTAATTGTGAGCAACCGGTAGTGATTGCAGCTGAGAAGACTCTGCGTTATGAGCTCGTGATAGATCTCATGTCCGACTTGAAGGCTGAAGGTGTTAAGCGTATTGGTCTTCTTGTAAAACAGAAATGAAATGCTTTATCCTAAACCCACAAAAAATCAAAAGCTATCAGTTCGAGCAAACAATGGGGCGAGGAGCTTTCCTTTTAGCGCTGTTTATACATGCGCTGCTTTTTATACTACTTTCCCAGGGCATGCGCCAGAAAAATAATCTGCCCACACAATCTGAAGCAATACTGTTGACGCCTTCCGAATTGATGAAGCTCGAAACATCAACATCAGTCTACTCACAAAACCCACAAGCTTCCACTCAACCAACACAGGCAACAGAAACCGCTAATATCAGCATGCAAAAGAAATATAAACTGCCTCAAGAAGCTACTGAATATAGTCGTTTTCGAAAAACACTGCACACACAAGTAAGACAAAAAACAAAGGAGGAAAACATAGATAAAAAAAAAGTTAGCAAAACACGTGAGCGTGAGCAATACTTAGCTTCATTACGAGATAAAGCAATTAGTGCGGTAAATGAGACTCGTAAAAGTCTTGGTAAGCAGCATGGTAAAACTGTGGATCCTGACTTTACCACTTCTGATGACTACCTCGATCTTCTGCGCGACCACATTAAAAAAAACATCATCTATACCGAAGTAATAATTGGCAATCCAACTGCGATCATCGAAGTCGAACTTGCTCCTGACGGCAGGGTAATCTCTCAGCACTTGATGCAAGCGAGTACTGAAAGAAGCTGGGACCAGGCCGTTCAAACGGCAGTAAAACTATCCGATCCCTTGCCTTGCGACAGCAGTGGTAAAGCGCCTCACAGTCTGCAATTGTTCTTTAGCCCAAAGGGCTAAAGAACAATATAGAAAGAACATCAACATATACCTCCGGATCTTTCGAATTTATGCAAGATTCTATTTTGTATGTATTACGCGCACTTGTAATCACCTGGGTTACCACAACAGTTGCCCATGCTCAGTTAACAGTGGACATTAAAGGTATCGGTTCCAACCGACACCCTATCGCCGTTGCAAACTTTAAGAATATCAACGACTCAACTCATACACTCATTGTCGACATCGTGCGGGCGGACCTAACCAGCAGCGGTCGCTTCATTCAAGTACCAGTCGAAGGCCAAATCATCGGCGAAAATGATATGGTTAGCCTCAGCTCCTGGCAAACTAAAGGTGCAAATTCGTTGATTACAGGCAGCGTCACGAAACGTGAAAATGGCACATACGACGTCAAATTCCGCCTTTACGATATTATTCATCAGCAAAGTCTAGGCGGACTATCGATAACAGCGACGAGCGAAAATCTACGTTTAACTGCGCACAAAATTGCAGATTACGTATATCAAAAGCTATTAGGCGATCGTGGCATATTTTCGACACGACTATCCTACGTAGTTCGAACTGGAAATATATATCAATTACAAATTTCAGACTCCGATGGCAAAAACGCAAAAATTGCAATGAATAGCCTGGAACCATTAATTTCAATAGCATGGGCGCCAGATGGGAGGAAAATTGCATACGTTTCTTTCGAGCGACAAAAACCTATCATTTACATACATGACTTACCAACTGGGAATCGTACTGTACTAGCCAATGAAAAGGGGAATAACAGTGCACCCAGCTGGGCCCCAGATGGCAAAACACTAGCCATAGCTCTATCGCGTGACGGTAACACCTCAGTATATTCAGTCAATGCACAAGGCGGCAACTTCAATCGTTTATCAATAGGTAATAACATCGACACTGAGCCACAGTTCTCTCCGGATGGCAAATGGATTTATTTCACCAGTGATCGTGGCGGTAGTCCGCAAATTTATCGTATGCCTTCCGAGGGAGAAAGTGAAAGCGCAGCAACGCGCATTACATTCAAAGGGAACTACAACGTCAGCCCTCGGCTGAGTCCAGACGGAAAATTACTAGCTTATATTTCTCGTCAAGGGGATGGATACAAGTTAACCACACAAAATCTAATTAGTGGTGATGTAATAAACTTAACTGACAGTGATCAGAACGAATCACCGAGCTTTTCGGCAAATAGCAAACATATCCTTTATGCAACTAAAGTCAATGGACGGAAAAACATCGCAACAGTATCGGTAGACGGGTACGTACGAAAGACTTTTTCCATACGTGGAGACGAAGTCCGTGAACCATCCTGGGGGCCATTTACACAATAAAAGGGAAGCTCTAATGAATGCCTTACTTCGCCATATTTTTTCGATAGCTATCTTTATCGCAATAACTGGTTGCTCGTCGAGCGTAATGCTCGACGAGCAACCAGTTATCAAAAAAGGCCAATTCAAAACTGGCGCGCTCAGTGATACCTCAATCCATCCATCAAAAAATCTGTCAATAAACGATCGAAATGGATTGTCGGCCAAGCATAGCGTATATTTTGATTTTGATAGCTATATCATCAAAAATGATTATAAGTTAATGCTTGAAAAGCATGCCTCCTACCTAACGAATAACCATAACCGCAGAATTATAATTCAAGGCCATACCGACGAACGTGGTACTAGCGAATACAATCTAGCACTCGGCCAAAAACGGGCGAAAGCTGTGGTGCGTTGGCTGACACTGCTGGGTGTGGATGATAACCAGTTGGAAGCCGTGAGTTTTGGAAAGGAAAAACCACGGACTGCCGCTCAAGACGAAGCCTCTTACGCAGAGAATCGACGTGCCGACATCGTATATTAATTGTTCACTATGAAATCTCGTTCGTTCAACACCCTATCCTCCTTAATTGGTACGCTTATCATTTTATTCTTAACACCTTTTGCACATGGCAGTTTGTTCAATGACAATGAAGCGCGTCAGGCAATCCTTGATATTCGTAGTCAACTAGAGAATGTCAGAGTGCGAGTCGACGCACTTACACACAACACATACGAACTGAACAATCAAAACCAACAACTGCAGCATGATCTCGCTACGGAACGTGGTCACAATGAAAACATATGCAATCAATTAAAAATTCTTGAACAGAATCAAAAAAATTTCTACGAAGATCTTAATAATCGTTTACGGAAATTTGAACCTGAAAGAGTGATGCTTAACGGCATTGTAGGCATCGTTCAGCCTGGAGAAAAAGATGCCTTCGATAAGGCATTGAATCAATTTCGCAATAGCAATTTCAAAGCTGCAGCCAATAGTTTTCAGTCATTTATCAACCACTACCCGAAAAGTCCATACCAACCAGAAGCCCAATTCTGGCTAGGCAACTCACAATATGCACTGAAGAATTACAAGGGATCAAATGCAACATTACATAGAATCGTGAGGCGCTACCCTACTCATCCAAAGGCTGCTGAAGCACTTTTGGCCATTGCTAACAACCAACTAGAAAGTGGTCAAAAGGATAGCGCAAAAAAAACACTCGAGTTAATGATAAAAATTTATCCTGATACCGAATCAGCACAAGTAGCGAAGGAACGTGCCACAAAATTGCGATAAACATTTTCTATGCCTCTTCAAAGCAGCTTAATAAACTTTGTAATATTTTGTAGCCTCTCCTACACGATTAACACTATATTCATAGTGGAAATCAACCTGGGTGCAGCGATCTCAAACATAATCTTATGAAAATAAAAATATAGATTAAATCGATATTGACAAGCTAACGACCCACTCCGTATAATTATCGGGATTGGGTCGTTAGCTCAGTTGGTAGAGCAGCGGACTTTTAATCCGTTGGTCGCAGGTTCAAATCCTGCACGGCCTACCAAAATTTTTCTTCAAAAGTCCGTCAGAACGTTGGTTTCGTCTGTTGTTGGTTCTTCATTTAAAGGCATCGTCTGCTGGCATGAAAAAGACCTAGTGATTCAGTCTTCTCCATTCTCCTTGTCAGCCTTTTAATTAATACCTTGTCATGAGAAAATCTCCTGATTCGGCCTTGATCGATCTTCTAGTTACTAAGAAATAATTTTATTGATTTTGGATTTTCTTTTATTTGGCTTTCTTCAATACATCATGCTCTATTCTACGCACTGGACCGACTGCTACAGGCTAGTTTGTACAGATAGATTAGTTCAAATAAGAAAATAGGCCACCGCTTTAATCACGTTAATTATTTTTCTCCGATAGAATTTTTCGTCAGACAGTGAAAAGAGACTGGTTTCATAGCTTCTCAAGCCCCGCTATTGAATAGATTTTTTAGCCAGAAGAACATGATTTCCATAGTCTTTATGTTCCACTTGGTTTTTTAATCCAGAGCGAGGTAAAATTACGAGGCTCTCATTGTTCGTACGCAGCCTTATGTAGCACGCCTTCACTCCCTATCAACGAACGAAAAAAACATGCCGCAGAAGAGTACGCCTTACTTCGAGTTGCGCAGCGGTGCCATTGATGCCCTGCATTTCGTCGTCAAGACACCACAATTAAACCAGTTGCGCATGGAATTAGTGCAAAGATTTCAGGCTACCCCTGCATTTTTTGCAGGTGATGTGGTCGCTATTGATGTCCGGCATCTAGGCGCTAACCAGAGCATTTCTGTGTCCAAATTAATCGCCATGCTATCGGAATTTAAGATGGCGCCTATAGGAATCATAGCAGATCCGTATCAGGCCGAATGGGCTTACCAGGTAGATGGTTTTCCTATACTCGAAAGTCACAAGCGACTCTCTTCTACAGAAAGTAAAAAGAGGAATGCTATTCACGAATCCGTACAGGAGGAAACAACGATTGAGTTCGGAGGGACTACTGGAGGCACGACAATCATTGATAAACCATTACGTTCTGGCCAGCAAGTCTATGCGCATGGGGATTTGGTTGTGCTCGATCTTGTGAGTTACGGGGCTGAAGTAATGGCAGAAGGAAATATCCATATTTACGCACCACTTCGAGGACGTGCGCTTGCCGGGGTTCTTGGCAAGCTCGATGCTCGTATTTTCTGTACTTGTCTAGAGCCCGAGCTCATTTCGATTGCGGGAATTTATCGAACGGGCGAACATGCCCAGTTAACCGATGTGCAAGGTTGCTCAGTTCAGGTTCGTTTGTCAGAAGATAAGTTAATTTTCGATCCACTCGGCCTCAAATAGACTAGTAGATTCGTCTACGACTCATGGATATTGAATCCGACGCGGAGGAATAATAAGAAAATTCATTGCCTACATGAAAAACGTATCCATTGAATAAAACATATTCGTTTGGGAAGACACCAACAGATGACAAAAGTAATTGTAGTGACCTCAGGTAAAGGTGGTGTCGGGAAGACGACCACCAGTGCCAGTTTTTCCGCAGGCCTTGCGCTGCATGGACATAAAACAGTTGTAATCGACTTCGACGTTGGTTTGCGCAACCTTGATTTAATTATGGGTTGCGAACGTCGAGTGGTGTATGATTTTATCAATGTAATTCAGGGTGAAGCCAACCTAAATCAAGCATTAATCAAAGACAAGATCTGTGAAAAATTGTTCGTTTTGCCGGCATCGCAAACGCGTGACAAAGAGGCATTGACTCTTGAGGGAGTAGAATCCGTTATAAATAGTCTCTGTGAGATGGGTTTTGAATACATCATTTGCGATTCACCAGCAGGCATCGAAAGCGGTGCGCTACTTGCAATGTACTTCGCTGATGAAGCACTCGTTGTTACAAATCCTGAAGTCTCCTCCGTACGTGATTCAGACAGAATTCTCGGTATTCTTGCCTCTAAAACTAAACGTGCTATTGAAGGTATTGCTCCAATCAGGGAACACTTGCTCATCACCCGCTACAATCCGAAGCGCGTCAACAATGGACAAATGCTTTCATTGGAAGACATTCAGGAAATTCTCCGCATCAAGCTAATTGGTGTAATTCCAGAGTCTGAATCTGTGTTAGATGCCTCAAACCAAGGGACACCCGCTATTCATATTGAGGCTTCAGACGTTTCTGAAGCGTATAAAGACGTAATCAGTCGTTTTAAAGGTGAGGAAATGCCCATGCGCTTTACCGATTATCAAAAGCCGGGGTTGCTGCAGCGCATTTTCGGCACCAAGTGAGGAGCAGGTATGTCAATACTGTCGTTTCTCCTTGGAGAAAAGAAAAAGACCGCTTCAGTTGCTAAGGAACGTTTGCAAATTATTCTCGCTCACGAGCGTAACGGGATATCACCTCGAGCTGATTATTTGCCCGCACTACAACGTGAACTTGTTTCGGTTATCTCTAAGTATGTTCAGATTGCTAACGATGACATCAAAGTTAGTCTAGAGCGTCAGGAGAACCTTGAAGTACTCGAAGTAAAAATTGAAATTCCACAAGTGTAGTGTAATCGTTAAGCACCAATGATAGAATCCGAAGTTGTAGGTGCTGCATGCTTATCACTCCACTGCTCTTGGGGAATTCTGTCGAAGAATAATTACAGTCGATTGGAGACTAACCCTTAGCTCAGGCACGTGAAAAATAAATTATGTTAAATGTAATCAACCGCACGATGGTTTTATCCACAACTAGGTATATGAATCGTCGCTTGATCACCATGCCTCGACATTTTTTATAGATGATAAAATTCAACTAGTGCTTGTGGTAAAAATAAATAATGCCATCTGGCGTTGGTCACAGGAAAGATTATGTGGAAATGAAACCAAGACCACTTTAAACTTTTCTACGATGCCTAATATCGGAATAAAATGATAGCCATTGCCTTAACAATCAATGCATATTTTCTTCTGAATCTAAGATTAGGTTGGCTCGTTATTTTTTAAAGAAAATGAGAAAACAGTAAAATTTGATATAACTATTCGAGCCTCTCTCACCTTTTCTTATGGTGTTTTTTAGTTATAAGTTAAATATTTTGCTAGAATGCGAAGTTTACTATGTAAGTACTCTTCTCCTCGCAACCATCATCATGCTGTATTCAGCTTAATATCGGTACGAGAAAAGAGTCAGCCCAATATTGGATTTGGCGAAAGATTGATTAACTTGATGGGGGTTCGCTCGTGAAATATCATCGCCGCGACATAGAACAACCCTTCTAGATGGACATCCGTTCTCATGACTATCGTTGTTGAAAATCTCGGCAAGCTCGAGCGTCGTTTCATGATTGCTCTGTCGAAGCAAGAAATTGAAAAAGAAGTTCAAAAGCGTATTCTGAAACTGTCGAATAGCGTTCGCATGCCTGGTTTTCGTCTGGGCAAAGTGCCACTGAAAATGATTGTACAGAAATATGGTGGTCAAATCGAAACCGAAGTTCTTAGCGATCAGGTTGGTCAACGTTTCCTCGATATTATTCGTGAGCAAGAATTACGCGTTGTCGGTCAGCCGCATTTTGTGAAAAAAACAATCGATTTTGAAAAAAATTACTCATTCGATGTCACGTTTGAGGTTCATCCGGAAGTAAAAATTGGTGATCTTTCATTGACTGAAGTATCCCGTATGACAACGGAAATTACAGATGCTGAGATCGATCGTACGCTTAACGTCCTTCGTAAACAGAACGCACATTATCACATCCGAGGAGAAGCAAGCGAGCATGGTGATCCTGGCATAGTGGAAGTTCAGAACAACGATCGCGTGACAGTTGATTTCATAGGCAAGATCGACGGTAAAGAATTCTCGGGCGGTACTGCCGAAGATTTCATGTTCGTGATGGGTGAAGGTCGCATGTTGCCAGAGTTTGAGCAAGCTTTACTAGGGATAAAGGTTGGCGCAATAAAAGAATTTGAACTAAAGTTCCCTAATGACTATCGCGCCAAGGAAACGGCAGGTAAAACAGCTACTTTTAACGTGACCCTAAAGAAGATTGAATGGGCACATCTACCCGAAGTTAATGCCGAGTTTGCTAAAACTTTAGGTATTCCGAATGGCGATATAGGGGTAATGCGTAACGCCATTAAGGATAACCTGGAACGTGAAGTGGAGCGTCGTACGAAAGCCTTGTTGAAAAATCAAGTGATGGATGTCCTGATTTCCATATCAGAATTTGATGTGCCTACGACATTGGTAAAACAAGCTCAAGAGGACTTGGTGAGGATTGCGCGTGAAGATTTAAAACAACGTGGTGTACTGAACGCCGACAAGACTCCTATTCCAATTGAAATTTTCAAAGCACAAGCAGAGCGCCGTGTTAAATTGGGATTTATTATAACTGAATTAGTCAAGCTAAATAACCTACAGGCCGAACCAAAACAAATCAAGGCAGAAGTCGAGGAATTTGCGAAGAGCTACGAAGATCCACAGGAAGTTATCCGCTGGTACTATGGTGATAAGGAGCGAATGGCGGAAATTGAAGGCTATGTTGTCGAAAGTAATGTCGTTCAGTTCGTCTTGGGGAAAACTAAGGTTACCGAAAAATCAGTTAGCTTCGAAACATTGGCAGGCAATAGTTAGATGAATAAATAGGCTTGGCACGAAAACTGCTTTAGAGCAGTTTTGAGCGGCTCCAATGAAGTTTATTTTCGTAGCCAATCGCTCCATTTAATACAAAAACTAAACCGACATGATTCTCCGTTCCGAATTGCTAGCACAGCTCTCCTTACCTCCTTACAATTCTAATCTTGAAACACAGTCGCTTGGCTTAGTACCTGTAGTCGTCGAGCAAAGTGGCCGAGGTGAACGCGCCTATGATATTTACTCTCGCTTACTAAAAGAGCGCATCATTTTCTTGGTAGGTGAAGTCAATGACGTCACTGCCAATCTCGTTGTTGCCCAGCTACTTTTCTTAGAAAGTGAAAATCCTGATAAGGAAATTTCATTGTATATCAACTCTCCTGGAGGGTCTATTTCTGCAGGCATGTCAATTTACGATACGATGAACTTCGTTAACCCTCCTGTTTCTACACTTTGCATGGGTATGGCAGCGAGTATGGGAGCTTTTTTACTCTCTGCCGGCAAGAAAGGAAAACGTTTTGCTTTACCAAATTCGCGCATCATGATTCATCAGCCCTTAGGTGGTGCTCGAGGTCAAGCATCGGACATTGAAATTCACGCTAAAGAAATTCTTCTTTTAAAGAGACACCTAAATAGACTATTAGCTGAAAATACTGGGCAGCCGATTGAAGTAATTGAGAGAGATACCGATCGTGACAATTTCAAATCTGCATCAGATGCAGTGAAGTATGGCCTTATTGATTCCGTGCTCGAAAAGCGTCCTTGATTTCATGAGCCAAGGCTTGTTGGGAAGCAAAGTTACCTATTTAAGGTGAGGTTTTTACGCTTCAACACTCAGTTTAGGATGACTTTACAACGAAAGTCAGGAATATACTGTGATCCTAGCGCACTAAAATGCTATACGATTGCGGCATAAATACAGGCTAACAATATGGTGGATCAAAAAAATACATCTGGCAGCGAGAAACTTCTCTACTGTTCTTTTTGCGGTAAAAGTCAACACGAGGTCAAAAAACTTATATCAGGGCCATCAGTCTTCATTTGTGATGAGTGCATTGATCTTTGCAATGAAATTATTCGTGATGAAGTTGCTACACCGGAAAAAGAAGGATCAAAAGATAGCAAATCAAACTTGCCTTCTCCTCAGGAAATTCGCGAAAGTCTCGATCAATACGTAATTGGACAAGAGCGTGCCAAAAAGATCTTGGCAGTGGCAGTTTATAACCACTACAAACGTCTTAAACATATTGGTGACACACAAAACAATGAAGTCGAATTAGCAAAGAGTAATATTTTATTAATCGGACCAACTGGTTCAGGCAAAACATTACTTGCACAAACATTAGCTCGTTTGCTTAATGTGCCATTCGTGATGGCTGATGCCACGACCTTAACTGAGGCAGGTTACGTCGGCGAGGATGTTGAGAATATTATTCAAAAACTTCTACAAAACAGTAATTATGAGATTGAAAAAGCACAAAAAGGAATTGTGTATATTGATGAAATAGACAAAATTAGCCGTAAATCGGACAATCCATCGATTACGCGTGATGTATCGGGTGAAGGTGTGCAGCAAGCATTGCTTAAGATTGTCGAAGGAAAAATAGCATCAGTACCTCCGCAAGGCGGGCGTAAGCATCCAAATCAAGATTTCATCCAAGTTGATACGACTAACATTCTATTTATCTGTGGTGGTGCATTCGATGGCCTTGAAAAAATCATCATGAATCGCACGGAAAAAACAGGAATTGGTTTTGGAGCGACGATCAAAACAATCGAAGAGCGTGATACGGGAGAGTTGTTGTGTGATGTTGAACCAGAAGATATGATTAAATTTGGTTTGATTCCAGAATTAATCGGTCGACTTCCAGTCGTGGCCACACTCGATAAACTCGATGAAAAAGCACTTATCACTATTTTAATTGAACCAAAAAATTCCTTGGTCAAGCAATATCAACGCTTATTTTCCATGGAAAATGTAGAACTCGAAATCCATCCTGATGCTTTACAAGCTGTGGCACGTAAAGCCATCAAGCGTAAAACAGGGGCACGCGGTTTGCGTTCAATTCTTGAACAATCCTTGCTTGAAGTGATGTATGAATTGCCATCGCTGAATGGTGTAATCAAAGTCATACTTGATGAGAATGCAATTAACGGTGACCACAATCCGTTGTTGATTTATGAAGAAAAGTCTACAAAAGTTACCAGCTCTCAATAAATTTTAGTACTTTTTAATAAATGGGCCATGTATGGCTTCGCGCAGACCTTATAAGTTTAGACTGTGATAAACATTAACTGTGAAAGTTATTGGGAAAGTGCCAATAACTTTTCCCCGCCTCTTGCAATTCTGGCAGAAGACCTCAACTAGCAGAAACAAAACAGTATCGTTATCTATGGGACACGAGATGTCAGGCACCCAAATACTCCCGCCCGAAGCGATTCAACTACCTCTGTTGCCTTTGCGCGACGTGGTCGTGTTTCCGCATATGGTGATTCCCCTGTTTGTTGGGCGTCCCAAATCGATCAAGGCACTTGAAACAGCAATGGAAGGTGATAAACGGATCATGTTGGTGGCTCAAAAAACTGCTGCCAAGGATGAGCCAACCTCTGAAGATCTCTACAACATTGGCTGTGTCGCAAATATCCTACAAATGCTCAAGCTACCCGATGGCACCGTCAAGGTGCTCGTCGAAGGCCTTCAGTGTGCACGTACAACCACAGTCGAAGAGGGGGAAACACAATTTACGTGCGAAGTTGTACCACTTGAGCCAGATGATGTTAACTCTCCAGAATCGGAGGCATTACGACGTACACTTTTGGCTCAATTTGAACAATACGTTAAATTAAACAAAAAGATTCCTCCAGAAATCCTAGCATCCCTGTCCGACATTGATGAAGCAAATCGTCTAGCTGATACAATTGCTGCACACTTACCTCTTAAACTTGAGCAAAAGCAAAAAATCTTGGAAATGTCGTTGCTCATTAAGCGCTTGGAGCATTTGCTAGCGGAGCTTGAGAATGAAATTGATATTTTACAGGTAGAAAAGCGCATACGCGGGCGCGTTAAACGCCAGATGGAAAAGAGTCAGCGTGAGTACTATCTAAATGAGCAAGTTAAGGCAATCCAGAAAGAATTAGGTGAAGGTGAGGAAGGAACTGATCTCGAAGAACTTGAAAAGCGAATCAAAGCTGCCCATCTGCCAAAAGATGCCAAGAAGAAGGCAGATTCAGAACTCAAGAAGCTTAAGCTCATGTCTCCTATGTCGGCCGAGGCTACTGTCGTGCGCAATTATATTGACACATTGCTGGGATTGCCGTGGCGGAAAAAAAGTAAAATTAATAATGATTTAATCAATGCTGAGAAGGTGCTTGACGAAGATCATGCAGGCTTAGAAAAGGTAAAAGAGCGTATTCTTGAGTATCTTGCCGTACAGCAGCGTGTGGATAATGTAAAGGTACCAATTTTGGGCTTAGTCGGGCCTCCTGGCGTTGGAAAGACTTCTCTCGGTCAGTCAATTGCGCGTGCAACAAATAGAAAATTCGTCCGTATGTCCCTAGGTGGAGTTCGTGACGAGGCAGAAATTCGTGGCCACCGTCGAACCTATATTGGCTCAATGCCAGGGAAAATTTTACAAAGTTTGTCCAAGATAGGTGTGCGTAACCCACTGTTCTTACTAGACGAAATTGATAAGATGGGTATGGATTTCCGTGGTGATCCAAGCTCCGCACTGTTAGAAGTGCTCGATCCGGAGCAAAACCATACCTTCGGTGATCACTATGTCGAAGTCGACTTCGATTTATCAGATGTCATGTTTGTAGCAACGTCTAATTCACTGAATATCCCGGCACCATTGCTGGATAGAATGGAAATTATACGTCTGTCAGGCTACACCGAGAATGAGAAAATCAACATCACAACCCGTTATTTACTACCAAAACAAAAAAAGAACAACGGTTTAAAAGAAGAAGAAATCGAAATCACCAACGCTGCAATCCGAGACATCATTCGCTACTATACGCGTGAAGCTGGTGTGCGCTCCCTTGAACGTGAGATCTCAAAAATATGCCGTAAGGTGGTCAAGATTCTACTGTTAAAAAAAGCACCAGCACCGATGATCAAGATTGATTTTGAAAATCTTGATGGTTTTCTTGGTGTTCGTAAGTACGACTTTGGTCTAGCTATGAAGGAAAACCAGATCGGACAAGTAACTGGATTGGCGTGGACAGAAGTAGGAGGAGATCTGCTAACCATTGAAGCCGCATTGATGTCAGGTAAAGGCAACATCATTCGTACAGGCTCACTAGGTGACGTAATGAAAGAATCAGTTGAAGCAGCACGCTCTGTGGTGCGTTCGCGTGCTCCTCGTTTAGGCATTACCGAAGAACACTTTGAAAAGAAGGATATCCACATCCATGTACCGGAAGGGGCGACACCGAAAGATGGGCCGTCAGCTGGTATTGCAATGGCCACAGCACTTGTTTCTATACTCTCTGGAATTCCGGTACGTGCAAATGTAGCAATGACTGGCGAGATCACACTACGAGGCGAAGTATTGCCCATTGGAGGACTTAAAGAAAAATTGCTTGCAGCACATCGTGGTGGTATCAAATGTGTCTTGATTCCAGAAGGGAACGTCAAGGATCTTGCAGATATCCCCGATATTATAAAAAATGAACTCGAAATTATCCCGGTACGATGGATTGACAAAGTCCTTGAGTTCGCGTTGGAGTCTCTCCCATCGCCCTTATCAGATAAAGAGGTAACAGCAACGTCTATTGCAACTGCGACTGATTCTGAAAATCAGGATTTCATTAAGCATTGATATGTGTAAAAATGGAAAATCTTCTGTCACTAGACTTTTATTAAAATCATATTTACAGGTGGAGTCTCACCTTATCTTTTAATAAAAGTGAAGCGTGCTATACTCCGGCTCACGCTAGTTTCGAAAAACGTGATCCGGCATTAGCTGGTCTGATATTTTCTAGGCAATACCTCAGCATGAGGTCTTTTTAAAAAATTGTCAGTTTTCGAAACCTTATTTGTTGTGTATAATCTTTACTCCAATTGAAGTTACTTACCAAAGTTAAAAGAATTTCGAAGCCGATAGCAAGACGTATGCAATTTAATATGTTGCTTAGCGCGATCCAGGACTTCGTGAATAAGAGGGTTATGCAACGCTTTTACATTTTGGTTTATTCAAGATCGGGTGCTTAGCTCAGTTGGTAGAGCGGCGCCCTTACAAGGCGTAGGTCGGGGGTTCGAACCCCTCAGCACCCACCAGTCGTCTGTAGTGCCTTATTGGTGCTTCTTTGACACCGTTCTTGAATGGATTGATCACGTAGTTTTTCTAATAATGCGATTAGCATTGTATTTCTTTTCCACTAAAGATTTTATTTAGCCTGATTTTACGCACACCCAATCTGATTATAAGGTAAAAGAACAGATATTAGATCTTCATGATGCACCTATTCAGCATGAGTGTTGCAGTTACATACATGCCCATGCCCATCGGAATCATGATTGTGGTTGTGATTGAGAAAGACTACTAAAGCCAATCCCACCGAAATCAATATAATCTGCGGCCACGCCTCCTTAAGAGATGTCCTACGCTGCATCTGCGGCATCAAATCCGAAACAGCAATATAAATAAAGCTGCTAGCAGCCAACGCAAGTAGATATGGAATTAGTCCATGCAAGTGATCTAGCATAACATAGCCAAGAACTCCTCCAAGCACGGCAGTCGCACTCGATGCAATTGTAAAACTCAATGCTTTCTTGCGTGTAAAGCCAGCATTTAGCAACACCATAAAGTCACCGAGTTTATGTGCAACCTCATGAATAGTAATAGAGACTGTAGCAGCAAGACCCAAATGTAAATCTGCCAAAAATGCCGTCGCAATCACCACCCCGTCGGAAAAATTATGAATAGCACTGCCTACAAGAATTGTCCAACCGCCCTTACCTGCTTCATGCGCATCATGGCCGTGTTCATGGTGGTGACCATCACCCTCATGATGGTGATTGTGACGTAATAATGCTAATTTTTCTAACAGAAAAAAACCGAGTAAACCTGCAAGTAACCAACGCGTGATGATATGCGCTTCAACCTGTTGGTACTCCAAACTTTCTGGTAACAAATGCAGAAGCGCAGTGCCGAGTAGTACCCCCACGGAAAAACTAACCATCTTGTCAATCAAGCGAGAGAGTAGTGTTAGTGAAAACGTAACAGCACTGCTCAAACTTAGAATACCCGAAGAAAGTGTAGCCAACACGATAAAGAGAAGAACAGAGTCGATGGTAATTCTCCGAGAAAAATTGCCAATTTAACCAGCTTTTGCGAACAAGGCAAATGTTATACGTAGATTCCCGTGAAATGTCCTGAGGCTTCAAAACTGAATATAACTTTTGCAACAACCAGTAAAGCACATATGAATACATCCACATCCACGTAGTATTTCAAAATTCAGTTGATATTTTTTATTTTCGAGCTTCTTCGATAAGAATTTTCAACTCTGCGTACCACAGGATTTATCACTATCTTCGCTCCTATACACACAGATAAGTGGAGGTCAAATCAATCCGACTCAACTATACTATATTCATTCATGGCAACAAGCACCTCGCCTGAAAGAAATACGAGAGCACTTCTGTAATCACTAAAATAACTAACCGCATCATGCCTCTACCGCGAAGTCAATTATTAAGGAGACGGAGGACAGTGTGCCACCACCTTCTTTTTAGAAACTTGCGGGAAGATTGTATATACCAACGATATGGTATAGATATATCCACAGCCCGCAGCTGCCGATTCACAGAATAATTGCTCCTAAATGCAAATAATTGGGATTGACAAATATAGTGCGTACTGAATTTCTTTTCTCTAACAAGACTTTATAAGTTCATGCAAAAATTTCAAACTCTTACCATCGTGAACACTACAATGTCGTGTTCACTCTACACACATAATCTACCCATAAGAATCAATAATAATATACGCACAAATTAATGTGCTTCCCCCCAGTTCACGCCACTTCCTAACTCAGCGACAAGTGGCACTTTCAGCTTTGCTACACTACACATGAGTTCAGGTAGTCGCTTCTTGACAAGAGCTAACTCTGTATCTGGCACTTCCAGCACAAGTTCATCGTGAACCTGCATTATCTGCTTCGCTTCCATACCCTTTTCTTCGATCCAAGATTGTACCGCAATCATCGAAAGCTTAATCAAATCAGCAGCTGTTCCCTGCATTGGTGCATTAATAGCCGCACGCTCGCTCGCCTGACGCCGAATACTATTTCCGCCATTAATATCTGGTAGCCATAAACGACGGCCAAACACCGTTTCTACATAGCCATAGGCTTTCGCATAACGACGAGTTTCTTCCATATATTTGGCCACACCAGGATAGCGCATAAAGTAACGATCAATGTATTGCTTCGCTGCTTCACGTTCAATGCCAAGGTTGCTAGCCAAACCAAAAGCACTCATGCCATAAATCAAACCAAAATTAATGACCTTAGCATAACGCCTCTGCTCTGAAGAAACTTCTTGTAGAGTCACTCCAAAGATTTCACTGGCTGTCGCACGATGAATATCCTCACCATTACAAAATGCACACAATAAATTTTCATCACCAGAAATATGAGCCATTATTCTTAATTCAATTTGAGAATAATCAGCGGAAACAATTTGACTGCGTGAGTTATTAGCGATGAATGCCTCTCGAATGCGACGTCCCTCCGCGGTACGTATCGGTATGTTCTGCAAGTTCGGATCATTGGATACAAGACGTCCTGTGATTGCGACCGCCTGCGCATAATTCGTATGCACACGTCCTGTGTTCGCATTTACCATCTTTGACAGCTTATCAGTGTAGGTCGACTTGAGCTTCGCAAGCCCACGATAGTTGAGTAATACCTTTGGTAACGGATAGTCTTCAGCCAATTTTTGCAATACTTCTTCGTCTGTTGATGGAGCTCCGCTTGCTGTTTTTTTGATAATTGGCAACTTCAATTGCGTGAAAAAGATTTCGCTGATTTGCTTGGGTGAATTCAAATTAAATTTTTTTCCTGCCAACGCATATGCTTGATCTTCTAAATAAATCAGACGAATACCAATCTCCTCGCTTTGTTTAGCCAGTAATTCAGTATCAATAAATACACCATTTCGTTCAATCCGCTGAAGCACATATGCGGTGGGCAATTCAATATTGTGATAAACATATTTCAAGCCAGGTACTTTTTCAATTTCCGGAGATAAAGCAAGATGCAAGCGTAAGCTGATATCAGCATCCTGGGCCGCATATTTTGTTGCCTGTTCAATCGAAATCTGATCAAAACAAATCTGGTTGGTACCCTTACCACAAATTTCCTCATACTTTATTATCTTCATGCCAAGGTGACGAAAAGCTAGGCTGGTCATATCGTGAGTTCGATGCGACTCCAACACATAGGACTGCAACATTGTATCGTCTGACACACCATTCAACCGAATGCCATAATTCTCTAGTACATGAGTATCGTATTTAAGATTCTGCCCAACTTTTTTGTACTGTGCATCTTCAATCCATGGTTTCAAGCGTGCCAATACTTGATCACGCGGCAACTGCACTGCATCTCCGGTACGATGACCCAATGGAATATACGCAGCACGCCCTGGCTCAACGGCGACACTCAACCCCACTATCTCAGCCATCATCGCATCAAGCGACGTGGTTTCCGTATCCAATGCCGTGACCGCTGCTGTTTGAATGATTTTAAGCCACGCATCAAATGATGCCCACGTCAGAACCGTATCATATAAAGGTATCGTAGCATCGACAGCTGTCAAAGACAGTTCATCAACATCTGCTCCAACTATTTCCATTTCAGAAGACAAAATCTTAAAACCATGACGTCGGAAGAAATCAATAAGCACCATTCTATTTTCAGGCAAAGCCAGTAACGACTTTTCGATAGTTTCGACTTGAGGCATCAAATTGCAATCGGTAGCAATCGTGATCAACTTACGACTCAGCGGCAACCAATCAAGCGCTTGACGAAGATTCTCTCCAACAATGCCCTTTATCTCTTCTGCATTCGCGATCAATCTGTCGAGATCACCATACTGTGTTAGCCATTTAATGGCCGTCTTTGGTCCGCATTTCATAACCCCTGGTACATTATCCACTGCATCACCAACCAGCGTCAGATAGTCGATAATGAGCTCAGGAGGGACACCAAACTTGGCTTCGACAGCTCGCTGGTCGAGCATTTCCATCGTCATGGTATTAACAAGCGTTATACGTTGATCAACCAATTGTGCTAAGTCCTTATCACCAGTTGAGATGATGACACGCATACCTTTTGCTGCCGCACGTCTGGCTAGTGTCCCAATCACGTCATCGGCTTCGATACCCTCTATCATAATCATAGGCCAACCCATCGCATGAACGGCTTCATGAATCAATTTAATTTGTGAACGAAGGTTATCAGGCATCGACGGACGGTTCGCTTTATAGTCTGGATACAAATCGTTACGAAATGTTTTACCTTTAGCATCAAACACACAAGCACTGAACTGAGCATCAACATCTTTTCGAAGCCGGCGCAGCATATTCACAATGCCATGTAGAGCTCCTGTGGGCTCTCCACTAGGACCACGCAAATCCGGTAGGGCATGATAAGCTCTGTAAACATAACTCGAGCCATCCACTAATAAAAGTGTCTTACCATCCAGACGGGGCTGTTCAGATTCTGACATATGACAAAGAAAAGAAAAGTAATATCAAGTCTGCGTATACTCGCAGGCCATCAGTACAATACCACCAAGAAAGCAGACGTATCGTTGGAAATGACTACAATTATGTCAGAGTTCATCGAAGGCACTGAATATCTGTCAGAAATCCGGCCAGCCGTGAGTATCTATGGAAGCGCTCGCATCAAAACAAAGTCCCTGTTCTACAAATTGGCAATGAAAATCGCTGAAAAATTCTCAAATGCAGGCTTTGCTGTCATTTCAGGTGGAGGACCTGGAATTATGGAAGCTGCCAACAAAGGTGCACACGGAAGTGGTTCACCGAGTATTGGTCTGAACATAGAGCTACCACACGAACAAAAAAAAAATCAGTACCAAGATATTTCATTGCGTTTCCAGCATTTCTTCACACGCAAGATAACCTTCGTCAAGAACTCTGATGCATTCATCATTCTGCCAGGAGGGTTCGGTACGCTTGATGAATTATCTGAGGTAATAACCTTAATTCAGACAAAAAAATTTCGCCATGTCCCGATTATTTTAGTCGGCAGCGAATTCTGGAAAGGGTTGCTCGATTGGATAAAGCACTCTATGCTGTCGATGGAGCTCATCGCTGATAAAGATCTCGATCTGATACAAGTCATCGATGATCCAGACGAAATTCTTAAGGCTGTATTGAATTTTTATGAAACTATAATCGAGCGAGAACCATCATGCAATGAAAAGACATTTCATCTATAAAAGAGATAGTCTATCCAAATCACAAAAAATCGTTCTATCATATTTAAACAACCTCTCAGCCAAATGAGATCACGTCGATTATCAAATCTGAAAATACATAAAGGACAAGAAACGAATCCTCTCATCATGAAAAGTAAAAGTGAAATTAGTCTTTTCTCACGCTTTGACTCTGACAATCGCTACAGGTTTTCTCCTAATCTGCCAAACATAACCCAAAAAAAATCAGCAGCGATAGTCCCTCAATCAGTAAGTGGCTACTATTTCTATCCACGCCAATTATCAACTGATTCATCTGGCGAATAAAGCACAAAAGGTTGCGAACAGGCACCCTGGGTATAGCAGATCTCCATCGGTCGGTCAGCATCAAATTCCAGCAACCTGCGCAGATGAAAAAATTACCCGCAGATATTTCCTATGTCCACCAACGCTCCACCCAGCTCTTTTTTTGATTTTCTTCCTCATCTCACATGGCTGTTTTCACTTCCGTCTCACTTGAGCAGATAACTCAGTGGCTAAATCGTTATGATCTAGGCAAAGTTCTAGAACTACGTGGCATACCCTCGGGTATTGAAAATTCCAATTATTTTCTGACCACTGAGTGTGGCGAGTTCATCTTAACTCTCTTCGAGAACCTGAAAGCAAAGCAGCTACACTTCTATCTACACCTAATGCGGCATCTTGCTCATCATGGCATACCAGTACCTAATCCTACCGAGGATCAACAAGGCAACATTTTAAATGAGCTCAATGGAAAACCTGCCGCTATCGTCACCAAACTAACAGGTAACTCCCAACTTAAACCGACACCCAAGCACTGCGCTCAGGTCGGCGCTATGCTTGCCAAAATGCACTTGGCAGGCCAGGCATTTCCGCTTCATCAGCCAAACCTGCGAAGCCTACCCTGGTGGAAAGATACCGCAACCAAGGTAAGAGAGTTTCTACCTAAAGACCAACGAGCACTCCTCGATAGTGAAATTGCACATCAGTCAGCTTTTTTTGACTCCTCAAATTACAACTCACTACCAGAAGGTCCTTGCCATTGTGATCTATTTCGCGATAATGTTTTGTTCGAAGACACAGAGGACAGCTCCCCACATTTAGGAGGATTTTTCGACTTCTATTTTGCCGGATGTGATAAATGGTTGTTCGATCTTGCTGTTACCGTCAACGATTGGTGTTCAGATTTATCTACCGGGATGCTTGTACAAGAAAAACTATTGGCAATGCTACATGCCTATCAGGCTATCGTACCGCTCAGCGCACTTGAAGCGGCAAACTGGCGCAATATGCTACGTGCTGCTGCGCTTCGCTTCTGGCTCTCACGCCTGTATGATTTCCACTTGCCCCGTTCGTTCCAGATGCTACATCCCCATGATCCGAGACATTTCGAACGCATCTTACGCCATGGTATCGAAGCACCTTCAATACCATGGATTTAAGCTCTAAACTGGAACTCTGACTTATGCAATTGCTTAAAGTCCCACCCAAAAATGGTTACATCTGGCTACGACAAGGATCTTGGCTTTTTCGCAAGAATCCTCTCGCGATTCTTACACTGCTGTCGGTTTATCTTTTCAGCGTTCTCCTTATGTCAATTCTACCGATCGCTGGATCTTTTCTGCCTCTGCTCTTCATTCCCGGATTGTCAGTTGGATTTATGGCGGCATGTCGCGATATTATTCAGAAAAAACCAATCTTACCCACTATCTTACTCGAAGGTTTTCGCAATCACGGGAAAATAACTACTCGCAACCTGCTGATCCTCGGTAGCTTATATATCGCGTCAATCGCGTGCATCTTCATCTTTTCAGCTTTATTCGACGGCGGACAGCTATTACGTCTAATGATCTTCGGTGCACAGATCGATAGCGAATTTCTTGCTAACCGGGAACCAATGCTGGGAGCTATGTTAGCTACCGCAGTAGCATATATCCCTATCACGATGTTATTTTGGTTTGCTCCAGTACTGGTTGCATGGCATGAAATATCACCCGTCAAAGCAATGTTTTTTAGTTGGACTGCATGCGTTCGCAACAGTCGCGCTTTCATCGTTTATGGGTTATTTACAGCTCTTGTCGCTACGCTTGTCCCAATGGTTATTGGCATCATTATGCTCCTGCTCAATCTAGGAAAGTTTCTCGCATTAGTGCTCATGCCGTATTCCATCGTTTTGACAGCCATCATCTACTGTTCATTTTACGCAAGCTATCTAGGCTGTTTCAACATTCAATAAATTGAGGTTATCAACTAAAAAATGAAGTCAATCGATCGCCTGCAGCTTCGCCACTGCTAAAGCCAACCATTTCATCCCATGCCGATAAAACCTAACTTGTACACGAGCCTCTGATCCAGAACCCTCAAGCGCAATAATCTTACCTTGCCCAAATTTAGCATGAAATACACTTTGTCCAATCTTGAAACCTGTATCCGCTGCACGTGAGCGTTCAGCTAAGTTTTGATCAATCTTCATTGCAGTAGATACCTCGTGACTCAACACCTTTGAGCGTGAGAATCGATCGCGATCCCAGTCGCTTCTATTGCCAGTAGAACTGAAGAAGCGATGGGAGACAGCTTGTCCACGAGGCATAATAAACTTCAACAATGTCTCTGGAATTTCCTTTAAAAAACGCGACTTCAAATTGAAGCGTGTCTGACCGTGGAGCATCCGACTCTGTGTAAAAGAAAGATACAAACGCGCCTTGGCTCGTGTAATCGCAACGTACATCAATCGACGCTCCTCCTCCAAACCATCAGGTGATTCAGACGTACTGTTCTCATGCGGGAACAGACCTTCCTCCAAACCAGCAATAAATACAGTCGAAAATTCTAATCCCTTAGAAGCATGTACTGTCATAAGTTGCACTGCATCTTGACCTGCTTCGGCTTGATTATCACCTGCTTCAAGCGATGCATGCGATAAAAAACCGGCCATTGGCGTCATATCAACATCATCTGCATCTGTTACCCTCTCTACTAAAGACATACCCGGCGTTACTCGCGCATCCAGAACAAACGAGCGAGCTGACTCATCTCGTCCATAGCCCTCTTCCGCAACAAACACCATTGCTGCATGTACGAGCTCATGCAGATTTTCGACACGCTCATGACCCTCTTTTTCCATCTGATAATGTGCGATGAGGCCACTCGACTCAATGACGTACCTCACTGCATCAGGCAAAGTCATGTTTTCTATCTCAAAACACATTTTCTCGATCATTTTCACGAATGCACCTAGGTTCGTGCTTGCTTTACCTTTCATATAAGCTATTGCTGCATACATCGAGCATTGATATAAACTCGCCGCATCTGCAAGCAATTCAAGAGAACGTAATCCAATGCCTCGCGTCGGGAAGTTCACTATACGGGTGAAAGCAGTATCATCGTTTTGATTTTGGATCAAGCGGAGGTATGCAAGAGCATGTTTAACTTCTTGACGCTCAAAAAAACGTAATCCCCCATAAACGCGATACGGAATGCCAGCTCCTACCAAGGCATGTTCCATTACTCGTGATTGAACATTGCTTCGATACAAAATAGCAATTTCCTGACGTGACAACCCTTGATCAATGAGCAATTTAATTTCATCAACAAGCCAACTAGCCTCTTGAAGATCAGTTAATGCCTCGAAAACCCTTATCGGTTCGCCATGCCCAGCATCAGTGCGTAAATTCTTGCCCAATCGATTCGCATTATTCGAAATTAGTGCATTAGCTGCGTCAAGAATATTTCCATGCGAACGATAATTTTTCTCCAACTTAATTAAATGTTGTACACAAAATTCACGCTCGAAATCCGACATATTGCCGACATTCGCCCCACGAAATCCATAAATGCTCTGATCATCATCTCCAACAGCAAACACCACACCCCGGGAACCAACCAAGAGTTTTAGCCAAGCATATTGAAGTTTATTGGTATCTTGAAATTCATCAACAAAGATATGTCGAAAACGTGATTGATAATGTATTCGTAACGGTTCATTATGTTTAAGAAGCTCGAAACAACGAAGCAAGAGCTCCCCAAAATCCACTACGCCCTCGCGCAAACACTGATCTTGATACCGCAGGTACAGTTCGACTAATTTTTTGTTGAAAGCATTGTTGACATCGACTTCATTCGGACGCAACCCCTGTTCCTTTGCACTATTAATGAAATTTTGGAGGTTTTTTGGCAGATATTTCTCCTCATCGATATTTACTCCTTTCATCATCCGCTTAATGGCAGACAGCTGATCGCTCTTATCAAGAATCTGGAAACCTTCCGGCAAACCTGCGTCACGAAAATGCGTGCGTAGCATCCTATTACACAATCCGTGAAAGGTGCCAATCCATATGGCACGAGTACTAATCGATAGCATGGTTCCTAAACGTATCTGCAATTCTTTGGCCGCCTTATTAGTAAAAGTCAAAGCCAAGATACCCATCGGACTAACCTTCCCTTGCTCGATCAACCAAGCAATCCGTGTTGTGAGAACACGTGTCTTCCCGGAACCTGCACCTGCAAGAATCAACGCAGGTTCATCAGGTAAGGTAACAGCAGTCAATTGCTCGGAATTCAGATTGATAAGTAAATCAGACATGGCAACATCAAAAATAATTAATTTGCGATTATAAATCGGTATGTTCCCCGGAACCGGCATCAAATCTTTTATAATCAAAGGTTTAACGCTTCACATAGTTTCTCATCTATCCATGAGCGAAAATACGCTTGCCAAAAATTTCGATCCGCATACCATTGAAGCATACTGGGTTCCTGAATGGGAACGACGTGGGTATTCGAAAGCTACTATCGATCCCACCCGTGAAAACTTTAATATTCAACTTCCGCCGCCGAACGTCACCGGCACGCTACACATGGGGCATGCCTTCAATCAAACAATCATGGACAGTTTGGCACGCTATCATCGTATGAAGGGTGACAATACCCTATGGGTGCCAGGTACTGACCATGCTGGTATCGCCACACAGATCGTGGTGGAACGCCAACTCAACGCACAGAAAGTCTCACGCCATGATCTGGGACGCGAAAAATTTATCGAACGCGTATGGAAGTGGAAAGAGCAATCTGGCAATACAATCACAAATCAAGTGCGTCGTCTTGGCACTTCGATTGATTGGTCACGCGAATATTTTACGATGGACGAAAAAATGTCGCGTGTCGTACGTGATGTATTCGTTCATTTATACCAACAAGGATTAATCTATCGCGGCAAGCGGCTCGTTAATTGGGAACCCTCTCTGCTAACTGCGGTGTCGGATCTAGAAGTCATCAGCGAAGAAGAAGACGGCTTCTTATGGCACATTAATTATCCATTAATCAATAAATCTGGCCATGTGACAGTCGCTACAACTCGCCCAGAAACTATCCTAGGCGATGTCGCGCTAATGATTCATCCGGAAGACCAACGTTATCGTCATTTGATCGGGCAGCATGTGAAATTACCCCTATGTACGCGGGAAATACCAATCATTGCAGATAATTATGTTGACCAAAAATTTGGTACAGGCGTAGTAAAAGTTACACCCGCACATGACTTCAATGATTATGACGTTGGTCAACGTCATAATCTGACACCAATCAATATTTTAACACTCGATGCCAGAATCAATGAAAATGCACCAATCAAGTACCGTGGCCTTGACCGCTTTGAAGCGCGTCGACAGATACTTGCGGACTTAAAAGAACAGGGTCTACTCAATGCCGTCAAACCACACAAGCTAATGGTACCGCGTAGCGACCGCACCGGTTCCATCATCGAACCGATGCTGACCAATCAATGGTTCGTTGCTATGACTCGTCCAGCACCAGATGACTCATTTTTTCCAGGCAAGTCGATTGCTGAAACAGCGCTTGATGTTGTGCGTCATGGCAACATCAAATTTGTGCCAGAAAATTGGACCACAACTTACTATCAATGGCTTGAGAATATCGAAGATTGGTGCATCTCACGCCAACTCTGGTGGGGTCATCAAATCCCTGCATGGTACGATGATGTAGGAAATGTCTATGTCGCCAAAACAGAAGCCGAAGCCATAAAAAAAGCAAGTGCAGCGGGCTATAACAACGCACTCAAACGGGACGAAGACGTACTCGATACTTGGTTCTCCTCAGCACTCATTCCCTTCTCATCGCTTGGCTGGCCTGAGAAAACACCCGAACTTTCGCACTTTCTACCATCATCAGTACTCGTCACCGGCTTTGATATCATCTTCTTCTGGGTGGCACGTATGGTTATGATGACTACTCACTTGACCAGTCAGATCCCCTTCAAAACCGTATACGTACACGGGCTTGTTCGCGATTCCGAAGGTCAGAAGATGTCTAAATCGAAGGGAAACACGCTCGATCCGATAGATATTATCGATGGAGTCTCACTTGAAACTCTGTTGGCAAAACGTACCACCGGGCTCATGAATCCGAAACAGGCCGAGAACATCGAGAAGAAAACGAAGAAAGAATTTCCAAATGGAATCGCACCGTTCGGTACCGATGCACTACGATTCACATTTGCATCAATGGCCACACTAGGGCGTAGTATCAACTTTGACCTTGCACGCTGCGAAGGTTATCGAAATTTCTGCAATAAACTGTGGAATGCTACGCGATTCGTACTCATGAACTGTGAAGGTAAAGAATGTGGCATATCAACACACATTGACGATTGTGCTCACAATGGCTCACTTGATTTCTCACGCCCTGATTGTTGGATTGTGTCACTCTTACACCGTTTAACAGCTGACGTTACAAAAAACTTTGACAACTATCGCTTCGACAACATCGCTAGCGCCATATATAAGTTTGTATGGGACGAGTACTGTGACTGGTACGTCGAGCTGTCCAAGTGGCAAATACAAAACGGCACACCTGCACAACAACGCGCTACACGCTATACGCTTCTGCATGTACTGGAAACCGTATTGCGCCTGGCCCATCCGATCATCCCATTCATCACCGAAGCACTATGGCAGAAAGTTGCACCACTAGCCGGCTGTTATCCTGTCAACGAGGAGCCAGGCCAAGCAAGCCTCATGATACAACCGTATCCGATAGCAGATCTAAAAAAAATAAATACCGATGACGAAGCATGGATGTCTGGGCTAAAGGCCGCAGTCGACGCCTGTCGCAACTTGCGCGGTGAGATGGTGCTGTCTCCAGCCCAACGGGTACCATTGTTAGTCTCAGGCGATATCGTATTTTTGAAAGCAATCGCTCCGTATTTGCAAACTCTGGCAAAGCTATCAGAAGTACAAGTGTTCGCGGACGAATCCATGCTCGATAGTCAGGCACATGGTGCCCCACTAGCAATCGTAGGCGTGAATCGATTCGCACTCAAAGTTGATGTCGACTTGGTGGCTGAACGCGAACGTCTAACTCGAGAAGTAAAGCGCATAGAAGGAGAAATGGTAAAATGTTACGCGAAACTTAACAATCAAAGCTTTATCACCCGGGCGCCCGTAAGCGTTGTAGAAGTTGAAAAACAGCGACTGGTTGATTTTAAGGCTGTCCTTACCAAATTACAGGAACAATTATTTAGGCTACTGGCTTAGTGCAACGCCATTTCACACATGGAGATTCGAATGAAAAACGTTGTCACTAAGGCGATTTTTCCCGTGGCTGGTTTAGGCACACGTTTCCTACCAGCTACCAAAGCGAGTCCAAAGGAGATGTTACCTATTGTCGACAAGCCTCTAATTCAATACGCTGTTGAAGAAGCGGCAGCAGCTGGCATCACTGAGATGATATTTGTAACCGGGCGTAACAAGCGCGCAATCGAAGATCACTTCGACAAAACCTATGAACTCGAAGCTGATCTGGAAGCCAAAAGGAAGATCTCACTACTTGAAGTGGTTCGTTCGATTAAACCCGCCAATGTCGATTGTTTCTACGTACGTCAACCTGAACCACTAGGATTAGGTCATGCCGTACTATGCGCTGAAAAACTAGTAGGTAAGGAGCCTTTCGCCGTAATTCTCGCAGATGATTTACTGGACGGTGACCCTCCCATCCTCAAACAAATGATCAACACGTATGACCATTACCAAAACTCAATTATTGGTGTAGAAGAGATTTCTATAGAGCAAAGCTCTTTATACGGCATAATCGAGGGGGAAGAATGGAATGAGAATCTAGTTAAACTATTCAATATCGTCGAGAAACCCGCCCAAGAAAATGTCCCATCGAATCTAGGCGTAGTAGGACGTTATATCCTCCACCCAGGTATTTTCGACTGCCTCCGGGCCATCAAGCCAGGGGCATGTGGTGAAATACAACTGACAGATGCCATTCAAAAGATGTTACAGAATGAAGTTGTACTCGCTTACCGTTATCGCGGCACCCGCTTTGATTGCGGCAGCAAGCTCGGATATCTCAAGGCAACAGTTGAATTTGCCCTTCGTCATCCAGAGTTGAAAGATGCATTTCGAGAGTATCTATCCAATGTCGAAGCGTAGATCTTTAATAATTATTAACGGATCTGCTCAAAAACCTCTTTGAGAGACTAACTGGATCAGTTTAGCAAGACAATATCACTTAGACAAACTCATCGATTGACTAACGACGGCGCATCAAAAAGAAAAAAGTCTTATCTTCCTCGCGTGACTCGATCAATGTGTTTCCAGTTTGCTTAGCAAATATTGCAAAATCATGCGACGTACCTGGGTCAGTCGCTATGATACGCAAAATTTCTCCGCTTTCCATAGTAGCAAGCGCCTTCTTTGTACGCAAAATAGGCAACGGACAGTTTAACCCACGTGCATCAACTTCTCTATGAAATTCCATTTCATATCCTCACGAGATCGTTCTGTGAGAGCTTAGGCCCTATTTTACATTGGGAAATGAAAGTCCATGAACATGTCACGAGACGCTTTCTCATATCATCAATGCCTTTAGAAAATTTGCATAGTATGCCATTACCACCGATAAGAAAAAGTAGCGAAGGTTGATGTAGAATGCAGCACTCATGCATAGAAATATTTCCACTCAATTAATCAGATACAATCAACTAACTACGACATATTATTATAAACTTTACTGCCTAGCAGTGAGCCAATCTTGGACACTAGCTAAAGCTTTGGACAAATGAATCGGTTCCGTGCCCCCACCTCGTGCCATCTCAGATCGTCCCCACCCCTTCCCACCAACTTGCTGCGCCACAAAATTCACCAGTTCGCTCGCCTTGATTTTATCGATGACGTTCGCCGTCACACCCGCAATCAGGCTGACTTTGCTTCCCTCAACCGTTGCTAGCACAATGACTGCCGTCTTCAGCCTATTCTTGAGATTATCCATAGTTTCACGCAATGTTTTATCATCAGCGTCATCCAACGATGCGGCCAGCACATGTATACCGTTTACATCTACTACCTGTTTGAGGAGTTCGTTACTTTTATGCAACACTAGATGAGATTTAAATTTCGACACCACTTTCTCAAGAGATTTAACTTGATCCTGCATCTGAAAGATGCGTTGCTTAAGTTCGGCCGGTGCTACTTTTAGTGTAGTAGCTGCTTCCCGCATTTGCTCATCAAGCTTTTGCACAAAATGCAACGCGCTACCACCAGTAATTGCCTCAATGCGACGAATACCTGAAGCAACACCAACTTCCGTCACAATCTTAAATAAACCAATATCCCCCGTACGTGAAACATGGATGCCCCCACATAATTCACGTGACGTGCCAACCTCAAGTACGCGAACTTCATCACCGTACTTCTCGTCGAAAAGAGCCGTCACACCGCTCTTAACCGCATTATCAAATGACATAATCATGGCACGTGTGGCGTTATTAGCCAATACTTCATCGTTCACAATTTGCTCAACACGCTGAATCTCATGAGCCGTCATAGGCCTGTTGTGCACAAAGTCAAAACGCATTTTTTCAGCATCGATAAGAGAGCCTTTCTGCTGAACATGGCTGCCAAGTACTTCCTTCAGTGCTTTGTGCATCAGATGAGTAGCAGAATGGTTACGTGCTATGGAAGCACGTCTCTCCCTGTCAATTTTTGCCCTTATCTTTTGACCAACTTTCAAAACTCCTAATGTAACAGTACCATAGTGTCCAAAAACATCCGGAAGGATTTTTCTTGTCTCGCCCACATCGAAATGCATCTCATTTGATATCAACAAACCTTTATCACCTATTTGACCACCCGACTCCGCATAGAATGGTGTGCGGTCGAGTACAACTATCCCGCATTGGCCTGCTGACATGGTTTCAACCGCAACATCATCGATGTATAAAGCGGTCACTTTAGCATCTTCAAACAACAAAATATCGTAGCCTAGAAACTCAGTTTTGACACCGTTATACTCCAATGCACTAATCATCTTAAACTTACCAGCCGCACGAGCTTGATCACGCTGACGCGCCATCGAGTCGTCGAACGACCTCTCGTCGACAGTAATCTGACGCTCTCTGCACACATCTGCCGTCAAATCAAGCGAGAAGCCATAAGTATCATGCAACTTAAATGCAAGCCCACCATCCAGTGTAGTCAGGCCTCGCTTTTGCAAATCAACCAACGCACCATCAAGAATTTCCATACCGCTCTCAATGGTTTCATAAAAACGTGTCTCTTCTTTTTTTAAAATTTCCTTCACACGCTGTTGAGCATCGAACAGTTCCGGATAAGCGGAACCCATTTCATCCACAAGGTCCGGTACAAGTTTATAGAAAAAAGGTGTTTTGCAACCAAGCTTGTAACCATGCCGAACAGCACGACGAATAATTCGACGCAAGACGTAACTGCGGCCTTCATTACCTGGAATCACTCCGTCGACAACGAGGAATGTGCAGGCACGCAAGTGATCAGCAATCACCTTGAGCGAGTTCATTTTGAGATCACAGACGCCAGTTTCACGTCCTGCCGCTTTAATTAGTTTTTGAAACAAATCAATATGATAGTTACTATGCACATGCTGCAATACCGCTGTGATACGCTCAAGCCCCATACCAGTATCCACACACGGTTTAGGCAACGTCGTCATTTTGCCACGGTCATCACGGTTGAACTGCATAAACACTAGATTCCATATTTCAATATATCGATCGCCATCTTCCTCCAACGAGCCTGGTGGGCCACCCCAAAATTCTGGTCCATGATCAAAAAAAATCTCCGTGCACGGCCCACACGGTCCTGTGTCGCCCATCTGCCAAAAATTGTCTGATGCGTAACGCGAACCCTTATTGTCACCAATACGAATGATTCGCTCACTAGGCACGCCCACTTCCTTGGCCCAGATATCGTAAGCTTCATCGTCCTCCTTATACACGGTGACCAACAGTTTATCTTTTGGCAAACCATAGCCAGTCGTCAAAAGTTCCCAAGCGTACTGAATCGCTTCACGCTTAAAATAAGCACCGAAAGAAAAGTTGCCAAGCATTTCAAAAAACGTGTGATGACGAGCTGTATAACCTACATTCTCAAGGTCATTATGTTTTCCGCCAGCCCGCACACTACGCTGCGCGGTTGTGGCACAAGTATATGAACGTCTATCTAGGCCGAGAAAAACGTCCTTGAACTGTACCATCCCCGAGTTTGTAAACATCAACGTCGGATCGTTAGACGGCACAAGGCTCGAAGAACGAACAATCGTATGCCCCTTAGACTCGAAGAATTTAAGGAATTTTTCTCGGATATCTGCAGTTTTCATAGCGTAAAGTAAGAGTCGGTCTGGTGACACCAGGCATGTAATATTTTTTGATTATACGGGAAGGGAAATATCTCACGCTAATAACACAGCTACAGAGATTAGAATCCACAAAGTAAATCATCACTCTTCATATGCATTTTTGATGATGATGCTTGGGCATTTAGCAAAATAAAACTCGGATTTGAGATTGATTAGCAATATATAGCGCACCTGTCATCAAACGTATAAATGGAGGGAATATTCTGGTAAGGAACGAGGTTTTATTTACCGCTGGCTTTACTTACAGGTTCTCCTATAACCCGCACAATCATCAATCAAAGTGACCTGGTGGCTCCTACTTACTACATTTTCGGATTGAAGTATACTCAAAACAATACAGCATAATTCAACCAAGGTTACCTTTTCGCAACTGCAAGAAATAGATAACTCACGCTTGATAGCTCATATACAAAACATCCCTTAAGTTAAAGGATATTCACAATATAAACTTATAAAATCGTCTCGTCGAAAATCTATAAGGTTATTCAATTAAAAAAGTTATGACCTCGATTGTCCTAGCCACATGGCCATGAAACTAGCTCTTTTTATGTTCGATAATTTTTTGCCATACACAGCAGGCCATCGTACAAGGCATATAGCTGTCTTCATAAGGCTGAAACGCGACCAGGAAATTGGTCATTTATCGCCGGCGGCTCAGGAAAAAATTTTTTATATAAATTGAAGCCTATCAGCTCGACGTATATGTCTCATCAATAAGATTCCTTCGAAAGTGAAAGTAATTTTTCATTCTCAAGCTGAGGGCCAAAGATGCATATAAAATTTACCTTATTCTTTCAAGACATTGAAAATTTTTTCACGTGCTTAATGAAGTTTTGAACATAAGAAATAGATGTTAGCACCAACGCTATTGCTATACAGCGATAGGATTCTTCAATCCCATAACAACTGAATTAATACGAGACAAAAAAATAGCCACCATCCAAATCACCTTAGTCATCGAACAACCAATTTTAGGTCATTTCCTTCAACACCATACAGTCAATGTGAGATACCGAAAGTCATACTTTAGAAGGAAATACCTGTGCCAATAATGTTTTTGCTATACTACGAAAAGATTATAAGTATGCTCTCCGTAGTTCAATGGATAGAACAAGCTCCTCCTAAGCGCTAGATACAGGTTCGATTCCTGTCGGAGGGACCATCAATGATGCACATTAAAATATTAGCTTTATAAACAAGATCCGTTTTATGGATAAACCATAGGTCGGTGTTTATAAATGAATGATAAAAGCCTGGAGGGCAAATATTCCAGCAATTTACTGTATTATGAAAGACAAACGTCTTAATATCCGTAACTCGAAGCAAAAATAAAAATTATTGGTAACAGAGGTACATCTCCTTAGATGTAAAGGTTAAATTTTTCCTCATACCTGGCCAGGTTAACATCGCGGACCGTTGCATTAACAACGCGCAAACGCTAGGAAGTCGAAAGTTCGAAAAATGAACTTTTTATATTTTATAGCCTGTCCCTAAAAACTGGTGACGCGGTACAATAAAATTTCAGTCGTAAAAACTATATATGATGTACCAAGCAATAAGGCAAAAGTCTATTGATTTAGTTTCTATGAAAATATCTTAAGTCATTTGGCCATAAATTTTGATATCTAATGAATTACGCCGATCAACTCTAACTGTTATATAGATATAACATATCACAACGCAACCATACTGAAGTAAATGCAAGAAGTAAAATATCCCAAGCGGATAGCTCATAAAAAATAAATACACCACAAGGCAGATCAAGCCCAGTAAAACAAGCGTCCTCGAACTAATAACAATCCCAGACTCCCTCGGCCTCATAAATCCATCTGTTTTTGATTTTGGTGCTACGCATATGAACTATGTGCACAGCACACATTCCACTTAATCATCGGGTGATCTTGATAAAAATCAATCGCATTATTTAAATAGCTCTACAGTGTAGAGCCCGTCGCGCAATTTTAGACATAAAGATAACGACGCCTATTACTCATATAGACCAAATAATTCCACATACTTCAATTCATTTTTTAAAAAAATACTACCACCCACCAGTGGATGACTTTCTTTATCCTACGTGAGATAATGAGCATGGTGAATTTTATCACTCCAGAAAGGAGTTAACCATGTATGAACGCATTTTGGTTTCCGTCGATGGAAGTGAACCATCCAATCTTGCGATTCATGAGGCAGCCAAACTTGCCAGTTCATGTCACGCCAACGTTCGTCTGGTTTCTGTGGTGTCCTTACCAACAAGCACCTATTTAACCAGTGCCTACACTGGTTTTGCTGACTTTACTGACATCAAAAATCAGGAAGACCTTGAAAAAGAAACTACCCTAATTTTAGATACGGCGCAAATCACATTGAAGCAAATCGGCATTGATGCCGAGACTCAAAGACTCTCACTTGATATAAGTACTAAAGATATTGCTGATACTATCTTACGGGCTGCGCAGGATTGGCGTGCTGACCTAATCGTTCTCGGCACACATGGACATCGTGGCGTGACTCGTCTACTACTCGGTAGCGTAGCCGAGACGCTGCTGCGCATCACCACGGTACCACTGCTACTAATTAAGGCGCAAAAAGAAAATGAATAATACCTAATTTTCACGCTTATTCTTAGATTAGAGTCGTATCTCCCACACGACGAGGCATTTCTAAATATTCCCGCGACTGCATCTCGATAAGACGAGAAACTGTGCGTGTAAATTCATTAGCGAGCACTCCTTCAATGTAAAGCTGTTCTGGGGGCACTTCAGCAGATATTAATAGTTTTATCTTTTGATCATAAAATACGTCGATGAGCCACGTAAATCGCCGTGCCTCCGATGCCATTTGCGCCGTCATCTTAGGTACATCTGACAAGATGATTGTGTGAAAACGATCTGCAAGTTCCAAATAATCATTTTGCGAGTACGGCCCTCCACACAAGGTATGGAAATCGAACCAACCCATACCACCTGCGCAGCGCAGCGCCTTCAATTCACGTTGATCAATATTTAGTACAGGATTTTCGTCCGATACCTCAGCCAGTTCTGAAAATGCATTACGTAATGCAAAATTTGCATTGTTACCAAGTGGCGAATGATAAATCTTCACTTGCGATCGTGTGAGATGACGGTAGTCAATGCCCACATCCACATTTAAGATATCAAGCTTTTCTTCAATCAATGCAATAGCTGGCAAAACACGATCACGATGTAATCCGTCAGGATATAATAAATTAGGATGATAGTTCGATGTCATCATAAACTGCACTCTATTTCTGAATAACTGAGCCAGAAGCTGATGTAATATCATTGCGTCAGCGACATCAGAGACGTGGAACTCGTCGAAACAAATCAAGTGATACCGCTTTGCGATACGTTTAGCTAACTCATCTAATGGATCAGGCTTACCTTTTAATGCCTGTAACTGGCCATGAACTTCTCGCATAAACTCGTGGAAATGCAACCGTATTTTGCGTTGGATAGGTACCAAGGTGTAGAAGCTATCCATCAAAAAACTTTTCCCGCGCCCAACTCCGCCCCACAAATACACGCCCTTAGGTAAATCCAAGCGGCATAACCACTTCATGAATTCATTCATGAAGTGGTTGCCTTTATAGGCAGACCATTCATCGAAACAATACTGTAAGCGATCGATGGCATGTTCTTGAGCCTGATCGGGTTGATAGCCACGAGCCAATAGCTGTTGTTGATAATATTCGCGAACGTCCATACTGCAAAGGAAAAAGCAAAAGTACAATAATCACCAGACAATGGTCGAAGCATCAAAATAAAGTAAACTTACATATTCAGTGAACGATTCTCAACACCAAGCGCAGCTTCACGTACAACTTCTGAAAGAGACGGATGTGGGTGACAAATCCTTGCAATGTCTTCTGATGCCGCCTTAAATTCCATCGCAACTACCACTTCGGCAATCAGATCTGAAGCATTCAGACCAATAATGTGTGCACCAAGAATTTCATCCGTATTCGCATCTGCCAACACTTTCACGAAACCATCAGAGGAGCCCATTCCCAAAGCACGGCCATTAGCCATAAAAGGGAATTGACCAGTATTATAAGCGCGACCCTCCGCTTTCAATTGTTGTTCAGTCTTACCAACCCACGCAATTTCTGGTGAGGTATAAATAACCCAGGGGACGCAATTGTAGTCAATATGTGGCTGCTGTCCAGCAATTACTTCGGCAACCAAGACACCTTCATCCTCTGCTTTGTGCGCGAGCATAGGACCACGCACAACGTCGCCAATTGCGTATACGTTCGGCAATTTAGTCCGACAACAGGCATCAACATCGATAAAACCACGCTCGTCAACACCCAAACCAATATTTCCTAAGCCCAAATTTTCAGTATTTGGCACTCGGCCCACAGACACAATCAACCGATCGACTACTAGAGTCTGCTCCTTGTCATCAATAGTAGTGTAAGAGATAGTGACACTATCCTTATCAGTCGTGACGGCATCAATCTTGACACCCATCTCAATCTTCAGACCTTGTTTCTTAAATAGCTTAGCAGCCTCCTTCGCGATACCTTCATCGGCAGCGCTCAGGAATTTTGGCATAGCCTCGAGAATCGTAACATCCGCACCTAGCCGACGCCACACTGAGCCTAATTCCAGACCAATCACACCGGCGCCAATCACACCTAAATTCTTGGGTACACTCTCAAAACTCAAACCACCTTCGTTATCTGAAATGAGTTTGTTATCTACCACGATACCTGACAGATGACGGCTCTTTGAGCCCGTCGCAATAATGACATATTTCGAACTGACGGACTCAGTAACTTCGTCGCTACTCACATCAATCTGATAACCAACATCGTTCTTAGCGATCAGCTTTCCATGACCTTTAAGCCAAGTAATTTTATTCTTCTTGAACAGATACTCGATACCTCCCGTCATTTTGTTGACGATGCCATCTTTTCGTGCCAGCATTTTAGCAACGTCAATTTTTACGTTTGAGGTTGTTATCCCATGATCTATCGCGTGATGAAGAATTTTTTCAAACTCTTCAGACGAGGCGAGCAACGCCTTAGACGGAATACAGCCAACGTTCAAACATGTCCCACCCAGCACTCGCTTACCTTGCGGATTAGTCCATTCTTCAACGCAAGCAACCGAAAAACCAAGCTGTGCAGCACGGATTGCAGCAATATAACCACCAGGACCAGCGCCTATAACAATTACATCAAATTCTTTCACCATTTTTTGAGACTCAGTAAGGTTGATGGCAGAAAAATATGTGGTGTATCAATATCCAAACTGGAAACATCCAGGATAAGCACAATATTTTCTATAAGTCGAGCAGTAATCGAGCAGGATCTTCCAATGCGTCTTTTATGGTAACAAGACTCAAAACCGCTTCTCGTCCGTCAATAATACGATGATCATAGCTCATAGCGAGATAATTCATGGGACGGATGACAATTTCACCATTCTCGACAACCGGACGTTCCTTAGTCGCATGCACGCCAAGAATTGCTGATTGCGGTGGATTAATAATAGGAGTTGATAACATCGAACCGAATACACCCCCATTCGAGATCGAGAACGTACCACCACTCATCTCTTCAATCGATAACTTTCCGTCCGCCGCTTTCTTACCGTATTCAGCAACTTTCTTCTCAATATCAGCAAGACTCATCTGATCGGCATTACGTAAAATTGGCACCACCAAGCCCCGCGGCGAACCAACAGCAATACCAATGTCGAAGTAACCATGGTAAACGATGTCGTTACCGTCGATCGACGCGTTGACAGCCGGATACTTCTTCAGTGCATGAACAGCAGCTTTAACGAAGAAGGACATAAAACCGAGCTTAACACCGTGCTCTTTCTCAAATTTTTCCTTGTATTTATTGCGCAGGTCGATGACCGGCTTCATATTGACCTCGTTGAATGTAGTCAATATCGCATTCATTTGTTGCGATTGCAATAAACGCTCTGCAATACGTGCACGCAAACGAGACATGGGTACACGCTGCTCGGACCTTCCTTCCAAAGACGTTTCACAAACCGCTGGGGTAGTAATAATGGTTTGCAGTGTCTGACGTTGTGTTGGAACCGCGGCATTCATCACAGCAGTAGAATTAGACTTAGAAGCACTAGCGAAAACAGAAATCACATCGCCCTTCGTCACGCGACCATCACGACCGGAACCCGATATTTGTATTTGCGCGGCACTCAACCCTCCTTCAGTGAGTAGCTTAGTTGCTGCTGGACTAGCAGGAGTGACAGCTGCAGATCCAGTGGCTAATGGTGCAACATTAGCATCCAATGGAGTAATAGTAGAAACATCAAAATCCGTATCAATCTTCGCAATGATTTGCTCAGAGGTAACCGTATCTCCTACATTAGCAAAAACTGCGACTAACACACCAGCAGATGGTGCCGGCACTTCCAATACAACCTTGTCGGTCTCAACTTCAATGATTGTTTCGTCCTGTGTGAACGATTCACCTACCTTCTTCTTCCAATCAAGCAATGTACCTTCAGATACAGACTCGGAAAACTGCGGGACTTTAACTTCTACGATGGCCATTTTTCAATCCTGGATTCGATAAATGTTTATTTCGAAAATATCGCCACGGGATTTATTCACAAGGCGAGTACAGCAAATACCTTCCGGTTATTTCACCACGGCAGCGCCCCTTAAACGACCAAAAGCAGTTTCAAGCAATTGCTTAAGCTGTTCGTAATGCTTCGCGTAGTAACCCACCGCAGGGGAGGCTGAGGCAGGCCGGCCGGCATAAACAAGCTTTTGACCCACATTCATCCCATCTGTCAGATGGTGTTCAATGTAAAACCAAGGACCTTGATTTTTTGGCTCATCTTGAACCCAAACGACTTCAGTAAGATTTTCGTATTTTTTCAACTCATTCTCGAACGCCTTATGCGGAAACGGGTACAGTTGTTCCACGCGAATAACTGCAACGTCATTGGAGTTAATTTCGCGGCGATGGGCAATTAAATCATAGTACAAACGACCAGAACATACGATCACACGCTTAATCTTCTTCGACTCAATCGTGTCATCCACTTCACCAATCAATGTCAAAAAGTTGCCATTCGCTAGTTCCGATAAATCGCTCACCGCCTCCTTATGACGCAAAAGGGACTTGGGCGTAAACACTATTAATGGTTTACGCAACTGGCGAATCATTTGTCTGCGGAGTAGGTGAAAAATCTGAGCCGGTGTGGTTGGTTGCGTCACTTGCATATTCGTATCTGCACACAGCTGAAGATAGCGTTCAATACGAGCCGACGAATGCTCAGGACCTTGTCCTTCGTACCCATGAGGCAACAGCATCGTCAAACCAGAAACGCGCCCCCACTTCACTTCTCCACTCGAGATGAATTGGTCAATCACAACCTGTGCACCGTTAGAAAAGTCACCAAACTGTCCTTCCCACAATACCATAGTGTTCGGCTCAGCCGTTGAGTACCCATACTCGAAGCCAAGTACAGCTTCCTCAGATAGAACTGAATCAATGACTGTAAACTTAGCCTGACCTTCTGCGATATTTTGCAATGGAACATAAGTACCGTCGTTCCAACGTTCACGATTCTGATCGTGCAATACTGCATGACGATGTGTAAAAGTGCCACGACCTGAATCCTGTCCAGTCAAACGCACTGCATAGCCCGACGAGACCAAAGACGCATAGGCCAAATGTTCGCCCATTCCCCAGTCGAGCGGTTGATCACCACGGCCCATATTACGACGATCATTGAGGACTTTTTCAACCAATGAATGAACTTTAAAGTTCTCTGGAATAGTAGTAATACACTCAGCCAAACGCTTAAGTTCAGCGAGAGGTATAGCGGTATCAGCATGGTCAGTCCACTTACGATTTAAAAAAGGCACCCAGTCAACTGCATATTTGCTTTTATAGTTCGAAAGTACTGGATCCGTAGTATGATGACCCTCATCCATAGCCTTTCGATATGCTTTAACGAACCCATCGCCTTCTTCCGCCGTAATCACACCTTGCGTAACCAATTTCTCGGCATATAATGCACGCGTGCCAGGATGCTGTGCTATCTTCTTATACATCAGCGGTTGCGTGACTGCCGGAGTGTCTTGCTCGTTATGACCTAGCTTTCTAAAACATACAATATCAACAACGGCATCTTTTTTGAATTCCTGGCGAAAATCAAGAGCCAGTTGCATCGCCAACACAACGGCTTCAGGATCGTCACCGTTAACATGCAGGACCGGTGCTTCGATCATCTTAACTACGTCAGAACAATAGATTGTCGAGCGAGAATCACGCGGATCTGATGTAGTAAAACCAATCTGATTGTTAATAACAATGTGGACAGTACCGTGTGTCCCGTAACCGCGCGTTTGCGCTAAATTCAGCGTCTCCATCACCACGCCCTGCCCCGCAAAAGCAGCATCACCATGAATCTGCACAGGAAGCACTTGGGGAGCATCTAACTCTCCACAACGGTCCATACGTGCCTTTGCCGAGCCTTCGACAACCGGGTTAACAATTTCCAAATGCGAAGGGTTGAAAGCCAGCGACAAGTGGACAGGACCACCCCTAGTTGATACATCACTCGAAAAACCTTTGTGATACTTAACGTCACCTGCTGGCAAATCATCAACGTGCTTGTTTTCAAATTCAGCAAACAAATCCGCCGGCATTTTTCCTAATGTATTAACTAGAACATTCAGACGACCACGGTGCGCCATTCCGATCACAATTTCTTGTACACCCTTGCTTCCAGCATGATGCACCAGTTCATCCATCGCCACGATAAACGATTCACTACCCTCCAATGAAAAACGCTTCTGTCCAACAAATTTGGTGTGGAGATAACGTTCTAAACCTTCAGCTGCAGTTAACCTTTCGAGAATATGTTTCTTCTTCTCGGGCGAAAATGTCGGTGTTGCACGAGTACGCTCAAGCTTTTCTTGCCACCAACGCTTTTGCTCAGGGTCGCTGATATACATGTACTCGGCACCAATCGAACCGCAGTATGTATCGCGCAAGGCCTTGAAAATATCACGTAGGCTGGCTTGATCAAAGCCGAAATACGTATTTTCAGCACTATAGGTGCTGTCCATATCCGCTTCCGTGAAGTCATAGAAGGCGGGCTCAAGTTCAGGGATTGCCGCACGTTCTTGACGTTTGAGTGGATCTAAATTAGCCCAACGGGCACCCAGGAATCGATAAGCCGCGACCAGGGACTGTACGTGTACCTGTTTTCGTGCAACCACCATCTCAGAAGCGCCAGTACGAGGCAAGAAAGCGTTGGCCTTCGCACGTTGTGCAAACGATTGCACGATTGGGGCGTGCGCCACATCGTTGGCGTTCGAACCATCCACCGCAGGGATACTCTGTAGAGCGTCAAAATACTGGCGCCAGTTATCTGGCACCGAGGCAGGATTGTCTAAATACGATTCGTACAGTTCTTCAACATACGGAGCATTGCCACCGAACAAGTACGAGTTCGCTTGGAATTTTTCCATCAAACTCATTTCTCACTCACCTTTTCATCGAGTGTCTCGAGAAACAGGGGGTTACTGAAACCTTCCGCGACAAGGCCTGACCAGAAGCGGATTGCGTGAATCAAGTAGTGCTCGGAAGGACCGGGTAAATCACGCTGCGCAGCATATCACGTTTTCCTATTACTAAACACTATAGAGAAATATCTGCCAGCTATCGAATTTTCAACTCTATTACGCATCCGGATCACAGTACTGAAATAGTCAACACAAATGTAAAAATCCAATTCTTTCACCGTATAGTGAAGCGTAAACACTACTGAGTTCACTTTAGGCCTTCGCGCATGCGAGCTCTAATTTTCAGTGGAATTCAATAAAGTTTGTCATCTAGGAATAATATGAAAAGGAAGAATCATCTTTAAATAAAGAAAGCTAAAACATCCTGTCAAGAAAAACGTGATCCTAAAAATCAAGAGTACTTTTTTATGGAAAGCTACACTAGCCCATTACATGCGTCAATAACAACGGACCAACAATTAATATAGGATAGTGATAATCTCCTCTCGCTTTCTTCGGCAATCCATTCCCTGAACACATTTGGCTAAAGCAGGAAGACTCGTTTCCTGCTAAAGACATTTAAAAGACCTTTTCTATTTCCAAATAGGTGGGGTGCGCAGCCCAATATAATGTGCCAATTCAACGAATTCAGCCATACATGTGACAAAACTCTATGCAGGAACAGCACCTAATGTCCCCGCATTATACGCTGCTAAAAATTTCTCAAAGTCATCTATTTGCGCACTCTCGAGCTGAACCTGAGCGTCAAGGGATTTTTGCGCAAGCGACTGAAAGCGTTCCGTTTGCAAGGCATCTAGTGGATATAACCGAAATCGCTCAGCATGTCGTTGACTTTGCAATAGTGTAAACGCTTGGAAAGCACCTCCCGGCACATTACGAAAATCAGCCATCCCATGGAGTACCCTAGCAGATGGGGTCAAAGAGGGATCGTCGAGTAAAGCACGTTTAATCGCCATAGCCTCAGCATAGTGGGTACCACCTCGCTGAGAATCAAACTGTTCTGCTGCCAAATCAATACGCTTTAGCAAATCATTCGCCCATTTTTTTAGGGTGATTGGGGCACCATTGCAGTGCAAGGTCAGCCCAGGTTTGCGTCCTTCCTTCACAACAAGCGAGAAATTATTTCGATTCTCAAGGTTTTCCTCGACCGAACATTTCGGGCTCTCCTCAAGGGCACAAAACAACAAAAATGCATCAATAAAACGCGCAGTGCTCACGTCAATACCAACCGGGTTGAAAGGATCGATATCTATACAACGCACCTCTACATACTGCACCCCACGTCGAGCAAGTGCTTGAACAGGCTTCTCTCCACTATAAGTCACACGCTTTGGACGAATCGTCGCATAAAATTCATTTTCAATTTGAAGCAGATTCGTTGATAGTTGGAGCCACTCACCGTCACGCTGCGTACCTATTGTCTCATATGGCGGATGAGGTTGACTAACGGCTTGTACTAGCGCTGCGATATAGCCAGTCAACGAGTCATAACATGAAGACACTCCAGACTGCGCATTACTTTGATAACCCAAATCACTCATGCGTAAGCTGGTCGCATATGGCAGGTAAAGTGTCTCGTCATCGTAACGTTCGAGATCATGCTTGAGACCGTCTAAAAAGTTAGCCTGCAAAGCAGGCGATGCACCAAAGAGGTACATCAGCAACCAGCTATAGCGATGAAAATTACGAATCATCCCGATATAGCATAGCGATTGATAATCACGCAGGGAAAGATCTGAATTTTCAATATTATGAAAAATTGCCCATAGAGAATCAGCCAAAGAAAAATTATAGTGAATACCTGCTATACATTGCATCCTCTTACCGTAGCGAAATGCCAAGCCACGGCGGTAAACATGTTTTAGCTTCCCAATATTCGACGTCCCATACCACGCAATTGGAATAATACTCTCGCTAGGCAACGTCGGGGGCATCGAGGCGACCCAAAGCATTTCATCATCTAGCACCTGATATGTGAAACGATGGATCTCCTCCAGCCGTGCAATTACTTTTTCCGGATCGTTCTGAGGAGGAGTGATAAATTCAAGAAGCGCCTCTGAATAATCAGTAGTAATTTCATCGTTTGTGAGGGCGCTACCCAACGCCTGTGGATGAGGAGTCAATGCAAGCGCACCGAGCTTATCGATCCTTAACGTTTCACGCTCGACACCAGACAGTCCCTCGCACAACAGCGATCGATGATCAAACTGAGAAAAAAGCGAAAGACGGCGCTGGTAAAGAGCCGAATCTAAATTTAGGTAATTCTTTTTTTCCAACGTTCCTCCCTCGTTTGAAGCAGGATCTCGACAAACCACTCATGCCTAAATGACGCGTACGAGGAGGCTCTACCGCATCTGTATCTAAGCATGAGTACAATGATCTACTGTTAAATGTGAGCATAACCGAAACTGAAGGATTTAGTCCAATAACAGACACTTTTAGATACTGCCAGATGATCAAAAACAGCATCTAATTAAATCACAAAACGAAAAAATCACTCCCCCCGTTTCCTTTCTCCTCAGAGCTCAGATATAATCAAAATCTGAGATAATTTTAAGATTACACTCACGGGGCGTAGCGCAGCCTGGTAGCGTACCTGTATGGGGTGCAGGTGGTCGGAGGTTCAAATCCTCTCGCCCCGACCAGATCAAACCACAATATATTAAGGTTATATGCCCTTTTCTTTATGAAAAGGGCATCGTCCAAATCTACTTTCATTTTGCATCAAGTTAGAAAAGCAAATCGACAGAAAATTTCTCTTGAACAGCTCTGTTATACAACTCCCGTATGTGCTTCTCTAAGCCTTCATGGCTTTATCAAAATAATGTTCATAATATCATTATGAACTGGGTGAAAAATCCGAAAAGCTAGCTGTTTATGGTCATCTCATTCTATGACACTAATTAAACAGAGCGTAATGTAATACCATTTTACCGTCAGATAGCCCTCTCAAGTTTAGTAAGCCTAAGCTTTTCTCAGAGTTCTGCTCTTGCTTTTTAAATTGATAGAAGTGAAGGGGAAAATTTTGTATGCAATCCACGCATAAAAAATCAATAATGTCTGTCAAGATATCAAGGAACATCACCATTGGGAGATGGTGATGTATAACCGACCGAGTTTCATCCTACTTGCCTTTCACATCTTTTTTAAAGAAAACGGGATAACGATTTATCTTTCAGCGAATGTCTATTGTGGCTCGTATAACAAGCAAGTCTTCTAAATTAAAAACACACCAGTGTACTTTTTCTTTCCTCAAAAAGGATATCCACAATCGCTGTTGATAAGTCTGAGAATAACTAGACCAGGTGCCACGAAAACTACTGTCAATATTGACTGTCAATAGCTTTGCTTGTTTTTCACTCAACTATTTATAGATATTTTTAATTCCGTTTTAAGAATAAATAACGTTTACGGCCGGAAGACCGTATGATCTGTCAATTTCGCAGTAAACGATAAATCTGATTGTCTTCTTGTCTGATCGATATCTACGATTAAGCTCAACAACATCAAATCCCATGAAGCGAGGCACTTCCAATAAAGCCTCCCCCTAGGCACACTTCGCCGTCGTACAGCACCGCTGATTGTCCCGGCGTCACCGCCCATTGGGGCGAGGCGAACGACAACATCACCTGATTACTATCAACAAGATTCATCCAACAAACTTCGTCTGATTGACGATAACGTGTTTTAGCACCGCACACAGCACCAACCGCAGGAGCTTCGCCAGATATCCACGAAAGGTCTTCCACACTAACTACATCTGACAGTAACCATGGATGCTCTTGACCCTGCACCACATATAATGTGTTTGTCACTATGTCCTTTTTGGCTACGAACCAAGGCTTACCGTTACCATCACGCCTACCTCCTAAACCAATGCCTTTTCGCTGACCCAATGTGTAGAAAGCCAAGCCCATGTGTTCTCCAACGATTATGCCCTCTGGATTTTTCACCGGACCAGGTTTGATCGGTAAATAGCGGCCAAGAAAATCACGGAATGAACGCTCACCAATAAAGCAAATACCAGTGGAATCTTTTTTCTTGGCATTTGGCAACCCAATACTCGCAGCAATCTCACGAACCTTCGTCTTTTGTATTTTTCCCAATGGGAAAAAAGTATGCGACAACTGACGCTGATTCAAACGGTGCAAAAAGTAGCTCTGATCCTTCGTGTGATCACACGCTTTAAGTAATTCAAAATGATCCGCCCGTTCTCGAATACGCGCATAATGTCCTGTCGCAATCATTTCACAACCTAGTGAAATAGCATGATTAAGAAAAGCTTTGAATTTTATTTCGGCGTTACAAAGCACATCAGGATTCGGTGTGCGTCCCATAGAGTACTCTCTCAGGAACTCTCCGAATACACGATCTTTATACTCTGTAGCAAAATTCACTGCCTCCACAGGGATTCCGATCAAATCAGCAACTGAAACTACGTCTATCCAATCTTGCCGAGTCGAACAGTATTCGCCATCGTCATCATCTTCCCAGTTCTTCATGAAGAGTCCAACAACATCATAACCTTGTTGTTTAAGCAACCACGCCGCCACCGAAGAATCAACTCCCCCTGACATTCCAACCACTACACACTTTTGACCCATGTATTTGTCCTGCTTACCCATCCAATGCTAGGTAATTATATAAAGAAGTACCAAATCAAAATGGTGCCGAATAAGATAATTACCAACCCAGTGCAGTAATCATCCAGCCGAGATGAGGCTCCGCGAAATATCCGAATTGAGAATATCTTTTAACATCGTGTCCTCAATAAATTTTCTGTCTTGCTCAAGCGATTTTATAGCGGTGCATCCAGTGTTGGATTCTGCATAATTACAATATTCTAGCTTCTCTTCAAGAGACTCTATCCAATTCTACTGTGAGACGGTAATTTGTGCAGGGTGACCATGATATAACATAGGTGGTCGCATTATAGGTGTTATAACCTCGTAGGCTTTATTCAACATACATTTTTTGCATAGGCTTTCGTCCAATCTTAAGGTAAGCTCTGCAAGCATGCAGTTTGCAGAACACCATATCGTTTATCTTCTTCATACAAGGGTTCCTAGAAATATTTCTATTTCAACGCCAACAGGTATATGTGAAACTTATCCAACAACGGACAAGATCTTAATCTTACCGTTGTTGGATAAGTTTGCCATTACCAAGGAGAAATGTAATGAAAATAGGCATTCCAGCCGAAACAATATTCGGTGAAACTCGTGTCGCGGCAACACCAGAGACCATTAAGAAATTGGTTGCCGCCAAACACCAGCTCATCGTTACTCGCAATGCAGGTTTGAACGCTAATGTGCCAGATACAGCATTCGAATCGGCCGGGGCGACCCTCGGCTCAAAAGATGAAGCCTTTGGTGCCGACATCATACTTAAAGTCCGTGCACCATCGGCGGAAGAGCTCAAGCACATCGCGCCAGGCAGTGTGCTAATCGGGATGCTCAATCCATTCGACACCGAAAACAATAATCGCATGGCAGCTGCTGGTATTCAGGCCTTTTCGCTAGAAGCGGCACCGCGTATCACCCGTGCACAGAGCATAGACGTACTCTCATCGCAAGCCAACATTGCGGGTTATAAGGCAGTCATACTTGCGGCCAATCTCCATCAACGTTTCATGCCGATGTTAATGACCGCTGCCGGAACTGTGCAAGCAGCCCGCGTGGTCATTTTAGGTGCAGGGGTAGCAGGGTTGCAGGCTATTGCCACAGCTAAGCGTTTAGGAGCAATAGTTGAAGCGTCAGATGTACGCCCTAATGTAAGGGAACAAATAGAATCACTCGGCGCAAAATTTATCGATGTGCCTTTCGAAAGTGAGGAAGAACGTGATATTTCGCAGGGAATCGGTGGGTACGCCCGGCCAATGCCTGCAGCATGGCTTGCACGTCAATCAAAACTCGTCCACTCACGCATCGTTCAAGCCGATGTTGTTATCACCACTGCGCTAATTCCTGGAAGTCTTGCACCAACATTAATCGCAGCAGATACCGTCAAAGAAATGAAACCGGGTTCGGTCATAATTGATATAGCAGCAGGACGCGGCGCTAACGGTGGAGGCAACTGTACTCTCTCAGTCCCCGACGAAATAGTGAATATACATGGTGTGCATATCGCCGGATACACCAATCTACCAAGCATGGTTGCCGCTGATGCCTCCTCACTTTATGCACGCAACGTGCTGGAGTTCCTAAAACTCATCACTGACAAAGAAGGTCAGCTTAACATCGATGTAAACGACGATATCGTTGCTGCATGTCTCATATGCCTTAACGGTCAAGTACTACGCAACGCATAAATACTAGGAAACCTTATGGACATGATTAATCACACGATGACCAATCTAATCATCTTCGTGCTATCGATATACATTGGCTATCACGTAGTATGGAATGTCACACCCGCACTGCATACACCCCTCATGGCAGTCACCAATGCGATCTCAGCGATCATCATCATCGGCGCAATGCTAGCAGCGGGTCTCACCCAAGGAAATCTCGGAAAAACTATGGGGGTCGTAGCCGTCACACTTGCCGCCGTCAATGTATTCGGAGGCTTTCTCGTTACACAGCGTATGCTCGCTATGTTCAAAAAGAAAACAGAGAGAAGCAGTCCTCCTGTGCTCGGAAATAGCTCACAACACGCCTCAAGCAAAGCAGAAAATAATAAGGGAGACCATTAATGAGCATGAATCTCGCAACTCTATTATATCTATTGGCATCAATCTGTTTCATCCAAGCACTCAAGGGGTTATCTACTCCGAAGACAGCACGATGCGGTAATGTATTTGGCATGATAGGCATGTCGATTGCTGCGCTCACAACAATTATGCTCATCCTCGAGTTACACAAGCTATCCAATAGTGATACCTCCGGTTTAATCCTCATCCTTTCAGGATTAGTTATCGGGGGCGGCATGGGATCATATTTAGCTCGTAAAGTCGAGATGACCAAGATGCCGGAGCTAGTCGCTGCTATGCACTCGCTAATTGGCTTGGCCGCAGTCTGCATTGCTATAGCTGCCGTGGCTGAACCTTCTGCATTAGGTATTGCTTCGTCTGTGGAAACTTCAATTCCAATGAGCAATAAAATCGAGTTATTCATCGGAACTTTTGTCGGTGCAATTACATTCTCTGGCTCAATCATCGCCTTTGGTAAACTCTCTGGACGCTACAAGTTTCGCTTGTTTCAAGGTGCACCTGTATTGTTCAGAGGACAACATATGGTTAACCTTATACTCGCCATCGGGATGATCAGCTTTGGAATAAGCTTCTGTCTGTCACAGAGCTGGCTTGCATTCTGCGTTATGGTGGGTATTGCATTCGTACTGGGGGTGTTAATTATCATCCCGATTGGCGGAGCGGATATGCCCGTAGTAATATCCATGCTGAACTCCTATTCTGGCTGGGCGGCTGCAGGCATAGGATTCTCACTTAACAATCCAATGCTGATTATCTCGGGCTCACTCGTAGGCTCATCTGGGGCGATCCTTTCATACATTATGTGCCGTGCCATGAACCGTTCGTTCTTCAATGTATTGATCGGCGGATTCGGCGCCACGATCGGAAATATTGCCGTTCACGGCAATTCACCGCAGCAACGTCCAGTTAAATCTGGCTCAGCAGATGACGCGGCATTCCTAATGAGTAATGCTGAGTCCCTGATAATCGTCCCAGGCTATGGTTTAGCAGTCGCACGGGCACAGCATGCACTTAAAAAGCTTACAGACAAGCTCGTTGAAAAAGGAATCCAGGTACGTTATGCGATTCATCCCGTGGCAGGTCGTATGCCTGGCCATATGAATGTGCTCTTAGCCGAAGCAGAAGTACCCTACGATCAAGTCTTCGAAATGGAGGAAATTAACGCAGAATTCTCACAAACAGATGTTGTGCTCGTCCTTGGAGCAAACGATGTCGTGAATCCAATAGCAAATGATCCCCAATCCCCGATTGCGGGTATGCCAATACTCGAGGCTTACAAGGGGAAAAACGTCATCGTTAATAAACGGTCGATGGCGGCTGGTTATGCAGGACTAGACAATGAATTGTTCTATCTTGATAAAACGATGATGGTATTTGGCGATGCCAAAAAAATCGTGGAAGATATGGTGAAGGCGGTAGATTGACTTACTGTCATATAAAATGTAGTGAGTTCTTTTCCTCAGCCATACAAAAAATGAGACGGATCAATCAATAGTTTCGTTTCGTCTTACAATTCCGCCAGCAATGGTGTCCAAATAAAAAAGACCGGTTAAGTTAATCCCGGTCTTTTTTATTTGAAGCTGAAAATCACAGGGCAAAATCCTCGCTTGCATAGCCAGCAGAATTTCCAAGCACGTCCTTTTTCTTTTGCAAACGACCTGTGACCATATCAAAACGGAATAACCGGCATTCGAGAGCACCGTTGAACAACGGTGCTCTCCGTGATTCACGCAAACGGAGTTGACCTGGCAAATTCATATCACTCGTTAAAAAAAATGCACTCCACCCCGAAAAATGATGCTTAAGCGTATCCCCAAATGTACGATAAAAATCTGCATCGAGAAAATCAATATGTGCACGCGCAAACCGCGCACCACCATCATTCATTTCGCGAGATGAACGGCGACCTCGTACTTCAATACGTTTTCCATAAGGTGGATTGGTAACCAGGATTCCAAAACCATCAACGGGTGGCTTGATATCACGAGCGTCAATTTGTTTCAAGCCAATCATATCACTGACTCCTGCACGCTCGAAGTTAGCGCGCGCTTTGATGAGCATATCACCAGAAATATCGCTACCAAAAATGTTACCAGGCAACCTGCGCGCACGTGCGTCACTTTCCGCATCCATCGCAGCAGCTTTCAACTCTTTCCATGCCGAAATATCCCAATGCTTCAATTTCTCAAATCCGAAACGACGATTTGCTCCCGGTGGTACTGACAGAAGAATCTGCGCCGCTTCAACCAGAAATGTCCCACTACCACACATCGGATCATAAAGAACCATCGATTCTGCGCTGTCCGCACGCCAACCCGCCAAACGTAGGATACCTGCCGCAAGATTTTCACGTAACGGTGCTGTACCCTTATTAAGTCGCCAACCTCGTTTGAACAATGCTTCACCCGACGTATCTATATAGATCGTCGTGTCTGTGGCTGTCAAAAAAACGAATACACGCACATCCGGTTTGAACCTATCAATGTTAGGACGCCTCCCAGTCCTCTCGCGGAAGCGATCACAAATGGCATCCTTGATCCGCAAGGTAACAAACTCTAAACTGTGTATGGACGTCTTAATACCAGTAACGTCAATGCGCAAAGCCTGTTCGTAAGAAAACCACTCTTCCCAAGGTTGAGTAGCAGCAAGATCATATATATCTTGCTCATTTTGGTAACTTTGTACGACAATCCGCAAAAATACCCGGTTCGCGATATGCGAATGAAAATTCGTTGCCATACCTGCAGCCCAACGGCCAGAAAAATGGACGCCACCTGGCACCTGCTTACCAACCGACAGTGTTACCTGATGACCCAACTCCGACAGCTCAGCGGCAAGCGCCTCCTCTAAACCACGTGGGCAAGAAGCGAAAAAATCAAAGGAACCCATAAGATTATGTATACAATTGGTCGCGTAAGCGCTTTGGAAAATGATAAATAAAGCTTTATTTTATATATGCAGGGTGTTTGCTACGCTTCAAAACGGCTTTACCACAACCAAAATGACAACCACCAGTAAGACAAGAACTGGAAATTCATTAAAATAACGATACAATTGATGCGAGTATGTATTACCACCCGCCTCAAACTTGCGAAGCAAACGACCACAAGCATGATGATAACCAAGCAATAACACTACCAAGAGCAATTTCACGTGCATCCAATTGCTCGCACGGCCAATGCCATAATATATCCAAAGAATCAGTCCAAAAATTAGAGCAGGTACCGCAAGCAACGTCATAAACTGATAAAGCTTACGAGCCATCAGCAAAAGCCGATTCTTGGATATTTGATTCTTTTCCATTGCCAAATTGACGAAAAAACGCGGCAAATAGAAAAGACCTGCGAACCATGAGATAACAAAAACAATGTGGAAGGCTTTGATCCAAAACATAGCAACGAAGTCTTCTTAATGAGAATTTAAAAGAATGAATTTAAAAGATCCTAACCAGCGTATTCGGCTGATATGACAAACTATCTAACAGCATCCAGTCCTTCGGACACAACAATATCTCGCAAGTATATGCCAGAATACACATATGCAATGCCTTAATTCAGAGTACATGCAACAACTCTTACCTCTCACAACATGAAAATATTAGGTATCGATCCGGGGCTGAGAGTAACAGGCTTCGGTATTCTTGAGAAACATGGCACTCGTCTGAAATATGTAACGAGCGGGGTGATTCGTTCTGGTGAAGGAACACTATCTGAACGTCTAAAAGTCATCTTCACAAATATTAGCGAGTTAGTTACCTTACATCGCCCTCATCAGGCTGCTATCGAAAAAGTTTTCCTTAATGTCAATCCAAAATCAACACTTTTACTCGGACAAGCTCGCGGTGTAGCTATGTGTGCTCTTGCCGTCGGTGGACTTCCAATCTTTGAGTACACTGCTTTGCAGCTAAAAAAAGCTACTGTTGGTCACGGTCAAGCTCAAAAAATCCAGGTACAGGAAATGGTGATGCGACTGCTAATGTTATCCGATATACCAAGCGTAGATGCTGCTGATGCCCTCGGCGTCGCCATCTGTCACGCACACAGTAGTGACTGCCTTACAGCCTTGAGTGGTTTCTCTCTAACACTCGCTCACAAGGGTCTGCACATGCGACGTGGCCGATTGATTGGATAAGTCAATCAAAGTCAAATACCTCTACCTCTATAACCCACGAATAACTCCAAAAGATTCCGAAAGCGCTACAATGGAAACATGATTGAAACTGATAAATTCTCTAACGAGCGTGTCGTCTCACCTACACAATCCTCACCACGCAGCGAAGAAGCGTTCGAGCGAGCATTGCGCCCAAAAATGCTGGATGAGTATATCGGCCAAACCAAAATTCGCGAACAGCTCGAAATTTTTATCACTGCCGCCAAAAATAGGTCTGAACCGCTCGACCACGTACTTCTATTTGGTCCCCCAGGGCTAGGGAAAACTACGCTAGCTCATATCGTGGCACGAGAAATGGGTGTCCAGTTGCGTCAAACTTCCGGCCCCGTACTCGAACGACCTGGTGACTTAGCTGCCATTCTGACCAATCTCGAAGCCAACGACGTGCTATTCATCGACGAGATCCACCGCCTCTCACCTGTCGTCGAGGAAATTCTGTACCCTGCGCTTGAAGATTACCAGATCGATATTATGATTGGCGAAGGGCCCGCCGCCAGAAGCGTCAAGCTAGATTTACAGCCCTTCACACTGGTAGGCGCAACAACTCGCGCAGGCATGCTAACCAATCCGCTTCGGGACCGTTTTGGCATCATCGCACGACTCGAATTTTATTCGACAGAGGAGCTCACACACATCGTGAAACGCACAGCCAATCTAATGGGCGCCGTCATCGCAGACGACGGCGCTGCCGAGATTGCCAGACGTGCCCGCTGCACACCACGAATCGCCAATCGGCTCCTACGACGCGTCCGCGACTACGCTGAAGTCAAGTCGAATGGAATCATTACCGCCAACATATCGAATGCAGCCCTGTCAATACTAGATGTCGATGCTGTCGGTTTGGACCTAATGGACCAAAAACTGCTCGAAGCTGTGCTTTATAAATTTGATGGCGGTCCCGTCGGAGTCGACAACCTCGCTGCCGCTATCGGTGAAGTAAGAGACACCATCGAAGACATCATTGAACCGTATCTGATCCAACAAGGATTTCTTCAACGCACACCTCGCGGACGCATCGCCACACAACTCGCTTACAGCCACTTTGGTCTCCCGACACCCAATACAGGTCTCCTTTGAGCCAATGGAGATAAAATCGAGAAACATGAAAACGGTACTGCCAAAAAAACACTATACACCATCTTTTTAACTCAAAAATTAGAAATTACCTAACTAAACGAGGGTTGAGTGTATAAGTCCCGGTAATCGATGCTTCCGCCAACACATGAGATTTAATTGAACTATACACCTGATGTCCGTCAAAGCTCCCTGATAACAACACTTTCGGAATATTGAGTGCATACAGGGTGAAGACGTAATGATGAATCCGCGCATCATTCCAGGGTGGGCATGGACCATCGTAACCATAGTAGCTACCCTGCATTGACTGATCACCAGAGAATCTAAACCAATTGGTGAAGTCGTTAGTACCATGTCGCAAACCATCGAGCGCTTCCGGACCAAACTTGCCGCGCGGCGTAACCCCTTGACTATGACTAGCCGCCGCAATTTCGCTGACAGTAAGTGGCACATCAACAAGTACCCAATGTAAGAAAGTCACTCGCGGCAAATCCAACGGAATTTCACATCCTTCCCGATTCATATCATCACCATGAGTCGGGGCATCAACATCACGACAGATGATGACAAAAGATTGAGTACCTGATGGCGCATCTTCCCATGCTAGATGCGGATTCTTATTACTCGACAAAACAACATGCCCATCAATATCTAGTTTAAAGAAAGCAAATTCTGTCGAAATTACGCCATTATCAACGAATGAATTACTCCAAAGTTTCATCAGATTTTCCCCATTCAAAATATCAAAAATAGATAAATATATGTATGCACCCACGGCACGAGTGAAACTGAAAATATACATAAAAATTTCATTTCTAGTATCGGGCGAGCAACTGAGGTACAGGCAAAAAGTGAGTCTTAGACATCTGTAGGACAGCAATAAAAATATCCTGGACAGAAGACAATAGACCTGAATCAAAGGTTATCCTAGCCAAATCTCACAGAAGACATACTCGTACAATCGCTAATATCTACATGGTTAGACGAAATACAGGAATGCAAATCAAATTGATTTTATAGCAGAGTAACGCGCACAAACTTCCGTTTACCAACCTGCACGACGTAAGTCCCAGTATCAAGTTTAAGTCCCTTATCCAAAATTTGAGTGCCGTTTACTCGGACACCGCCTTGTTCAAGGTTACGCATAGCCTCAGATGTCGAAGGAGCCAGTCCAGAGTGCTTGACAACTTGCGCAATGGCCATGGGAACCCCCACGATATGAACCTCGGGTATATCATCTGGAATACAGCCACGAGCACGATTATTGAAGTCTTCCAATGCACGTTCTGCATGAGATTGCGAATGAAATCTTCCGACAATTTCCTGTGCTAACAGAACTTTCACGTCCTTGGGATTCACTCCAGATTCGACAGATTTCATCAATAAGGCAATTTCATCCATCGATCGGCAAGACAGCAGCTCGTAATAGCTCCACATTAGATCATCTGAGATACTCATCAATTTACCAAACATCTCCTCAGGTTTCTCAGTGATACCGATATAATTACCTTTAGACTTCGACATCTTCTCGACACCATCCAGTCCTTGAAGAAGCGGCATCGTCAATATGGATTGGGGCACTTGACCATACTGCTTCTGCAGTTCACGGCCAACCAAAAGATTAAATTTTTGGTCTGTTCCGCCTAGTTCCAAATCCGATTCCAACACAACAGAATCATAGCCCTGCATCAGGGGATACAGAAATTCGTGAATTGCGATCGGCATCCCTGATTGAAATCGATTGGTAAAGTCGTCCCGTTCGAGCATACGTGCCATAGTGTAGCGGGAAGCGAGCTTGATCATACCATCTGCACCAAGCTTCATTAACCACTCACTATTGTAGCGAATTTCCGTTTTTTCTCGATCAAGAATAAGCGATGCCTGTTCAAAATATGTTCTAGCATTCTCTCGAATCTGATCCTGCGTGAGTGGAGGGCGCATACTATTACGACCAGATGGATCACCAATTAGTGCCGTGAAATCTCCGATGAGAAAAATCACAGTGTGTCCAAGCTCTTGGAGCTGACGCAGCTTGTTAAGCACCACCATATGACCGATATGAATATCTTGCGCTGTGGGGTCAAGTCCTAACTTGATTCGCAAAGGCTTACCTGTCGCTTCACTCCATGCCAGCTTCTGCAAAAAATGCTCTTCCAGCAGCAGTTCGCTGCAGCCTCGTTTAACCAAAGCCAACGCCGCCTGAACAGTATCGGTCACAGGAAAGAGTTTTTCATAGATTAGGTTTTCTTTTTTCATTGTGATATTTCTGTCCATTCGACATCAAGAGCATTCCAAATCAGGAGTACGCAACAATTTTGTTATAATCTCTTTCAACTCTTGGATCGGCCGAAAATAATGTCACACTTAGAAGTGCAAAAAAAATCTAAGTGGACGATACTTTTTCCGATACTTTTTCAACCAGTTGCTCAGAATTTTACGTGATGTATACTAACCTCCGTGATTTTTTTGTACGCGAACTGCTGATTTTGATCGATCCCACCCAATCCGAGCACCAAAAACGCAAGGTGCAAATCGTGGCGACGGTCAGCTTTGCCTTAACGTTGTTGGGAATAGTCACCTTGTTTAACGTAGCACCCATGGTACCGAATTCTTCCCATGCTGCTGCAAGCACAAACCTGCCATTGCGATTTCCCAGCCTGGCCAAACAGCAAATCGACGCACAAACCGAGACCTTCATTCATCAAATCGCTGTGCGGCGAGGTGAGACGCTCAATGATATCTTGGCGCGTTTGTCTGTTAACGATAATGCTGCTCAACGATTCATCCGTAACAATGTCGTCGCGCGGCGCCTCGTTGGCACAACTGCCGGACGAGTAATACAAGCCAAGACCGATAAAAATGGTCACCTTATATCACTTTCAAGTATCCCACCAAATGGGGCATCAAATGCTAAAAAATTGGTGCTAGAACGCAACGATACGGGTGTTTTCCACGCACGCATTGATAGGTTGCTAAACAATAATAGCGACTGGGCAATGTGCTCAGTCGCCGTTGACAATAATTTTTTCAATGCAATGAGGGATGCGGGCGTACCAGACACAGTAGTTACTCAAATAGTCAACATTTTCTCTGGGGTGATCAACTTCGAGAAAGAAGTTGGGCCTGGCGATTATTTTAACCTTATATACGAAAATACAATGCAGCAAGATCGCACTGCAGAAGCCGGTCGTCTACTGGCCATCGAATTCGTAAATCGAGGTAAAACGCATCAAGCAATCTGGTACACAGAGCCAGACGGTAATAGTGAAGGTTCATACTATGGCTTCGATGGCCGCAAGTTGAATCAAGTTTTCCTACGCACACCTGTCGAATTTTCGAGAATTTCATCCACCTTTGGTGGACGTGAACATCCACTTGCCCGTCAGTGGAAACAGCATCAAGGTGTCGATCTTGCGGCTCCCACTGGCACGTGTGTGTTTGCTGCCGGTGATGGGGTGGTAAACTTCGTAGGCAGAAAAAATGGTTATGGCAACATCGTCATGATAAATCATCACAGTGATTATCAAACACGTTATGCTCATTTGTCGGCCTTTAGCCCCAAAGTTCGAACTGGCACACGTGTAACACAAGGCCAAATCATTGGGTACATAGGACAAACTGGCTGGGCCACTGGCCCTCATCTGCATTATGAACTACGCCACAAAGGCAAACCGCACAACCCTTTCTCAAAAAACATAGCAGCCGTAGCCCCGTTATCAGGACATCGCCTTAAACTTTTCGATATGTATACAGAAAATTTACTCAAATACATCAACCTAATGCGCGCGCTAAAAGTTACAAAAAAACGAGACTAACACCCATCTCCCTAGAACGGGTGCACGAATATTTATCGATATGAGCAAATTCGATTATCCTCCGACTAAAGTAGTCCTCCACACTTTTTTCAGTCTGCTATCTCAATCGAGAGTCTATGGCAGCTAGGCGTTTTGATTTTTAAATCTTTCCATGGCTTCTGACTTATAGATATCAATCTACGTAATCGAGAAGCCCCAGGCATATCTCTCACTTGAAGTTGCAGTCATCTATTGCTATAGACAATGGAATAATAAAGGGATAGCAAGTCGAATAAAAAACCTCGCTTCCATAATGGAAAACTTTAGTTTTTATTTTTACACATTGCTTTACCACCTCATTTATCACTCAGTTATTTTTTAATCTGCTTCAACCAGTAAGAAGTCAAAAGAATTTGATTGATGAAAAATAAGGATTGAATACCCCACACAAAGGCATCTAAAAAAAGTGTTTCCTAATTAGACCGAAAATGAAGAACCGCAACCACAGGTTGTAGAAGCATTCGGATTCTTGATAATGAATTGTGCACCATTAATATCTTCCTTATAGTCAATTTCTGCTCCTACCAAATACTGGTAACTCATAGCGTCAATGACCAAGGAAACTCCATTCTTATCAACAACAGTATCATCTTCGTTGATATCTTCATCGAATGTAAAACCATACTGAAAACCCGAACATCCACCACCTTGAATAAAAACACGTAACTTAAGTTCAGGATTCCCCTCTTCTTCAATTAAATGCTTGACACTGTGAGCTGCACTGTCTGTAAACACAATCGGAATTTCACCAACAGTTGCCTCAATAGATACATCCATCATCTCTTCTCCAGTTCCATACGATATCATTCAAAAATGATAAATCATACACCTTAAAATCAAGGAGAACACGCGTATCAACACCCTTATTGAGGGCAAAATTCTAAGGCATCACTGGAATATGAGTCAATCCCATCTCCTCTGGCAAACCAAACATCAAATTCATACACTGCACACCTTGACCAGAAGCACCTTTGACAAGGTTATCTTCAACTACAAGAATTATAAGCATATCCCCATCGTTGGGGCGATGTACGGATACCCGTACGTAGTTCGAAGCACGCACCCATCGAGTTTCCGGCATACTGCCCGCTGGCAGAACATCCACAAAGGGTTCGTTGGAAAAATACTGTTCAAACAATTGTTGAAAATTAGTACCCTGTGCATCAGGTAAAATGGACGCATACAATGTCGAGTGAATGCCACGAATCGTCGGAAGCAAATGCGGAACAAAAGTCAAACCAATCTCACTGTTTGCAATCGCCTCTAGCCCCTGCTTTATTTCCGGATGATGGCGGTGACCTTTGACTCCATACGCCTTAAAATTGTCGTAATTTTCAGTCAAGATAAGCGATGTCTCCGCCTTGCGGCCAGCGCCGGAAGCTCCCGACTTCGCATCAGCAATCAAATGCCGTGGATCAACCAACTTACGTCCTCCAGCCAACAGTGGCGCAAAGCCTAACTGAATAGAGGTTGGATAACACCCAGGCAAACCAATAACACGGGCATTCCTAATCTGTTCGCGGTTAATTTCCGGCAAACCGTATACGGCTTCATCAAGAAGCTTTGGACATGAATGTGGTATTCCATACCATTGCTCAAAAACCGCCGCATCCTTAAGACGAAAGTCAGCAGCAAGATCAATGACACGAACTCCAGCAGCTAGCAAACCTGGCGTTTGTCTCATCGCTACACCATGTGGAGTGGCAAAAAAAACGACATCGCAATCAGTCAAGCTTGCGTCATCCGGCATGGCAAATATCAAATCGACATGACCACGTAAATTTGGATATAAATCTGCAACCGCCAAGCCAGCTTCTTTACGAGAGGTAATCGCGTGTAAGTGCACTTGTGGATGCTGTGCTAAAAGCCTTAGTAGCTCCACACCGGTATAACCAGTGCCTCCAACGAGGCCCACCTTAATCATATTCAAGCCCTCACACAATTTCATTGAATAGATGTCGATTCTAACAAGCTTCTGCAACGCACGTAGCCCATTTATTTAAAAAAAGAGAGACCGCTAAATGCGGCCTCTCTTTTTTTAAATAAATGATAAAACAATATCCCAAAAACTAACGCTTCGAGAATTGCTTGCGACGGCGAGCTTTGTGAAATCCAACTTTCTTGCGCTCAACCTCACGTGAATCGCGCGTAACAAAACCAGCGGTTGACAAAGCTGATTTAAGCGATGCATCGCAGTCGATCAGAGCACGAGTAATACCATGGCGAACCGCTCCTGCTTGACCAGTTTCACCACCACCCGATACATTGATCTTAATATCGAATGTACTAACATTGTTAGTACATTCCAGTGGCTGACGTACAATCATCAGTGATGTTTCACGTGCAAAGTAGTCGCTAATCATTTTACCATTAACAACAATGGCACCGTTACCAGCCTTCATGAAAACACGTGCCACTGCACTCTTGCGACGGCCGGTTCCGTAATTCCAATCATTTTTAAACATGAGATGCCCTTAGATCTCGAGCGACTTAGGTTGCTGCGCTTCATGCGGATGCCCGTTTTTGGCGTAAATTTTCAACTTCTTAATCATTGCATAGCCCAACGGACCCTTCGGCAACATACCCTTCACAGCTTTCTCGAGCACACGGCCCGGGAAACGCTCTTGCATTTTGCCAAATGTGGTTTGATAAATACCACCCGGATAACCCGAGTGACGATAGTACTTCTTATCAGTTTGCTTCGCGCCCGTCACTTTGAGCTTTTCAGCATTGATAATGATGATGTAATCACCAACATCAACGTGCGGGGTGAATTCAGGTTTATGCTTTCCGCGTAAATGGCATGCCACTTCGCTGGCGACACGGCCGAGGACTTTGTCCGTCGCGTCAATCACAAACCATTCGCGCCTCACCTCATGCGGTTTTGCGGAAAACGTCTTCATGATCGATCCAAATGAAAAACTTGCCCATATAAGCGTCGATCGACACCAACTTCCTGCTTGTCTTGCCGCCCACGTCACCACCCCACCGCACGGACACTCTATCATGTTCCTTAGGATCTTTCCGACGCGCGCACCCTTAACCGCAGAGATTTCCTGATGTTCTCCCGTGGGCAATCCCGGGAAAGTCTCTTATTGTATATGAAAATATACGAAACAACAAACACAATAAATGTGTTCTCAAACTAGGGATCAGTGTTTTTATAAAGACGATAAAAAATAATACAGAGGTTCAATCAATGGCTCTGCACTTGACTTTTGCTAATACAAAAAATCTGATCAAAATGAGAGTTAAATTTCAATGGAACAGACAGAGTGCTCAGGAGATGTAAATTTTTATGCAAAACAACATTACCTAACAAGAAATGTCTGATGCAAGCCTAACAAACTCATCATTTTTTCTAATCTTGAATTAGATTTTCAAAATTGAACTTCGAATAAACAACGGTATTATTCCTACCATACACCATCATTGATGGAGAATGTGTCGGGAAATAAAATAATACTGGTGTCAATGGAAACCAGAGAAATAGAGCGATATAACGCTCACGAACTAGTGAATCAAAAAGGCTGCTTTTACAAAAATTCACTTTGGAAGCTTACTTTCATAAATAAAAAATACAAATCCATATGAGATCCAAGATCGTCAAAGCCTGAAAGCGTTGAAGTTTTCTTTCTAAGATGACATCAGCACGCTCATGCCTCGTATTGAGGATAGATGAAAATCTGGCCGATAGGAAGCCAACTGAGGATGAGCACAAAGATCAAGATCAAAATACGCAGAGCTAGTCGATAAGCCGGATTCTGTGACGCTGATTCGAAACCAGCGTTGACAGTCATTCATCTAGGCTCCACATCTCTGTGGAGCTCAAGCTTCCTACCCGCAGGTACCCGGGGGCCCCATTGCTGGCGTACAGTAAAACATACACCAATCACCTGCCTATTTGGAATTGCTCCGGGTGGAGGTTGCCTTGCCGTGTGCGTTACCGCACGCCGCGGTGCGCTCTTACCGCACCGTTTCACCCTTACCTGATATCCAGCTTACACCAGAGATCATCGGCGGTCTATTCTCTGTGGCCCTATTCCGCGTGTTGCCACGGATGGCCGCTAGCCATCACCCTGCCCTATGGAGTCCGGACTTTCCTCTCCCTTCTTTCAAATTCAAAGGCAGCGACTGTCAGACTAACTCTGCAGATCTAGTCTAACATAAATAGCGTGTATATTTCAAAAACCAACACCATCAATTTTAAATCCTCACGCTCATCAATATACGTCGAACAATGATTCTCATTGTGAGACACACAGCAATTTTAGTTAGGTGGACTAACTTCAAAGCTAGTCCACCAATGGTCGCATACGTATTAGTGAATCATCTTTTTTAAAACTTCTCCAAACATGAAACAACACTTTCTATCTCTATAATAAAAAACCGTGGCTAATCGATCTTAAGCTGTCTCGAAAAATTCTTATCTATCCCGCAAAACAACCCGCATGCTACTGAAGCCCTTTAAATTTCGATCGTAGGAATACTAGTCCACAGCTTCCAACCCATCGTCTCACCAGCACACAAAGGCACGATGGTTGAATCTGCTATGAATAACTCAACCGGCAATTGCCAAACTTCCGGCACCAAAGTAATCGTATCGGTATTTCGAGGTAGACCATAGAAATCCGCACCAAAAAAACTGGCGAATCCTTCTAGTTTATCGAGCGCACCCACCTCATCAAAGGCCTTCGCATACAGTTCAATAGCGTGCAAAGCAGTATAGCAACCTGCACAACCACAAGCATTCTCTTTCAAGGTTCGTGGATGCGGCGCACTGTCGGTACCAAGAAAAAAACGGGGATTACCCGACGTCGCCGCTGTAAGGAGTGCCTTGCGATGCTTTTCTCCCTTAAGCACTGGCAAACAATAATAATGCGGACGAATCCCTCCAGTGAACAGTGCATTTCGATTATAAAGCAAATGATGTGCCGTGATAGTCGCACCAATCGGAACACTAGCCTGTGCTACATAGTCGACTGCTTCCTGAGTTGTGATGTGCTCGAGCACCACCTTTAGGGCAGGAAAATCATGGTTTAGCGGTACCAGAAAACGATCGATGAATACCTTTTCTCGATCAAAAATGTCGATCGACACATCGGCCATTTCACCATGCACTAACAATGGAATGCCGAAGTCTTGCATCGCATCGAGTGCCCCCTGACATTTCAGAATGTTGGTCACCCCAGCCTCTGAATTAGTCGTAGCGCCTACCGGATATAGCTTGACACCATGAATGAAACCCGATGCCTTGGCTCGTCGAATTTCAGAAGCCTCCATGTTATCTGTCAAATACAATGTCATCAATGGTTCAAATGTATTGCCTGCCGGGCGTGCAGCCAAAATGCGTGCGCGGTAGGCATCAGCCTGTTCAGTTGTGGTCACTGGTGGCTTCAAATTTGGCATAACGATCGCACGACCAAACTGGCGAGCAGTGTCAGGTAGAACACCTTGTAAAAGCGCACCATCACGTAAATGCAGGTGACAATCGTCGGGACGGGTAAGAGTCAATTTTGGAATCATGACGGGTCGCGGGAATCCTACCAACAAGTTAGCGTACTTAAAATACGGATGAAATTTCGCAGTTATCGAATCGATGGATTTGAATACAATTGTTATATCATTTTCTTTAATGGGTATTCTGGGTTACCGCAACGTACGGTAAATTGAAAATTTCAAAGGTTATCTCGTACCATCTTCAAACTGTCTTTAATAAACTGTGCCGAACCAATGCCTATATTACGTTTTCATTTACAAAATGTTGAACACCTGAAAAGTATACTGTGATACTCCGCACAATAAAGGGAAACGAAGCAAATAACTCCTACCAGTAAAAATCCAAAAATTACTAATAAGTCTGGAAAATCTCGTTTAATCTGGGGGTTTTAGTGGCCAAATATTGTTTTCACCATAAAAAAAGAAAAGCGCGAGATGAAAATAGCGTATTCTAAAATGAGAAATACAGCAAAAAAAGCTCAATAGCCTATTACTAAGCATTTCCCGTTTCTGCATCATTTTTTAGTCACAACACTGAGTTGAATTGAGAAACAGACTTTCCGTTAAAATCGACATTGGCCTATTTTCCAGACGGCTCTAGGTTAACAAAAAATAGCATCTCCTATAAAAAATCCTCTCAAATCAGGGATATCTTCAATGACGAATGTTTCGACCCCCTCCTGCTTGCCCGACGAAAAACTCTTGACCCTACGTGTCATGCCGATGCCCGCAAATGCAAATGCTCATGGAGATGTGTTCGGTGGGTGGATCATGGCCCAAGTCGATATCGCAGGCTCAATCCCTGCAGCACAACTCGCCAACGGACGTGTGGCCACGATTGCAGTCAATCAGTTTCTATTCAAACAGCCAGTCTTCGTCGGAGATTTACTAAGCTTTTATGCGACGATCGTAAAAACAGGACATACATCGATCACCGTCGAAGTAGAAACATATGCCCAACGGATGCGGCTTTCACATGAGATCGTGAAGGTCACAGAGGCAACCCTGACTTACGTAGCTACTGATGAAAGCCGTCGACCGCGCAGGCTTCCAACTTCGAAGTCATGACAAGAAAGACAAAACCAAAAAATCAGAAACACGTGGCACTCATTCTGAGAAGAATTATGAATCAGATACACTGCATCGACACCGTTACAATCTCGCTGATCATTTATTACAAATAACTTCATGAGATCACGTTTATTTCTCTACATCGCTCATTTCATTATCTGAAACGCCAATATAAAAAGCATAGTTTTTAATAATAATTAAAGAGCTCATCGCACTGCTGCCAAATGCAAAACAATACCAGCAACTATCTGGAGGCAGCATACAAGCTCTCAGAATCGCCTTTGAAGTGGATTATACGACACACAACAGCCTATCAAATCACACTGGTCACTCTAACTCTAAACGAACCAATCCGATGAGACCAAAGACTGGACACTCTCCCTCATTACCTCATATGCAGCACGTTTTTCATAACGAATAACAGTCGCAAAAAGATTATCGGACAATCATAGGAAATGAATGTCTTTATCCTCAAGAAAGTCCAGATATATTTAGCCATCGTATTTGCTACATACCGTGGCGCGATGGAAGTTGCCGAATTGCATCACCGTTAGATGGAGAGAAGCAGTTGTGCGCAGCCTCCGACCATGGCAACCAGACATACTCGACATGTTCGTGGGGCGAAAGTTTCACTCGAGTTTTTTCAGGCACGCATAAACCAAACCAGTGTTCAGTATTAAGGAAAACACCAGGTGCATAACGATGACGCCATTGCGGATAGATATGATATTGGATGAAGTGATCCCAATCCACCAGTCTATCACTTGGTATCTCAAATGAACCAACGATAATTCCAGTCTCTTCAGCAACTTCACGGGCAGCAGTTTCAGCAATGAGTTCATCGACATGATCTTTACTGCCAGTCACAGATTGCCAAAAACCAGGACAATCTGCACGTTCAATAAGGAGAACATCGAGTAGAGGCGTATAAATTACGACGAGCACAGATTCTGGAATCTTTAAAGACTTCATCGAGTAAAAAGGACGCATGGTTTCTTAAATGGAACTGTCATTGTACTAAGCATTTATAAAAATTCAGCATCTATAGCGCAGTAGGCCCAAATTGATAAAATTTGCATGACCATAATAAACCAGAAGAATGCAAAAGAATCCTAAACGTCGACATTACTTTCAAGGACCAACAGATAGCCTACTCCAAACCATCACATCCTTATGATAAGAACCTTCTTACTACAAGATATGCTTTACGAAAAAGCTTAATGCTCTCGATTTTCCAAAATCTGAGCTGCATATATACAATCATCACAACTTATCGTGGATCATCCGCTCCATCACTTGAGTCGTCATCTACCCAAAGATTAAATAGCACATGACCCCAACACCACAGCTACAATTGATGAAAGGTAATTCATCAAAGATACCAGGGAAACAAGGTTAAAACTTTGTTAATTCTTCTGTTTTACTTAAACGAATATGCAATTCACGTAGTTGACGATCATGAACCGGGGAAGGTGCCTGCGTCAGTAGATCCTGTGAACGCTGAGTCTTCGGAAAAGCAATCACATCACGAATCGAATCCGCACCAACCATCATTGTAACAATACGATCTAAGCCAAATGCAATTCCACCATGCGGTGGTGCACCATATTTTAAGGCATCTAGCAAAAAACCAAACTTTGCACGCGCTTCTTCTTCCTGAAGGTTAAGTACACGGAATACTTTACTTTGCACCTCTTCCTCGAAAATTCTGACCGAGCCACCACCAATTTCCCACCCATTGAGTACCATATCGTAGGATTTTGCCAAACATTTACCAGGAGTAGTATCCAAATAATCGATGTGTTCATCCTTCGGACATGTAAATGGATGGTGGCACGCTACCCATCTACTCTCACTATCATCGTACTCAAACATGGGGAAGTCGACAACCCATAGCGGACACCAGCCTGCTTCAAACAAACCGTGATTTTTACCAAAATCAGAGTGCCCAATCTTTAAACGCAATGCACCCAAAGCATCATTGACTATCTTAGCCTTATCAGCCAAGAAAAAAATGATGTCCCCATCTTTCGCACCGCTGCGCTGTAAGATACTAGCAATGGAGTCATCGTGTAGATTCTTCACAATTGGACTTGTCAATCCATCACGTCCCTTCATCACTTCGTGGACTTTTATCCACGCCAAACCTTTCGCTCCGTAAATCTTCACAAATTCGGAGTAAAAATCGATATCACCCCTTGATAGCTCCGCACCGCCAAGCACGCGTAGCGCTGCGACGCGACCACCCTCGGTCATCGCAGCAGTCGAAAACACCTTAAAATTTACATCACGCATAGTGTCCGTCAATTCAGTGAATTCCATCTTTACCCGAAGATCAGGCTTATCCGAACCATACAAACGCATCGCTTCTTCATACTGTATAACTGGGAATGGTTTGTCGAGAGACACATTGATCGCTTCCTTGAATACATGGCGAATCATGTTCTCGAAAAGCTCGCGAATCTCTTGCTCACCCAGGAACGACGTTTCACAGTCAATTTGCGTGAATTCAGGTTGACGATCAGCACGCAAATCTTCATCTCGGAAACACTTGGTGATCTGATAGTAACGATCAAATCCCGAAATCATTAGCAATTGTTTGAAAAGCTGCGGTGACTGCGGTAACGCAAAAAACTGACCCGTATTGATCCGTGACGGCACAAGATAATCACGGGCCCCTTCTGGTGTACTCTTAGTGAGCATCGGTGTTTCAATGTCGATGAAACCTTCCGCATCGAGATATTTACGAACTTCCATCGCCACTTTATATCTAAGACGCAAGTTATATTGCATCTGCGGACGACGGAGATCCAGCACACGATGTGTTAGACGTGTCGTTTCTGACAAATTTTCATCGTCAAGTTGGAATGGTGGCGTCAACGAAGCATTCAAAATAACTAGCTCATAGCACATCACCTCGATGTTACCACTTGTCAAGTTGGTATTTTCCGTACCAGCCGGACGTGCGTGTACAAGACCAGTGATCTGCACGCAGAACTCATTTCGAACATCTTTAGCGACTTTGAACATTTCTAAATGCTCTGGATCACACACCACCTGTACCAAACCTTTATAGTCGCGCAGATCAATAAATATCAAACCACCATGATCGCGGCGACGTTGCACCCAGCCACAAAGCTTGACCGTCTGGCCCAATTGCTGCTCGGTCACCAGACCGCAGTAGGATGTACGCATGGATATTTTCACAAAAATTATGTATTAATCGCCCTGTGTGGTCACTTCAAAGTAGTGGACCAGTATGGGAATGACGAGAGTTATTAACTGGTGCAACCACACCCATCGATACGATGTACTTCAACGCGACATCAACGCTCATATTAAGCTCAATAACATCACTAGCCTTCATCATCAAAAAAAAGCCCGATGTTGGATTCGGTGTTGTCGGGACATATACGCTGACATAGTCGTCGCCTTGCAGATGGTTCACGATGTCACCGCGAGGCGCCCCAGTCAAGAATGCAATCGTCCAAGAATCACCGTGTGGATATCGAACTAAAAGCGCCCGACGAAATGCTTCTCCACTAGAAGAAAGTAGAGTATCAGAAACTTGCTTGACACTCCCATACAAGGGGCCCACCACAGGGATTCGGATCAGGATCGCTTCCCACCAAAGCACAAGTTTCTGACCGATAAAATTATGCGACAACAATCCAACCAGGAATACAAAAGCAAGCGTAACAATAACGCCTAAACCCGGCACACGCATCCCGATTAGACGTACTGGCTGCCATTTATCTGGCAATAACAAAAGTGTCTGATCCATCAAGCCAATAATAAGCCCCAATACCCATAAAGTGATCGCAAATGGCACTAACACCAGTAACCCAGTTAGGAAAATCGTCTTTAGCGCCGGTTTTTTCACGCTCATAGGAGCACTCTCGACTCTTGGTAGAAAAGAATTAGACGTTTAGATATATCTAACATCGATCAGTCATTAGATGACAATGATACACATCCATCAGTGCAACTGCTGCTGCCGGAAATAGAACTCGACGCAGATACATCACCTGCTGAACAAGTTGATGAAACTTCTAATTCTGCGCCAGCAGCAGTTGCCCCCCCAACATTCGCCACCTCATCTGTATTCGTGGAATTGCTGGACGCGCCCCCTCGAAAATCGGTCGCATACCAACCTGACCCTTTTAGCTGAAAACCAGCTGCAGTCACTTGCTTATGAAGCACTCCTTCATCACATTCAGGACACTGAGAAAGTGGCAGATCACTAATTTTTTGCAGGAAATCTTTCGCGAAACCACAGGCTTCGCAACGGTAAGCATAGATAGGCATGATTCTTTACTTCCAATGAGGAAAAAAATACATAAAATTCCACATTATAATCACCCTAGAAAACTTTCGGAATTTCTTCCTGTTTAGCCTTAGGGTAAATTTATCAACGAACACATAAAATCAAATCAACCTCAAATTCTAAAGATAGAGGAAGATTGTGAATACCATAACATCCTATTCGAAAAATCAACGTATCAGACACCAATAACGCGACGGCAATCCTGATTGACTAGCAGTCAAAAGCAAGGATTTAGTACACTGCTAGCAATATAGCCCAGAGGATAAACATAAAGATGCAGAGCTATATAAACGCTATCAACAATAGCGTTATGAATACTCATGAATAACATTTACATTACCAATATAACAAAATAAAAATTATAGTGATCCCTATGAGAACACAGCTCATAAGACCCAATATTCCAGTCAGCAAACTATTTGTGCGTTGCTGTGCACTCAACAATTTCCAGACAGATTCATCCACCACCGACTGTGTACGGGAAACAAGCGCTTGATGTAATAGCCGCGGCAGTTGTGGCAAGGTTTGACTCCACTGTGGGGCCTCCGCTTTTAAACGCTCGAACCAGCCATTAAAACCAATCTGATTAGCCATCCAACGTTCCAAGAATGGCTTCGCTGTTTTCCATAAATCAAGTTCCGGATCGAGCTGACGTCCTAAACCTTCAATATTGAGTAAGGTCTTTTGTAATAAAACAAGTTGTGGCTGAATCTCGACGTTGAAACGACGCGATGTCTGAAACAAACGCATCAACACCAATCCCAATGATATCTCTTTGAGGGGGCGATCAAAATACGGCTCACAGCATGCGCGTATCTCCCCCTCTAATTCCTCGACACGGGTATTCCGTGGAATCCACCCAGATTCCAGATGAAGAGTTGCCACACGATGGTAATCCCGACGAAAAAATGCGAGAAAATTCTGCGAAAGATAATTTTTATCGAACTCAGACAATACACCAACGATACCGCAATCAAGCGCGATATAACGCCCAAAAGTATCTGGATCAAGACTCACGAAAATATTACCAGGATGCATGTCTGCATGAAAAAAACCATCTCGCAGAAATTGAGTAAAAAAGATCTCTATTCCATCCCGGGCGAGCTTCTGCAAATCAATTTTCGCTTCGCGCAGCAAATCGATCTGACTAATCTGCACACCAGCCATACGTTCCATCACCAATACATTACTACTGCTATATTCCCAATATATTTCCGGAACCATCAATAGCCCAGAATCCATGAAATTCCGACGCAGTTGTGTCGCGTTGGCTGCCTCATGCATTAAGTCGAGTTCATCATGCAAATACCTATCGAATTCAGCAACCACTTCACGTAGTCTGAGCCTTTTTCCATCAGACCACAAACGCTCACCGAAAGCGGCCAAATCTCGAAGCAGCGCCAAATCACTTTCAATCACATGCAACATGTTCGGCCGCAATACCTTCACAGCGACTTCTTTCCCTGCATGGATGCCTTCGCGCAAACGTGCGAAATGCACCTGAGCAATAGATGCACTGGCAATAGGTTCAGTCGCAAATTCGACGAAAACCTCATCAAGTGGACGACCCAGTGACCGCTCAATCTGTACACGTGCCACTTCGGAATCGAATGGTGATACCTGATCCTGCAGTCGTGTCAATTCGGTCACTATGTCTGCTGGCATAAGATCCCGACGAGTAGAGAGCACCTGTCCAAATTTAACAAAGATGGGACCAAGATGTTCCAAAGCCAATCGTAGACGCTCTCCGCGAGGAGCAGATATCTGACGTCCTATCGAGAGGAAGCGCTGCAGCATGCGAGTGGAAGGATGGCGAATACTAGACAATACAATGTCATCCAAACCGTATCGATAAAGGATCAGAAAAATTTTAGCCAGACGAAAAATTCGCATAGAACTCAGGTTTGAGTAAGAACAGAACCCGGAGAGGGCAAGAAAAGGCATTCGGGACATTCTAAATATTCAATACGCTTTTCAAGCCTAGCCAAATCATCACGCGTTCTAGCGACCTCGTCGCTTAGTGCCCTCAAACTCGCCTGCGTAATCAGCAACTGTTCTTCCTCAACTAGATAATCAACAAAGCTACGAATCGTAGTTTTTCCTTTCGAGGATAGATCATTCAGAATACTGCGAAATAATTTTGTAATGCGATATGCAGCAGCATCACCAACCCATTCGCTCAAGTCTTCCGCAATCTCCCAACGTAAATACTTTGTCAAATAAAATAAGGTGTTCGCAAATTTAGCATCTCCCTCAATCCGAACATGTCGCATCATGGCCGGATATCCCTCAACCGCTAAATCGACCAATCCGGAAAGTGATACGTCGATACTAACGTCGCTATTATGTTCTGGGACCGTAGCCACAAGATAACCGTCATCACGAATGCAAACATTTATATCAAACGGATAAACTGTCAACTTCGCGCTGGCACCAGCATGATGAGAAAGACAGGCCTTCGCCCACGACTCACGAGCAAGCAAGTGATTCACGACAATAGCAAAAGCTTTGGTAGTTATGGTCATTAGAAAGAAAAAGGAATGATATCCGTCAAGACAAGCTATAGCACAGCATCAAAATAAAAGCCCGCGCCTACTGCGCGGGCCGCAGGCTGTTATCAGCCTCACGTCGAATGAAAGACAAAACAGGATATACATCGTAACCAATGCCATACTTTACTGTAGTTCCTGCACGAGAGAATAGACAACAGCTTACTGTGCTTGCTCAATAGCAGCCAATAGCCAACCGCTATTACCCTGTTGCGGTTTAGTCAAACTCCAGACTTCTGCGAATGGCGCCGCACCACTATTTTCCGACTCTCGCAGCAACCCAGAGAAACGAATGCTGGCTCGATATTCGCCGTCAATTTCATCGATCCCCAACATTTCGGCATCCAATTTTACGATGTCAGTACGATTCACTTCATCACCACGTTCATCGAAATCAAGCCTAATTTCGGCAAACATTTGTGGGGTAGTAAACTCATGAATGTCAGACAACTTACCTGCATCCCAAGCAGTCTGCATACGCACAAAGTTAACCTTCGCATGACGCAAAAAGCTTTCTATATCAAAATCATTCGACACGCCTAAAGAGCAGGTCCCAACCTGACCACCTTCTACAATCGATCCGGCATAATCCGGTATCGATGACAACGCCTTATTAGAATCCAAAACTTGACGTAGTGCCGGTTGGCGGTTACCACCTTCCCGACGCAAAGTGCCCGGGTAAGAAAATTGTTGCGATGAAAACCTGCTTTTTAAGAAGCGAATTAACCAAATGGCCACAAAACCAATCAACGCAATCATAATTATATTGGCGATCACACTGGCAAACGCACCACCCAAGCCAAGGTGAGACAACAATGTTGCAATGCCAAAACCTGCTGCCAAACCAGCAATCGGAGCAATCCAACGATTACGAGTAGATTGGGCAGCGCCACTAGCACCTGAAGTTTGTCGTGGGGTAGCCTGTGTTGGTTTTCTTGGCGTTTGTTGACGTTGAGTAACGTTATTCCACTGTTTACCAATATTTCGCCCACCACCCAAGCGTTTAGCATCAGCATCAGCAATCGTCATGCCAAGTGCCATCATGCCAGCAATCGCACCCAAAAAACACTTATGTTTTAAAAACTGAAAAATCACTATAATTCTCCTAAGAATTAGGCACTGCAAATAAATATTAACAGCAAAATTTGGTTTATTGCCAACAGGCAACACTATCTATCAAAATTTATATCCAGTATGCAACGCGACCACTCCAGCCGTCATATTGTGATATTCCACACACTCCAGTCCAACCTCTTCCATCATGCTTTTCAAAATTTCTTGATCTGGATGCATGCGAATCGATTCAGCTAAATAACGATAGCTTTTTGCATCGCCCACAAAACGTGATCCCAGCCACGGGAGCACTTTGAAGGAATAGGTATCATAAGCTTTTTCGAGTACTGGACAAATCTTTGAGAATTCTAACACTAGGACCTTACCAGCCGGCTTAATAATACGGTACATTTCGGCAAGTGCGGTTTTCTTGTAAGTCATATTACGCAAACCAAAAGCCACTGTGACCAGATCGAAATAATTATCCTGGAATGGTAATTTTTCCGCGTCACACAGTAATACTGGTGTAATCTGCCCAGCATCAAGGAGGCGATCGCGCCCAATCCGAAGCATAGATTCATTAATATCAGTTAACCAAACTTCACCGTTTGGCGCCGTTTTTTTGGCAAATACTCGCGATAGGTCACCGGTACCACCAGCAATGTCAAGGACCTTATCCCCCGGACGCACAGAAGCACGCGCGATGGTAAATTTCTTCCAAATCCGGTGCAATCCGCACGACATAAGATCATTCATCAGATCGTACTTACTCGCGACAGAATCGAAAATTTCCGCAACTTTACTTGCCTTTTCTTGCTCTTGGACCATCTCGAAACCGAAGTGAGTCTTCATCATTGCTATTCAACCCCTTCATTAATAATGACATGGTCAGCACTGAAAGCATCGCTAGGATAGCTGACCACGATAATCGATGCAGGCCAACCGGAGTCAACTGCAAAGCTAATCTGATTTTTTATCAAAACACCATCAACACACGCATGTTAGAATTAGAAGATGTAGGAATAGATCCCATTGTCGCTCCAACCAAAACAAAGAAACGACACCACGTGGTTCCGAACTGATTGAAGTCTCCTCAATTCAATGTCAAATTTTCCAATGTGGAAAGCATTTTCTGCTTAGACAGATCCCTCCATTCGAAATCACAAAACCTCAAGCACCTCAACGTCGTTCGTAACTCCGAATGAAATAAGAAAAAACATGTATTTACAATTTACAGGAGCAGTCGACGATTTCTCAAAAATATACCACGTGATCGATCTAACAGAATACGTGTTAACCCCTCATAAGACTAACCCAAACAAAACCTCATTGCACATGCAAGGCCAGATTAAGTTAGCAATAACTCAGGCCATGTAGGTAATCGATGCAATTCTGCCAGTATAGTTCCACGCAACTCCTGTAACTGACCAAAACGCACCTTCATTGACGCAACATTAGACTCACGTTGTGGAACACTCCAAATTGAATAAGGAAAATGGATATCATCTATGTAACGTGGAATAACATGCCAATGCACATGAGGCACTATATTACCGAGACTAACTATATTTACCTTATGCGGCACCAACACGGCACGCTGTGCTTTTTCAACCGCAAAAACAGTGTGCATTAAATGTTCGCGCGCAATCTCTGACAAATCCGTCATCTCAGCAACATGCTCATTCCAGATAACTCGACAAAACCCCGGATAACCGGGCTCATTAGCCAAAATTACACGCAGAAGTCGTGTACGCCACAACACATCCCCTCCATCAGTCGTGCAGAATGCACATTCCATGGCTTTATTTTTCCTATTTCACATTTTTCTATCACTGGCCACCATCATATTTTTGATCAGAAATAGGAGCATTGGATCACTTTCTTCTTCACCAACTTCGATTTCACAGGCCTCATCAATACTAATTCGTTCAAATTAATCCCGGATCAAAAACAATAAACCTGACACAATCCATAGCCAATAACCACTTCATGTGCAAAACGCTAACAGAATTTTCCGCTCAGAGACCAGTTATCGAACGCAAAAAAGTAACTTCATACCAAAGCACAATGTAGCCATAGATACGTGCATCATTGTAATGCAGAATGCAGTGTCAAAAATTATCAGACATACAATCTCCATCACCACAGTACGGAAAATTCCTGAACGTCTAACGTAAAACTCGCCAGCAAACGCCCTAACAGCGCATCGTGCTAACACAATTGTTCAATGCCATCATAGCTACACTTGAAATCCTTTCATATTTAGTCACACAAGGACATGAAATTTCTCAATTAAGGATTACGCCGCAGAGCATACATGGCTTCTATACTTTTTAAAGCGTACTTCCTTATACAGGCAGCCTTACTCAAAAAGCGAGCAACGATTTCGCGATCAAAAAAAATAGTTGCAATGAAACCGATGTGAAAGTATAGGGATGCACTCAAAAAGCTTAGCGTCGTGAGGGTAGAATATAGAGGAAGATGCATTTATTTTTTCCGACTCGAGATTAGCTGGAATACACACTATCCGCTCCTTAAAATAAATAAGGATATTCCATAAAGTCCCACAAATATTCATCCCTCTACGAGCTGAAGGGCTGATCAGTTGGCACAATCGCTAGAGCAAGTGCATAATGTTCTTGTCAAGCCGCTGGCCGAAGCGGCAAGGTAACTCGAGTCTCGATGCATCCGTTCACTACCATTGAATAATGTGCCATTTTAGTCGACGATTCGAATAACCAATCATGTGAATTGGCCATTCAAGCTTTCAATCCACCATCCCAAAAAATCATCATGTCATATACTACCCAAGAGTATTTGAAAAAAATCCTTACCGCCAAAGTCTACGATGTTGCCCGAGAAACGGAACTCGCATTCGCACATACACTATCAACACGCCTAAACAACCGAATTTATCTGAAGCGTGAGGATAACCAAACGGTATTCTCCTTCAAAATTCGTGGTGCGTACAACAAGATGGCAAATCTGCATCCGGACGCACTCGCACGTGGTGTACTGACTGCCTCCGCCGGCAATCATGCGCAAGGAGTTGCCTATTCTGCAGCGAAACTTGGATGCCATGCCGTAATCGTAATGCCTATCACAACACCTCAGGTAAAGATCGACGCGGTAAAAACCCATGGCGGATGTTCAGTCGAAGTCGTGTTGGCTGGGGATTCATATAGCGACGCATACGACCACGCCATGAGACTACAAACCCAAAAAGGCTTTACCTTCATACCTCCATTTGATGATCCTGATGTCATTGCAGGACAAGGCACTGTAGGCATGGAAATTCTTCGCCAACATCCGGGTGCACTACACGCCATTTTCGTGCCAATCGGCGGTGGTGGTCTCGCTGCAGGCGTTGCTGCCTACGTAAAATCCGTACGTCCAGAAATTCGTGTCATTGGTGTGCAGTCTTTGGACTCAAACGCCATGGCCCAGTCAATTGAAAAAGGCGACCGCGTGCAACTATCTGATGTTGGTCTATTTGCCGATGGCACCGCCGTCAAATATGTAGGGGCAGAAACCTTTCAACTCTGTCGCACCTTTCTAGACGAGGTGGTTCTAGTTAATACTGATCAGCTGTGCGCTGCTATAAAAGATGTCTTCCAGGACACTCGCAGCGTGCTGGAACCATCGGGAGCTCTGTCAGTTGCTGGGGCAAAAATTTACGCTGAAAACCGAAAATTAAAAGGCAAAACACTGGTCGCCGTCACTTCAGGGGCCAATATGAACTTTGATCGTCTACGCTTTGTGGCCGAACGTGCCGAAGTTGGCGAGGCACGCGAAGGTGTATTCGCAGTGACAATTCCAGAAGCACGTGGCAGTTTCAAACGATTCTGCGAACTCCTCGGTAACCGCAACGTCACCGAGTTTAACTACCGCATCAGGGACTCGTCGAATGCCCATATTTTTGTCGGTGTGCAAATCCATAACCGAGATGAAGCCACCCTGATCGCAGAAAACTTCGAACACCACGGTTTCAGCACATTCGATTTATCGAATGATGAACTCTCAAAGCAACACATCCGCCATATGGTTGGTGGCCGATCAGCTCTCGCAAAGGACGAAGTGCTATACCGTTTCACTTTTCCTGAACGACCCTCTGCACTGATGAAGTTTCTATCTGCAATGAACCCAAACTGGAATATCAGCCTGTTTCACTATCGAAACCAAGGTGCAGACTATGGCCAGATTCTTATCGGGATACAGGTGCCAGCAGATGAAATGTCCGCCTTCCGAAATTTCCTTGCAACACTCGGTTATCATTATAAAGATGAAACCGATAATCCGGCATATCGACTCTTCCTAGCCTGAAAATTGGCCTGCACCGCACATACCGGGCAAGTCAACGACTCTTGACATTGTTGCTTATGACACCTGAAAAATCACCTCTCGGCAAAAAAATCGCCCACACTGAACAGTACGAACCATCGCTACTATTTTCCATCTCACGCGATAATGCACGGAAAGAAATTGGTGTGCCCGTCAAGTTGCCTTTTTTCGGGGCGGATCTTTGGACAGCATACGAACTTTCATGGCTTAACAAAAAAGGCAAACCACAAATCACAATAGCCACATTGATCGTGCCAGCCGATTCACCTAACATTATCGAATCGAAATCGCTTAAACTCTATCTCTGCTCGTTCGCGCAAACAAAAATTGATAGTAATGATACATTGCGTGAATTACTCGAACACGACCTTTCTAAAGCATGTGGCAAATCTGTACAAGTGCAGTTGACCAAACAATCCGACTTCAGGGATATTGAGTTTGATAAACCCGACTCCCTCTTACTTGACGATCTCGATATCGAGACAACTATTTATAAACCAGATTCCTCGCTGCTAAACACATGCACTCATAAGGCACCCATCGAGGAAACACTCATGTCAAATCTTCTTAAATCAAATTGCCCGGTCACAGGACAACCCGACTGGGGTAGCGTAAAAATCCACTATTTTGGCAAACCAATCGATCAAAAAGGACTTCTAAAGTATATTATTTCCTTCCGACAACATACTGGTTTTCACGAACAATGTGTAGAACACATTTTTATAGACATCATGCGACAATGCCAACCCTCAAAGTTATCCGTATATGCTCGTTATACGCGCCGGGGCGGTCTCGATATCAACCCATTCCGCACGAACTTCAATGTGCCTCTACCCAAAAACAAACGCACAGCTCGTCAGTAAAAAACACGGGAACCTATTCCTACTAAGACGACTCCTTCTCAAAAAAGAAACCTTGCTAGATTACAAAATCTGGCTATCATAAGAAAAAGCCCCCCAATCTCGGGAGGCTTTTGAAGCATGCACCATAATGTGCTATCGGCCAACAAGAGCCAAAAAATAACTTAAATCGGAGCAATCTTCGAAGCTTGCTTACCTTTCGGACCCATCTTCACTTCAAAGCTTACCTTTTGACCCTCTTGAAGAGATTTGAAGCCATTCGATTGAATTTCCGAGAAATGTGCAAACAGGTCTTCACCACCGTCATCTGGGGTTATAAAACCAAAACCTTTAGCGTCGTTGAACCACTTAACAATACCGGTTGCCATGATACTTTTTTCCAAAAAAAACTAAATCTGAGGTCGAAACCCCCGGGATACGCTGAAAATCAAGGGAATATGAAGTACTAGTGCACCGGCGAAACGCTGAATACTGACTCGAACAAACACTTCGCTGCTTGACAATCCGCAGCCGCTTTTATACCTAGCATACAACTTATTGTCAACATAAAATTGTTATAATCCCGGTATTTTATTTAACGGCTCATTAACCTCTTCTCTTAATCACTCTAAATACCAAAAAATCTAGTCAATGTACAAATCTCCAAAGTGATGCATTTCTCATTAGATCAGCATCAAGTAATCACCCTCAGGACAGCTAAGGAGAAATAAGTAGATAAAGCTAAATAGAAGTATCCATGCGCCAATCCACTCAACATACTTCTCCAAAACATATTACCGAACGGAGGTCCAGACCGAGACCAGTATGTATCGAGCACCAAAATAAAAATCAGTGCTTCTCCACCTTGATGGGATGCCTTCTCCACCTTGATGGGATGCCGAATCCAAAATTCAGTAAAACACCGACCTCACCCAAATTAATGTCGTATCAAACGCTAATCTTCGTATCAATGGTTGCAAACCTGTCTTTTCCCTAAATCGCGAAAATAATTCATCACTGATCTGATGAAAAACTATAATCTCACCCTTATATTTTTGTTGAATAAAGCGGATAATATTCGCGCAAAAAACTCGATAAAACCTAAATTACGCAATCTCTGCAGATTCGCTTATTTCGGTAAAAATGAAGTGCATTGGGTCTGTAAGGAATTTCTTTCACACACTGTAGTAGGAGTTTATTGATTTTGACTCGTCGATCTCATAGCCCGATCACTCGCAAAAATATCTGCTCAAACGGAAATTCTAGGCACTCCAATAAGCACATTAGCAAAGAATGTTGCAATCACTCTTGTATTTAAATCTTTTCAAAAATTGCAAAAAATTAAAATCTTGGGGCTTAAAACGTTTCCTCCTAGCAAGACTTTTTTCTTGTCTTTTTACTTCATCGAACCCGAAACCACAGACTTATTCATAAAATCGTCAAGCTGGCAACCGAAATAACCGTCGCACTAACAATGTGCCAGTGGTATCGACGTACAACACAAAGTCGTAATAGATATAAAGGAAAGTACCCTCATCCGTTATTTAACGAATAACGAGTGCCGATGCCGACCCGATCATACACAAATCTTAACCAAAAATGAAAACAGCTCCAATGGTCACACTTAATATAAGCCCAAATTACGTGCTGCAAACAAATCCATAAACCAAAATTTACTGAACCAGAGTATATTTTAAGTGTTTACTACTCCCACTGCGATACAAGCTGTTTGAAGGAATCTCATGTCCAATCTCGTGGTCCATGGTGGCCAGCCGCTACGTGGCCGCATAACACCCTCTGCGAACAAAAATGCTGTGCTACCAATTTTGTGTGCCACGCTCTTAACTCTAGAACCAGTGCGTCTCATCGGCGTGCCCGAAATCACTGACGTACGTAACATCCTTGATATCTTCCGCCAGCTTGGCAGCGAGATCAAGATGGATTTTTCAACCGGTACACTCGATCTACATCATAGAAACATACGCTTTGATCCATCACACGATCACTTGCCTGAGGAAATGCGCTCATCGATTATGCTAGTGCCGGGCCTATTGGCCCGATTCGGGACTGCACGCATCGAAGACAACGTAAAAGGTTGTACACTAGGAGTGCGGGAAATTGATCCGCACATTGAGGTCTTTCATCACTTTGGCGGACACGTTGAACGCAAAGTGGGCTCACTCGTCATTCATGCCAGTAATGATCGGCCGGCAGTACATCACTGGCTCGATTATGCCTCAGTCACCACCACGGAGAATTTTGTATTGTGTGCTGCGACAGCACGTGGCCGTTCGCAATTAACGAATGCCGCCTGTGAACCTCATGTACAGGAATTTTGCCATTTTATGCAGATGCTCGGTGTACACATCGAGGGCATCGGGACCTCACAGCTTGTGATCGAAGGCAATAATCAGTTCAGTGGGGGAGAGTTTCGCTTCAGCGAAGATTTTCATGAGATTACGACGTTCCTTGCACTTGGCGCGATCACCGGCGGTGAAATAGCGGTTAAAAACTCTTTGCCGGATCAATTTCCGTTGATCGACCGCACGTTTGCAAAGTTCGGCGTGACAGTTGAGCATCGTGACGGCTGGTCTACTGCCAAACGCAATGGAACACTCAAGGTTCAGCCACCCTTTACACAAAACATTCTGACAAAGATTGAAGCCGCGCCTTGGCCCTATTTTCCAGTCGATTTATTACCGATTTTTATTGCTCTCGGTGTTAAATCGGAAGGCAGTGCCATGTTTTGGAATAAAGTCTACGATGGAGCAATGGGCTGGTCTACAGAGTTGTCGAAATTTGGGGCACATGTCTTCCTTGCTGACCCACATCGGCTAGTTACATTCGGTGGGTTATCGTTGTCACCAGCTATAGTTGACAGCCCTTATATCATTCGTGTGGCTATCGCCCTATTGATGGTAGCGGCAAGCATCAACGGACAATCTACGATTAAAAACGCGCTTCCTATCAAGCGTGCGCATCCCCATTTCGTCGAAAATCTGCGTTCCGTCGGCGCCAATGTGAGTTGGCTGTCCAAACCCTAAACTAGGCATATAATGCAGACATTATGTCAATCACTAGAATCCAAAATTTGAGTACAATGTCAAAATAAAAACGTCTGATTATTGTGTCTTAATAAGACTCTGCCTTCTAAACTCAGAGTCTTAGATTGCATTCACACCACCACCCGTTTTTTGTAACTGATCTTTGTTAAGAAGCCGTCTCGCAAACGGTTTTTTGCTTCATGAAGACACCCATGAATAAGCTCCAAAACAATGGAATCCCAATCAAAAAAAACGCTCAATTATCCATTGCATCTCACAATGTGGGAGACCTCAGTGAAACTAATAGAGCGCTTTATCTACAACGCATCCGCTCATTTGTACGTCGCAGTGGCCGCAGCTCAAAAGCACAAAAACGCGCGTTTGAGTCCCTTGGACCACAATTCAAAATAGCCTATCAATCCTCCACGATCAATTGGCTCACTGCCTTTGGTCGCGACAACTGCCCTCGCATCCTTGAAATTGGTTTCGGGATGGGCGAAACAACTGCACATATCGCCAGAAATCGACCCAATGAAGACTTTATCGCTGTCGAGGTCCATGAGCCTGGAATTGGCGCACTCCTTAAACTAATCGGTCAAATACCCCTCTCAAACATCCGTATTATTCAACACGACGCTGTCGAGGTAGTCGAAAACATGTTGTCGGAAGCTTCAATTGATGGTGTCCATATTTTCTTTCCCGATCCTTGGCATAAAAAGCGGCATCATAAGCGCCGTTTGCTCCAATCACCATTTGTCGCTCTACTCGCCTCACGCCTTAAACCTGGCGGTTACGTACATTGTGCGACAGACTGGCAAGAATATGCAGAACAAATACTTGAGGTATTAAACATTGAAACTAGTCTCAAAAATATCACCGATCATTACACCACAAGACCCAACTATCGCCCCGTCACAAAATTCGAAAATCGTGGAGTACTCCTTGGACACAAGGTATGGGACATTGTTTTTCAGAAAAAATTCTTCCCGAACTTTCCCAATAAGAGAATATAAAAAATTATCTTTACAGATTACAAAAAGCTCGATTAGAATTTCTATGAGAGATCATACGGGGGTATTTTTATAATCGGTCTTCAGGTAGATGACAATATCTGTCACGTTTAAAAGAAAGCGTCGTGCTGCTTCATTCTTCCCTCCTAGCTGCTCCGGCATCTCAACCCTTTGAAGGATTTCAAACCGGCAAAGAATACTGCCACCAGCAGCGACTAGCTTATTAGGAAAACGCATCGATGAGTCTATTCCGTACTAAAGATATTTCGGCCATGCTAGCCGCCAAACCCGATCAAAGCCTCCAAAAAGTGCTTGGTCCAGTGGACCTCGTCCTATTAGGCATCGGCGCGATTATCGGCACTGGTATCTTCGTGCTCACTGGCACAGGCGCCCTCACTGCAGGCCCAGGCTTAACTTTTTCGTTCATTATTGCCGCCTTGGCTTGTGGTTTTGCTGCACTGTGTTACGCTGAATTCGCCTCGACGATCCCGGTTTCCGGTTCCATCTACACTTATAGCTATGCCACTCTTGGCGAAATTGTAGCCTGGATGATCGGCTGGGATCTGATGCTTGAGTACGGTCTCGCAAGTTCTGCCGTCTCCATCGGTTGGTCTGGATATTTTCAATCTCTTGCTGCAGGCTTTGGTTTACACTTACCCATCGAGATCACCGCTGCACCTGGAAGCCTTCGTGGCGTTACGACATTTATTAATCTACCAGCGTTGCTCATCATGCTCCTCATAACATGGGTGTTGTCCTATGGAATGCGTGAATCAGCACGTCTTAACAACATCATGGTTGCGATTAAGATCAGTGTGGTGGTCTTATTCATTACCGTAGGTGTTTGGCATGTAAAACCAATGAACTGGCAGCCGTTTATGCCTTTCGGCATTTCTGGAGTTTTTAATGCCGCCGCAGTGGTCTTCTTCGCATTTATTGGCTTCGACGCTGTCACCTCCGCTGCTGAAGAAGTACGCAATCCAGCTCGTGATTTGCCTATCGGCATCATCGGATCCCTACTTGTATGTACAGTTTTGTATGTGACCGTTGCTGCGATTATGACCGGTATCGTACCATTTCCTGATTTCGCTGGTATAGATCACCCCATTTCACTTGCTTTGCAATATGCTGGTCAAAACTGGATTGCAGGTTTCATCGACCTAGGCGCAATTCTCGGTATGACGACTGTCATTTTGGTTATGACATATGGGCAAACACGTATCATCTTTGCCATGTCACGCGATGGTCTAATGCCCCCAATTCTTTCGAAAATTCACCCCAAGCACTCAACCCCATTCGCAGCAACTTGGATCGTAGGCACCGTTTTCGCAGCAATAGCTGCATTCGTGCCTCTCGATATCCTAGCTGAACTTATTAATATTGGTACTCTCGCAGCTTTCTCTCTAGTCGCTATTGCCGTCCTTGTATTGCGAAAAACGCACCCTGATCTACCGCGCGCGTTTCGTTGCCCAGGCACGCCAGTGGTACCATTGCTGTCAGCTGGACTTTGTATCTTTCTAATGGCTCACTTACAATCCAAAACCTGGATTGCCTTTCTCTCGTGGCTTGGCGCTGGACTGGCGATTTACTTTATTTACGCACGTCGTAACGCGGTACTGCATAAAATCACTTAAAAACTTCCTCGTCTTCCTCCTCCCAACCGGCGTAGTGAAATACGCCGGTTTTTTTCAATCAAACATAAAGGAAAGAATAAAATTTTCTCTATAAAAACCATCTGTGTCTGAAATTGATAGAAAGCCTGGTAAGCTAGGGATTTTAAAATCTGAAAAATATCCAAATTTATCTTCAATAAAGTAGACTCAGCATGAATAACAAGTTCGTCGTTTAGTTCAGCACATCCCGCACTCGTCGATATACGTCAGCACGGTCTGGCCTGTGTAAAATCCAGCGATATAACGTCTATTCTAAGTCAAATAAATAGATCACGAAGGGCATATTTCAAAGACATATCTCTGTTTAAAATGCTTCGCACACCAGTCGGTATCGGCTATCCACAAGATTTGATAAAATCATGGTATGTTCTGGCTTTTCATCCAACGATATTCGAAATGAACCACGAGTTAGCGCGCTATAATATGATCGAGCAGCAGATTCGTCCGTGGAGTGTACTAGACCCACATGTTCTCGACCTTCTGAGTTTCATTAAACGCGAAGAATTCGTACCAAATGCATACCACGATCTTGCATTTACGGATTTTGAAATTCCACTTCTAGGTGCATCCGAACCGAACACTGGTCAACATATGCTCGCTCCGCGTGTCGAAGCTCGCATTCTACAGGCGCTTGCACCTCGAAAAAATGACACCGCTTTAGAAATTGGTACAGGCTCAGGTTACATGGCTGCCCTGCTAGGTTACAGTGTTCACCATGTCACAACACTTGAAATCGATAGAAACCTCTCTGAAAAGGCAGCCGGGATCCTTCAGCATAACGGGATGAGCAATGTGGAAGTTGTGAATGCCGATGGTGCTCAAGGCTGGTCAGTCATGGCGCCTTATGATGTGATTGCGCTTTCGGGGGCGCTTACTGCACTTCCACAAAAATTACTGGAACAGCTGAAAGTTGGAGGACGCATGGTTGCCGTTGTGGGTAATGCACCAGCAATGCAAGTGCAATTAATCAAACGCGTTTCAAACATAGAATATCATACAGAAAATCTGTTTCAAACACTGATATCGCGCCTCATAGCACCACAACCATCATCATTCAAATTTTAAAAAATTTAAAAATCTTCTAGATAAATAACTGTTTAAATAGCTCTTCATGTAACCAACACATTGACTGGGATTTACCAAATCACTGACTGCTAAAATACATGTTTCACAACTGCTTGAAAAGACTGATGCTCACCCAGCACTCAGAGACCAGCGAGAGGTTCCTGTCTCAGGCAAGTAAATTTCATCTAACTCTGTAGCAAATCCGTACATAAAAACTCTCACTACCTACATTTACTTACCAGACTATCCTAACCAGTGATCAAGTATATGAACCGTCCGCTCGGTAGCTCCGCGATGCTCACGAGCAAATGAAAGCGCCGCCGCACTCATTATTGCCCTCTTCTGATCCGAACAAAGCAATGCGGCCATTGCAGTTCCTAATTCGGTAGGATTATTATCAGATACTCGCCAAGCAGCACCTGCATCTAATGCATCTTCACTCACCTGCGCAAAATTAAACATATGAGGTCCAAACAAAACCGGTGTACCCACCGCACAGGCCTCAATCAAGTTCTGTCCTCCAAAAGGACGCAAACTACCGCCAATGAATGCAATATCGCTGGCTGTAAAGTACGCAGTCATCTCACCCATCGAATCCCCAAAAAGCACATCAACATCCAAAGGAAGCTGATCTTCTCCATCGCCCCATTCACTACGACGCATGACACGCAAACCAGATTTTTTCATGAGTGATATGACAGCATCAAAACGTTGGGGATGGCGCGGCACCAATATCAACAAAGCACGTGCCGCTTTCCCTCCATTGCTCATAAGCTCGCGACGCGCTTGCAAGAGCAACATTTCCTCGCCATCTCGTGTACTGGCTGCTAACCAAACAGGTCGTTGACTGAACCGAGACCGCCACTGTCTACCTACTGCTTGTAAAGCCATAGAAGGTGCCAAATCGAACTTAAGATTCCCAAGCATATGAACATTAACAGCACCTAACATACGTAAACGCTGGGCATCAGCATTGCTTTGGGCCAATACGCCTGAAAAACCAGAAAACACCGAAACTACGGCATGTCCAAATGTCAATGCACGTTTGAACGAACGGTCGGACATACGAGCATTCGCCAACACCAAAGGAATAGCCAATTGCTTGCAAATGTGGATAAGATTTGGCCAAACCTCCGTCTCCAGCAGAACTCCTAAACGAGGTTTATAATAATTCAGAAATCGCTTCACGGCACCAGCCATGTCGTAAGGCAAATAGCAACGTATCACGCGCTCTCCAAAGAGTTGATAACCGGTAGCACGACCTGTTGGTGTCATGTGTGTAAGTAGTAAAGCATGATCTGGATAGCGTGAAAGCAACATCTCGATAAGTGGTTGAGCGGCACGTGTCTCGCCCACCGACACCGCATGCACCCAAATTATTGGACGCCCCTCCCAAGGTAATGTAGCGTAAAAACCAAAATGTTCTTTGACATGAAGACGATAGCCTGGCTCGAAACGTCCACGCCACCAAAGGCGCGCAAGAGCTATCGGTGCAATGAAAAACCATAAAGCGCCATAAATTAGCCTCAATATTTCAAAGTAACGCATGGCGGCCTGCTCAAAAATAGAGTAAAGCACCTGTAGCAGGAAAATCTGACGTCATACTCACGCCAGTTCAAAAAAAATGTCTTATCCATCAAAAATAAGGATATCCCGAGATTGAAGATATTATCAGAAGAACGTATATAGACTTTCATAAAAAGAGCACTATTTGCTAGCTATCCCCACGAACTCTAATTTTCCCTCAAAAAGGCAAAATCGCATCCAGTTTCAACTTCAAAATAGCCTCCCTGAAGCTTTTCTGAATACGACGAATGGCGACCTCGTTATCGGCTTCAAAACGAAGCACAATCGCGGGTGTGGTATTCGATGCTCGCACCAAACCGAAACCATCTGCGTACTCGACGCGTAAACCATCAATTTTCACCACTTGCTCAGCATTGGCAAAATTTGCAGTCTCCCTCAATTTATCAATCAATAGGAAGTTTTCTCCTTCTGTACACTTAATGTGTAACTCTGGTGTCGAAAGCGAACTTGGCAAAGCATTAAGGACTTCACTTGGATGGGCTGACTCAGACAAAATTTCCAACAAACGAGCACCAGTATATAATCCATCATCAAAACCATACCAACGGTCTTTGAAGAAGATATGCCCACTCATTTCCCCCGCCAACGGCGCACCCATCTCTTTCAACTTAGCCTTCATGAGCGAATGGCCAGTTTTCCACATCTTTGGATAACCACCATGCTTTGTCACCCAAGCAGCAAGATTACGTGTGCATTTAACATCATAGATAATAGTCTCACCAGGAAATCGCCTCAAAACTTCTGCTGCGAATAACATAAGTTGTCGATCAGGATAGATAATTTCTCCATCTTTCGTCACTACACCCAGACGATCCCCATCCCCATCGAACGCAAGTCCGAGCTCCGAATTTGTCTCACGTATGCATTCAATCAAATCCCGAAGATTCTCTGGATGAGCTGGATCGGGATGATGATTTGGAAAGGTCCCATCTACATCGCAAAACAACTCAGCAACATCACAGCCAATAGCACGGAAAAGTTGCGGGGCGAACGCACCCGCGACGCCATTACCGCAATCGATCGCAATTTTCATGGGACGCTTTAGAACAATGTCTGAAACGACACGTGTCTGATATGCATCGGTAACATTTCTCACCGAATAAATACCTTTACCGGTCTCATAATCCTGTTTTTCAATTGTGCGGTAGAGGGCCTGAATGGCATCACCGTAGATGGCATCGCCACGTAAAACCATTTTAAAACCATTGTAATTAGACGGATTATGGCTCCCTGTAACCATAATGCCAGAATCAACTTTGCAACCATTTATCAATACGTTCGTCGCGAAATACATCAATGGTGTAGTCACCATACCGATATCAACAATGTCAACACCCGTGGCACACAAACCCTCTGACAAAGCACAGCTCAGCTCTGATCCCGATATACGGCCATCACGGCCCATTATAACGGCATGCCCACCTTCGCGACGGACATGTGTACCAAAAGCCAAACCGATCTGATACGCCACATTCGCATTAAGCGAATCACCAACAACGCCACGAATATCATATACTTTAAAGATTAAATGCGAGGGTAGAGTGTTTTGGCTCATGAGCTAATTTTCTACTGATGAAAATTGGATGGAAATCAATAATATTGTTTCATCATACTGCGTGTTCGACGCACAATACATAATTGAGAAACTGAAATTCTTAGAAAAGAATTCATGTGAGAGCTGCTGACCCGTGAAAACCGAAATGCAAAAACACCTTACGATACAGTTATAAAGGACCCTGGAACGCTGAGTATCCCAAGTAATTCACGTAAAAATAATCATCTAACATCGATGTCACAATTTGCCTGTTAATTTTCGGGTTCACAGATATCTCGGTCGATCGAGGTTAACTTATTTCCAACTCACCCTCGGTCGCTATCAAACGTTTAGTTGATCTGAGTTCCCTCCAGTATTACGCTGATACAGGTTGTATTCATGTTATATCGGATCATCCTTCGTAACATTCTCTGGATGCTGCTTGAGCGCAGCTCACAGATTGTCGCCGGCATCATCGTTTCAGGACTGCTAGCACGTGGCCTAGGGGCTGCACAATTCGGCTTATTCCAATATAGTCAATCTCTCGTTTTCCTCGCCAGTGCAATCACGCTACTATGCAGCGCCGAAGTCGTCCTGCCACGGTTGGTCGACAAAACAGAAGTAGTAAGGCAGCACGTCATGGTACACGCGCTCGTGCTAAGGATAGGGGCAGCTATCGTCACTTACGCCTTACTCGCTATTTACGCGTTGTTTGTCTCCGAACCAATACTACGCGGTGTCATTCTTTGGCTCGGTATTGCCTTACTATTACGCGAACCATTCGGTGTTATCACAACATGGTTACAGATAAAAAATTTCAACCGTCCAAGTGTCCAAGCCAATCTGATTGCACTAGCTATCAAAGTTTTATTGATCACAATCCTATATTTTTTAAAAGCTTCATTGGTCGCTTTCTCTGTCGTCTACGCCATCGAAGCTCTCATCGCCGCAGCGATTCTTGTCATTTACTACAGGTGGCAAATACCGGTGCATCGGATATCATGGAATCCTACGCTACTCCGCGAATTACTGCATTCTGGCATGACATTCTGGGCTGGGCTGCTGTTGATGTTTTTCTTTAAACGGATAGACCAACTCGTGCTAAAACTGGTTATTCCCTTATCAGAACTCGGTACTTACGTGGCTGCGATGCAGATAACAGAAAACTTTGTACTGGTGGCACCAATTATTGCAAACTCACTGGCGACACCTTTTTTTCTACAAGTAAAAGATACCATCGTTGCCCGACGTAATGCTTGGAAGGCAACAGTAATAATTGTGACATCAGGAACGTGTTTAGCAGTACCAATTGCACTTTTTTCACCATCTATCATACATCTCATCTATGGTCCAGCTTTCACAGAAGCGGCCAAAATTCTCCGTATTTCTGCTCTACTTGGCATACTCGTTTTTGCAGATGCTGCGCTCAATTTGAGCTTAGTCCGACGAGGAGAAGGACATTGGATCATCGCAAAATGGCTAAGCGCAAGCGGTGCAGCCTTCGCAACGGTCACATCACTCGCGCCACATCTCGGCGCCTTGGCCGGGTTAGCTGGCTATGGAGTAGGTTACGTCGTGGCGATTGCAGTGGGTGTTTGGCTAACAGGACGCGATCAATGACAGCACTCGATCGGGGATCTTGCTTTTTCACTCCATCTGTCTTTTTGGGGAGATGGGAATAAAGCGAGAGGTCACTGCGCATTACGAATGCGCTCAAGCCATCCAATGTATTTGGTAACACAATGGAGGAGATGCTGCCATTTTATAGTAATACTCCACGAGTCATTATACGATTGCCATATATCATTTTATGGCATCATTTTCTGTAGGTGCTACATAACATCCATCATTATTTACACACTGACGCAATCAGTAGACCACTTATTGATGTTAGGCTCATGGCAATATAATTCACGGAACCTGCAACATTACGTCTATCGGTGCAAAGCATGACTGGGAGAACAGCGCTTACAAAAGCAATCTTGGACCCATTACTTATCCTATACGCTACCTAGATCCTTCCGGTAGCGAGGTTATCGTCCTATTGACAAATGCCAATAGTAAAGGGACTCCGAAGAAAGACACATCAATTCAGCTCTTCCCTAATCTCATTAGTGACCAGTACTGACTTACAACATGTGGTTAGCAACCCCGTATTGTCGGTGATTACCGATGGACAAAACACTCGAAAAACAGTTTGCTAGAATTGCGAAGCAAGTCATTTTTTTCGCCACCACGAATGACATTGCTGCATGCTGAGAAACTCTGCCAACCAAAAGGCAATTTCATGAAGATCCTTTTTTTCCTCACTGGTCTACAACTAGGCGGTGCTGAGACTCAAGTTGTTACTTTAGCAAAAGCAATCCTAAATCGTGGTCACGATGTAACCCTCGTCTCGCTAACTGGTGATTGTGTAATTTGTCTCCCAAAACACCCTGGATTTCGATGTATTGAACTACGAGCAAAAAAATCACCTATCTCATTGTTTAGTGCAATCCTACAACTGGCTATGTATGTACACAAAATCCGACCTCATGTCGTTCATAGCCATATGGTACACGCTAATCTCATAGCACGACTCACTCGCCTACTCGCACCAATACCAGCACTGGTATGCAGCGCACACAGCCGAAATGAAGGAGGTCGCTTGCGAATGTTAGCCTATCGCTGGACGGATCGACTAGCAAGCATAACAACTAATGTAAGCAAAGATGCCGTCGCAGCATTCATTGCACAGGGCGCGGTACCTGCGCATCGGATCATCAACATACCAAACTGTATCGATACCACACTTTTCCGAGCAGATAAAAGCATACGACAACGTGTCCGAGCAACCCTTGGGATAGGAGATGAGATGGCGATGGTACTCGCCGTTGGCCGACTGGTCCCTGCAAAGGATTACTCGACAATGTTACGTGCATTCGCACGCACTCTACAAAGTTTACCTTCGGCACACCTGTATATCGCTGGTGAGGGGCCTATGCGTGACTCGATCGCTAAGGAGATAAGCGATCAAAATCTGCAAAACACCATTACTTTACTTGGCCGACGTGACGATATACCAGCTTTACTCTCTGCGGCTGATGCCTTCTTAATGTCCTCGGTTTGGGAGGGCTTGCCTCTCGTAATTTGCGAAGCAATGGCGACTGGATTACCCATCGTGTCAACAGATTGCGGCGGTGTTGGTGAGCTGCTCGGAAATGATATGGGTAATATCGCCCCAGGGCTTTCCGAAGTGGGTGATGATAAGGGTCTTGCCCAAGCTCTCATCCTAGCGCTCTCACTCACCCCTGAGAAGCGATCACGCATTGCTGCAGCACAGCGAGCACGTATTGTGGCACACTACTCACTCGACAATATCGTTGAATGCTGGCTCACTTGTTACGCACGAATTATTCATCCGAAATCTATCTTATGACCTCGTCAGCACCAGTTTTACTATGTTCCAACACATTTTGGTCAATCTATAATTTTCGACGAGGCGCAATTACAGCCATGCTCTCTGTGGGACACCCGGTGCATGTAGCAGCGGCAGCGACACAAAATGATACATTCGCACCGATGTTACGGGCAATAGGATGTATTGTTCACGAGATACCGATGGCTGCTAATGGCAAAAATCCGCTACAAGATTTGATATTGGTTTATCGGCTATACCGTTTATATCGGCACATCAAGCCCAGAGTAGTTTTTCACTACACGATTAAACCCAACATCTACGGCTCGATAGTTTCTCATTGGGCAGGCATCCCTTCAGTATCAGTCACAACAGGTCTCGGCTATGTTTTTATCAACGATTCGATCACCACGCACATCGTACGTGGCTTGTATCGCTACGCGTTTCGTCATACTGACGAAAATTGGTTCCTCAATCAAGAAGATCTACGCACGTTTGTATCCGAGGGACTCGTGGCGCAGCAAAAAACTCGTTTGCTCCCCGGAGAAGGTATCAATCTCTACCATTTCGACAAATCACCTTGGCCATCAGATGAAACTCCGTTTCGTTTTCTGTTAATTTGTCGTTTACTGCGTGACAAAGGCGTCATTGAATATGTGGAGGCTGCACGTGCGTTAAAACGTGAACTGCCAAACGTCATCTGTCAAATACTCGGGCCTGCTGACGTCTCGAACCCAAGCAGGATCCTTCGTGAAACCATAGATGGTTGGCAGCTTCAAGGAAGCATCGAGTATCTCGACACAACATCTGATGTGCGGCCCTTCATTGCGGCGGCACAATGCATCGTGTTGCCGTCTTATCGTGAAGGGTTACCACGCACGTTGCTAGAAGCTGGAGCATTATGCCGTCCAATCATAACTAGCGATGCTCCAGGCTGTCGTGATGTCGTCGATGACGGCATCACGGGATGGAAAGTCCCAGTACGTGATACAGCCGCCCTCACGACCCGTATGCGCATGGTGGCAAGGCTGCCTCGTAAAGAGTTACAACGCATCGGCAATGCTGGGCGGGCTAAAGTAGCGCGTGAATTCAGCGAGCATAGGGTAATTGCACAGTACCTCCGAATCCTCACAAGGATCAATTAATAGCCCAACACCTTTCGTTATGATGTCTAACGGCATATGCCAAAAACAGTTTTCTGATAGCATCACTTTCAATAATGCTCAGTCTCGTTATCGCCATGGTGGTCTCATTCTTCAGTACGCTGATGATCGTTCGTTATGCCAATGTCCATAAGCGTTTCTCGGGTGACAGTGATACCACCGGCATACAGAAATTTCATGCACGTACAGTGCCTCGCATTGGTGGTATCAGCATCTTGCTCGGTATCATTACTGCCACACTCGCCTTAGCACCACTGCATACACAGATGGCGCAGAGTATCCTCTTTCTCAGTGTCTGTGGTCTACCTGCCTTCATAAGTGGTTTTTTTGAAGATCTCACAAAAAGTCTCTCTCCTCGTATACGTTTGATCGCGACGATGATTTCCGCCCTGTGTGCATATGTAATACTAGACATTCATATCACGCGTATCGGTATTGGACCACTTGATCGTTTACTAACCCTTACCAGCATCTCAGTCATTTTCACCGTATTGTGCACCGCAGGTATGGCAAATGCGCTGAATATCATCGATGGCTTCAACGGCCTCGCACCAATGATTGCAGTGATAATGTTCGCCTCCCTTGGTTACGTCGGATTGAAATCGCAAGACTTAATTGTGCTAACAACATCAATGATTATGATCGGCGCGATTCTTGGCTTCTTCATGCTGAACTTTCCCAGTGGTTTGATTTTCCTCGGCGATGGTGGGGCTTATTTCATCGGATTTATTCTCGCCGAGTTATCAATCCTACTCGTCATGCATAATCCACAAGTTTCTCCTTGGTATCCTGCATTAATGGTGATCTATCCAGTCTTCGAAGTCTGCTTTTCAATTTATCGAAAACTCATCGTCCGAGGTATATCACCAAGTATCCCAGATGGCGTCCATCTACACATGCTAGTCTACAAACGGTTAATGCGGTCGACCTGCGGTAAAAAAACGGTCCGAGCGTTAACAAAACGTAATTCTTTGACCTCGCCTTACCTTTGGCTGTTATGCTTATTAGCGGTCGTCCCAGCAACAATTTTTTGGCGAAACACAACTATTCTTGTCCTGTGTTGCCTAGCTTTCATGATGATCTATGTATGGCTCTACGTACGTATCATACGTTTCAAAGCACCCCGTTGGCTGATCTATAGAAAAAATAGTGATATAAGTTCACGATCAACGCACCAACGAAAAACTTCCCACGAGACATGACAGCTTTCATTTCAAAAATCCGCCCCATTTATGCAATTGGTGACCTGCATGGCTGCCTTCCCGCACTTAAGCAGATACTCGCACGCTTACCTACCAACGCAGAACTATGGTTTTGCGGAGATCTTATCAATCGTGGTCCTAACTCACTCGGCACGCTCCGTCACGTAATGTCGCTCGAACAACGTTCGACTGTTGTGTTAGGCAATCACGATCTATACTTGCTAGCCATCGCAGCAGGGATACAACCACTAAATAAAACACACATCATCGATGAAATCCTGAATGCACCGGATATAGATATCTTAATCGATTGGATACGCCATCGTCCAATAGCCCATTTCGCCAATGGTTATCTCATGGTGCATGCTGGTGTTTTACCGCAATGGAGCACCACACAAACGGTGCTACTCGCTCAAGAGGTCGAACATGCACTGCGTAGTGAAAACTGGAAAGTCTTTCTCAGAAGGATGTTCGGTAATCAACCAGATCAATGGCAAGATAATCTAAAAAACGACGATCGCCATCGATTAACAATCAATGCGCTCACTCGCTTGCGTTTTTGCACAGTAGAAGGCCGGATGGATTTCGATCACAAAACCGGTCCTGATACAGCTATTCCCAATCTAATGCCCTGGTTCGACGTCCCAGGGCGACGAACGGCAGATACTGTGGTTCTTTTCGGCCACTGGTCAGCATTGGGATTACTCACGCGAGATAACTTGATCGGCCTCGACACAGGCTGTGTATGGGGCGGCCAACTCACAGCTTTCAAACTAACGGAAAAGCCTTCTGAGCGCAATTTTTTACAAGTCAACTGCCAAAAATGTTAGTAAGTTTTAACCCTATTCGATAAAAAAAATGAAAAACCTTCTCTGTTCACTATATTGATCCCTCACTGGTTCACTAGGCATCATTAAAATAGACCAGCTGTTCGAGCTACTATCTAATCATAACCTCAATATGCCTTAACATCTCTGCTAACCTTTGCTTATTCAGCTCCAGCGTAAGGTTGGATTGAAATAATAACTTCCCAGAAAAATGTAAAGGCCAGTGTCTACAATCTTCTATCGCTAGACCAAAGTCAATGGAAAGATCGGAATATGGCTATTATATGAATATCGCGCTCGTTACTACAAAGGTAACCGCTCAATGAAAATAGTATTGTCTGTTGTTTGAGCACATATCTGACCTGCGCTTAATAATAAATTTTTAAAACAGAAATCTTTTATAAAATCAACCTTATTCATCCCCACAATAGGCAAGCATTAGGCCATCACACTTTCATCAAAATATTGCTGCAATATAATTTTTGCTGCATGAGCATCAAGTCTATTTATAACTTTTCCCGTTTCGACAAACGAAATCTTTGCAGCCACTGATGAATAGCGTTCGTCGACCCACACCACAGGCACATGAAAACGACCGTTAAGCTGATTACCAAAACGTTTAGCTCGCTTCGTCATATCGTGAGGTGTTCCATCCGGATGAGTAGGCAAGCCAACAACAATGCATTCTGGTTGCCACTCAGCAATCAGTTTACCAACCTCGCCAAAGCGCACTTGACAATTCAAATTAGTAATCATAGTAAGCGCACGGGCCTGAAGTAATACCGTGTTGCCAATCGCCACACCTATACGTCTCGCACCGTAATCGAAAGCAAGTACCGTAGCACTTCCGATTGTCATGCATGACCCGCATCGGCAGAGAGCATCATCGATGAAATACCAAGTAATGCAAGTGCTGCCTCAAATCGATCAGCCGGAGGTATATTGAATAGAATATTCGAATCAGCATCAACAGTAAGCCATCCATTCTTACCAATTTCATCTTCGAGTTGTCCTGCACTCCAACCTGCATGACCAAGTGTGAGCAAAAAACGGTTGAATCCTTCACCTTGAGCTACGGCTTCTAGAACATCCTTCGAAGTGGTCATCTCAAGCCCGCCTGCAACTGATAATGATGAACTATAAGATGTTCCATTCGATTCATGTAATACAAAACCCTGCTCCATCTGAAGTGGTCCACCAAAAAAAACAGGCTGGTGAATTAAAGGTTCAATCTCAAGTTTAAGATCAAGCCGATCAAACAGCGATTGCAAATTAATATCAGTTGGTTTGTTAATCACAAGGCCGATAGCACCACGTTCATTATGTTGACAAAGATAAACCACAGTTCCAGAAAAAGTGGGGTCAGCCATCCCAGGCATAGCAATCAGGAACTGATTAGTAAGGTTAATACGATTATTTGACATAGCTCCAAGTGTATCAAAGCCTCTATACCGTCTGTCGAGAATTTCCTGAAAATCATTCACCACGGCCTAGCCCCATAACAGATCAAGTCTAACTCAGCAAATTCCAATATATGCTTCGTTAGCGCAAACACATAACATATAAGGCATGTGTTCAACCCAAATACACTCGCCCCCAACATAGTTCATTACTGAATCACAAATAGGAAAAATCTAAGTCAGTAATACTAAATCTATATACCCTTAAAATGGCCCATTCAAATTCGCGAAAGTGCCACACAACACATCTATAATCACCAATGCACTGCATAAGTTGTCAGATCAATATCGATACATACATCAGCAGGCATATCGGTTTTTTCTCAGCGCTAAAGTATTCTCTCAAAATCATGAGTCATGGTGTTAGATACCTTGAGCATGAAGAACAAGGTATCTAAGATATGTAAGACCAGATCCATCGAGTCTTCTCTTCAGGAGGGTTGACGAAAATTCAAATAGTTATGAAAAATTTAGATCTGGATCATTTCAAAATCTTCCTTACGCGCCCCACATTCTGGACACATCCAGTTCATAGGGATATCCTCCCATAGCGTACCTGGCGCAATATCGTCATCAGGTGCTCCCTCAACTTCATCATACACCCACCCACAAATTAGGCACATCCAGCTCTTATATTCCATACTTCTTCAATAACACAAGTACTCCGTTACGGTTACAACAACTCAAAATATAATGCTACCGTGGAACCCAATCACTTACCAGGTCTACATCTGCAAACTAATAGTAATTGATACAAATAAAATTCCATCGATCAACTTGATCATCATTCAAGAAAATCATATGTTGCACGAATAAATACCCATAATCAAATCACCTTCAAAAACTTAACACCACCATCAAATGGGGTAACATCGCAGAACCTGTCAACGATCATTACGAAACCACCTCTTCGTGGTCAATTTTTTTATTAACCAGCAAGCATTTAGTCCAAGAGACACCAACATACATAATCGAAAAATTTCGATTATGTGCAAAAGCAAATTCTCTAAAGAAAACGTTACCACAGACTGTCGGCATATGGCCGTAGCTTCGTGTTCATCTCGCCGAAAAGTCCTAGAACGAACTTACAACTTCATATTTCTCAAACATATTTGAACGCGTTCCAAATATGAAGTCGCTATAGTCATCGAGAACCTTCTCTGTCATAGCAATTACTATACTAATGAATGACTCTCAATCATCACCTCACTGTGTTTATAGAACTGAAATTGTTCAATTATCAGAATAATTCATCGTTTAATTCGATAACAATTTTTAACGATTATCCATTACGTTACCAAACGTTTGTATTAATTTGGATACAAAGCCACCTAAAGCATGACCTTGCTCTTCGCACATAAAAAGTAATGACGCATACTCTCGTTCAAACCGTTTAATATTATATTGCTTCAACCGTTGGACGGCCTGGAGCGCATCATCATCACGACCTGCCAAAGCCAGCAAGATCGTATAACGCTTTATCATGCTTGGTCCCGCCCCGATTGACATCGCACGCCGATGAGCATCTAATTTTGCATTTAATGCATCACGATTTAGCACCAAGGCATGCGCCAAGGCGTAATCTCCATATGGGGAAAAAAAATAAGATGGATTCCGACGATATCTCTCGATCTGCCCAGCACAATAAGCAACTTCCACGCGTCGATAGTCCCGATATAGATAGACTAAAAAACCAATACCTGCGACAAAGATTAACATATTCAGAAAACCAACAGCCAGCGGTTTCATCCAAGGCAATGCACGTGTATCGGTAAGCCCGAGCAGAAACATCGATGGCATCAAAAAGAAAGCATAGTTTTGAGGATACTCCAAGAGCGCATGTATAAATAAGATTCCAAGTATGATGAATGCAAAGGCAGTTGGTGCTGATGTTTTTAAGCGCTTTACTGCCCGAACTACCCAAAGCAGCAACGGCAAAAATACTAAAATTGCACCGATCACCCCGCCCTTCGCAAACACATCGAACACGACATTGTGAGCATTGTCAGCCATTTCCACAGGACCAAGCTTGCCAGCCAACGCAAACTGTGCGTCCGCATAATTCACCCAACCAGCCCCCAAAAGCCAGTGATGTTGAAAAATTTTCCATCCATATCGCCAAAGATTTAGACGGCCACTTACCTGCCCAGCTTGTTGCAATCGATCAAACGCACTGCCCTCCAGCTGTAACTGGAGGGCTACATTAGCCCATTGAATCACTTCTGTGACAATGACCATTAAGGGTAGAATAGCAACGGGCACCCACCAACGTAGCAGCGAATGGTGCATTGAGTTACCCTCTACTCGTTCCAAGTACACCACCATCCATATTCCAGCAAGCGTCAACAATGTTAACTGTAACCAAGGCATACGCGATGCCGTCAAAACAATTCCAATATTAAGTATCACAGATAATAATAACCAGCACCAGCCGGACAACCGCCGTTGATACCAAAGATAAAATGCACCAGCAGTGGCTAAAGACAGATAAGTCGCCAAATGATTAGGCTGATACATATTTCCAAAAACTCTGCGAGCCATTTTGGTCGTATATTGAGCAAAAAGCCATGGCGCCGTGGCTTCAAGATGAAACACTTGCACTATCTGCACAATCACTGAGAAAATTCCCCCTAAAATTAGACTAGCAGCAGTCCAATACATAAAAGGATTGCACCATCCAAGTCGGGCGACCCAAAACCCGCTATTAATGGCAAGAAACATAGCGACGCCATACAAAATTGTGATTATTTCTAGCTCAGGCACATTCGTCCGCAGCCAGAGCATCTGTACCTCGATCAACCCCAAAAAACCAATAGGGAGCCACGCGATACTTGGTGTTTGAAGCTGTCTCGCATCCTGTCGCCAAACAGCGAACATTAAGAATCCAGCCAAAACAATAAACAATGAGAATGAAAAAGTTTCAGAGTAGAATGTAGGAATGGGATAGCTGTGGGGCACCAAATTGTAGGGTAACCCCCAAATCAAAAAGACAGTAAAGCCGCTTAAAAAAAAGCGTAAAGAAGTAAACAAGTTTATCTTCAGCTCTAATTAAGAAGCACTTCTTACGATGACATCACGACATTCGGTGGGCGCATACTTAGCTGGCAACGTCGCTTCTACAGGTGCCTGAAACTTGCCTTTTGCATAGCAAGTCCAAAAAATCTCACCATTGGGCACTTTTCTTAATGAAGAAAGCGTATGTTTTTCACCGCCGAGCAGCTGAACCATAGGTACTAGCACGATAGCACCATCACCTGCACGTTTCGTATAAACTATAGTGATGGCTCCACTGACATCATCAACGCTCAACTTTCTTACATTATCCGTCGGTTCTGGAATCACCCAACCATTTGCGAACGGTAAACCAAGCATAGCATTCTTATTAATCAAGGCTTTGGTACTCTCTGTAGCACCCAATCCCTCCAGTACGCGCGCGCGCGCCAAATAGTTTTGAAAATACGGCAAAGCAACTGTGATTAACACGCCAATAAGCGCGAGTACGATCATCAGACCAATGAGAGTAAAGCCCCTAGCTTTAGTGCCACAACCATATTGACCGCTGGTACCAGACATTGTGAACTCCTTTAGAAAAGAAGTAATGTAATGCGTAAAAAAATCGAAAACTATTAATAGCGCTGTTCAAGAAGAGGTTAATTGAAAGTATACCTGTCATAAACGTAGCGCGCCAACATTGCTTCAAATTAAAACCTCAAGAATACCTAATACTTAGCAAGTCTACCCGCTGATTCGACATGAGTCCAATGTGCGGCGCTACCGAAATGTCTTCGGAGTCCCTTCTTGACTAACTGTTATAAACCTTGGCTGATGCACTGGCCTGGTCTACCGGCTTCCATTTTTTAAGAATTATTCCAAATCCCATCATAAAAAGTGCTCCGAAAAACGCAGCTGCATAGTAGATTCTATCAGGATCGAATTGTAAATGCTCGGTAATACCCTTGTCCGTCACCCATAAGCCACCTGCAATCCAACCCATTAATACAGCACCACAGATCCGAACCAATGGAAAACGATCAAGTAACTTCATTACGATTTGGGAACCACAAACAATCAATGGAATCGAAATGAATAACCCAAAAATCACGAAAGGCATTCGATAATGAACGACAATCTCTTGCGTTGCTCCAGCGAGTGCAATAACGTTATCGACACTCATTACAAAATCGACGACGATGATACTTTTGAGTGCCACCCATAGCTTATCTGCAGGTTTAATATCATTAAAACCATCCTGGGATGATAAGATTTTTAGTCCGATCCAAAATAGCAGCAAACTACCAAACACCTTCAAGAACGGAATATTTAGCAACCTAAACGCAAAAAAAATCAAAATGACACGCAGCACAATTGCAGCAATGGCACCCAACAAGACCCCTTTTAGACGCTGTTTTTCGGGTAAATTACGACATAACAATGCAATCACGACCGCGTTATCTCCACTCAACAAGATGTCAATGATGGTAATTTTCAAGATTGTCATCCAATTGAGATTCTCTAACAATGAGGTCATGCCAAAGGCCTCTTCCAAAACACTCACCTTTCATTGGTAAAAAAACGCAACCACAAAACTGTAAAGGGAATCAAAACGGACATGCCGTCAGATTCCCTCTATTTTACCTTAGTGCACACGCCCAACTCGAGGACAAAGACACACATTCAATAACGAAAAGCGAACTCGCTATAATACCGACTTCAATAGACGAGCCATTTCTGATGGGTTCTTCGTAACTTTTATGCCACTGGCCTCCATTATTTCCAACTTTGCCTCTGCTGTATCAGCGCCCCCTGATATCAGAGCACCAGCATGACCCATACGTTTACCCGAAGGTGCTGTAACACCAGCTATAAATCCAATGACTGGTTTCTTCATATTGGCTTTAATCCAGCATGCAGCATTGGCTTCGTCCGGACCACCAATTTCGCCGATCATAATGACGGCATCCGTATCGGGATCGTCGTTGAACATCTTCATAACGTCAATATGCTTCAAACCATTGATCGGATCACCGCCGATACCAACAGCTGATGATTGACCCAAACCCAATGCAGTCAACTGTCCCACAGCTTCATACGTCAATGTGCCCGAACGAGAGACGACACCGATACGTCCTTTCTTGTGGATATGGCCCGGCATAATGCCAATCTTCAGCTCATCAGGTGTAATAACCCCCGGACAGTTAGGACCCAACAATAACGTCCTGCTACCACATTCCTTCATCTGTGCCTTTAATTCGATCATATCGCGTACAGGAATACCTTCCGTGATACAGATCACCAAGTCTAATTCAGCTTCGACAGCTTCCCAAATCGCAGCAGCAGCGCTTGCAGGCGGCACATAAATTACCGACACATTCGCACCAGTTTGATTCTTCGCATCTTTGACAGAACCAAAAATTGGAATACCCTCAAAGTTTTCTCCAGCTCGCTTCGGATTGACGCCGCCAACATAAGCATTCTTACCGTTTGCATACTCACGACACATACGAGTGTGAAACTGACCAGTCTTGCCAGTGATACCTTGAGTTATGACCTTTGTGTCTTTATTAATCAGAATCGACATTGATTGATTTCCCTCTTCCGGTTGCCGAAAAGCAAAAGGGCACAGAAAATAGCATAGCACCCTAACTACCACTTCAACATTTTTTTGTTAGTTGCCCTTGGCCGCGGTGACAACTTTCTGGGCGGCTTCTTCCATACTATCTGCAGCAATAATTGGCAAACCGGATTCTGCCAGCATTTTCTTACCCAAGTCTTCGTTGGTGCCCTTCATACGGACCACTAACGGAACCTTTAACGAGACAGCGTTCGAGGCCGCGATGACACCTTCTGCAATGACGTCACAGCGCATAATACCCCCGAATATATTGACAAGAATAGCTTTTAAACCCGGGTTCTTTAGCATAATCTTGAAAGCTTCAGTCACTTTCTCTGTCGTTGCACCACCGCCTACATCCAAGAAATTAGCAGGCTCGCCTCCGAACAGCTTAATGGTATCCATTGTAGCCATCGCCAAGCCTGCACCGTTAACTAAACAGCCAATATCACCTTCGAGCGAAATGTAAGCCAAATCAAACGTTGAAGCCTCCACTTCTGCCGGATCTTCTTCGTCCAAATCGCGATAAGCAAAAATTTCTGGATGGCGGAACAGTGCATTCGAATCGAAATTAAACTTAGCATCAAGAGCAGTAACCGTACCGTCACTAGAAACGTTTAATGGATTAATTTCTACCAAAGATGCATCAGTTTCCCAAAAGGCTTTGTACAAAGCCTTGAGAATTTCGCGGGCTTGAATTATGGAAGTATCAGGGACTCCAATCTTTTTGGCTAAATCATCAGCATCTAGATCCTGTATACCTTTCAGTGGATCAATAATTACCTTGTGGATCAATTCTGGATTTTTATCGGCAACTTCTTCAATATCCATTCCACCTTGGCTCGAGCCCATCAGCACAATCTTCTGCGATAATCGGTCTACGATGAGACCGACATAGAGCTCGTTCTTAATGTCCGCTCCTTCCTCAATCAACAGACGGTTTACTTTCTGACCTTCCGGCCCAGTCTGGTGCGTGACCAATTGCATGCCGAGAATCTCGTTAGCATATTCACGCACTTGTTCGATCGACTTTGCAACCTTCACACCACCGCCTTTACCACGGCCACCTGCGTGAATCTGGGCTTTGACAACCCAAACCGAACCGCGAAGTTCTTCAGCTGCCTTAACGGCTTCATCGACCGAAAATGCTGGAATGCCACGAGGCACCGCCACTCCAAATCTTCGGAGAATTTCCTTACCTTGATACTCATGAATCTTCATGCGTTATTTCCCTTCTTGCTAAATTGGAAGTGAATTCTAGTATGAAAAATAAGCGACATCGTAAGACGCTTTCATGAGGCCAACCTTGGCTTCATTCGATCGCTCGTCTTTACAACTATAGAAACTAGGTAAAAAACCGATGCAACGTTTCACCCACAAAACATCAATTAGATGTCGACAGTTACATCAAACATATTTGTGTTCAAATGAGGCATTTTGAACACCAGTCAACAAATGCATTTCTTGCACAATAACGAAAAACGTAGAGTTTCAATCATCGACGAAACCTTCACACTCAAAATCAGTAACGTCGATAGAACAACAGCGCGATCAGTCATAAGAAACGCAGACAACAGCGTTCGATTCCAACGCATGAAGCCGGCATCAGTTCATTCTAACATATAGAAGACGATTTGCTGATTCCCTTCAAGGCAATATCAATTAAAAACCGCTCTCACAAACCAAAAACTGCATCAGTAAGCAGTCTAGGACCATGCCTCATGGCATACGGAAAAAATGAAATTTATCAATTGGATATGCGAGCTACGACTCTTATATCACGAGAAATCATCTTCAAGAAAAACTACATCTCGCATAATTTTGGCAATCACCGAGTGAGAGAAACCTCGCCCAGCAAGAAATCGTATTTGACGCGACCGCGCTTTTGATGTTTTAGCTGAAGCCCCAAATTTTTTTAACCAAACAGCATGTGCGCGAATGAACTCAACTTGACGGAGCTCTTCAGTCAAGACGGATATGGTCGATGGGGCGACCTGATGTTGCTCAAGTTCAGCCAGAACATAAGCACCCCCCCATCCCGCCCGTCTGTGTAAAACACTCTGGACAAAACGATCCATTGACAAGAATTTATCTCGTTCAAGTAGATCAAGCAAATTATCTATTTCATCAAGATCTTTAGAAAAAAACATAAGCTTAGATCGAAGCTCAGAACGGCTGTATTCACGACGGGACAGATAATTGAGTGCACGCTCCTTGAGACTTAACTCAGTTTTTCGAGATTTACCAAATCGCTTATCAGCCACAAGTACAAACTGTATTTTGACGAGTTACCCTAGAAATAACATCAGGTCGAAGCGCACACACGGAGACCTCCGGAAACTGAACTGTAATGACTGTATGCACAGGATGCAATGCCCCATTCTGTGAATCGGGCATGATCACAATAGGGAATACCAATATTTATCCTTCTTCAACCCGATCGATTTTGATCGTTTCATTCATAGTAACCATACCCATGGAAGCACGAACTTTATTTTCAATTTCACGTGCCAAAGCCGAATTTTCACGCAAAAATTCACGAGCATTGTCCTTGCCTTGACCTATCTTTTCCTCTTTATAACTATACCAAGCACCGGCTTTCTCAATAAACTTCTTACTCACACCCAAATCGATGATCTCCCCTTCGCGAGAAATTCCCAATCCATAGAGAATATCGAAAATTGCCTCACGGAACGGCGGCGCAACTTTATTCTTGACAATCTTGACACGCGTCTCATTACCAATAACTTCATCACCCTTTTTAATGGAGCCAATCCGACGGATGTCTAAACGCACGGAGGCATAGAATTTCAGAGCATTACCCCCAGTAGTTGTTTCGGGATTGCCAAACATTACACCAATCTTCATACGAATCTGGTTAATAAAAATTACCATGCAATTGGTTCTCTTAATCGTCCCTGTCAACTTACGAAGTGCTTGAGACATAAGACGCGCTTGTAATCCCGGGAGCGAGTCGCCCATTTCACCTTCGATTTCTGCCTTTGGCACCAAGGCAGCAACTGAATCAATGACAATCAAGTCGATTGAGCCAGAACGCACAAGTGCATCAGCAATTTCCAGTGCCTGTTCACCTGTATCAGGTTGTGAAACCAATAGATCAGGCACCGAGATACCCAGCTTATCTGCATAGCCAACATCAAGGGCATGCTCAGCATCTATAAACGCACAAGTCCCACCCAACTTTTGCATCTCCGCGATCACCTGTAAAGTCAGTGTAGTTTTTCCTGACGACTCCGGCCCATAAATCTCGATGACACGTCCACGCGGCAAACCACCAACACCCAAGGCAATATCGAGCCCCAAAGAACCAGTAGAGACAACCTGTATGTTTCCCTCAACTTCTTTATCACCCATACGCATAATAGAGCCTTTGCCGAACTGCTTTTCGATCTGAGCAAGTGCGACAGCCAGTGCCTTACCTTTCTCAGCTGACAGGTTGGCAGAACCTTTCTTGCTTTCTTCCATGAATCGTCCTTTGATGTGATAGGCGAGATGGCCTGTACGAGGGGCTCCCTTATACTGTATAAAAAATCAGTATTTTTTTGCAAGCCCCTATTATTTTAATAAAGTGTCGATACGACATAAAATCCAAAAAATATCACTTTCTAACCCTTCCCTGTACTCATACATTCTGAAGACGCAAAATTCAATGTTTATGAATCAACTCATTGAATACAAGGAATCACATTGCCTTTTCATCTGAGACCTTCAATACAAAGAATCAACAGACACTCACCAGTCCAGGCTATCCCAACATTGAGGCTTGATCAGCCAAACTACACTCAGAATACGACGTCCTTGAACTCCATTGAAGTCTTATGTCAATGCGAAATAACCACTCAAAATCGCTCAACATTTACAATTTATCCAATAACATTACCCTATATCCAAACCTCACATCGCTATATGACAAAAAAATACAACAAAACACAACCTGCCCCATCCGTTGAATCGCCTTTCACCAATACAATACAGTTGCCCTCAGCACCAACCCAGTAAGCATACTCAATCCACAAAAAGCATGTCACCATGCAAATCATTAACATCTGAAGAAAGCAAAATATACAAAGTATATTGACACTTACATAGCTCTCAATTATAGTCATCAAGATGGCGAATTAGCTCAGTTGGTTAGAGCGACGGAATCATAATCCGCAGGTCCGGGGTTCGAGTCCCTGATTCGCCACCAGGTTTAAAACTGTCAACGACGATTATAGTTGTAAATTTAAATAAGCTGAGAGTAGAGTGGTTGTTGAATACTTAAGCAATTTTTCATTTATTTAGAATGAAAAATTGCTCTGAAAAACTGACTGCTTTTGCGAGATAGCAAGAACCTAACTTGTACTAGTACTTGCAATAGAGCTTCATTCCAAGCACTCTGTCATATATATTGCACCCTTAACAAGGGATTCTCTTTTATTAAATGATATATCTCTCTTACTCATCAGGAAAAATTCTGGTAGGCAATTTGTCTCTTCATTCAAATCTCGAAATAATCACTCACTTAAAGCAAGTGATCGATGATCAGAACGTCAAAAAAAGAGCAGATTTAGGACTTAACCGGATCACTTGATATTGGGGATTCATCTGTTCGATAGCGCATCAGTATAACTACTAATGCCCCCCTTTTAATGAAATGTGCAGTGAAAAACCTGACGTTCGAAGTGATTCTATATGGGCTTGTATGCAAACTAACGCTTCTCTTCTATGAATGATGCACGCTTGGTAAAAGCGAAAACACGAAAACTCACGCATTGCGATCCCAAAAATTCAGAAGCCTGATTTGTATCAAAAAAATATTGGTCACGAACAACCACCAACACTGAAAAGTTCTGAATAGCACTTTTACTACATACCCTTATAGTGACCAAGTAGCCTAATTTTCAACTCCCTGAGACAATCACTTTGCCGACACCCGTCATCTCTGAATTCTCTCTGATCAATCAATTCTTTACCAATGCCACTCAACTAAGAAAGCATGTAGCACTCGGCATTGGCGACGACTGCGCCTTACTTCAACTCACCGATGACGAGCAACTCGCAATCTCAACCGACATGCTTGTCGAAGGACAACATTTTTTCCCGGATGTCGATCCCCATGCACTCGGCCACAAAACGTTAGCCGTCAACCTCTCCGATATTGCAGCAATGGGTGCTCGGCCACTAGGCTTTACTCTAGCACTCTCGTTACCAGACAGCAATCCTTCATGGTTACAGCCCTTTTCTGAAGGACTTTCTGCCTTAGCTAATAATTACAGCTGTCCGCTCATCGGTGGAGATACAACGCGCGGTCCACGAAACTTATGCATCACCATCTTCGGCGCTGTACCAGAGAAATACGCCCTACGTCGAGATGCAGCAAAAGCTGGGGACGACATTTGGATCTCAGGAAAACTCGGCGATGCTAGACTAGCTTTAGGATGCTTACGTGGCGAATGGCCGCTTGATCCTGCGGCACTTGCACAAACTCGGCGAGCACTCGAGTGGCCAGAGCCCCGTATATCGCTAGGCTTGGCGTTACGTGGTATCGCACATGCTGCCATCGACATTTCTGACGGTTTATTGGACAGTCTCCAACATATCTTAGAACAATCAGGATTAGCCCTCCGTATCAATGTCGACGCCATACCGCGTTCAACATGGCTATCCACACAGCCACTACCTATACAACGGCAATGTACGTTAACGGGGGGCGACGATTATGAAATTTGTTTCTGCGCGCCACCATCACAACGTCTTCAAATTAAAAAAATCTCAGAAAATCTGAATCTCTCGGCAACGCGCATTGGTAAAATGACATTATGTGACACAGATCATCCATCGATCGTACTGCATGATCGTGCTTTTAACATTATCGAAATTGATTTCAAATGCTTCGATCATTTTTCTAATGAGTACTAAACAACCAACCGCCGATCGCACGGAAAGTCAACGTACACCTAATACAGGTTTTCTTCTGTCACATCCCGCCCATCTCTTTTCCCTTGGTTTTGGGTCTGGCCTTTCTCCGCTCGCCCCCGGTACTGCTGGTACGGCATTTAGCTGGATATCATACCTCGTTCTCAATCAATATTTGACGACAAGTGGTTGGTTTATTTTAATCGGAGTTGGATTCCTCTCTGGCATTTGGCTATGTGGATTTACAGCTCAAAAATTGAGTATTGCTGACCCTAAATCCATCGTTTGGGACGAAATCATTGCATTTTGGGCTATACTTTTATTAATTACTCCCACCAGTTTCACACGCCAGTTTTTCGCCTTTCTTATTTTTCGATTTTTTGATGTAGTTAAACCACCCCCTATCCGGTATTTCGATCGCACCGTAAAAGGTGGTTTTGGAATTATGCTTGATGACATCATCGCCGCATTTTGTACACTGTTTATCATTGCCATGTGCCATTCTATCTAATTCATTCACAGAGAATGGGGCACCGCACACTAACCCACTGAGCAATACACTGGAGCTTTGAAGTCTCATCGTACAAAACTTTCATATAACTTCAAAGTTGAAAATTCTCCTCAGGTAACGTGTCCACCAAATGGATACGTCCCATAAAAATCAGTAGATTAATATAATACACTTGCAACCGTCGTATCTCATCTCTGGTCAAAACCAGTACTTGAATCGCACACTCTCGAATAAAATAGGTCCTACAGGCAAGTAGCATATTCTAGAACTTATAAGTACTCTTCTACATCCGCATCCGAACTACTATCATCTCTACGTATATCAGAAAGTGTCTTTCATCACCATACTCGACGTTCGTTAATTGCATCGCGCGTTTTCTTGGCCACCTCAGCCGCTGCGGTAGCAAACTGATCATCGTTTCCAGCATAGATAATCGCACGCGAGGAATTGATTATCATACCAGTGCCATTGGTGGTACAGCCAGCGGTGACCGTCGATGCAATATCCCCACCCTGAGCTCCAATTCCGGGCACCAGTAATGGCATATCACCAACAATACTACGCACCGTCGCAATTTCGGATGGGAAAGTTGCACCAACGACGAGACCTATCTGACCACTGGTATTCCATACCCCAGCAGCCAATCGCGCCACTGTCTGATACAGTCGTTCCCCGTTAAAATCGAGAAATTGCAAATCACTGCCACCTGGATTCGAGGTGCGGCATAGCACAATCACACCCTTATCTTGATATTCTAGATAAGGCGTAATCGAGTCCAAACCCATGTACGGATTGACAGTCACTGCGTATGCACGATAACGCTCGAACGCTTCCTTTGCATATTGTTCTGCCGTACTGCCAATATCTCCGCGCTTTGCATCAAGAATGACTGGCAATCCGGGATAATGTACGTCAATATACTTAATCAAAGCTTCGAGTTGATCCTCTGCCCGATGTGCTGAAAAATAGGCGATCTGCGGCTTAAAAGCACATACAAAAGGCGCTGTCGCGTCAACGATCTCTCGGCAAAATTCAAAAAACGCATCATCACGGCCTTGTAAATGCGGAGGCAACTTACTAAACTCTGGATCAAGACCAACGCATAATAGCGATTTTCGACTGGTCCAAGCAGCGTTCAAATAGTCGATGAAAGTCATGGTGGAATGTATAGGATACTAATTACCGCTTTCCAGTAATCCCCCACTCATAGCGGGGAGCCTATATTGTAGAACATTCAGGAGTCACTCCAACCAACCTCGATGACGGAAATATAAAAATGGGGCGATCGCAGACAGAATCATTAAAATAATTGCAAAAGGATAACCCACAGTCCAGTCCAATTCAGGCATTACCTTAAAATTCATCCCATAAATACTTGCGATCAATGTTGGCGGCAAAAAAGCAACAGCTGCGACCGAGAAAATTTTGATGATTTTGTTCTGATTAATATTAATGAAACCAATCGTTGCATCCATCAGAAAATTAATCTTATCAAACAAATAAGCGGTATGATTGTCGAGCGACTCTATATCACGCAAAATTTGTTTACCTTCTTGGTATTGTTCATCCTTTAGCATGCGTGTTCGCATTAGAAACGATAGCGCACGACGAGTATCCATCACATTGCGGCGAATACGTCCATTCAAGTCCTCCTCGACAGCTATACTCTCCAACGCTCTCGCAGCATCCGCATCACTCAAGTTCTTCCCCAACACCCATTTACTGACAGACTCAAGAGCTGCATAAACACTTTCAAGTGCATCTGCTGAATACTCGGCATCAGTTGAATATAAATCAAGCAACACATCCATCGCGTCACTCAATGAACCTGGACGAATGCGAGCACGCATACGCACTAACCGAAATACAGGTAAATCTTCATCATGCACAGAGATGAGGAGATCTTTCACGACGACAAAAGCTACAGGCACGTTGCGTGAAACTTCATCTTCATCAAGCAAAAAATCTGTACGAATATTCAATACACCACCGTCATCCTCGTAATAACGAGCTGATGCTTCGATATCTGTAAGCTCCTCACGCGTTGGCAATCGCACACCATAGCGTTGCTCCACCCAACGGCGCTCTTCGAGAGTCTGTCCATGCAAATCCACCCAAACGGGCAAAACCTTTTCAAGGTCATTTGGATGATCAACCGACACCTGTTGTAACCGACCGTTATCAATGACAAAAGCATTAATCAAGCGCATCTCCCTTGAGTCCGCGCATTAGTATGACAAGGAATAGGCGAAGCGCGGCGTTGCGCAAGTTTAACAGCACCTTGGTGCGATACCAATACTTCGAGCTCGAGAAGCCTAATAGTAAAATCAGTAGCACATTCTATACCTCTCTCGGAGAACAGACTGCCGGAGACATGCGAAGCTAAAACAGCTTGCCTCTTATTCTTTTAAAAAGCGAGCTATGTTGATAGAAATATTGTTTCACAATCATCTAAATTCAAAAATGTCCGCTTCTTTACATAAATTTGAAATATCGCCCTTTTCCTCCAAGGACCCGCCGTGGATGTAATATGATTTCAGATGGTATGCAATTCTGTCCTGAGATATTTCTCTCGCACAACAAAACCTTCACGGCAAGTCAAATCACCGAAATCGCTTTACCGAAAGTATTCTTGTGTACGTATAAACGATATTACGTGAAGACGCGAAATGTGTGCTCAAAATGATTCTCAGGAACATTATTCGTAGACTCTCATGTAAGTAAAAACTCGCTAAAGAACAATATAGACCGGAGCATTCACCCTACATACGCAACACGTGCATGAATGATTAGCCAAGTGCAAGCATGCACCGAAATAGTAAGAAAATTACTAATGAACGATCGTTACAAAATGCTTTTTATTTCACAGAGAGACGAATACGTAAAGCGGCCAAAATCGTTGCTGTATCAGGACGTACCCCACGCCAAAAAGCAAAAGTCTCTGCCGCTTGCTCGACTAACATACCAAGGCCATCAACTACACGTATACCATTCCTTTCCAGCTGCCTCATGAAGACGGTCGGTTGAGAACCATACATCATATCGTAAGCAAGTGCAGATTTTTCAAATACTGCCTCATTGAGCAAGGGCACCTCACCATGCAAGCTAGCAGAAGTAGCATTAATCACAAAATCAAATCCGTTCGGAACCGCATCCCAGCCACCACCACTCAGCGCAACACCATACGATTCCCCAAGCGGCTTAAAATGCTCTATAAGGTTGATTGCCCGCTCAGGTGTTCGATTAGCGACAAATAGAAATGCAGGTCTAACGGACAAAATCGGCAGTATGGCACCACGCGCGGCACCACCAGCACCAAGCAACAACACACGGCGGCCACGCAGCGATAAGCCAAGGTTTCGCTCGATATCAGTGACAAGGCCCATGCCATCAGTATTATCACCCACGATCTCTTCATCAAAAAATTGTAGAGTATTGACTGCCCCCGCAGACTGCGCCCGCTCTGTCAAACGAGTAGCCACTCTATAACCCTCCAACTTAAAAGGCAACGTTACATTCGCCCCACATCCCCCCAACGCGATAAAGGCTCTCACAGTGGACTCAAATCCATCGAGAGGTGCCAATAAACGCTCATAGGTCAAGCATTGCCCAGTTAAACGGGCGAACTCACTGTGAATATAGGGCGATTGACTATGCTCAATCGGATTGCCAATCACTACATAACGATCAACCAAAACATAACCTTTCGCTTGCGGCGTAGTTTGTATAAAAAATTCTTCGATTCTCAGAAAACTTCATAAATCCTAAATAGAGAAGAGCAGGCACATAACGAGATGACGCAACATTAGGATCTGAGGAAAATGATCATCACCGAAACGGTGTCCCATTCGCTTAGTGACTTAGACAGGAAACACTATTGTTACACTCACCTCGCGTGCAAAAACCGTAACTAGACTCAACCACATCCACCGATGACTCATGCCAGCCCCGTGCTGATTTTCTTTAACAACAACGGCGCCAAACAGCAGGTCATTGGCACTACGTAAACGAAACACCAATAATGTAACAAAGTCCCATTTCAGCGAAACGCTATACACGACAAACAGGAACCTTTCCCAACAGTGAACCTCAACGGGCCACTACGATATCAGCTACTGGTACCTCAGCCGCTTTTATCCCCGCAATCGGCGATATCGCCTCATCGCCGATACCGTTGTCCGAGACAATGTCATCACTATGGCTAACATCAGCCAAAATCTCCTGAGTAACTCCAAGCACCTTTGCCACACGTAAAGACACCGTCAACGTTACGACATCGAGTGTTATCACGTCGAGTAGAATCTGTGTTCCGCGCGCATGAGTGCCGAGCCCAGGCGCGACAACCGTCAACGGAATCTCATTCAAACGTACTACATCACCTTTTAGAACACTGGCTTGGACCTGTGTCTTATTTTCCTGCATAAGCCAACGTAAGCACCAGTAACGCTCCATGCGACTCTGATACTCTCCATACATCGCATATGCAGCTTCAAAGCTCGATACGGTGGCATACAAATCCGCATCCTTCTGCTTAAATGGTGCAGCCAGCTTTGCGGTCACGCCATGACGTGCGCAAGCTAGCAACTGCCATTGATTGACTAAGTCAACATAACGCCGTAATGGCGAAGTGCTCCAGGCATACTGCTCCACGCCAAGTCCTTCATGCGGAGCCGGCACAATTTGCATACGAGTTCGGTTTACACCGTAGGCACGCTGCACACGATAAATGCCAGGGACGCCACATTCAGCGAGCAACTTTCCCCATGTGCTGTTCGCAAGAATTGCCATTTCTGCAACAATCAAATCAAGTGGAGCACCTCGCGTACGCGGCTCAATCGAAACATTATCACCCGCGATATAAAAGTTAAAGTCTAACTTGTTATTGACTTCTGGACGCAAACCAGATTTGGCTCTCGCTACCTGACGTTTAGAATATAAAGCCTGCGCAAAATGCCATAACACACCAAGTTCATTCTTATGTAAATAGTTGCCTGTGCCATCTGCCAATGTCTCAGCAGTCACGATAGCATCGAGTTCATTGTGACGCAGGTTAGCGGAAATCTGCACTTGCTCGGCACGTGTCTCTGTCGCTACGGATTCGTAAGTCTCCGCATCAATGATTACATAGAGTGACAGAGCAGGGCGAGGAGCACCCTGCTTCAAGGTATACAAATCGACCACAGCATCAGGAAGCATGGTAATTTTTTCACCCGGGGCATAAACTGTCGACATACGCTCACGTGCGATTGAGTCGATCACGTCACCACGTCTGATGCCAAGCGCCGGAGCCGCAATATGAATACCAACACGCAATAGGCCATCCGGCAATACTTTAACAGACAAAGCATCATCGATTTCCGTTGTGCTTATATCGTCAATTGAGAATGCTTCAACGTCGGCAAGTGGCAAATTTTCGTCAGGCAACGACACTGGTCCAATATCTGGGAAACCCTTCCCTCTTGGGAAATGCTCGTACAGGAACCCCGTCTCATGAAACGCACGCGGCGATGAAATACCACCGCAAGCAATCATAATCTCTGCCGCCGTCTTTCCAGTAGTGAATGCAGCAACATCTAATGCCTTCGATTCAATAGTGTTTTTGTCTGGTCTGAACAGCAGCTGCAACTCTAGGCCTTTGAAGGCATCAGGCAAATGACCGGCAACCAGCTGTTCAACATAGTCCGTTTGCAACATGGCTTGTTGTTTCTTACGTTCTATTCCCTCTAACGCCGCCTGCAATTGTTCCTCTGGCGCCCGCTGATACTGCCCAGCACCTTTACGACGAAAATAAATGGGTGATGCTTGCAGTACAAGTGCCAAGGCGGCCTGCTGCGAGACACTGACCCCACAGCCAAAATACTCGGCAGCCAAGGTGATAAAAGAAAATCCCTCTGCCGGCGCGCACTCCCACAAAAATTGCAAGTCAATATCACGCGCGAAGGCATCAGCCTGCTTCACAAGATCAAGAGGGCTGGGCAATTCAAAACTTAACAGGATATCACGGCTCTTGATTTTACAGCGCCGACCCCCAGGCAACTCGACCTGATACGATTGACCTTGCTGGGATAAAATTGTACCTGCTTTAAAGCAGCCAGATTCTTGAAAAAAAACGTTCATGAAACTACCATTGTCCACACGGGACCCACATTGTAAACCGGTCACGTACGCCGGAGCTTTCATTGGAAAATTCAAATCACCTAAAATTCAGGGGTTATATTGTAAACACCAGCAAACTTGAGCACATCGTCAAGATACTTCGAAAAATCTGAAATTCCATGGTCGCTACCTTCGATCAACGTAAGCTTTGCTCTTGAGTATTTTTCTACCATATCGCGATAATTAAGAGTTTCGTCACCCGTCGTCGCAATCAAGTAGTATCGCTCAGGATTTGTGATGACCGGGACTTCAAGCGCACAGAGCTCATCTAAATGATGCGGTTCAAAGACGATTGTTCGACCACCATGCCAAAGCTGCTGCTCACCCAACCATTTACCTAAATCTCGGTACGGTTGCGTGACTGGATTAAGCAAAACAGCCCTGCAACCAAAATATTCTGCAAGATAGGTCGCATAAAATCCACCAAGCGAACTGCCTACGAGAGTAAGATCATCCCATGCAATACCAACCAATAGACGTTTCACATCGATGATGCTCGCAGTAGGAGAAAGTGGCAACTGCGGACAAATCCATTGATGACCTCGCATTAATTTATGCATACGCACAGCCATCATCTGAGCTTTGAATGACTGTGGTGAAGATAAGAAACCATGTAAATATAAAATCATACTGAATGTCGTTACTTAATTCTGTCCAACAACAAGGGCATCAAGCAATTTTTGGTGAATCCCACCGAAACTGCCATTACTAATAACCACCACCTGATCAAACGGCTGCACAACAGCTACGATAGCACGGACCAATCCATCAATATCATTGTGTACTTGTGCACGATCCCCCAATGGAGAAAAAGCTTTGACTACATCCCAGCTGAGGATATCTTTCCCTGCAAGTGCCTCGTAAACAAATACGAGATCAGCATCAGCCAAGCTAGCAGCAAGCTGTACTTTCATCATTCCAAGCTTCATCGTGTTGGAACGCGGCTCCAACACAGCCAATATACGCGCGGCCTGACCCACACATTTACGCAAACCAGCCAAAATATTCCGAATCGCCGTTGGATGATGTGCGAAATCATCAAATACCGTTACACCATTGACCGTGCCACATCTTTCCATACGACGCTTGACATTCTGAAACTTCTCCAGCGATGCCACCGCCAGCTGCGGTTTCACTCCAACGTGATGGGCTGCAGCAATAGCAGCTAAAGCATTGAGTTGATTATGCTCGCCATGCAAACCCCATTTCACTTGACCGACGATCTTCAATCCTTTTCGTACCCAAAAAGCTTCCTCTCCAGGTGTGGCAGATACCATCCCCTCATCTACGTGCCAACTATCAGAAACACCAAAATACTCAACCGTACTCCAACAACCTCTTTCAAGTACACGCTGAAGGCCAGTTTCCCGACCATTTAAGACTAAACGACCTTGACTAGGCACTGTACGAATCAGATTATGAAATTGCATCTCGATCGCCATCAAATCCGAGAAAATATCAGCATGATCATACTCAAGGTTATTCAAAATCAGCGTACGAGGTCGATAATGGACAAATTTCGATCGTTTATCAAAAAACGCCGTATCATACTCATCCGCTTCGATGACAAAGAAATCACTGTCTGTAAGACGCGCGGAAATATTAAAGTTAATGGGCACACCGCCAATCAGGAAACCTGGGTTATATCCCGTATCTTCCAAAATCCAAGATAGCATGGACGTAGTCGTGGTTTTGCCATGTGTACCAGCGACCGCTAACACCCATTTTTTGCAGAGCACATATTCACCCAGCCATTGAGGACCAGACATATAAGGTAAATTCCGGTTCAAAATCTCTTCCATCAAAGGATTACCACGCGAAATAACATTGCCGATCACAAACATGTCTGGAGCTAATAACACCTGTTTTGCATCAAAACCATCAATCAGACTGATTCCCTGCATTTCTAGCTGCGTACTCATGGGCGGGTAAACATTGACATCACAACCAGTGACCGTATAGCCAGCTTCTCGCGCAAGTACTGCCAAACCACCCATGAATGTGCCACAAATACCAAGTATATGAATATGCATATTAGGAGTTACGTCAATCAACTGCGATAGTTAAAGATGTCAATTCATTCTACTCGACCTATCTAAACAAGAGTGAGCGCCGCCAAATTTTCTCTCTACCGCTCAACTGCTCAATGAAATCACAAAAACCAGATCTTCAAATCAGCACCCAGAAAACGCTTAGCAAAAATATCATTACCAAATGAGATTCGATCACAAGCGCAATAAGCGGAACACAAATTGACAATAAAATCTCCATCGCCAATACAATTTCCTATTCACATAAATAGAGGTCAAAATGATGGGAATATTTAGCAAAAAATAAATCAGTTGTATGCGAAGAACAACATTTATAGACGGCGCTGCAGACACACATCTCCACCTTTATCTTCACGACCCGTAACCCACAAAATATTAACGCTGATCGATTCAACAGTAACATCATAGATATTATTGCTTATTGGCACCAAGAGACTTATAGACTAACGAAAGGAGTAAAAAGCTATTTCTTACCATCAATGCCTCCTCCAATTTTATTGAAAAGAATTTTTTATAACTTTCCTTTCCAGTTCATTCTACATTCATGAAAAAAAAAATCCTTATCCTGGTAATCCTAACGCTCATAGCAGGGAGTGCAGGATTTTATTTTAGTCACTCACAGCGAGTCCTTAAAATTGACGGCGATGCTGCTGTTAAGCAACTTCTAAAAATCCAATTTCCAGATCTAAATGGAACTAACCAGCCTATTTCACAATGGCATGGGAAAATATTGGTGATTAACTTTTGGGCACCCTGGTGCAGTCCTTGCGTTGCAGAAATGTCCACCCTTAATAAGTTATCTCATGAATTTCAAGATAAAAACGTACAATTTATTGGTATTGGCATCGATTCAGCAACAAATATATTGAATTTTTTAAAAAAAGTACGTGTCGATTATCCATTGCTTGTCGCTGGTTATATAGGTATTGATTTAGCACGCACCTTCGGTAACACGACGAGTAAGCTACCGTTTACAGCAGTTATTGATATTTCAAACAATCTTCATACAAAAAAAATAGGTCAGATTTCGGAAGATGAACTTCGTGCCATACTCAATAGCCTTGCAAACGCTATTGACCAAGCAAAATGAGGCATATTCCATGCAAGGCTAACATGGTTAGTATAGACACCACAGAAAGAGGAGCACTAATCGTCCCACTAGACAAAATTCGTCAACTATCGTTTAATTGCGCACATTTTCGCGAAATATCTAACAAACAATGGCTCATCGCATACTTGTGCTGCACGGTCCCAATCTCAATCTACTTGGCGCTCGAGAGCCGAGTGTTTATGGTCAAAAAACATTAAAAGATGTCAACAAAGAACTATATAAGCAAGCAAACGCTGCTGGCGCCGAATTGCTGACTTTCCAAAGCAATCATGAAGGCATACTTGTAGATCGAATCCACGAGGCGAGTCAGCAGACAGATTTTATAATCATCAACCCAGCGGCATACACCCATACGAGCATTGCGATTCGCGATGCAATTGCTGCTGTCAGTATTCCGTTTATCGAGATCCATCTGTCAAATGTTCACCAACGGGATGTATTTCGACACCACTCTTATTTTTCAGATATCGCTCAAGGTGTGATCTGCGGCCTTGGATGGCGCGGTTACACCTATGCACTCGATTTTGCCCTGCGCCGGCTCTCCGGCGAGTAGATTTTTATTTATCCTTTATACGGTGCGCTTATGCCCGTGGGACAAAAAAATCAAGGAGCTTCCTAGATGGATTTGCGCAAACTAAAAACGTTGATCGACCTCCTGGCCGATTCAGATATTTCAGAGTTAGAAATCACAGAAGGCGAAAGCAAAGTTCGCATCATTAAGGCTACGCGTCAAGTGACCGCAGCTCCAATGTCAATGACTCTGTCACACCTCATGACACCACAAGTTGAAACATCTGCGTCTGTTACATCAACTCTTGCAGAATCGCATGCACCGACGGCGATACAAGGTCACATTGTTAATTCTCCAATGGTCGGTACGTTCTACCGAGCCCCATCACCCAGTGCGGATTCATTCGTTCAAATAGGAGATACGGTCAAAGAAGGTCAAACGTTATGCATTATCGAAGCTATGAAATTACTAAATGAAATCGAAGCAGATAAAGCGGGTATTATCAAAGAAATTTTGAGTGAGAATGGCCAAGCAGTCGAATTCGGCCAACCTCTTTTCGTCATAGGCTAAATACCCCGGCCAGTCAAGCATCCGACGATTCTCTCCCACTCTCGGATAGAGGTTGAAAATCATGTTTGAAAAAATTCTCATTGCAAATCGCGGCGAAATTGCTCTGCGTATTCAACGTGCATGCCGTGAATTAGGTATAAAAACTGTCGTAGTCTATTCGACGGCCGATAAAGATGCAAAATATGTCAAGCTTGCTGATGAAGCAGTCTGTATAGGACCGGCGCCGTCAGCTCAGAGCTATTTAAGCATGCCAGCACTCATCAGCGCGGCCGAAGTCACTGACGCGCAAGCTATACACCCAGGCTATGGATTTTTATCCGAAAACGCGGATTTTGCAGAGCGCGTCGAGCAATCGGGTTTTATCTTTATTGGTCCTCGCCCTGAGACAATCCGTCTGATGGGTGATAAAGTATCAGCCAAACAGACCATGATCAAAACGGGTGTCCCGTGCGTACCAGGTTCAGAAGGAGTGTTGCCGGAAGATCCAAAGGAAATTGTACGTATAGCACGCCATGTTGGTTATCCAGTCATAATCAAAGCGGCTGGTGGCGGAGGTGGCCGAGGCATGAGGGTAGTACATACAGAAGCAGCACTCGTCAACGCGGTTAACATGACGCGCGAAGAAGCAGGTCGTGCATTTCATAATCCGGAAGTTTATATGGAGAAGTTCCTTGAGAATCCTCGCCATATCGAAATCCAAATACTGACCGATAAGCACAAAAACACTATCTGGCTTGGGGAACGCGACTGTTCAATGCAACGACGCCATCAGAAGATCATCGAAGAAGCAAGCGCTCCAATGATCCCACGCCGTTTGATCGATCGTATTGGCGACCGCTGTGCCGAAGCGGCCAAAAAAATGGGTTATCACGGGGCTGGCACCTTCGAATTTCTGTATGAAAATGGAGAGTTCTACTTCATCGAAATGAATACGCGCATACAGGTCGAACACCCAGTAACTGAAATAATTACGGGCATCGATATCATACAAGAACAGATTCGTATTGCTGCAGGCGAAAAACTAACAATTCGCCAACGTGATATCGAATTCCATGGACATGCAATCGAGTGCCGTATCAACGCTGAAGATCCATTCACATTCGCGCCATCCCCGGGTCGTATTACGGCCTGGCACATGCCTGGCGGACCTGGCATTCGCGTTGATTCACATGCTTATAACGGTTATTTTGTGCCTCCCAATTATGACTCGATGATCGGCAAACTCATTGCCTACGGCTGTACCCGTGCGCAAGCCATCAATCGAATGCGTATTGCGCTATCAGAAATAGTAATCGAAGGCATTAAGACAAATGTTCCGTTGCATCGCCAGTTAATGCTTGACGCCAAATTCATCGAAGGTGGGACAAGTATCCATTATCTTGAGTACAAACTAGCACAAAAATCTGCTGTTGAGGGTAACTAAATATGCCCATGTACCGTGAACTTGTGGTAGAAGAAGTCGCAAAAGCAAACGCAGAAGCATTGTCAGACGCTCTATTGAACCTAGGCGCACTATCCGTGTCGATAGAAGACTCCAACGCCGACACGCTAGCCGAACGACCCATATTTTGGGAACCTGGATTAATCACTACAAAGAACGAATGGGAACATTCACGTCTAATAGCGTTATTCAATCAGGATTATGACCCTCTTGTGCTACTTATCGCTGCGATCAATACTCTAGGCTTAACGCAAGTTCCTTCATATCTTTTGCGTGATGTAGCTGATCAAGATTGGGTTCATATGACACAATCCAAGTTTGAACCGATCTCCATTGGAAAAAATATCTGGGTTGTACAATCCTGGCATAGCGCGCCAAAACCAAGTTCAATCGTGATTGAACTCGATCCAGGCCTCGCTTTTGGCACCGGCAGCCATCCAACCACACGTCTTTGTATGGAGTGGCTGGAGGAGCATATCTTTCCTGGTCAATCTTTGCTCGATTACGGCTGTGGCTCTGGAATTCTGGCAATTCTGGCACAAAAATGCGGCGCACAGCCAGTAATCGGTATCGATATTGATCCGCAAGCACTACTCACCGCGCGTGACAACAGTGAACGTAACCAAGTAACCGTCGAATACCACCTACCATCGGATCTTCAGAAAGCTCAATTCAATATCGTCATTGCAAACATCCTCTCAAATCCCCTCAAACTACTGGCTTCAATATTGTGTGGCTACACAGCAAGAAGCGGACGATTAGCGTTATCAGGTGTGTTAGAGCATCAAGTGGACGAAGTCATCTTGGCCTACGCGCCTTATATGACAATGAAACTCTGGCGCATGCAAGATGGTTGGGCCTGTTTACACGGCGAATCCACCTAGATAAAGTACACACATACATCTCTTAATCACATTCTTCCTGCTCGCTACTCTAATTACAATAAAATCTTTTTATGTCTACACAAGCCATTACCTTGTGCAAAGTCCTTTAGCTAAAGATCAGTAACGAGAATGGTGATAGCAATAAAGAACCATCGAGGAATCACTATAACGACAAAAAATTTTTGCTCACTGCTCAAATTACCGGTTTACTTACTCCAAAAATGCTCGTCATCTTAATTTATTATCTGACGATTAGGCTCCTGCCCTCATGCAGGGAATCTACACACGTTGAAGACGATTTTTTCCAAATATACCTCACAAAATAAAACTCTCTTCCTATTCTAACTTCGTACAAAATGGCGAAGATTCTGTTAGGATTATCCCACAGGGATCTTAGACAACCCTCTATAGAAAAATTTATGTATTGATTTTTTAGCGTTTTACTACATTCATCTATCAAGGAGAAATTGATGTCTCAAGTCACACTCGGAGGCAACCCCACCACAGTTGGCGACAACTTCCCTCAAAAAGGTTCGATCGCACCTGCGTTTTCGCTCGTCAATAAGGATCTGGAAGACGTAAAACTCGCGGATTTTCAAGGTAAGCGGAAAATACTCAGCATTGTGCCAAGTTTAGATACGCCAACATGTGCAACATCCACACGTAAGTTCAATGAAGCTGCGAGCAAGCTCACCAATACCGTTGTACTAGTAGTATCCTCTGATCTACCGTTCGCCATGAGTCGTTTCTGTGCCACCGAAGGCCTGACCAATGTTATCTCACTATCAACCATGCGTGGAGCAGAGTTCAAGCAAGTCTATGGCGTTGACATCAAAACGGGGCCGCTTACCGGCGTTACAGCACGTGCCGTGCTCGTAATCGATGAAAACAATAAAATCCTGCACGCTGAACTCGTGAAAGAAATAAAGAATGAACCAAATTATGATGCAGCACTGAACGTATTATTGTAGTCCGATCTTGTCATTCATGTAGCTTAAAAAAAATTAGCAAACACAAGCTTCAAAAAGCTATATCCTCATAGGAGGCCTATATCCGTTTCCATGCGGAGAAAATAACCCTCAAAAGCTCGACGCGACGAGAAATCCGTGCATAATAAATACAGACGGTTAAGGATTGATATGGGCTTGTGGCTAATTCTAACTGATTGTCAACGAAAAAGTTGGGTCTAATCAAACTCACTAAAAAACTTTTGTTCCTCTCCAAAAAAAACAATGTTTACAATACAAAACATAATAGACATAGCAGTCAATGAACTAACGTAAGAATAAAGGAGAAAAATACAAAATCACACAGCCAAATCACCTTAAAAGGTGTTCAGCGTGGCCAAGATGATAAGCTAACCTTTCGTGCTACCCGAAATAGGTAGTAGTCTGGAAGAAAAAAGTTATCATTACATGACCACCCTGACATGAATTGAGTGATGAGACATCTTCTCTGGAGAGAAAGTGACCATCCTTGAGCAAAAATCAGAGACTCGACTGCTTAATCAGTTGTATGAAGATGAGACGAAGATTCCCTTTGAGGGGAATATAATGTGGTAGAGAAAAAAACAATAAAGAGTCCCTAAATAGGGACTCTTAAACTGGTTCATCTCACCAAATTGACATCATCTACATGATGCAGCAAATTACTTAGGATTACGGAATAGAAACTGGGGCTGGCTGAAAAGCTCGATAGCAAAACATAAGACCCCTCCCATCAAAAAAGACAGTCCGTCGTAAAAAACGATAACTATCCAAACATCCTATTGCGTCGCAAGTTTCCTCACTTAGGAGATACCAAAAAATAAATTTGGTCGGGGTGAGAGGATTCGAACCTCCGGCCTCTACGTCCCGAACGTAGCGCTCTACCAGGCTAAGCTACACCCCGTACTTTATCATAAAGAATTTTCACGAGATCAAGTGCGGCGGGTCATCAAATAATCGCACAATTCTAACAGGCTTTTTTTGTAAGAGGAACTCGGCAGCCCGGAAAGTTTTTCTGCAGCAGCATTTGCCTCAAATTCAGCACGTTGCAATGTATAGTCCAGTGCTCCTGTACGCGTGATGGCAGAGAAAATTCGTTCGAACTGATCTCCTCCCCCATTTTGGATGACTTCTCTCACTATATTTTTCTCTTCGAGAGTGCCGTGATGTAGCACATAAATAAGTGGCAATGTAGGCTTGCCTTCGCGCAAATCATCACCAGCATTCTTGCCCATCAGCATGCTATCACCAGCATAATCAAGCCAATCATCCATCAATTGGAAAGTCATACCAAGATGGCCTCCATATTCGGCTAATGCTTTTTCCATTGTGGCATCCGCTTGGCCCAGTATCGCACCCAGTTGGGTTGCTGCCTCGAAAAGGGTTGCTGTTTTATACTGAATAACTTGCAAATACTGAGCTTCATTGACGTTAGGATCATGCATGTTTAGCAATTGCAATACCTCACCTTCAGCGATTAAATTTGTCGCCTTCGCAAGAATCTGCATCACACGCATACTGTTCGCCTTCAACATCATTTGAAACGACCGCGAATACAAGAAGTCTCCGACCAATACGGAAGCTGCATTACCAAACAATGCATTGGCGGTTTGTTTACCTCGGCGCAGATTAGATTCGTCAACGACGTCGTCGTGTAGCAGTGTGGATGTATGTATAAACTCCACGACAGCGGCTAGTTCATACTTGTCTCGTGACTCAACACCAAGTGCTCCCGCTACGAGCAGCAATAATGCTGGACGCAAACGTTTACCTCCACCACCAATGATGTATTCCGAAATTTGGTTAATTAACACCACTTCGGAGAATAGGCGTTCACGAATCAGCTCGTCAACCTGAGCCATATCATCAGCGATCACGGCCAACAAATTCTTAGAAACAGTCGATGCAGTCAAAAGAAACTCGATTAGGAGAAAATCGAGCAAATTATATAGCGTGAGTGAGCCCTATGCGGCAAAATTCCCAAAGTTGTAATTTTAAAAAGATATTTTTTGACGAAAAACGAAAAATTCTGTATAAGGGATCTTCGTGTGCGCATTTGCATCGATAGTCATTTCCTTTCTTGAAGAAATCATCTTTGCAAGCCTATTCTATCATCCGAATCCGTTTCCCCCAGTGGCCGAGGTTGTCGCGAGTAAAAAGAGGACGGCAGGTTGGTCAGATACACGCAAATTATATTCTCTTATTTAATGAGTGAGGCTCAAAACCATGTATGCGGTCATAAAAACCGGCGGCAAGCAATATAAAGTTGCCGCTGGTGAAAAACTGAAAATAGAACAGATACCGGCAGACATTGGCACTGAAATCAGCATTAACCAAGTGCTCGCCGTTGGTGAGGGGCAGTCGATTAGGTTCGGTGCGCCTTTGGTCATTGGAGCTTCGGTCAAAGCCACTGTTGTCGCTCAGGGTCGTCATCACAAGTTGAAAATTTTTAAGATGCGCCGTCGTAAACATTACCAAAAGCGTCAAGGCCATCGCCAAAACTACACGGAACTCTCCATCGATAGCATTGTCTGCTAAGCTAATCACGCAAAAAGTTGAGGAATTAAACCATGGCACACAAAAAAGCAGGCGGATCTTCCCGTAACGGTCGTGATTCAGAGTCGAAACGGCTCGGAGTAAAGGTGTATGGGGGTCAGGCAATTCTAGCGGGGGGCATTATCGTGCGACAACGTGGTACGCGTATGCATGCTGGCGAAAATGTTGGTATCGGCAAGGATCACACGCTATTTGCACTGAAAAATGGTAATGTGCAATTCGCCATCAAAGGTAGAGCCAATAAACATTTTGTTATTGTAGTTCCAAAGGCATAAGGTTTATCTTTCACCCTCGCAAAAGCCCTCGCACACTTGCAGGGCTTTTTTGTTTACTATCCCGATTCCCCCATGAATCTTATCAAGCCACTGTCCGCCAGTGTAAAACACTCCTATGACAGCCGAACTCACAGGATGAATACATGAAATTTATTGATGAAGTGTACATCGAAGTCATTGCTGGAAATGGGGGTAACGGCTCAGCGTCCATGCGACGCGAAAAATTCGTACCCTTCGGTGGTCCGGACGGTGGTGATGGTGGCCGAGGCGGTAGTGTGTATGCAATTGCCAACCGTAATACCAACACACTCATTGATTTTCGCTACGCCAAGAAACATATAGCAAGTAATGGTAAAAGTGGCCGCGGTTCAGACTGTTATGGCAAGAGTGGTGACGACATCACCTTGCGCATGCCTGTTGGCACCATCATCACAGATATGGAGAGCGGCGAGATCGTAGCTGATTTGACCGAGCATGGTGAGATCGTGCAGCTCGCAAAAGGAGGAGATGGTGGCCTTGGCAATCTACACTTCAAATCCAGCACAAATCGTGCACCGCGTCAGAAAACTGACGGGAAACCCGGCGAGCAACGTATGTTGCATCTTGAACTTAAAGTACTAGCGGATGTCGGATTGCTCGGTATGCCCAATGCGGGCAAGTCAACGTTTATCACTTCGGTATCAAATGCCCGGCCGAAGTTAGCGGATTATCCATTTACAACGCTGCATCCGAACTTAGGTGTAGTACGCACTGCAGCAAACAAGAGTTTCGTCATCGCTGATATTCCAGGACTAATCGAAGGTGCAGCGGAAGGAGCCGGATTAGGGCATCGTTTTTTACGCCATTTACAGCGCACAGGATTACTACTGCATATCGTGGATCTAGCACCATTTGATGAGACTATTGATCCAGTTCTTGATGCACAAGCCGTTGTAAACGAACTAAAAAAATACGACAAATCCCTCTTCGAGAAAGAACGGTGGCTCGTACTGAATAAGGTCGACATGATCCCCCTAGAGGTACGCGAAACGCGTGTCGCCGATTTCTTAACTCGCTATATGTGGCATGGACCTGTCTTCCAGATTTCTGCCTTAACAGGTGAAGGTTGCAAGAATCTTTGCCACGCGATTCAAAATGATCTCTATGCCAAGCGCGGCGAGATAGAAAAATCTCTTGGAGATGCTGCATTAGACCCGCGTTTTCGCGACACTTTTTGAATCCCTCTCACATGTGAGAGCACTAACCCGACGAATCTCGATAACACTGAAGAATCATGTTAGAACTAGACTCAAGCCTTTCGACCATTAGATGTAGACAACATGCAAATCTGTTAATACATATAACTGAGCAGATCATCTAGTTACCAGAATAGGTAATCAAAGGTACTATCTTTTTACCAAAGTAAACGGTTCTCCACAGAACTCCTATGGAAACAATGTAAACCTTCAGATCCTCACATGTCAATTAACTTTGCATAAGCCATCCCATCAGTTTCTCGTAGATTTTTTAGTTGACTTAACCATAGAATCGGAGAGGTTCTGTGCACATGAAGGCAGCTTCATCTCTATTTTTGGCAACTTGCGATGACCTTGTGTTATATACACGGGACTACCTCGCAGATAGCGCGACAACTCATTCAGCGCAAGTTGATAGACTTCACGTTTAAATTCGATGACAGCGTCGAGCGGTACCCAATAGGCATTCCAACGCCAGGCATCGAATTCCGGATGCGTAGTTGCCCGCAAGCAAATGTCGCAATCCCGACCCACCATACGCAAAAGAAACCAAATTTGCTTCTGCCCTCGATAATGCCCGCGTACTTCACGCTTAACAAACTTGTTCGGCACCTCATAACGCACCCAATCACGTGTGCGACCCATGATCTTGATGTGTTCTGGTTTTAATCCAATTTCTTCATAAAGCTCGCGATACATGGCTTGTTCCGGCGTCTCACCGTACTTTATCCCACCTTGAGGAAACTGCCAAGAATGCTCTCCGAGTCGCTTACCCCAGAACACTTCATTATGTGCGTTTAAGAGAATGATGCCGATGTTCGGGCGAAAGCCTTCACGATCCAGCATACAACCACCCTTGAATCCTTTAAAATTGTTCTAATTATAAAACAGATACTCGCTACCGCGGACCGGTGGTCCTATCTCTCTTCTGAAAAATCATGAAAGCTTCTCATTTTTATATAAGCACATTGAAAGAAGCGCCATCTGACGCTGAAATAATCAGTCACAAACTAATGATGCGGGCGGGAATGATCCACCGCGTTGCTGGTGGTATTTATAGCTATCTGCCAATTGGTCTGCGCTCTATCCGAAAAATAGAGACAATTGTGCGCGAGGAAATGAATCGGGCAGGAGCCATTGAGTTATTGATGCCTGCCGTCCAACCAGCTGAATTATGGCAAGAATCAGGTCGTTGGAAAAAGTACGGACCAGAATTGTTGCGCTTGAAGGACCGTAACGCTCGAAATTTCGTTATCGGACCAACACATGAGGAAGTGGTTACAGATATCGTCCGGCGGCAAATCAAGAGTTACCGTCAGTTGCCGGTGAACTTCTATCAAATTCAGACCAAGTTCCGCGATGAGATTCGTCCACGTTTCGGGGTAATGCGTGGTCGTGAATTTATTATGAAAGACGCTTATTCGTTCGATAAAGACCGCGCTAGTCTCGCAGTATCCTACAAAAAAATGTTCGATGCTTATGTACGAATCTTCACGCGCATCGGCTTAGAATTCCGGGCAGTGATTGCCGATAACGGCTCAATCGGCGGTTCAGAATCACATGAATTTCATGTCATCGCCGAGACTGGGGAAGATGCCATAGCCTATTGTCCGACATCTGACTATGCAGCAAATATCGAAAAAGTAGACTGTATTCCGCTGAGTAATGACCGTGCAGCTCCAATGGAAACACTATTGAAGAGAGCAACACCTGGCAAAGCAAAGTGTGAAGCGGTGGCTGAATATCTTGGAATTCCACTGGAACGTACAGTGAAATCGGTTGTCCTAGCAACAGATGTTGATGGAAAGATAAAAATTTGGCTGCTGATGCTCCGTGGTGATCACCATCTAAACGAAATCAAGGCTAATCGAATCTCTGGTTTAGAAGAATTTCGTTTCGCCAGTGAAGTCGAAATTGTAGAGTGGTTTGGGACATCATCGGGCTATCTTGGGCCAATTGGTACAAAGCGTCCGATGAGGGTTATAGCAGATCAGACTGTGGCCAATATGAGCGATTTTGTAATTGGAGCCAATGAGCTTAATTTCCACTTAACAGGTGTAAATTGGGGTCGCGATTTGCCAGAGCCCGAGGTTTACGATATTCGCAACATCGTCGAGGGAGATCCATCACCCGATGGCAAAGGCAAGATTGCAATGTGTCGTGGAATTGAAGTGGGGCATGTATTCCAATTAGGCACTAAATATTCGGATGCGATGAATGCGACCTCCCTTAGCGAAACAGGCAAGTCGCAACACATCGAAATGGGTTGCTACGGTATTGGCATCACTCGAATCTTAGGAGCGGCAATCGAACAGAATTTCGACGATAGAGGCATCATCTGGCCAGAAACAATTGCACCATTTGAAGTTGTCCTATGTCCGATGCATTATGACCGTAGCCAATCTGTTCGAACAGTGACGAATCAATTGTATGAAGATCTATTGAATTCTGGTATTGATGTGATTTTGGACGATCGTGGTGAACGGCCAGGAGTGATGTTTTTCGACTGGGAATTAATTGGTATACCACATCGTTTAATAATTGGCGATCGTAGCCTAAAAGAAGGGAAAATCGAGTATCAGGAGCGGCGTCATACAGATACCCTGTTTCTAGAAAAAGGGTCAGCAGCTCAAGTTGTGGCACGCAAAGTGAAAGCTGCAAAAAAACTGTAATGCTACTTTACAATCTGTCTCTAGAATGGACTAAAGTTTCTCAGGCACAATCGATCTAAAATATAAACTTTTAACCGTCATTAATATTATCGGGAGCTGCTGCATTCTATCAAGGCGTGAACCACCTCAATTTTTTCTTGTATATGTACCTAGGTATGTGTCCCAGTCAATTCAATACTCAGATTAAGTATAATTTCCACCAATAACCAGTGCATACACACCTATGTCAGAATCAAAGAAGCAACGGTCTCATAGAAAAAGAAAAATCAAAAAACTGAATGTAAAGACTTTGGTTTATCTAACAATATTCCATATAGCGCTCTATTCTACAGCTTGTTCTTTGATCCAGAACAAAGATGGGGTGTGCATCGCAACCATCATCGAGAATGACATCAAGTACTAGCAATACATGCTATTTGTATGCTTATAGCATATCTCAATATTATTGTGTCTATTCGCATATAACAAGATGCATACAACAGAATTCGAGCAAAAAATACAGCACTAGCCTTCACGAGTCGATTCATAACTAATGACCGATCTTCATGAACCGCAAAGAATCTCTTCTTGCTTCTCTACATTGCGGCTTTATGCAGATTTTCAAATCAAAACCAATGCATGTATGAATGATATAATCATTCATACATTAGTGCATGCCTGACATCAGGCCTCTCATACTACGCATCATTTTCATCATCCCCCCTCCTTTCAGCTTCTTCATCATTGTTCGCATTTGTTCGTATTGTGCCAACATGCGATTGACCTCTTGTACCTGCACACCAGCACCTGCAGCAATGCGGCGTTTTCTGCTGGCTTTGATTAGTTCTGGTTTGGCACGTTCAGCGGGCGTCATCGCATTGATAATGCCTTCCATGCGACGCACAGATTTTTCTGCTTGATCCATATGTGTTTCGTTGGTTGCAACTTGGAACTGTGCGGGCAATTTATCCATCAGTTTGGACAGTCCTCCCATCTTATTCATCTGGCCAATTTGCATTTTGAAGTAATTAAGATCAAAATCGCCATCTTTCTTATTTTGTGCAAGCTTTTTTTCGGTTTGCAGATCAACTCCGCGCTGTGCTTCTTCAATCAAAGAAAGAATATCTCCCATCCCGAGAATACGGTTAGCCATTCGCTCTGGGTAGAAGATTTCCAGTCCATCAATTTTTTCGCCAACGCCGACAAATTTAATGGGGCAACCAGTAAGGTAACGCACGGACAATGCGGCACCGCCACGAGAATCGCCATCGATTTTGGTTAAGACGATTCCGGTGAGCGACACCGTATCATTGAACGCACGTGCTGTATTAAGCGCATCTTGTCCGAGCATGGCATCGACTACGAACAACGTTTCGATTGGATTCAAAGCAGTGTGCAGCATACTGATCTCCTGCATCATAGCTTCGTCGATACCGAGGCGGCCTGCCGTGTCGACAAGCAAAACGTCGTGATGATGTTTCTTTGCCCAATCCAGTGCGGCCCGCGCGATATCAATCGGGTTTTGCTCCGAACTGGAAGGGAAGAATTCAGCTCCCGCTTGTCCCGTCACAGTTTTTAACTGTGTGATAGCAGCCGGGCGGTAAACGTCAGTTGAGACCGTCAGTACTTTTTTCTTTTTACCACGTAACAACTTGGCAAGTTTCCCAACCGTGGTCGTTTTACCTGCACCTTGCAAACCAACCATTAGCATAACAGCAGGTGGTGTTGTAGCCAAGTTAAGTTCAGTGGCACGGCTATCATAATCACCTCCCATGAGGACGGTCAGCTCACGATGGACAACGCTAACGAGAGCTTCTCCAGGCAAAAGACTTGAAATGACCTCTTCACCAAGCGCTTTTTCCTTCACCTTAGTAATAAAATCTCTTACAACTGGTAAAGCCACGTCGGCCTCCAACAAGGCGATGCGAACTTCTCGCAGCATTTCCTTCGTGTTAACTTCTGTCAGACGAGCTTCACCTCGAATTGTCTTAACAACTTTTGCTAGACGTGCAGTGAGATTATTGAGCATGAAATGTTTCCTTTTAGTACAAGAATTGGGACACCTCTATTGCCAGGGCCTAGTGTAAAATCCTAACATGACTATTTTACTGTATGCGCTGACGGCGCTCCTTTATACGGGTCTTGCTACAACAGCATGGCATGGCTACCAGTGTGATACAGCCACCAAGAGCTTTATCCCACAAGGTGAGACTTCTCGTAGTGTTCCTGCGTCCAAGTATCAGCCATTACAATACGTACTTTTCATTACGCTAATCGTACATGGAATCTTGTTGTATAAGACTATTTTCCGTGCCGACAGCATGCATTTCGGGTTTGTATACGCATTATCTGCAATGCTCTGGTTGTCAGTCTGCATCTACTCGATCGAACGCTTATTCTTTCCGCTCGATTCGCTGCGGATTCTGCTCATGCCAGTGGCTGCGCTAGCTTGTTTAATGCCGCTTATTTTTTCTAACAACCGTGTAGTAACTTTCGCTGCAAACCCAATGTTTAAATTGCATTTCATCATTGCGAACATATCATATGGCTTATTCGCTTTAACCGCGCTGCATGCCATGCTAATGATATATGCCGAGCATCATTTGCATCCAGCAGATTCAGGCGTACAGCCAACAGGCAAGGTTTCCCGATGGTTGGATACACTACCTCCACTCTTGACGATGGAAAAGTTATTGTTCCGGTTAATTAGTGCGGGATTTATCTTACTCACGCTTACCTTAGTTTCAGGAGTATTGTTTTCAGAAATGCTTTTTGGTCTACCTGCCCGCATCGATCACAAGACAGTTTTTGCTGTCATTTCGTGGGTAATGTTCGGTTCGTTATTGACGGGAAGGCACTTGTATGGTTGGCGCGGAAAAGTTGCGTGGCGTTGGGTGTTAGTTTCATTCCTAACTTTATTGCTAGCGTATGTTGGAAGTTGCTTCGTACTGGAGGTTATACTGCATCGTTTTCAAGAGAAATGAGAAGTAGATACGTAATGAGCCTATTTATGAGAATAGACACGGATGATAAACTTTCGGGAATATACCCGAAAGAGACCATGCAATAGCCACACTGATAAAAAATAATAGAAACTTCCTATGCTGCCATAGATAAATTACTTAATATCTCGAGTGGTGAAACTATCGGTATCCAGCTCTGAAAAAACCTCCAGCGTGCGTTTTCTTAAAATTTTCTATATGTCTGACGTAGGTCTAAATAGTGGGAATAGCAATCTCAAGCTTCGCTTGCTGCGCTAAAATCACCTACATGCTGAGAAAATATTCAGACCTTTATTATTAGCACCATGCTCATGGTGCTTTTTTGACCATCCTAGGGACTAGGATCATAATATCAGCAAACGGTGTAATGATGCGATGACGGCTCTATTTAAGATTGATAATGATGGCTGGGCATATAATGCAGAACGTATTCCCTCGCCAAATTTTGATGAGCGACCTAAGGCCATGGCCATTGACTTGTTAGTGGTGCATAACATTTCATTACCTCATGGCCAGTTTGGCGGAAACGAGATTGCAGATTTTTTCTGCAACAAACTCGATAACAGTGCTCATCCAATTTTCAACGAAATTCGTGATTTACACGTATCAGCTCATTTTCTTGTGCGGCGTACTGGCAGAGTACAGCAGTTTGTCTCCTGCAATGCTCGCGCCTGGCATGCGGGAGTATCTTCATTTCAAGGTCGGAAGCACTGTAATGATTTTTCAATAGGTATAGAGGTAGAAGGCAGCGATCACTTGCCATTTGAAAAATTACAGTACAAAGGATTGGCAAAACTCACACTTGCCATCTTCGCACGTTACTCAATTCAAGCAATCGTCGGGCATGCTGATATTGCACCCGGTCGAAAAACCGACCCGGGACCATATTTCGATTGGATGACTCTGAGAGACTTAACCGATCTACCTGGTAAAATTATGCCATATCAGTGCCCCTAATAATCGTATTTTTCTGTCTATCATTAATATGGCTTCATATTTTGATGAATTATTTAGTGCATTGTCATTTTCTGAGTAAAACCTTCAGAAACAAAAAAATTTATAGTGTTCTGTGAGTCCTATCTCCACTATACTTAGTTTTGAATCATTTCAAAGCCACTATAAATAGTGGCTTTGAAAAAATCTTACGATCAATTAAGCGTGGTTTCAGTTATTAAATTAGAACCCCACTTGGCACATGTTTTGATCTCAGACGTCTGTGTGTCATCGGCGGCTCCTTGGATGTTGCTATATTAACCCTGGGACCATGTTCTCACTCCTTGGCACGCTTTGCTGTTAACCTCAGATGGTAAAGACGCTTGGTATTAATCCATTGAAAGAGGAAAAATTGCAATATGCAAACCAACGAAAATCATACGCATCAAGAATCTTCATCCCAGAATGCTTTGGCAACAGGCAAAGCCTCTACGCTCGAAACAAGAGGAGAAATTTCCACAACTGATTATGCCGACTTCAAAGTGATTCGACGTGATGGTGCCGTGGTAGGTTTTGATCAATCAAAAATCGCTATTGCGGTGACGAAAGCCTTTTTGGCAGTTAATGGAGGGTCAAGCGCGACTTCAACACGGATTCGTGAATTGGTCGAGAAACTGACAGAGAATATTGTGCACGCGCTAATGCGTAGCCGTCCCGGCGGTGGAACCTTCCATATTGAAGATATCCAAGATAAGGTCGAACTAGCATTGATGCGTGCCGGTGAGCATAACACCGCCCGTGCCTACGTGTTGTATCGCGAAAAACGCGCCCAAGAACGGGAACGTAATATGGGGAGGGTACCACTGGTCATAAAACCAGAAAAAATAGAAATATACGTCACCGACAACGGGACATCTCGTCCCCTTGACGCAGTGGCTTTACGTAACCTCATACAATCAGCTTGCGAAAATTTGGGCGACGATGTTAGTCCAGAACCAATTCTGGCAGAAACTATCAAAAATCTATACGACGGAGTACCAGTATCACAGATTTATAATTCCGCAATTCTAGCAGCGAGAACATTAATCGAAAAGGAACCGGCATACAGCTTCGTCACAGCACGTATTTTGATGCATACGATTCGTCGAGAAATCTTTGGTGAAGAAGTATCGCAAAGCCAAATGGCAACCCGTTACGTCGATTATTTTCCGCGCTTCATTCGGCGTGGTATCGATGCCGAGTTGCTCGATGAAACAATGCTAAACTTCGATCTAACCAAGCTGAGCTTGGCCATTGATGCATCCAGGGATTTACAATTCAACTACCTCGGTTTACAAACACTATATGACCGTTATTTCTTACATGTCAATGAATCGCGGATCGAAATGCCACAGGCTTTCTTTATGCGTGTCGCGATGGGATTGGCGCTAGGTGAAATAGATCGCGAAGCACGTGCCATTGAGTTCTATCACATTTTATCGACCTTCGATTTCATGAGTTCGACCCCCACGTTATTCAACGCCGGTACACGTAGGTCACAACTGTCATCATGCTATTTAACAACCGTTTCGGATGATCTTGAAGGGATTTACGAAGCACTCAAGGAAAATGCCTTATTATCAAAATTTGCTGGTGGTTTAGGCAACGATTGGACTCAAGTACGTGCGTTAGGCTCTTGTATCAAAGGTACAAATGGAAAGAGCCAAGGTGTGGTGCCCTTCCTGAAGGTTGTTAACGATACAGCAGTCGCAGTGAATCAGGGTGGAAAACGTAAAGGTGCCGTCTGTGCATATTTGGAAACATGGCACCTAGACATCGAGGAATTCCTTGAATTGCGGAAGAACACCGGCGATGATAGGCGGCGCACGCATGACATGAACACAGCGAACTGGATCCCAGATTTGTTTATGAAGCGTGTAATGGAAGGGGCAGATTGGACGTTATTCTCACCCTCAGACTGCCCAGACCTGCATGACAAGTTCGGTCGTGCCTTTGAGGCTACCTATGTGGCCTACGAAGCCAAAGCGGCACGTGGTGAATTGAGTAGCGCAAAGAAGGTACCAGCACAAGCATTATGGCGCAAGATGCTAGGTATGTTATTTGAAACCGGTCATCCCTGGATTACCTTCAAGGATCCTTGCAACATCCGCTCACCGCAACAGCATGTCGGCGTAGTTCATTCGTCTAATCTATGTACAGAAATCACTCTTAATACGAGTGAAACAGAAATTGCGGTGTGTAACCTCGGTTCAGTAAACTTAGTTGCGCACATGAAACGCACGGCCAACAATATTTACGAACTCGATCATAACAAATTGCAACATACCATTCGTGTGGCAATGCGTATGCTCGACAATGTGATTGATATCAACTACTACGCTGTCGAGAAAGCGCGTGAGTCAAATATTCGTCATCGTCCCGTCGGTTTGGGACTTATGGGCTTCCAGGACTGCCTCCATTTGTTGCGCACTCCGTACGCCTCGAATGATGCGATTGAGTTCGCTGATCGTTCAATGGAAGCAATTTGCTACTACGCTTACTGGGCATCGACAGAGTTGGCCGTCGAACGAGGAAAATATCCCTCATATCCAGGCTCGCTGTGGGATCAAGGTATTCTCCCTCAGGATTCACTCCAATTACTCGCAGAAGACCGTAGCAACTATATCGAGGTCGATAACTCTTCAACGCTATCGTGGGACAGCCTACGTAAGCATATCGCCGAGCATGGAATGCGCAATTCGAACTGTGTCGCGATCGCTCCAACAGCTACGATTTCAAACATCATCGGCGTTTCGGCATGTATCGAACCCACATTCCAAAATCTTTATGTGAAATCAAATCTATCGGGTGAATTCACAGTCGTCAACCAATATCTTGTCGAAGATCTAAAAACACGAGGTCTTTGGGACGAAGTGATGGTCGCCGACTTGAAGTATTTTGATGGTGCACTATCGCATATAAATCGAGTACCTGCCGATTTGCGTGAGATCTATGCCACGGCATTTGAAATTGAGCCAAAGTGGTTAATCGAAGCCGCCTCACGTCGTCAAAAGTGGATTGATCAGGCACAATCACTCAATATTTATATGACGGGAGTTTCAGGGAAGAAGCTAGATGAGCTTTATAAACTAGCGTGGATACGTGGGTTAAAAACGACGTACTACCTACGCACAATGGCAGCAACACACATCGAGAAATCAACAGTCAAAACAGGGGTATTAAATTCAGTACCATCTTCTAGTGAACTTGAAGAGACCATGAGGATTCCGCCACTCACACAACCAATGCGAGCAGTGGAAGGTCCCGTGTGCAAAATGTCTCGGGAAGATCCTGGCATTGAAGAATGTGAGGCTTGTCAGTAAGAGCAAGCCACTTCACGCAACGTGTTTAAAGCATTATAAATGAGACTCATCATTACTCCACTATCCATACTGTGTGTTGTTGGTCATAAAGAAGAACCTGAATAATTTTTTCAACATCATCGATCAGTCAAAATCATCTCCAGGGAGCTTAACATGCCGTTGGCTCTCTCGATTGCGCTGTAGAATTCCTTGAATAACCAGCATCCGCCGCTTAACACCGAATATCATTAGACGGAACCATGTTGAATTGGAACGAAGACATGAAGACACAACCAAAGAGTGACCCATCATCGATGACAGCATTGCCTTTAAGCAAGAATATCCTTATCAAAAAAGAAGACGAACTAAATGTGATCAAAAACTATTCATCTCGGCGTGTAAACGCTGCTGACAAGCGTGTTATCAACGGTTCAACAGACGTTAATCAGTTGGTACCGTTCAAGTATAAATGGGCTTGGGAAAAGTATCTGGCGGGATGTGCGAATCACTGGATGCCGCAAGAAATTAATATGTCACGTGACATTGCTCTGTGGAAAGACCCAAACGGCCTAACAGAAGCCGAACGCCGTATCGTCAAGCGCAATCTGGGTTTCTTCGTAACGGCTGACTCACTGGCAGCAAATAACATTGTGCTAGGCACGTACCGCCACATCACGGCACCTGAGTGTCGCCAGTTTTTGTTACGTCAGGCGTTTGAAGAAGCTATCCATACGCATGCATACCAATACATCGTCGAGAGCTTAGGATTAGATGAAGGTGAGATTTTCAATGCTTATCATGAAGTAGAATCAATCCGTGAAAAAGACGAATTCCTCATCCCATTTATCGACATTCTAACAGATCCAGCATTTAAGACCGGTACACTGGAGACTGATCAAAAATTGCTGCGTTCGCTGATTGTATTCGCTTGCATTATGGAAGGGCTGTTCTTCTACGTTGGCTTTACGCAAATCCTCGCACTGGGTCGCCAAAACAAAATGACAGGAGCAGCTGAGCAATATCAATACATATTGCGTGATGAATCAATGCACTGTAACTTCGGCATCGATCTCATCAACCAGGTAAAACTCGAAAATCCCCAACTCTGGACTCAGAAATTTCGTAATGAGATTCGTGAGTTATTCAAAACAGCTGTGGAGCTTGAATATCGATATGCTGAAGATACAATGCCACGTGGTGTACTCGGTCTAAATGCAGGCATGTTCAAGGGCTACCTGCGCTTCATCGCGAATCGGCGATGTACACAAATCGGTCTTGATGTTCTTTTTCCTAATGAAGAAAACCCATTCCCGTGGATGAGTGAAATGATCGATTTAAAAAAGGAACGTAACTTTTTCGAAACACGTGTAATCGAATATCAAACAGGTGGCACTTTAAACTGGGATTAAGAAATGTAGTGCACATCTGCAGCTTGTGATAGATCTCATGGACTTATCAACCGTCGATTTTTCTCATTTGTAAGCAATTAGTTTCCGCTTGCTCAGCGAAGAATCAAAATATTTTAGTTGAAATGATATTTCATGTAGAAATAAAGGTGCATCTGTCTTAAGAAAATTTTCCGTATAGCATCTGTCGAGGTACACGTTTCCATGTTTCTTGTACCTTTCCCCGCCACAAAGAACTGGTGGTATTGAGTTGTAATTTCTTCTATCCTAATGAAAGAAGGTATGTCAAAATCAGAACCCAAGATATTAAATTGCCTAGCAACGACAGAACTAAAGGATCCGCCATCTTGATACTAACAAAGAGGCGCATGACCACATGCAAAAATTCATTTTCACAATCAGTCAAAGTCCATTTCGCCGAAATTGGTTTTTCTTGCCAGGTTTTTGAATAATACTTACGTTCAGGAGAAAAATGATGGCTATAATTGATCCTAAGAAAATCGTAACCAAGAAATTTATAATTCCAGAGAAATCAGTTACGTCAGACGTTATTGACAAAGTACAATCAGTTTCCGATTGCTCAGCGAAGACGACGGTGTTAAGTCAGCCAATCGCATGGCCTTTCCCAACAGGCAAACGTCCGTAGCAAGTCAAGCTCAAGGATAAAGCCAGTCTCTCCACTTAGGAGAGCTCTTTGCAACAATTCAATCAACTCCCAGCTACAGCACTCACCATACTTTTTTCTTAGGAAGATTTAGTATTAAATAATACAGTAAAGCATTATAAAAAGCAGCTAGACGCATAAATATGCGCCTCAATAAACAACCTCTTTGGTTTTCGTTAGTTGGTTTTCGCCTCCCTTTTCCAACCATCACGACCGTCAAAACAGCTCCTAAAATAAGATGGCTTTCCCATATACACACTCATCAGCTGCTATTTTTTTAAATAGTAGATAGATAACCAGGGAACTCGAACAAAGCTACAATGGCGGGATACTCTTCTGTCTTCCCTATATCCTCTCGTACTACCACTCGTATGGCGCCGCGCCCACTTAATGAATTACTATCTTGTGCCACTGGTACCGGATCGCTTATTTTGCTAACCCAAAAACTTGGTAAGTTAGAGCAAGATGTCCACTCTCTGCTTCCAATATCGTTAACTCATGCGGTGAAGCTAGCATCTCCGCTCAACGGCAAACTACTTCTTTTAGTCTCAAATAACGCTGTAGCTGCTCGTTTACGCCAACAAACACCATCGCTAATCGAAAGTTTAACAAAACGTGGTTGGCTAATTCGTAGCATCAGCATTCGTGTCAACATCACATCGCCAGTGCCTCTCAGGCCATTGAAAAAGACACGTCTATCGCGAAAGGGATTTGTTAGTCTACGCAACTTGCGCGATGAATTATCACCATCACCACTACGAGACGCAGTCACTCATCTTGTTGCTCATCATTCTCACGGTGGCAACCAAAAATCATAAGATTGAGTTTTACAATAGAAGACACCCCCGAAAAAGGCCGTGCATCTTCTTAAAAAAATCTATGTTGTTTTACGTCTAAGATCGATCCTATACGAGAGATGTTTGTAACTCCAACTGGAATCCCCTTGGCGCATCTTCTGAGCGTGAAAAGGTAACTATCTCATAAGCTTCTTGTAACAATAATTCACGCAAAAGCCGATTATTCAGATTGTGCCCAGATTTGTAACCAGTGTAAGACGTGAGTAACGGATGGCCAACTACATATAAATCACCAATTGCATCTAGCATCTTATGCTTAACAAATTCATCGTTATAGCGCAACCCGTCATTGTTCAAAATACGATATTCATCGAGGACAATTGCATTGTCCATGCTACCCCCACGAGCCAACCCCAATTCACGTAAAATTTCCACCTCATGAGCAAAGCCGAAAGTACGAGCTCGAGCAATTTCTCGAGCATATGAAATATTGGCAAAATCAACCTCCAATACCTGACCAGTACGATCCAACGCCGGATGACGAAAATCGATTGTAAATTTCAATCTGAAACCATGGTAAGGCTCCAGACGAGCAAATTTATCTCCATCGCACACTTCAATGGAACGTGTAACACGAATGAACCGCTTCACCACATTCTGCTCTTCAATGCCAGCCGATTGGATTAGGAAAACGAAAGTTGCTGCACTGCCATCCATAATCGGAATTTCTTCAGTCGTCACATCGACATACAAATTATCGATGCCAAGGCCAGCACACGCAGACATCAGATGCTCCACAGTCGAGACCCTTGTCCGATCCTTCTGCAGCACAGATGCCATACACGTATCACCAATACTCATCGCCGACGCAGGAATTTCGACCACGGGGAATAAATCAATCCGGCAAAATACAATGCCAGTATCAGGTGGTGCAGGACGCAACGTTAACTCAACCTTACGACCAGAGTGTAAACCAATACCAACCGTCTTAGCGACAGATTTGAGGGTGCGCTGCTTCAACATGCTTTTATTAAAAATAATAAAATATCTATATCTACACTTTTAATTGTAACAAATTCCCATTTCCTCTGTTGTCAATATAAAGCGATCTCGTGCTCATGAAATACCATAAATCTAGCTCCTCAGACAGTTGCCTCTCACTAGCAGAAAAATGCTTCACGGTGAAAATAATGAAGGCATGGCGTTGTCCATAACACTAAAACTTGGGGTGCTTCCACCACAAACCAGTTCAAACAGCACAGAACTGCATTTATTTATGATTGAGAGGTATGCTCATATCTCAATGTTTTTTGGTTTTAAAATCGATATATCTGCACAATACTTACCTATAAATAGGCAAGCAGCCACCCCATTACATCGCTTATCTTTATGTATATGTTATTAATTTTATCAATCTGCTTGCTTCCGGAGAAACGCCGGGATGTCATAGGTATCCACGCCCTTTTCCTGCAGAGCAGCCACATGCAATGCTGCAGTCTCACGAGAGCTGCGCCACACAGCTGGATCCAGTACTCCAGAGTCGGTACCACCTACCATCTGACCTGTCACCGGTACATGACCATTAATGATTGATAGGTTATCTGCAGCACTTTTCAGCAATGTCATCGGTGTCGCTTGCTTTTTCGCAACAACGCGACCCAAGCCGGTAGCAACCACAGTGACGCGTAGAGCATCGCCCATTTTATCATCATATACAGTACCAAAAATCACAGTTGCATCTTCGGCAGCGTAGCCCTTAATGGTATTCATCACTTCCCGCGTTTCTGATAAACGTAGTGACCGTGAAGCTGTGATGTTGACCAAAACACCACGAGCGCCTGACAAATCAACGCCTTCAAGCAATGGACTAGCTACGGCTTGCTCAGCAGCAAGCCGTGCACGATCAACACCGGCGACCGTTGCCGTACCCATCATGGCTTTTCCTTGCTCACTCATCACCGTCTTCACATCTTCGAAGTCAACGTTGACGAGACCCTCTACATTGATTATTTCGGCAATACCCGCAACAGCATTGTGTAGCACGTCATCCGCGCACTGAAAGCATTTCTCCATTTCTGCATCATCACCCATCACTTCAAAAAGCTTATCGTTGAGCACAACGATGAGTGAATCAACATTATTTTCCAACTCTTGTGCGCCATTTTCCGCCACACGCATACGTTTACGGCCTTCAAACTCAAATGGTTTAGAAACCACACCTACTGTCAAGATATCCATTTCCTTCGCAATCTGCGCTACAACTGGTGCGGCGCCTGTGCCTGTACCACCCCCCATACCGGCGGTAATAAACACCATATTCGCACCTCGCAGAGAGTCAGCAACGCGCTCACGCGCCTCATCAGCGGCAGAGCGACCTATTTCTGGACGTGCACCTGCACCCAAACCGGTCTTGCCAAGCTGAATCGTAGTACTCGCCTGCGAACGCGCCAAGGCTTGCGCATCGGTATTCATGGTGATGAATTCCACACCTTGTACGCCACGATTAATCATATGCTGAACAGCATTACCCCCAGCTCCACCAACGCCTACTACCTTGATAATGGTGCCGTTGGTTTCCGTTTCCAACATTTCAAAGTTCATACAGTACCTCCTATGGGCAAAAATGGCTGGGAGTAAGAACGAAAAATAGTAGCTTGGATATTAAAGCGCTTACACTTGCTCTTTATCTGCCCGACATCTTTACATAAAAAACGGTTAAAAATTACTAAAGAACCAATCCCGCATACGTCCCCAAACTTGGCTCGCTTGTCCAGAATGGACCGCCACCTTCCGGCCACGCATACGTTGTGAGGAACCTTCAAGCAGTAGTCCCATCGCAGTTGCGTAACGTGGATTGCATACCACGTCGGCCAAACCACCGTTATATTTAGGCACACCGATACGCACAGGCTTCAGGAAAATATCCTCACCTAACTCAGCCATACCTGGCATCATGGCTGCTCCTCCCGTCAGCGTAATTCCTGCCGACAATAACTCTTCATAACCCGATTCACGTACAACCTGCTGCACCAGAAAAAAAAGCTCCTCCACACGAGGTTCGATCACCGCTGCCAACGCTTGACGCGAAAACGTACGAGAGCCTCGCTCATCAAGCCCAGGTACCTCGATCATTTCATCTGCATCGACCAGTGACTGTTTCGCAATACCAAACTCGATTTTCATATCTTCCGCGGCTGATGTCGGTGTCCGTAGTGCCATTGCGATATCGCTTGAAATCTGATCTCCAGCAATTGGAATGACAGCCGTGTGTCGGATAGCACCTTCACTAAAAATAGCGATATCGGTTGTACCTCCCCCAATATCAACCAGCACAACACCAAGTTCTTTTTCATCTTCTGTAAGCACTGAAAGGCTCGATGCCAACGGCTGTAAAATCAGATCATTAACTTCAAGGCCGCAACGGCGGACACATTTCACAATATTTTGTGCTGCCGACACAGCGCCCGTCACAATATGCACCTTCACTTCGAGACGGATACCACTCATACCAATAGGCTCACGGACATCTTCTTGACCATCAATAATGAATTCCTGCGTCAGAATATGCAGCACCTGTTGATCCGTCGGAATATTAATAGCCTTAGCTGTCTCAATAACACGCGCAACATCCGCTTGTGTAACCTCTTTATCCTTGATAGCAACCATGCCGCTCGAATTAAAACTACGAATATGGCTACCGGCAATTCCGGTAAATACGTTTGTAATCTTCCAATCTGCCATTAACTCTGCTTCCTCAAGAGCACGCTGGATAGACTGAACTGTTGCCTCAATGTTGACCACTACTCCTTTCTTCAGACCGTGCGATTCACTTTGACCAAGGCCAATGACTTCGTAACGACCTTCAGGAAGTAGTTCAGCCACAACCGCCACAACTTTCGTTGTGCCAATATCCAAGGCTATCAATAAATCTTTGTAATCTTTGCTCATATTGTGTGTAAATTCTGAAATCTCACTGGCTTTACTCTTTTGAACCTGATTTCTGTATATCTCTTTTTAATACAGATGGTCGTATCAGTAATTGACCCTGTAGATCTAATTTCTTTAATTCGCCTTCTGTTAAGAAACGCATACCCGCCGCACGTACGGCAAAGCCATTGGGATAACGCAAATCAGCGTATTCAATCTGATTACCCCAGCGCTGAACCACTTCTGGATAAGCCTGTACAAACCGCTGGCAACGTAAAGCTAAGGTGCTAGAATCCCGTTCACGACCCAATGCTAATTGAATACCCCCTGACAACCTTACGCTCCAAGCATAACGGTCGGATAACACCACTGAATCCGGTTTCATGTTCAAACCAGCGAACCATTTGACAAAGTCATAATAACGTTCAGTGACGTCCTTTTCACTTCCTGGTGGGCCAGTAAACTCTGGCAAATGCCCATCATTCTCGGCTTCATCTAAATTAGCAGTAAACAGCTCACCATCCAAACTCACCAACCGGCCATCGCCCCAGGTTGCCAGTGGTTTATACTCTTCTAGCGTGACAGCTAAACGATTCGGCCAAACACGCCTCACACTTGCACTGCGCACCCAAGGTACCCGTTCGAACGCAGCACGTGCACTTTCAATATTGATAGTAAAAAAATTGCCATGCAAGTGTGATACCGCATTCACACGCAAGAGAAAATCACTAATGTGTTCAACATCTCCATCCACCTGAATCATCCGCAATGTAAAAAACGGGCGATGGATCAACCACCGACCACCAGCCACAAGCGTACCCAACACGCACAGGACAACAATCGTGCTAACAAACGCATTGAGTAGACGAATGTTATGCCACATGACTATCCTATTTCCTTGCTTTTTTATTGCAACTTCCCCAGTGTATTCATATACAAGTCAAGCGTAGCAGTGCTGAGAATTTCCAGCACAAGATCCTCGTATGACAGTCCGACAGCACGAGCCGACATCGGAACAAGTGAATGTCCAGTCATACCAGGCGATGTATTCATCTCCAATAAGTAAGGTTTATTATCTCGCTTTCGAAGCATCAAATCGATGCGTCCCCATCCTCGGCAGCCCAGAACCCGATATGCCTGCAACACAAGTCGCTGCACTTCCTCTTGCAAGCACATGGACAACGGTGGTGGACACTCGTATCGTGTATCATCCTTGAAATATTTATTCTGATAGCTGTAATCCCCATCCGGGGCTAGAATCCGAATTATCGGCAATGAACGAGCAGCACTGGCACCTTCCGTGCCAACGCCAAGTACGGGAACAGTTAACTCATCACCATCGATAAACTCTTCGGCCAAGACATTCGTATCAAACGCCGCCGCATTCTCATAGGCCTTGCATAGCTGTGAGACATTTGTTACTTTGGTTAGACCAATGGTCGAGCCTTCACGTGAAGGTTTGACAATGACCGGTAGACACAAATCATGTGCGATGGCATCCCAATTGCTATCACTCTTCAGCATGTGAAAGCGTGGCGTCGACAAGCCTTCATTCATCCAAACACGCTTTGTCATTTCCTTATCCATCGCTAACGCAGAAGCCAACACGCTGGAACCAGTATATGGAATACCTAAATGTTCCAACACCCCTTGCATCGTACCATCTTCACCATAACGACCATGCAACGTGATAAAAACACGATCAAATTTCTGAGCAGCAAGTGCGCTTAAATCATTCATGCCAGTATCAAAGGCATGGGCATCGATATTCCTTGAGAGCAGTGCTCCAAGAACACCATTGCCAGACATCAAAGAAATTTCGCGCTCTGCTGAGCGTCCACCCATCAAGACACCAACCTTACCAAATTCTTTTGGATTTAATGCAATCACCTCAAACTCCTTTCTGCTCCAGCAACTTGTGAGGAACCTGGTCAATCGAGCCAGCCCCCATGGTAATCACCACATCACCCGCGCGCGCCACCTTCAAAAGGGCATCAGGTATCTGACTTACATCCCCGACAAATACTAGTTCTATCTGATGAGCCATACGCAGAGCATGCTCCAAAGCGAGGCTATCCACAGCCACGATCGGCACTTCACCAGCGGCATATACTTCAGCAAGTAAGAGGATATCTGGTGTCGATAGAACTTTCACGAAATCAGCAAAACAATCACGCAATCGAGTATAGCGATGGGGCTGAAACGCTAATATGATCCGACGCCCTGGAAATGCTGCACGCGCAGCTCTCAGTGTCGCTGCTATTTCAACTGGATGATGCCCATAATCGTCGATTAAAGTAAATGAACCGGCACCACTATTCTTTTGTAGGTTAATCTCCCCATAACGCTGGAAACGACGGCTAACTCCATTGAATTCCAAAAAAGCTTGTCGAATCGAAAAATCTGATACTCCAAGCTCCGTCGCAATGGCAATTACAGCCAAGGAGTTTTGCACATTATGATATCCTGGCAGATTAAGCGTGATGTCAAGCGGAGCTAGACCCTTAGTATATTCACGCAGTGCGGTAAAATGCATTTGCCCACCGTCAGCATGTATATCAATGGCGCGTACTTGCGCCTCCTCCGAGAAACCATAACGGATTACCTGCCTAGATACAAATGGTAAAATCTCACGCACATATGGATCATCAACACATAGCACTGCAATGCCGTAGAACGGTAAACGCTCTGTGAACTTGAGGAACGCTTGCTTAAGCCGCACAAAATCGTGTCCGTAACTATCCATATGATCGAAATCGATGTTTGTGATGACTTCGATGACTGGGCTTAGTTTCAAAAAGGAGGCATCAGACTCATCAGCTTCGACAACGATAAAATCTCCTACTCCTAGCCGAGCATTCTCACCAGTACTATTCAAGTGTCCGCCAACAACGAATGTCGGATCAAATCCACCTTTTACCAATACACTGGCCATAAGACTCGTCGTGGTAGTCTTGCCGTGTGTACCAGCAATAGCGATACCTTTTTTCAAGCGCATTAGCTCAGCAAGCATTACTGTACGAGACACAATCGGAATCTGTTTGATTCGCCCTGCTAATATTTCTGGGTTATCAGGTCCAATTGCAGTCGATACAACAATGGCGTCAGCCGATTGAATATTTTCAGCTGCGTGCCCTTGGATCACACGTGCACCGAGATCTATAAGGCGCTGCGTCACTCTGGTTGCGGCAAGGTCTGAACCACTGACTTGATAACCGAGATTCAGCAAAATTTGAGCTATTCCGCTCATTCCAGCACCGCCGATACCAACAAAATGAATGTGTTTAACGCTATGCTTCATGTTAGTCCTTGGCCAAGGCGGCACATAACAGAGCTACTTGTTCGGTAGCATCTGATTTTGCGAAAATCTTAGCCTTCTGTGCAATGGCAAGCAAGGTTGAACGCGTTTGCGTGCGCAACCACGCAGCCAGTCTGTCTGCCGATAATTCACTTTGGGTCATCAGAATCGCTGCGCCTTCATCCGTAAGGAATCGTGCATTGCTAGTTTGATGATCATCTACTGCATGAGGGAACGGCACGAATAGAGCCGCTATACCAACAGCGGCCACTTCGGCCACCGTCATTGCACCTGCTCTACAAATCACGAGATCGGCGTCAGCATAAGCACTAACCATATCATCAATGAATGGTAGCGCTTCGACCATCACTCCAGCGGAGGCATAGTTCTTTTGCAACGTCCTGATATGCTTCATTCCAGCCTGATGAACAACATACGGGCGCTCCTCGCAGGGCAACTTAGCCAACGCCTTCGGCACAATATCATTCAATACAGCTGCACCCAAACTTCCACCTACCACCAAGATACGCAAGGGACCCTTCCGAGCTTCATAGCGCACGGAAGGATCAGGAAGTGCATCAAAATCGACGCGAATGGGATTGCCTACCCATTGACCATCTCGTAAAGTCTTAGGGAATGCGAGTAACACCTTATCAGCCACGCATGCGAGTAGACGATTTGACAGTCCCATAACAGAATTCTGTTCGTGTAACACAAGCGGACAACCAAGTAACGACGCAATAACTCCGCCTGGGAATGTAATATAACCGCCCATGCCAAGCACAATGTTTGGCCGAATACATCGAATCTCGCACAAACTTTTCCAAAATGCAGGTAATAATTTAAAGGGTAAAAAAAACTTCCTCAGCCAACCTTTTCCACGTATACCCTCTATGCGAATGTACACCATGGGAATATCATACTTTGGAACAAGCGTCGCCTCAATGCCATCAGGATTGCCCAGCCATAGGACTTTCCAACCTTGCAAACGCAGGAAATTAGCAACGGCAAGGCCTGGAAAAACGTGTCCACCCGTTCCACCACCCATCACTAACAAAGTACGTACTTGCTTTTGGGTAGAAGAAGGTAAATCTGTCAATGGCACATTCATATCTTCCCTCCACGCATCAATAACCGATTCTCATAATCGACTCTCAGCAGCATCGCCAATGCGATGCAATTCAGAAGGATACCCGAACCTCCGTAACTCACGAGGGGCAACGTCAAACCTTTAGTCGGGAGCAATCCCAGGTTCACCCCCATATTGATGAACGTCTGCACACCGATCCAAACGCCAATCCCCTTTGCCAACAAGCCGCCGAACGTTTGCTCTAAGGCAATGGACTGACGCCCAATCTCAAAAGCACTTCGCACAATCCAATAGAACAAAAAAATAACACATGCCACACCTACAAAACCAAACTCCTCCCCAATCACTGCAAGAATAAAGTCGGTATGAGCTTCCGGCAAGTAATGTAGTTTTTCTATGCTACTTCCAAGACCAGTACCTGTCCATTCGCCAAGCCCAAACGCAATCAATGAATGTGTTAATTGATATGATTTATCAAGCGCATAGTCTTCACGCCAGGGATCCAAATAAGCAAAAATCCTCTCCCGCCGCCATGGCGAAAGCCAAATTAATGCTGTAAACGTGCCAACCGCCGTCAATGCCAAACCAGCAAACAACTTGCCGTTTACCCCACCGAGAAACAGAATACCCATTGCAATAGCAGCCACTACAATGAACGCACCCATATCCGGCTCAAGCAGCAAAAGCATCCCAACGAACACGACAGCAATGCCCATTGGCAAAAAACCTTTACGGAAACTCTGCATAAATTTTTGTTTCCGGACTGTGTAATTCGCGGCGTAGAGCGTTACAGCAAGCTTCATTAGTTCTGATGGCTGAAAATTCAGAACCCACAGAGTAATCCAACGCTTCGAGCCATTTACACCCTTTCCTAAGTATGGAATTAATACAATAATGAGCAAAATCAATGCCAGCAAAAATAGCTTTGGCGCAAACTTTTCTATTACTTTGACAGGAATTCGAAATGTAACAACTGCAGCAGTTACCCCGATCGTCAACGACACGATATGCCTACCTAGAAAGTGATATGACGAATAACCACTGTACTTGGGGGAATCTGGCAATGCAACGGAAGCTGAGTAGACCATAATCAAACCAAGAGTCAGCAATGTGATTACAGTCCATATCAACGCATAGTCATATTCAAGTATGTATGATCGCGTCCGCTTAATATCGCCAGTCACACGTTTGGAGGTCGATGACGATTTCCTATTACCGACAAAATTTGACTGAGACTTTTTGCTGAAGAATGTCTTGAGCCAGCTCACAGCATTTCCCCTGCTTCAGTCGCCAATTGCAACACTGCGTGGCGAAAAACGTCAGCCCGATGCTCATAGTTCTGAAACATATCGAAACTGGCGCAAGCCGGTGACAACAACACCGCATCACCTGGTTGTGCAAGCTTAGCTGCTTGAAACGTTGCTGCTTCTAACGTATCGGCATCAATCAGCGGAACATTAGCATGAGCCAAAACCGCACGAATTTTCAATGCATCGCGGCCAATGAGAAAAACAGCTCTCGCGCGATTCGCGACTGGCTCGACCAACGGTGAGAAATCCTGTCCTTTGCCATCACCCCCAGCAATGAGCACAATTTGCTTTTTCAAACCGCTGATCGCTGCTGCTGTTGCTCCAACATTGGTACCCTTGCTATCGTCATAATACTCAACATCTTTGATCGTACCAATCAGTTGTACACGATGCAACTCACCTGTGTATTCACCCAAACCACAAACCAATTTAACCAATGGTAAATCGACATAACGCGTCAATGCCAGTGCCGCCAATGCATTCGCAGCGTTATGTTCTCCACAAATACGCAATGCATCTGCTGGCATCAGCCACTTCATCCCGAGTTCCATGGTAAAAACATCGCACCCCTCATTATTACGGTGACGTGGCGCAACTATTACTTCGTCGTCAAGCGTGAATGCTTCGACGAGCCAAGTTACTCCATTTTTCCGTTGTAAACCAAAGTCACCGAGCACATCAGGAAACGATGTACCGAAGGTCACAACCTTGGCTTCGGGTATAGCAAACTTCATCACACGAACATCATCACGGTTAAGCACTCGCATAGTCTTCGATGAAAAAATACGCGCTTTAGCAGCGACATAAGCATCCATCCCACCATGCCAGTCGAGGTGATCTTGAGTAATATTCAAAATGGCAGCAGCATCTGGTTTAAGTGAATACGTCGTTTCGAGCTGGAAGCTCGAAAGCTCTAATATCCAAATATCCGGTAACGCCATTTCGGAAATGCATGAAGATAAACAATCCAAGGCCGATGGACTAATATTGCCAGCTACAGCAGTACGTTTACCTGCATTACAGCACAGTAACTCAGTTAGACGTGTAGTTGTTGTCTTACCATTAGTACCGGTGATAGCTAACAACTTTGGCGCATACCCACTCGTCGCAGCAAGATAATTCAATGCTTGTGAGAAGAATTCTATCTCTCCCCATACAGGAATACCACGCTGAGTAGCTTCGACCAAAAGCGGTGCAACATCCAATGCGTTGGGGGATAACCCCGGACTGATGCCAATGAGGTCAATATCATCAAGCAATGATTTCGTAAATGCCCCTCCAATAAATATCACCTCAGGCAGATCCAACTGCAATAATGTAGCAAGATTCGGTGGCGACGAATGTATGTCAGCCACCCGCACACCGCACCCATAGCGCGCGCACCAACGCACCATCGCTAAGCCAGATTCTCCGAGACCGAGGATCAAAACACGCAGGTACTTAGATTTATCAAACAGCTCACCAAACAATTCGTTTTCCTTACATCATCTCAATCAATTCAAATCCGGCGATAAAAATAATATTGTGTGCAAAGTGCCTATACGCATTACTAATCTATCACCCTGTTGGCTCGTGATTGTATCGTCTGTACTTTTAACGCAACTTCAACGTCGACAGACCAATCAGTACCAATATCAACGTGATAATCCAAAAACGTACTACTACCTGTGTCTCCTTCCATCCAGATAACTCAAAATGATGGTGCAAGGGCGCCATCTTGAAAAGACGGCGCCCTTCACCATATTTCAGCTTCGTATATTTAAACCAGGTCACTTGCAACATCACTGAGATCGTCTCGATGACAAAAACACCACCCATAAGGAACAACACCATTTCCTGCCGCACAATAACCGCAACTGTGCCGAGCGCACCACCTAACGCCAATGAACCAACGTCCCCCATAAAAACCTGTGCTGGATGCGTGTTGAACCATAAAAAGGCAAGTCCTGCACCCGCCATCGCAGCACAAAACACTAGCAATTCGCCGGCACCCGGAATATAAGGAAATAGCAGATACTTCGCAAACACAGCATTACCCATCACATAAGCGAAAACCCCCAATGCGCTGGCAACCAAAACAACCGGCATAATAACCAATCCATCGAGACCATCGGTCAGATTCACAGCGTTGCTCGATCCAACAATAACAAAGTACGTCAGTACAATAAATCCAAAAATTCCCAGTGGATAACTGATCGTTTTAAAAAATGGCACGATGAAGTCCGCCTTGGGAGGTAAATCAGCCGGTATTCCACGACGTCCCCAGCTCATATACAACTCAAATACTTTCAAATTACTTGTCTCAGAAACACTAAATGCCAAATAAATAGCGGCAAAAAGCCCAATAAGTGATTGCCAAAAGTACTTTTCCCTCGACGACATTCCAATCGGATCTTTGTGAAATACTTTTCGGTAATCATCGATCCAGCCAATTATGCCAAAACCAAGTGTTACAACCAGTACGATCCAAACGAATCGATTCGAGAGATCCGTCCACAGCAATGTAGCAATAGTAATCGCAATGAGGACTAGTAACCCTCCCATTGTCGGCGTCCCTGATTTGATGAGATGCTTCTGCGGTCCATCAGCACGCACTGCCTGACCTACTTTCATCACCTTCAACTTAGAAATCACCATCGGGCCGAAGGCTAGACCGATCATCAACGCAGTGAGACTAGCCATCAACGCTCGAAACGTCAGGTAATTAAAAACACGTAAGAAACTTGCTTCTGTTTGCAACCATTGCGCCAGCGCCAAAAACATGAAATTAATCCTCAATGTACGCAGGTGCCATCACCCCGGGTTTAGTTCAATAATTCTAAAACACGCTCCATTTTCATGAAACGTGAACCTTTGACTAGTACCGTAGCGGGTCCCTTCACATAAGCTTTCAATGTCGAAACGAGAGATTCAACGTCTTCAAAATGTTCGCTGCCCGAACCAAAAGTTTGGCAAGTAATTCTTGTCGCTTGCCCAATACCAAACAAATATTCAATGCCGTGTTCCGAGGCATATGCGCCCACTTCGCCATGAACTTTAGGACCAATATCACCTACCTCCCCCATATCGCCAAGCACCAGGATGCGAGGTGCTCGCATTTGCGCCAACACATTAATGGCAGCCATTATGGAATCTGGATTAGCGTTATATGTATCATCTATAACGGTCGTCCCAACAAGCGAACCATATTCAATTGTCGACACCTGCATGCGACCATTAACTGGCTTAAACTGCTCGAGACCACGCACAATCGCCCCTATATCATCAATCTTTGCCCCAAGTACACAGGCGATCGCAGCCAATGCGTTACGGGCATTATGCACACCAAGAACTGGCAATGTCAGGGAGAAATCGCCCACTGGGGTCATGACATGGAGATTACGTGTAACGCTGTCATAGCAGCCTGATACAGAAGCAGCTGCATCCATTGCAAAATCAATGACCTGGCGATTCCCCGCGATCTCTCGCCATAGAGGAGTGAATATCATATCGTTCGGAAACACCGCGACACCATCCTGCGGTAACGCTGCCAATACAGCAGCATGCTCACGAGCAACAGCTTCGACATTTAACATAAACTCCTGATGCTCACGATGAGCATTATTGATCAATGCGATGGTCGGCTGTGCAATATTCGCCAGATAGGCTGTCTCACCTGGGTGATTCATCCCAATCTCAAGCACGGAAAAACGATGAAACTCACGCAAACGCAGCACTGTCAACGGCAAGCCGATATAGTTATTAAAATTACCTATGGTAGATAGACTAGCATCTTCACCCACGACCTGCGCGAAGATCGCAGCAACCATTTCCTTGACAGTGGTTTTACCATTGCTTCCAGTCACAGCGACGATAGGCATGGTAAAACGACGACGCCATGCCATAGCCAGTTCTCCAAGTGCCAACTTAGTATCTGGCACTATCAACGCTGGCGTATAAAAACCAACTGGGAAACTAGATACCAACAAAGCACTTGCGCCTGCACGTACAACATCCTCGAGGAAATCATGTGCATCAAAACGTTCTCCTTTAAGCGCGACGAATAAATCACCAGGCTGCACCGCACGGCTGTCAATCACAATTCGATCAAACACTACGCTACCATCACATCCCTCAAGCGAAGCCTGGAACAGCGCATTTTGTGCATCCTTTAAACGCCATAGCATCATTCGCCATCTCCTCGTGCCATCGTGCTTCGAGCAGCCAGCGCCAAACGAGCATGTTCTTGATCAGAAAATGGCCACTTCTTTCCCATTATTTCTTGTGTATTTTCATGCCCCTTACCTGCAATCAATACAACATCTGTTGGATTGACACCCCCAATAACCTGCAAAATCGCACTAGCGCGGTCCTCGATACAACGGACCAGTGCCGGTACTCGACAACCTGTTGTAATCTGGGCAATAATTTTAGCAGGTGATTCACTACGAGGATTATCACTCGTCAACACAATAACGTCGGCGAACTGCTCTGCGACCGCCCCCATCAACGGACGTTTACTAGGATCACGATCCCCACCGCAACCAAACAGACAAACGAGTGAACCCTGACGCGCATGTGCAACAGACCGCAAAGCTCGTAGTGTCTTGTCCAAAGCATCCGGCGTATGAGCGAAATCAACAATAATAAGTGGTTGATCTGCCGCCTGGCTAATCAGCTCCATCCGACCAGAAACAGACATCAAAGACGGCAGCACAACCCGTTCAAAATCTACATGCACACCACTGGCCAATGCTGCACCTAACACCGCAAGGACATTGCTAATATTGAAGTCACCAATAAGTGGTACACTCAACGGAATAATGCGATCATCCCAATTTAACATGAAACTCGTTCCTACAAACATCGTATGTACATCAGTAGCACGCAAAACACGATGTCCGTAAGAGGACGTAATAGGACCACCAATACCATACTCTATCACCGGCGTCTTACCCGCCAATCTCCGAAGTAGACGTTTACCCATAGCATCATCACGATTTATGACTGCCGCACTCAACCCCGGCCAATCGAATAAACGCGTCTTATTAGCTTCATAAGCTGCCATAGTGCCATGATAATCAAGATGATCCTGAGTCAGATTGGTAAAAACCGCAACATCAAACGCAACACCCGCGACCCGGTCCTGATGGAGAGCATGAGACGAGACCTCCATTACAACAGCTTCCGCCCCATGTGCACGGAAATCTGCAAGACTGTGTTGCAGTTGCGCAGCATCTGGCGTTGTAAAACCTGTCTCACTCAACTGCCCTGGGAACCCACTGCCAAGTGTACCAATAACAGCCGTACATTTATCAATTTTTGTTAACAATTGTGCAAGCCACTGGCTACAAGATGTCTTACCATTAGTGCCTGTCACGCCGATCGTCAACATAGCATCACTAGGCTCACCGCACCACAAAGCCACAAGTGATCCAGCCAATTGATTGAGATTCGCGACACCACAATGCGGAACATCCGTCAACACTGCTGGCCATTCGAAATGACCAGTCTGCCAAACAATGGCACCAGCACCACACTCAACTGCATCGAAAATAAATTGACGGTTATCCACACCGCCAACGGAATATGCCAAAAATACGTCACCAGGGCGTACTCGACGAGTGTCGGCGCACAATACAGCACCAGCTGGAACATGTTCACACAACCAATCGTAAGCGGTTTGTAATGCGCTGCGCTGGGATGAAAGATCGAGCATCGACATCACGGTACCCATGGCTTACTCTCCTCCGCTTTCCCACTGATAACCAACTGAGTGACAGGAGAATCTGGCGGCACTCCCAATGAACGCAACGTGCTCCCAACGATATTCCCAAATACCGGGCCTGCAGCAATACCTCCAGAATGAGAACCGCGACTAGGTTCATCAAGCATAACGGCCACAATAATCCGTGGATCAGACATCGGCGCCATGCCAACAAATGACGCACGGTATTTACTCTTGTCGTAGCCTTTACCAGAATGTTTATAAGCAGTCCCTGTCTTACCACCAACACGGTAACCGATCACTTGTACCTTCTTTGCCGTACCACCCGGCAATGTAACCATTTCCAACATCTTGCGTACTTGACGGGCAGTCAACGGAGAAATAACTGGTTCACCACGAACGTCCGTCCCATCCGTCTTATAAATAGAAATGGGTAACAACCTACCATCATGCGCAAAAATCGTGTAAGCACGGGCCAATTGAATAAGCGAGGCGGACAATCCATAGCCATAAGCAATCGTAGCCTGTTCGATCGGGCGCCAGCTCTTAGCAGGGCGCAGACGACCGGCAACAGCACCAGGAAAACCGACTTGCGGTGCTTGACCTAAGCCAACGCCACTTAACATGTCCCACATTTCTTGTGGTTTCATTTGCAACGCCAACTTGGCAATACCAATATTGCTCGACTTCTGAATTAAACCTGAGACTGTGAGCATGCCATAATCGTGTGTATCCGTAATGGTTGCACCATTTAGCGTCCAGCGGCCCTCGGTGAGCACTAAAGAATTAGGTGTTACATAGCGCCGCTCGAGTGCCGCAGCAACGGTGAATGGCTTCATGATAGACCCAGGCTCAAACGTGTCAGTTAAAGCACGATTGCGCAACTGCGCACCTGTCAAATTGCTTCTATTGTTTGGGTTATATGTCGGCAAATTAGTCAACGCCAACACTTCACCTGTATTCGCATCTAGAACAATGGCGCTACCTGCTTTGGCTCCAGTTCGCTCCAGTGCTGCCTTTAACTCGTTATATACAAGAAACTGAATCTTACTATCGATGGACAACACGACATCGTCCCCATCACGAGGTGACACAAGAACATCACTTCCCTCGACAATACGGCCAAGACGATCCTTAATAACACGACGGCGCCCAGGCGTTGCCGCGAGCAACTTTTGCATCGAAAGTTCGACCCCTTCTTGGCCAATATCCTCGACATTCGTGAAACCTAAGATATGAGCTGCAATCTCACCTTCTGGATAAAAACGCTTATACTCATTCCGCTGATATAAACCAGGAATGCCAAGTTTAGCAATCTGCTTGGCCACATGAGGCAATACCTGACGTTTAATATAGACAAAGTTCTTTTTCTGATTAAACTTCCTCTTGAGCTCATTTTCACTCATGTCAAGCAACTTCGCCAATTCACCCAACTTAGAAGCAGACGAATCTCCGGCGCCATCTTCCGGAATAGCCCAAATGGCACGTACTGGCAAACTCGTCGCTAACACTTGTCCATTACGATCCAAAATCTTTCCACGCGTCGCTTCCATTTCTACGGTACGTTCATAGCGCGATTCCCCCTGACGGTGATAAAAATCATTACCTGGTCCTTGAATCCAAAATGCACGTCCCGCGAGTACCAGAAACGCCGAAAAAACCAGAAATACAAGCAACTTGGAACGCCACATTGGCAAACGCATTGACAGCAAAGGACTCGCCGAGAATTGCACGTCCTTTGATTTCCTTTGGACATCATGACGAAGATTCACCGTGAACCCCCGCGCAATGAAACAGGTAAGACTGAAGCGCTTGGAATTGGCACCGCAATATTTATCGCTGCCCGTTGGGGCATCGATAAATATTGCGTGCATCCCGGTAATACAGATCGCATAGTCAAATCATTGCGGGCAACTGATTCTATACGCACACTCTTGCTCTGTACGCTTTGTTCATATTGCAAACGCTCCCACTCCTGCAATAGCTGACACTGAAGCTCCAACTCACGATTTAATTCGACAAATGTGCCGCGAGCACAATACTGTGCCTTGATCTGGGAGAGCGCACAACCAATCAAGAGAAACAACAATAGGATATTAAGCCGACTCACAATGCCACCCGCTCAACAATACGCATGATGGCCGAACGTGCACGAGAGTTCTCAGCGATTTCCTTGGCACAAGGTTTGACCTTCCCTACCAATTTGTAAGGTGGCGGGGCAAATTGATGAGCGCGCATCGGTATCCGACGATCTATTGCCTCCACGCTCGTCAGTGTTCGCATAACTCGCTTGACGATGCGATCCTCTAGCGAATGAAAACTGATAACCACGAGTTTACCTTTTTTTTCTAAAAGATCTGCCGCCGCATCAAGGACTATTTGCAAATCCACAAGCTCTTGATTCACGTGAATCCGTAAGGCCTGAAAGGTACGTGTTACAGGGCTCTTACCCCTTTCACGAGTTTTAACGACACCTGCAACGATCGAGGCAAGCTCTCCAGTAGTAACAAGTGGCCCAAGACGATCGCTATCCATCCTACGGGCAAGAAGCGCCTTTGCAATCTGAAAAGCAAACCTTTCTTCCCCATAGCACTTAATCACCTCCGTTATCTCTTGAACAGTCGCCCGAGCCAACCATTCAGCAGCAGATTCCCCTCGTGTGGGATCCATACGCATGTCGAGAGGACCATTGAAACGAAAACTAAATCCACGAGTAGGATCATCCAACTGTGGTGACGAAACACCAAGATCCAACAACACTCCAGCTACTCGGGTAACCCCATATCCAGCCAGCACATCACGCAAACGCGCAAAGCTTTCATGAGCAATCGAAAATCGAGGGTCTATGATTTTTTTCGCCTCTTCGATCGCTTGAGGATCTTTATCTAATGCAATAAGTTTTCCTCTATCACCCAAACGTTCCAAAATCCTACGGCTATGCCCGCAACGGCCTAATGTACAATCAACATAAATGCCATCATCACGCCATAGCAAAGCATCCACGGCCTCTTCGAGCAGAACCGTGCGGTGTTGCATTTCCATTTCCGCCGCGTTTGCCATGCTTTATCAGACCATCCAAATCATCAAAAAATGAACTGCTTCAATGTCTCGGGCATACCTTTTGCCATCGCGGCCTGCTCATTGAGCGCATACATAGCGGCGTCCCAAAGCTCAAAATGGCTAGCCATGCCTAACAACATAAGTTCTTTGTCCAGTCCAGCCGAAGCACGCAACTCCGGCGGAACCAAAACACGACCTCCAGAATCCATCTCAACATCAGCGGCGTTACCGAGAAAAATTCGACGCCACCACTGTGCCTCCATTGGCAACGCAATAATCTTGTTACGGAAGACTTCCCATTGGTCACGTGGAAATAAAAGCAGGCATCCCTCAGGATGTTTGGTGATAGTCACCTTGCCTTCAGTCTGACTCACCAACACATCACGATGCCGCGCCGGAATCGACATTCGCCCTTTTACATCCAGTGAAAGTGCTGAAGCTCCTTGAAACACCCTCGTCCCTGTAACTATTGAATTAAAAAATTCACGCCCCAAAAGGCACACAAAAATACACTTTCTCACACTATTCCCCACTTTAGAGAAAGGCGTAGAGTCGGTCAAGCTTTTTGACATTTTTCATAAATGGATTTTAAGAAACAGGAAACGATACTCTTCCATAGAGTAAAAATTGGAAGAGTCCGTTAAAAAAAAGAAAAGATAACGAAGACAAATATTGAAAATTAGATCTCAAAAATCATACTCATCAGTATGACCTGACTAACCTTAAAGATTTAAAGAAAAGCATGCGTGCATGCATTATTATAAAAAAGGAGGATGCTATCCGAATGTCACATCCGAGTGAGGATGCAATAGCATAAACAGAAGCAGTCAAAATACAAACCAACAGGATACGAAGCCTAAAAAGAAAGGAGTCTAATAACTACGAAATCGATACTTGAATTTCTTTTATAGTCATATGTAGTAAGCGATTGTCGTCATCATTTTTGCACAAACACTCATGGCTTTCCGGATGGGCCAAGATAACTCCACCCCTCCAGAATCAAGCGCGGCCTGAGCGTGGGCTGCCTCGTCAAGACGCATCTGATTAACGATCGCGCGTGACTCATAATCATGCAATGGCAAACTCTCAAGATGATTATTGAGGTGATTCTCCACCTGCCACTCGGTCTCCGCCATAAAACTCAGGCTGGTTTTATCGCCAATTTTTCCAACACAAAAACCTATTATGAATGCCCCTGTATACCATAGCGGATTCAATAAGCTCGGGTGTGAACCTAAAGTCGACAGACGTTCAGCCGTCCAGGCGAGGTGATCTTCTTCCTCTAACTGCGCATGTGCAAACGCATCGCGCAACAAGATATCCTTAGTAGCAAGCTTTTGTGCTTGATAAAGAGCCTGAGCGCATACTTCGCCCACGTGATTCACCCGCATCAGCCCAATCACATGACGCTTCTCTTGTAGCGAAAGCAGCATATCAGCGGGGTTAGTATCGAAAGTGGGTACCGGTCGCGTCGCACGCGTTATCCCTAAAATCGCCTGCAAACCACGGTCAAACTCGTTAATCAACCGATCGATCAACACCATTTGGATTCCTTCCATGATCTTGTCCATGTTTTTTAAAATTTCATTACAACCACAACACTATCAAAGATCACATAAATAAAGGAAGTCAAAAACGTCTCCAAATCTTGGGAAACATCTACAGAAGCACAAGAAAAGTATAAAAATACTCCAGATCAATATTAGCAGCAGTGTTGCGTAAACGAAACACTCTTGGCAGAAATATAAAAAATTAGCACACCTTAACTTTGCCCAGGATCATGAATTTGCTACAGTTATGTCGAACTTCTCGCGAAGTTGATTAACAAGATCACGTTACGCCAGTGCCCTTGTTAAACAAACCTCACCAAATTCTGGAGATCACTCAATGAAAAAGTCGCTTCTCGCTCTGGGCGTACTCGGCGCCTTCGCAGGTGCTGCTAATGCACAAAGTAGCGTGACGTTATATGGTATCGTTGACGCCGGCCTTACATATGTCACCAACGACTCGGGTCACAGGAAGTTTTTACAAAGCGACGGCAACATGCAAGGTAGCCGTTGGGGTCTGAAAGGTACAGAAGATCTGGGTGGTGGTCTGAAAGCAATTTTCGTCTTGGAAAACGGTTTCTCTGTCAGTAACGGATCATCAGGCCAAGGTGGCCGCCAGTTCGGTCATGAAGCCTATGTTGGTCTATCTAGCAATACAGCTGGTACCATCACCATGGGCCGTCAGCAAGCTTCTGTTACTGACTTCGTTGGTCCGTTTGCCTCCGCTAATCAATGGGGCACGGGGTATAGCAGTCATGTCGACGAGAACGATATTTTAGGCGGTAGTTTACGTATAAATAACTCAGTCAAGTACACTACAGCTGACTACGCTGGCTTTAGCGCAAGTGCTATGTATGGCTTCAGCAACCAAACCGGTGACGATTTCGAGGGTGTACATCCACTTTCTGAAACCTTTGGTTTTAGGAATAACCGTGCATGGTCAGTAGGCTTAGGCTACACCAATGGACCGCTGTCATTGGGTGCTGGTTACATGTACATGAACAAACCAAATTCGGTTAGTAACTCCGGTCTCAATAAAACCGCTGGTGGAGCTATTTCTGGCGAAACAAGTCACCCACTAATACTCAGTAATCCTACTGACAAAGCAGAAACCTACGCACTGGGCGGTTCCTACGATTTCGGCCGTAGTGCAGTTGGTCTGATTTACAGCCGTAGCGCATATAATTATATGCCAGAAGCCGTTATGGCTTTTTCTAATTACGAAGACATTGAACTGAATGGTAAGTACATGCTTTCTCCGTCTTTGCAGCTGGGTGCTTCGTACACATACACATGGCACAAACTTAGTATGAAATCACATCCCAGAACCGAAAAATCACGTTACCACCAGTTCAATCTGGGCCTGGATTATTTCCTCTCCAAGCGCACGGATATGTATTTAGTTGGTATGTATCAAAAATCTATTGGTGATTGTTTCGCTGAGGTCTACAACCTAGGCCCTGCAGATGTGAAAGACCAAATCGGCGTGACTGCTGGCATTCGTCACAAATTCTAAACAGTAAATAGACGATAGTTTTTTCGTCACTTGGCTTAGTAAGGGGCACCTTTGGGTGCCCCTTTTATATTCATAAAAAATAAGGAGTATAACCATTTCATCAATTTAGAGAAAAATATCCCTATAAATTTTAAATCATTGAAGCAGTTGGTTATTTTCTAGCAACTACTGCCTAATACTAAGTATCCGTCCATGAGATTCAAAGGATTTGTTTCAGGCCAGACAGATTTCAATAAATAGAAATATGTGTTCTTTATTCGCTCGCCCAATGACGAAAGAGAAGAGTTCTAAAATCCACGGGGAGCGAAAAAGATAGATGCCACCATGACAAACAGAGAGTGTTGCGACGTCAATTTGACGAAGTTTAGCGATAACAACTTTCCCCTTGATACAAATATATGAGTACGCAACTCCAAACGAGTTGGATTATGTAGCAAAGGAATCGCTATGCTCTTGCTCATCTGCGAAGCCACTTCAGTAAGATTAGATACCCACTGATCTTCATGCCTGAATCTTTTTTAATATGTACTAGCTAGACATGGCGATTCGCTAAAAAGCGCTCGACACTCACAATATTCCAAAACGAAAGCTATACAAGGCAATCAATTTTTGAATGCGAGAGACCTACGATAGGTGGTAGATAAAAATTCTACATGCAATATTTTAGCCACTTTGATTTAATAAATTGTATAAGAACCACCTCGATTCAAAAACACTTCAACTTTTTTTATCAGATTAGGATTTTCTTTCCAGACGTGCTGAAAAAGCTATAAACCCTACTAAAATGGTACGCACAAAAGATCTGAAGGAGATGCTGACTATCATTACCAAATCAAGAATTATGGAAAAATTAAAACAGTCACATGATTGATTCTTTATTTATTACTTAGCATTCATCAGAGCAACAGCGGTGTCAAGCATACGGTTTGAAAAACCCCACTCGTTGTCATACCACGAAGTCACCTTGACCAAACGACCTGACACTTTGGTTAAGGTGCTATCAAAGTTTGAAGAAGCAGGATTATGGTTGAAGTCAATAGATACTAGGGGTGCACTGTTATATGTAGCGACTGCCTTCAACGGACCTTCAGCTGCATCCTTCAAAATTGTATTAACTTCATCAACTGTTGTTTCGCGCGCAGCGATGAAAGACAGATCGACAACAGAAACGTTGATCGTTGGCACGCGAATGGCAAAACCATCCAGCTTGCCATTCAATTCTGGCATTACCAAACCGACCGCCGATGCTGCACCGGTTTTCGTCGGAATCATGCTCATGGTCGCCGAACGTGCACGGCGTAGGTCTTCATGGTAAACGTCAGTTAGAACTTGATCGTTAGTGTAAGCATGGACCGTAGTCATCAGCCCATTCTCAACACCAATTTTCTCATGCAATGGTTTCACCAACGGCGCCAAACAATTAGTCGTACACGATGCATTCGAAATTACCGTATGTGTGGATTTCAAAACATGCTCGTTAACACCAAACACAACTGTTGCGTCGACATCATTCCCACCTGGCGCGGAGATAATAATCTTTTTCGCACCACTCTTCAGATGAGCGCTGGATTTTTCCTTTGAGGTAAAAAAACCTGTACATTCGAGTACAATGTCTACTCCCAACTCACCCCAAGGCAATTCGGCAGGGTTGCGTTTCGCCAACACGCGAATCTTGTCGCCATTGACAATCATAGAATCAACACCGATCGACACCGTGCCCGGAAATTTTCCGTGTGCTGTGTCATACTGCGTCAAATACGCATTAGTTTCTGCATTGCCGAGGTCGTTAATGGCGACGATTTCGATATCATGCTTTTTAGCACCTTCGTAGTGGGCACGTAAAACGTTGCGGCCAATGCGGCCATAGCCGTTGATAGCTACACGAATGGTCATAGAGGTTCTCCGTTAAATCAAATGGAATCAGTCCAGTACGGACTTGACCGTTGCAACCACATGGGCAACAGTAAAACCAAAGTGCTTGAATAATATTTCAGCGGGAGCCGACTCACCAAAGGTATCAATACCCACTACCCGACCTTCAAGGCCAACATATTTGCGCCAGAAATCAGTAACACCAGCCTCAACCGCCACACGTGGTAAACCATGCGGCAACACACTTTCACGATACTCCTTATCCTGACGATCAAACACATTCGTCGATGGCATTGATACAACCCTTGCACCCACATTCTCAACCGCCAAGAGTTCAGCGGCTTTCAGTACCAAATCGATTTCTGAGCCCGTGGCAATCAACACAACTTTGACATTGGCAGCATCATGTAAAACATATCCGCCCCGATGGATCGCTGCGATTTTTTTATCATCACGCGGAACAAACGGCAAGTTCTGACGGGAAAAAATCAACGCACTTGGACCACGATCAACTGCTCTATTACGTTCAATAGCGTGAACCCACGCTACCGCAGATTCCACAGTGTCACAAGGCCGCCAAACATCCATTTGCGGAATCAAACGCAAGCTAGATACATGCTCAATTGATTGGTGGGTCGGGCCATCTTCACCTAGACCGATCGAATCGTGGGTGAATAAAAAAATTGAGCGAGTTTTCATCAGTGCAGCCATACGTAACGCATTACGGCTATAATCAGAGAAAGTCAAAAATGTACCGCCGAACGGAATGTAACCACCATGCAGTGCGATACCATTCATAATAGCGCTCATACCAAACTCGCGCACACCATAATTAATGTAATTACCGAACTTGACACCTTTCTCATGCGCTACTCGAACTGCTTTGCTAGCTTTCCAATTTGTCAGGTTTGAACCTGTCAAATCAGCCGAACCACCAAGAAATTCAGGCAATACAGCAGCAAGTCCTTCAATCGCGAACTGAGAAGCTTTTCGCGTTGCGACAGTCTCTCCTTTTTCATCGATACGAGCAATCAGTTTATCTGTTTTCGACTTCCAATCAGCTGGTAATTCACCCTTTATACGACGGAGGAATTCAGAGGCCTGCGTCGGATACTGCTTAGTGTAACCGTTAAATTTATCGTTCCAAGCCGCTTCTGCCTTAGCGCCGGCAACCTTCGCATCCCAAGCAGCATAGACATGGGCTGGCACTTCGAAAGGTATGTGTGACCAGCCTAGAGCAGCACGCGTCGCGTCGACCTCATCGGGACCGAGTGGCGAACCATGGACATCGTGCCCCCCTTGCTTGTTCGGAGCACCCTTTCCGATAAGAGTCTTACAGCAAATCAACGTCGGGCGATCGCTATTACGAGCTTTCGCAATAGCTGCATCGACCGCATCGATATTATGGCCATCGATGTTGCGAATCACATTCCAGCCATAGGCTTCGAAACGCTTCGGGGTATCATCAGCGAACCAGTACTCCACGTCACCATCGATCGAAATACCGTTATCGTCGTAAATAGCAATCAATTTATTCAAACGCAACGTACCCGCCAGTGAACAAGCCTCGTGTGAAACACCTTCCATTAGGCAACCATCCCCAAGGAAAACATACGTATAGTGATCGACAATAGATAAATCTGGCCGGTTAAACTCTTGGGCCAGCAATGCTTCGGCTAATGCAAATCCAACAGCATTGGCCATACCTTGCCCAAGTGGACCAGTGGTCGTTTCTATCCCAGGCGTAACACCCACTTCCGGATGACCAGGTGTCTTGCTATGAAGCTGACGAAAATTTTTCAAATCTGAGATAGATAGATCATAACCGCTGAGATGTAATAAGGAATAAATCAGCATTGATCCATGCCCATTCGACAATACGAAGCGGTCTCTGTCGGCCCAATGGGGATTAACCGGATTATGTTTAAGATGGCGCCCCCATAACGCTACCGCGATATCAGCCATGCCCATCGGGGCCCCAGGATGACCGGAATTGGACTGTTGAACGGCGTCCATGGAAAGGACACGAATGGCATTAGCCATCAGCGTAGCAGAAACGGAAGAATAAAAATTCGTCATAGTGACCAATCGGAGGAGCGTGATTTACCCGCGGAAACTCTAAGTTGCGTATAAATAAGAAATCAAAAAACTGAGAAACCCCTTCAGTTTACCAGATACACGCATTACTGCGTGAGGAGTCTATTGACTAATTTCGACAGTTGGTCGTGATCTCACAAATAAATGAGTCATAAACAAAGAGAACGTTGTACATAAATTCATATAAAATCTACGCTTGATAGCTCAAGTTGAGCATATTGTGTATGCTTCTACTTTTCCAGAACCGGTTCGGGTACACATTTAAAAATTAAAAAAGAAGGGTAGTCATCTTGATCTGATCCAAAATTTTTTTGACACACTGAAAATGCAGATTTTTTGCTTCTATTTATGTTTAATTTTTTGGAACCAACCCTGTCAATTTAAAACCTTAAACTAGCTACAGATGCAATTTTTTGAAAAAAATCGCGCATTTAGCGCGAAAAAATACGAATTTTAGTACTAAAAAAATTTTCAGGAAATCTGCTGTTATTTTCCGATATGTCTCATATTACGGTTGACGTCAGTCTATGCCACGATTTTTTATCGATGCGGACCTTCAGGTTGGTTTACCAATCAATTTACCTGGAAATCTCGTCCACCACATCCAGGTTCTGCGCCTTCAAAAAGGTAATATCATTACTCTGTTCAGCGGCACCGGTGGGGAATATCGCGCCATTTTACTTAATATCTGCAAAAAACAGGCAACTGCACAGGTTATTGAATACATCATACGCGAAGCCGAGTCACCGTATCACATCACGCTAGCCCAAAGTATTGCCAGTGGTACAAAGATGGATTGGATCATCGAAAAAGCAGTCGAACTCGGCGTTTCTGCAATACAACCGCTAACAACCGAACGTGCCGTTACACAACTTTCTGGTCAACGAGCTATCAAACGTGTTACACATTGGCAAAATCTGGTACGAGCTGCTTGCGAACAATGCGGACGAAACCGCATCCCATCGATCAATCCAATACAAACACTCACTCGCTGGCTCAGTTCAAGCTCTAAAGATTTTCAGTGGCGCATATTATTGTCGCCAAAGGCCTCAGAAGGATTCGAAATATTACCAATACAGGCTCCACACTCCCCCGGGGTGTTACTTTTCGGTCCTGAGGGTGGCTTATCCGAGGCCGAAGAATCCGCCTCACAAGCAAATGGCTTCACTTGTATTCATTTAGGCGCACGGATCTTGCGCACAGAAACCGCCAGTGTGGCGGTACTGGCTGCGCTAGCCGCCCGCTGGGGAGGGTGGTGATAGCCAGAATCATGTTGTGTGATGTTATTTGTGATGACGCACAGTTTCTCGCAGTCATTTCTCGCCACGATGGAGATGGATTTTCCTCGATAATGATAATATTGGAGGTCATCTCTAGCGCGATAGTGAAGCCAACACAAAAAGCCATATGATAGATGATCTCGCGATCCATACCAGCAAGTTCCTACACGACAAAGATCTGGCCAGAATTCCTAAAAACACTGTAATCATAAGAAAGCTTTTCTATAGGTGTTTTTAGTCAAATTAAAGAAACGAGCAAAAGCCAGAATCAAGTCTCCTAAGCGCCATAACCGATACGAAAGCCTAGTGGTTAGTAACAGCCCAACCTGAGAGAAAAAGAAATATTTTGATTAATTTCTGCTTTTTCTTAGCTTTGATACTGAGAGAATTTACGGAGATAAAATCATTAATGAAAAAAGTCATGCAAACCTACAACAGAAAAATATATTTCCACTATTTACCAATACAAAACCGGCTAAAAATCAAGCCTAGCAGGTCGTCGGACGTAAATTCGCCGGTGATAGCGTTTAGTTGTTCTTGTACGAGCCGAAGTTCCTCCGCGAATAGCTCGAGTACTCCTCCATTCTGTATGACGTGAGCAGCGGCAGCTTCAGTATGCGCACGTGCTTCACGCAAAGCCGCAAGATGACGTTCACGCGCCAAAAATAAACCTTCATTCCCCGTTTGCCAGCCAGCAATCTTTAACAGCTCTTCCCGTAGTAAGTCAATCCCATTCCCTTCCTTTGCTGACAACAGTATTGACATCGGCAGGTCAGCATATGCGTGAGTGACAGCCGAAGGCTCACTGAGCAAATCGATTTTATTTAACACGCGGATAACCTGCACACCCGTTGGCAAACGCTTAGCGATGTCTTCATCCTCGTCCGTCATACCAACACGAGCATCAAGAAGATGCAGCACTATATCTGCTTTCGCAATTTCACCCCAACTGCGCGCAATTCCCATTAATTCCACCTCATCATGCGTCTCACGCAGGCCAGCCGTATCAATAATATGCAGTGGAATTCCATCTATTTGAATGGTTTGCTGGACCTTATCACGCGTAGTACCTGCAATCGGTGTCACAATAGCCAATTCTGTCCCAACTAATGCGTTTATTAGCGAGGACTTTCCGACATTTGGCTGCCCTGCAAGTACCACACTCAACCCTTCACGTAATAAAGCGCCCTGTTTTGCATGAGCGAGTATGCGGTCTAATTGCATTTGAATACTGGATAACTGTCCCTGTGCATCTGCTATTTCAAAAAAATCGATTTCCTCTTCTGGAAAATCTAGTATCGCTTCTACTAACATGCGCAAATTAATAACCCGATCAACCAATTGATGAATCTCTTCTGAAAACCTGCCTTCCAAAGATCGACTGGCCGAACGTGCTGAGGCTTCTGTGCTTGCCTCAATCAAATCTGCGACGGCTTCAGCTTGCACTAGATCCAGCTTATTATTCAAAAAAGCACGATGCGTAAATTCACCTGGGGATGCGAGACGAATTCCTAACGTTTCACCAGCCTCCAAGCAGCGTTGCAACAATAATTTCAAAACAATCGGACCACCGTGCCCCTGCAGCTCCAACATATCTTCACCTGTATAAGAATTTGGCCCTGGAAAATACAGTGCAATCCCTTGATCTAAGGTGCTCCCGATACCATCCAAAAACCGCAGATATGAAGCATGACGAGGTTTAAGCACTTGACCAACGAGTTTTTTAATTACCTCCTGCACGGCATAGCCACGCTGTGTACCGAATGAAACGCGCACGACGCCAATGCCTCCTCGTCCACAGGCAGTAGCAATGGCGGCAATCGGTACAGAAATATTCGTATTACTCATAGGGGCAATATGCTTTTTTAAATACAATCCAATTTCAGCTGCAAAAAATAAAATCGCCCACGAGAAAAGACCCGCGAGCGGAAAAATTTTTCTAGGTAATTTGCCGTGTCAAATAAACTTGTTTGTTTTCTTTTTTTCTAACATCTGGTTGATAGACCATTGCTGTACTATGGATAAAATATTATTTACCACGTAGTACAATACCAAACCTGATGGTAAAAATAAAAACATAATCGAAAAAATCAAGGGCATAAACATCATGATCTTTGCTTGCATTGGATCCGTCGGTGTCGGATTCAGTTTAGTCTGGATGAACATCGACACTGCCATCAGCACCGGCAAAATATAAAAGGGATCGGGCGTCGATAAATCGTGAATCCAACTTAGCCAGGGTGCGCCACGCATTTCCACACTCGACAGCAAAACCCAATACAGAGAGATGAAAACTGGAATCTGAATCAAAATCGGCAGACATCCCCCAAATGGATTAACCTTTTCAATCTTATATAGCTCCATGAGGGCGGCGTTCATTTTTTGGGGTTCGCCTTTATAACGCTCACGCAAAGCTTGCATGCGGGGCGTAATTTCCTTCATACGTGCCATCGATCGATAACTTGTAGCTGAGAGTGGGAAGAAAATCAGTTTAATGATAACGGTCACTGCAACTATCGCCCAGCCCCAATTTCCGAGGATACTGTAGATCTTCGAGAGCAACCAAAATAAAGGCTTAGCTAGAATTGTGAAGAAACCATAATCCTTTGTCAGTTCTAATCCCGGCGAAATTTTAGCTAGCATATGCTCTTCTTGAGGACCAGCAAATAAACGCGCATCAACCGTCGCCGATTGTCCAGGAGAAATGTTAGCAACAGACGTTTTCATACCAACACGATACAAATCGTTGCCCAGTTTGTTGATATAGTTATCGTGGTCTGTATTTTCCTTAGGAATCCATGCAGATGCGAAGTAATGCTGCACCATCGCGATCCAACCATCAGTGGAATGTTTGTTATAGGTGGCTTTATCCTTGTCAATATCGCTAAATGAGATCTTTTGGAACTTGTCTTGTGTACTAAAAACAGCCGGACCTGTAAACGTGTGCGAAAACTTTGCGCCGCTAATCTCGCTACCATCACGCACCAACTCCATGTAGAGCGTTGGTTTTGCAGCAACAGTTCCAACGTTGATGATCTGATTTGAAACGTCGATTACATAACTACCACGATGAAATATGTAGGAACGAATGAGTTGCAAACCACCTTTCTCCGCAGACTGCAGCTTAATCGTAAGTGTATCGCCGGTCATTTCTGTAGGACCTGGCACTTGCGTAAATGTATCATTGTGATTCGGGAAATCACCGCCGATCAAACCTGAACGAGCAAGGTACGTGTGTGTGGGGGTATTATTGAATAATAAGACATGCTTATCAAGCTCACCGTCGCCCCTCCATTGAGTGAGAGCAAGGTACGAGAACGTACCTCCTCGCATATCAATTTCCGAGTCATACACATCGGTCTTGACACGCAATTTTTTTGATGCCTCACCAATAGAAACATTGCCTGGCGTGATATATGGCAATTCATTCACTGCGACTTTACTCCTGCTCTCCATTGCTGAAGTTGCAACTTCAGGTGTTTGAAAGAACAAAGATGAATGGCCATTCGCCTTCTGCCAGTTATCGAAAAGCAGAACTATTGACAGGGCGAAGATACTCCAAAGTATGGTACGTTTCATGTCCATGCGGAAACTCTTATTGGACGCAATCAGGAAAGGCCTGCAAGCCGCGCCGATGAGACAGGTTCGACGAACAGGAAGAGATAGGCGGGTACAAACTCCATCGTCTGGGCAAGCGTCAACGCTTTTGGTCGGTGGCACATAATCGAGACCACCTGAATGAAATGGATGACAGCGAAACAATCGCCGTGCGGCAAGATAAGTCCCATAGACTGTACCATGCGTTTTAAGTGCCATGCGTGCGTAATCAGAGCAGTTCGGATAAAAGCGACAACGCATACCCAGCCAAGGACTGATCGCTAGCTTGTAAGCCCGCAAGATCCACAATAACACGCTTCGCATTTCGATACGCCTCTCAATCCAGTTTTAAGGCCTAGTCGACTGCACCTGTTTCGAGGAATTGGATACCAATCGAATTTCAGGCAGGTTTGTCACAACACGCTCGATCGAGCACCTCAGAAAAAAGCTGTTCAAATTCCGTCTTCACCCATGTTTTCAAAACAGGCGCGCCGGCAGCTTCGTAAGCGCCTTTATCGAAGCGACAGGCAAGCCGCAACACGAAGTCCCATCCAGCCAATTCAGCACTGCGTCGACGAAACATCTCTCGTGCTTGACGCTTGATCAAGTTTCGCGTCACAGCGCACGGCGCATGTTTTTTTCCAATCACAATCCCAATGCGGCCCATATTTAGACTGACATGAGCAATATTAGGAACACAGGATTCGTTCATCTTTTCGATCATGAGTGCTTCACCTATTCCTGACAGTGACGTTTTTGAAAATTTTGCTTCATCACTCTCAAAAAAAGCTCTCACGATGGGTGAATGAAAGTGCTCACGCGGTCTCATATACAACACGAAATGCGCAGAACGACGCAAAGAACGACAACGAAAAACGGATGAAAACTCATCCGTTTTGAGAAGCCGCATGGCCCTCGGGAAGCAAGCTGTAATATCCTCCTCCTCGTGCTTTACGGAATTCACACAAAAAATCCAAGGAGTAAGACTGCGTCTAAGTTAGCCAAAGCCAACTTAGACAGCCAAACGGTGACGCCCTTTAGCACGACGAGCAGAAATAACCTTGCGGCCTCCACGGGTCTTCATTCGGACCAAGAAGCCATGAGTACGCTTACGACGCGTCACGGAAGGTTGATAAGTACGTTTCATTATCCACTCACTGGGTAAAAAATCTGGAAAATTTAGTCAGCGCAACAGGCAAAAATCCAGACTTCAATATATCTTACCTGTAACAGTAAAATCGAGGAAAAGTTGGAGGGCTTTTATAACTAGCCCTCCATTTAATCGCTTTTCCTATTCTGTGTCAACATCTCAATATCCCATGCCATGGGCCGGCATTAAGAAATGCTTTTGCGAAAACCAAGTTGGTTTATTTATTCATCTGCTATTTTTTATGCCGAGCGCAAACAATTCCCTGTGGATAACTCGCCTTCTAAGCACTTTGGCGGTAAAATTGGAAGCTAAAAAATTAATTCGCAGACTTTCCGGTAACGTCACATTATAAATAGTGTTCTGTTTTTGTCCGTCTGCTGATGCTGATAATCGACAAAGTAAGGTTTGTTGAGATATTTCAAGCTATCACTACATACCGCACTCGGCAACATGTAAGAGCATGACCGGTAGTCTGCATTCACTGATTCAAATAGCTTACCAGAGTCGATTTCCAAATTGATGAAAGAGGAAATCGAGCTGGCAATCTCTGTCCCTTTGGAAACACACGCTGCATGGATGATTTTTGGCAACACTGTGCCACCCACCTAGAGCAAGAACTCACTCCCCAGCAATTTCGGACGTGGATTAAGCCGCTCACACTTGTAGATTTTGACGAGACATCACGCACACTCAAAATTAGCGCACCAAATCGTTTCAAAGCTGATTGGGTCAAGAGCCAGTTCTCCGAACGTATTCGAGACATGGCCACTAAATTTTGGGATGCACCTATCAAAGTAGTTTTCGTGCTAGAAACAAAAACAGGTTTCGCCGCAACACCGGTATCAAGCCCTATTGTTACACCGAATGTCAACATGAATGTGGCCTCGCCTGATACGTTTATAGATGGTGAGCATGCAAATTTAGAAGCGAGCGAAGCCAATGTATTAAGTCGTAACTGGCGTGTTCCAGCAAAAGTGCCGGCTCTCAATAATGAGATTGAATCAATTTATGAACGATCCAGGCTTAACACAGTGCTGACCTTTGATAATTTTGTCACAGGCAAATCGAACCAACTTGCACGTGCAGCGGCAGTTCAAGTGGCGGACAACCCAGGCACATCATACAACCCTCTTTTCCTCTACGGTGGTGTCGGTCTTGGCAAAACACACTTGATTCATGCAATTGGCAATCAATTATTACAAGACAAAAAAAATCCCCGGATTCGTTATATTCATGCAGAACAGTATGTTTCAGACGTAGTGAAGGCATATCAACGTAAAGCTTTCGACGAGTTCAAACGTTATTACCATTCGCTCGATTTGCTCCTAATTGATGATATTCAGTTCTTTTCCGGGAAAAGTCGTACGCAAGAAGAATTTTTTTATGCATTCGAAGCACTGATTGCAAATCGTGCGCAGGTGATTATAACCAGTGATACGTATCCAAAGGAAATCACAGGTATCGACGATCGCCTCATATCGCGTTTTGATTCAGGACTGACAGTCGCCATCGAACCACCCGAGCTCGAAATGCGCGTAGCAATTCTGATCAAGAAAGCAAAAGCCGAGGGTGTTGACCTATCAGAGGATGTGGCATTTTTTGTCGGGAAACATCTTAGATCGAATGTACGAGAACTCGAGGGATCATTACGTAAAATTTTGGCATATTCAAAGTTTCACGCTCGAGAAATTACAATCGAGTTAACTAAAGAAGCACTGAAAGATTTACTGACGGTTCAGAACCGCCAGATTTCGGTCGAAAACATTCAAAAGACCGTTGCAGATTTTTATAATATTAAAGTGGCAGACATGTATTCGAAAAAACGTCCGGCAAATATCGCTCGTCCGCGTCAAATTGCGATGTACCTCGCGAAGGAATTAACGCAGAAGAGCTTACCAGAAATTGGTGAATTGTTCGGTGGACGTGATCACACAACCGTGTTGCATGCTGTTCGAAAAATTGCGAATGAACGAAGTAAGGATATGCAGCTAAATCACGAGTTGCATGTGCTAGAGCAAACTCTCAAAGGATGAAATTATGCATCGAAGATCAAAGATAAAATATAAGTACTAAAAACTGTCTATTTTGCATAAAAATCCGTATGAAGGCATGCTGAAAAAATGGATGATGACCACCTTCATATTGATGGTGGCTACGTTCAGTGTGATTTTGGATAAAATGGAATTTTAAGGCACAATGCTGATGTACTCCTCAGCCTCTCTTGTTATTATCCCGGCCACTATTTATTAATGGGCAAGAAAATTACGAGGAGTCAGTGTTTTACCAGGTTAATAGTTACTAAAAAGGATACATATGCAGTTGGTCAAAACGCAACGAGATACACTGCTCAGGCCATTACAAGTCGTAAGCGGGATCGTTGAGCGTCGCCACACGTTGCCAATTCTGGCCAATTTGCTAATCAGTAAAAAAGGACCGGACATTTCTTTCCTCTCTACCGATCTTGAGTTGCAAATCACCACGACAGCAGATTGCGGAGCTGGTAAAGGTGAAGTTGCCACCACAGTAGCAGCGCGTAAATTACTAGACATTCTCCGCATTATGCCTGACACCGAGATAACGATATCTTTGTTTGAAAAACGACTAATAATGCAAGCTAACAAAAGTCGTTTTCAGTTACAAACGATGCCTTCTGAAGACTTTCCAACGATGGCCGAAGTCACAGATTACACTGCAAGCTTTAAGTTGCCACAACGCAAATTTCGTCAATTACTGACCATGGTGCATTTTGCGATGGCGCAACAAGACATCCGTTACTACCTGAACGGGATGTTACTCATAGTCGACGGCGAAAAAATCATTGTTGTGGCGACAGACGGACATCGTTTAGCTTATTACAGCACAAAGATTGATGGCAAAAAATTTACTACTCTCCAAGAAGTAATTATTCCGCGCAAGACGATTCTAGAGCTACACCGTTTAATAGAAGACATCGACGACACTCTGCAAATCGACATCGCACAGAACCAAGTTAAGTTCCATTTTAAACAGGTCGAGCTTGTATCAAAACTTGTGGAAGGTAAATTTCCGGATTTTACTCGAGTAATTCCAGCCGAGTACAAGAATAGTTTTGTAATTAACCGTGAAAAGCTCTATCGTTCTTTGCAACGCGCGGCCATTGTTACCTCTGATAAATTCAAAGGTGTACGTTTTGCAGTGAGTGATGATCTACTGAAAATTAGTGCGAACAACGCTGAGAACGAAGAAGCACAAGAAGAGCTTGAAATCGACTACAGTGGTGATGTACTCGAAATTGGTTTTAATGTTACGTATCTTTTAGATGTACTTGCCAATCTTAAAGTGACACAGCTCAAAATTAGCCTAGGCGACGCAAATTCGTCAGCCTTAATCACGTTGATTGATAGCGATGAATTCAAATATGTCGTAATGCCGATGCGCATTTAAGATCAGTATCTCAACATGTACAGGAGCCTAGCAAATTTTGGGGTTTTCTAGAGGTTTGTCCATTTTTTGTGACAAATAAGTAATCACACAGTAAATCAAAGATTATCATGAGCGCAGAACAGAGGCAGCGGATCGAGAATGGTTACGGCGCCGCTCAAATTCAGATCCTTGAAGGTCTCGAAGCTGTACGTAAGCGACCGGGTATGTACATCGGAGACACTTCCGACGGTACAGGTCTACACCACTTGGTGTTTGAGGTACTAGATAACTCAATTGACGAGGCACTTGCAGGTTATTGCGATGACATTCATGTCACGATTCACGCAGATAATTCTATTTCCGTCAAAGATAATGGTCGTGGCATTCCAACTGACATTAAGTTCGATGACAAGCATAAACCAAAGCGTAGTGCAGCAGAGATTGTCATGACGGAACTACACGCTGGCGGGAAGTTTGATCAGAACAGCTACAAAGTATCGGGTGGTTTACATGGGGTTGGGGTTTCATGTGTAAATGCATTGTCAGATTTTTTGCATTTGACAATACGACGTGACGGCAAGAAATACCAGATGGAATTTCGTCATGGCGTGCCACAAAATCCAGAGATCCAAATGCTGGATAGTGTTGAGATATCTCCTCTCAAGGTAATTGGCGATACGGAAAAACGTGGTACGGAAGTGCATTTCTTCCCGGATGAAAGCATTTTCGGTAAAGTCGAATTTCATTACGACATTTTGGCCAAACGCATGCGCGAGTTGTCATTTCTAAACAATGGTGTGCAGATTCGTTTGTCAGATCTGCGCACAGGTAAGGAAGAGAAATTTGCTTTTTCGGGTGGCATCAAAAGCTTTGTCCAATATATCAATAAATCGAAGACCATTTTGCATCCAAATGTTTTTCACGTGAAGGGTGAAAAAGAAGGTATTGGTGTAGAAGTCGCTATGCAGTGGAATGATAGCTACAACGAAAATGTACTGTGTTTTACTAACAATATTCCGCAACGTGATGGCGGCTCGCATTTGACAGGCTTGCGGGCAGCGATGACACGTGTGATTAACAAGTACATCGATGTCAATGAGCTGCTGAAGAAAGCCAAAGTTGAGACCAGCGGCGATGATATGCGCGAAGGACTAACCTGTGTGCTATCGGTGAAACTACCGGAACCGAAGTTCTCCTCACAGACCAAGGATAAGCTGGTATCGAGTGAAGTACGAGCGCCAGTGGAGGAATATGTAGCCAAGGCACTTGAAGAATTTCTGCAGGAGACCCCGGGCGACGCAAAAATAATTTGCAACAAAATTCTCGAAGCAGCACGTGCGCGAGATGCAGCGCGGCGCGCGCGAGAGATGACACGCCGTAAGGGCGTGCTCGACGGAGTTGGACTACCAGGCAAGTTAGCAGACTGTCAGGAGAAGGACCCTGCATTGTGCGAGATCTATGTTGTCGAAGGTGATTCTGCAGGAGGATCAGCTAAGCAAGGACGTGATCGTAAATTTCAGGCAATTTTACCGCTACGTGGCAAGGTATTGAACGTTGAGAAGGCGCGTTTCGAAAAACTGATCTCTAGCGATCAGATTGTGACACTAATTACTGCATTGGGCTGTGGAATTGGTAAGGATGACTACAATATCAAAAAGCTACGTTATCATCGTATCATAATCATGACAGATGCCGATGTAGATGGCGCACATATTCGTACGTTACTCCTGACGTTCTTCTATCGCCAGCTCCCGGAACTGATCGAGAATGGTCATGTATATATTGCACAACCGCCCCTATACAAAATTAAATCGAATAGAGATGAACGTTATTTAAAGGATGCGACAGAGCTACATCACCATATGATAAGCTTGGCACTGGAAAACGCAGCATTGGTTCCAATGAAAGATGCTGCGCCAATCACAGGAGAAGCGCTAGGAAAATTAGCTCGTTCGTATTTGCTGTCAGACGAAATAATTACACGTATTGGACGATTCATCGAGCCAGTGGTTCTCCATGCGATTACGGATGGCATCATTATCGACTTGAGCAATGAGGCAGCTGCTAACGCAACAGCACAAATTCTACGCAACGTCTTGAAAGATGATCCATTGGCACAAGAAATTGTTGTACATACCTTGTTCGATGAAACAGCTCAGCATCAAGCTTCACTTCGTGTGGAGCGGCGTCACCATGGCAACGTAAAGGTCAGTATTCTTGATGAAAATTTCTTGAAGACAGAAGATTTTGAGCAATTACAAAAGACTGCTGAGACATTCAATGGCTTAATCCGTGAAGGTGCACTGATTAAGCGCGGTGATCGTTCACAAGCTGTGAGGAACTTCAAGAGTGCGATGCGTTGGTTAATGACCGATGCTGAGCGTAATGTTAGTAAACAGCGCTATAAAGGTTTGGGTGAGATGAATGCTCAGCAGCTTTGGGACACAACGATGGATCCAATGACGCGCCGTTTACTACAGGTTAAGATCGAAGATGCGATCGCTGCTGATGACATTTTTACAACATTGATGGGTGATGATGTCGAATTGCGACGTGCATTCATCGAAACGAATGCCTTGCGCGCAGCAAATATTGACATTTAATATGTTCCTCTCGCGTTCTCAAATAGAATATACACAGACTGCTTCTTCATCCTCTTAAGAGCCTCTGATTGTTATGCATATAACTTGATCCATTTACTGATTTTTTTTCCGTTTTTTTCGATATCACAAGCGTTGTGGTACTTAATTATCTACTACTTGTGCAATTAATGAGTACCACAGCACTCAGCATCTGCTGCAAAACCGTGATGGAAGCTTCTCATACCAAATTTAGCATCCCTCCAGTCCTTGCATTACTTTGATAATGATGATATCTCGTCTTCTTCTCTGAGAGACCATACAAAATTGTCAATTTACGTTTCTTGAATACATAGAATACCTACTCCTTTCATTCTCAAACTCCTCATAAGCCTCTCATCTCCACTCATATGGCACTGAATACCTTCGTGCGAGCGTTATTAAAAGTTTTCGGAATCTTTAAGCGAAAAACCATAACAGAAGCAAAAATAAGCAGAGACGAACTCCACCCTGTCATCCTCAAAACTAGTAATTACATACAGAAAAAACCAAGCAGTCTACCGCTTAACCTTCTAGATCTTAAAAAGATCACAGTTGAAGATGTGATGGTCCCACGTGCGCACATCGAAGCACTTGATATCTCTGCCCCACTAGAGGAACTTCTACAACAATTGGAGATCTGCTACCACAACAAACTACCTGTCTACGACACTGAAATTGATAATATCGTCGGCATCCTTCATATACGTTGCATGCTTTCGGTCCTCCGAAATTCTGATAATTTAACAGTCGACACGCTTCGAAATAAATTGGTAGAACCATACTTCATCCCTAGCGACACGTCCGCGTTGCAACAGCTTCAATACTTTGAAGAAAATCACCGGAGCGTCGGCTTAGTCGTTAATGAATATGGTGAGGTGAAAGGACTCATAACAAGTGAAGACATTATTAAAGAGCTAATTAGTGAATTCACGAACGACTTACGTATTATCTCAAACTATAACCAATCAGGCTGGACCTTGAAGGGGGACTGCATCATTAACGGCGCGGTGAGCCTACGCGATATCAACCGCCAACTTGGCATACAACTATCAACAAAAGGCCCGAAAACACTCAATGGGCTGATTCTCGAGACGCTACGCGAAATTCCAGAAGCCTGCGTCAGTATGGAAATCGACGGCTGCCGCATGGAAATCATGAAAATCGATAATCAAGCAATTCAAACCGTACGTCTTTTCCGACCAGCCTTAAAACCTATCGTACAAGACCATTAATAAGATTAAAACTAACTCATCATGCTTCAAAAAGAACCCATAAGTGACTTCTGATTTAAGATTTAATTATTAATATCAAAGAATCGTTTGGGAGTGTCTCCCATTTCTTTTAATCGCTTTTCTTTTGCCTCATCCACTTGCCTATATGATATATTTCTGCGGCAGAGAACATCGATCCTCATAGATTATGATGAACAAGCAAAGATACCATCATCGACATACAATACGCAAAAATTAAGGTCGTGTTAATTACATCTCAAAATTATAGAAAAATCGTTGCTAGAAGATGCTATATCCACTCAATACATAGCAATTTATTCACAAACGTAAACTGATACTTATAGAAACCAAGTCAGTGCTTTAAAAATAGACAGATTTTTCATGTGAGATCAATATCTTTGACAACCTTTTTATGATATGAATGATTAGTTCCTCCATGTCCTTATCCAAGATCACTCAAAGATGGAATTAGAGCGGCTTCGACATTGAAGTCTCGACGTTCGAGGAATTGTGTAGGCTTTTACCACCTAACAATAAACATTTCAGGACAACCTTAGCAGCCATTGTGTTAGCTTTGAGAATGGCAGCCTACCTCATGCAGCGAGATGTGCATCGCTATAAACAACCCTTAAGTCTCAGTAAAGCCTTTCAGAAATTTATTTCATAAACAACATCCATCACCGATGAAACCAGCTAAACTCAAAGTGAATAAATCAACAGGGTATTCAACCTACTGGTTAATGACTTAACACAACAGGTCCACTACATTCATGTTAGTGATCGAAATAATATGCGCACCAGCCTTAGCTATCGTACAGATTTTTCCATCACTATGTATCACCAATGCCAACTCTGGTGCCATATGAATAAGGCCTACAGCCCTATCAGCAATGCTTCATTTACAAAATCCACTATTCGTAAAGATTCTCGTACAACTCCCCATCGGGGTTTATTTTACACTTTTCGCACTTCTTGGTCTCATTGGTGGACTGATTGTCAACATGACTATCAAGTACCTACCAGTAATCATCGAACGCACTTGGCAGATCGAATTTCTGACCATGCAACACAGCACAAACAATACAGATATCCGCTGCTATTCATCAGTATGTGGAAAAGAATCTATCCTAAATTGTTTTCATTCAACGACATCAGATAACCGCACTAGACGCACCATCATCCTAATCACATCGATAATACTCGGCACGTTGATTGGATCGCGCTTCGGTCCAACATGGCAGGCAATAGGAGCAATGATATTAGCCTATGCGTTAATCACGCTTGCAGTAATAGACGCCGATACGCAGCTGTTACCAGATATCATCGTGCTGCCACTCTTATGGGTTGGACTGCTGTGCAATCTCGGTCATTGGTTCACCTCATTGCCAACTGCTGTGATCGGTGCCGCTGTTGGTTATTTAAGCCTATGGCTGCTTTACTGGCTTTACAAGTTGTTTCAGAAGAAAGAAAGCATGGGGTTCGGCGATTTCAAATTAGCCTCTCTGCTAGGCGCATGGTTCGGATGGAAAGCACTTCTTCAGATTTTCACAATCGCATCGCTTCTCGCACTCTTCGTGACAGGCATAATATGGCTGAATCGGCCCCTCGAGCGTCATCAACCATTTGCTTTCGGGCCATTCCTCACCTCAGCTGGTCTCGTTACCTTATTATGGGGAGATGGATTCACATACTGGTTGGACATTTCTTCGTGATATATCGAATTGGCCTAACCGGTGGAATCGGCAGTGGTAAAACAACTGTCGCAAACCTCTTTGCCAGACATGGCGTCCCTATTATCGATACAGACAGCATCGCACACGAAATAACCTCATCTCATGGTGCAGCCATGACATCAATCCGAACAACGTTTGGCTCAAACTTCATCGCTCCAGACGGCTCACTCGACCGAAACCGCATGCGAGCACTTGTTTTCAAAGATAAAAAAGCAAAAGCAGCACTTGAAGCGATCACTCACCCGCTCATACGCGCCAAATGTGAGCAAGCTTCTTCTAAATCCAATGAACCTTATCTAATATTCGTTGTCCCCCTGCTCATTGAATCCAAGGCATGGTGGCGGCCACGCATACAGCGCATTGTGATCATCGATTGCGAGGAAGAAACTCAAATCGCACGTGTAATGGCCCGCAACAACTTCACACGTGAACAAGTACTCTCCATTATTGCGCGACAAGCTGGACGTGCCGAACGACGAGCATCTGCGGATGACATTATCGACAATAACGACCGTGCTCCACCGATCACCTTGCAGGTAAAGTGCCTGCACAAACGCTATCTCAGCTTAGCAAAAAAGACAGCCAAGGAGATCTCATGGCAATAAAAATATGTAGGTTTTTCGTGAATCCATTGTAAAGTCCATAAAACCATACACATTGCCACTGTGCGAAGTAGGGCATTAGAATATGGCAGATACTACATTAACTTCTTGGACTGACGCGCTTGATCCTGTACGAATATCCACTAAACGAACGCATTCGAACACTACTGCGACTGGAAGAATTGTTCCAACACTTCACATTCTTCATCGCTCAAAATCAACCACTTAATCATCATACCGCACTTATCAAACTATTCGAGATCGCTGATATCGCCGGCCGCTCCGACCTGAAGACTGATCTCATCAAAGAACTCGACCGTCAGCGGCAAGGGCTAGAAACATATCGTGGAAACCCTAATATCCAGATAGATACCCTTGAAAACCTTATCGAAAAAATTAAGCGAACATTGCTAGATTTGAATAAAATTATTGGAAAACTAGGGCATCATCTCAATGATAACGAATGGTTATCATCCATTCGTTATCGTTCCGTGATTCCTGGGGGGACATGCTGTTTTGATTTACCTGCTTATTACGCGTGGCGTCATCACCCCGCAGAAGAACGTAGGGAAGACATCGAAAAATGGATTGCGCCGCTGTTACCACTAAACGATGCAATCACTATCATCCTCGGGCTTACCAGAGAAACCGGTCATATCAGCAAAGTTATAGCGGAAAATGGTAGCTATCAAAAAACGCTGACAGGGCGGGTTCTCTATCAACTCATACAAGTACAAGTAACTGCTACTTTAAATGTCATTCCTGAGGCTAGTGCCAACAAATACATGCTATGGGTACGCTTCACTGACCAAGATGGTGACATGCGCCCAAGGCGCATTACTAGCAATGTGCCTTTCCTACTCACTCTCTGTAGTCTTTAAATCTTATGACGACTTTCATCAACTGTCCAAACTGTGGGGAAAGAATATTATGGGGGCCAGAAGCACTCTTTCGTCCGTTTTGTAGTGATCGCTGTAAAAAAATTGACATGGGCGCCTGGGCCACCGAGAAATACACTATTCCATCAGAAACAACGGAAGATCCAGCAAGGAAAAACTTGCTTCCCTCCATCGAGGATTTATAAGATATTCCACAACATATCTCAAAGCGCAAATACAAAACCAGTTAAGATTTTTCTAGATATCCAATTCACTCTCTTTCGCGTAGAGTATCATCAATCATCCCCCACCAGTTCTGCCACCAGAAAATTCACTATAGATAATACTGTAGGTAATAGTGGTACCAAGCTGAACGGTGGCTTTTGCCACATCAGCACCTGTCCTTCACGACCATGAGGTACGCCAGTCCAAGCTCTCACTTTACAGAAATATAAACGTACATGAGCATGCGGATAGCAGTGCTCTAACACTTTCCATCGTTCACAACGCTTAACTGTCACCCCCAACTCTTCATGTAATTCACGCTCAAGTGCAGCCTCAACCGTCTCACCAACTTCAATCTTTCCCCCAGGAAATTCCCAATAACCTGCATAGGATTTACCGGCTGGCCGCTGTCCTAGCAATACAACGTCATCGGGCTGATCGATCATTATACCGACAGCAACTTCGATGACAGGACGCCGGTCCAGCGCTGTATTAATAACAGCAGCAATCATAAGGATATTTATTTAAAAGAGCTGGACTGGATAGCATCACAATTTTTCCCCGCCCAATCGCGTGCAAACTGAAAAGCGACACGACCCGAGCGTGAACCACGCTCTAACGCCCACATCAGCGCTTCTGGACGTACCAAATCAAAGGTGTTTTCTGCGATACCAAAGTGTTTAAGCCAATGTTCAACAATCATCAGGTAATCATCTTGCTTAAAGGGATAGAAGCTCATCCACAGCCCAAAACGTTCTGACAATGAATTCTTCTCCTCAATTACCTCGCCTGGATGAATTTCGCCATCTTCTGTGTGACGATAACTTTCATTGTCACGCAAATATTCCGGCATCAAATGCCGACGATTTGAAGTTGCATAGATCAGAATATTATCCGATGAGCCGGCAATCGACCCATCAAGTGCCACTTTAAGTGCCTTATAGCCTGACTCTCCTTCCTCGAAGGACAAATCATCGCAAAATACGATGAATCGCTCGATACGTTCAGAGATAAGACTAACAATATCACCAAGATCTGATAAATCATCCTTGTCAACTTCGATGAGACGCAATCCTTGCTCGGAATAAGCATTCAGACAAGCTTTGATCAACGAGGATTTTCCCGTACCACGAGCACCTGTCAATAGCACATTATTCGCCGGCTTACCACGCACGAACTGCCATGTATTTCTTTCAATCACCATTTTCTGATGGTCGATATTTTTCAAATCTCGCAGGTTAATAGGAATAACACGGGGCACCACTTGTAAATAGCCGGACCCCTGCTTTTTACGCCAGCGAAACGCCCTCGCTGTATACCAATCGATTTGCGGCACAGCAGGCGGCAACATGGATTCCAGACGTGTCAGCACGCCTTCGGCACGTGTCAAAAATTGATCAAGCTTATCCATATGTATCAAAGAGCCTCACACGCTCTGAAAATGAGTACTTATCAGGTAAAAATAATCAAGAACGGTAATCAGCATTTATTTTCACGTAATCATACGATAAATCACATGTCCACACTGTCGCATGTGCATCACCACGTCCAAGCACTACGCGCACTATGATCTCCGATTGCTGCATGACACGCTGACCATCTTCCTCACGATACTCGGGATGACGACCACCCGCACGAGCAACAAAAACATCATCAAGATATAAATCAATTTGACTCACATCAAGATCGGGCACCTCTGCATAACCAATAGCAGCAAGGATACGTCCTAGGTTTGGATCCGAAGCAAAGAAGGCTGTTTTCACCAACGGTGAATGGCCGATGGCATAAGCAATTTGACGGCATTCGGAAACGTTACCCCCCCCCTCAACAGTAATTGTAATAAATTTGGTCGCGCCTTCAGCATCCCTCACAATCAATTGTGCCAATCTCTGCGACAGAGATAATATGGCATTGCGGAGGATAAAGTATTCTGGAGAATCAGTTCGTGTAATTTCTGGCAAATCCGTCTGTCCAGTCGCAACAACGATAAATGAATCGTTCGTGGAGGTATCTCCATCTATTGTGATAGCATTGAAAGAAAGGTCGGCCACATCTTTCACCAATGTATTGAGCACAGGCTGCGTTACACGAGCATCAGTACATACAAAACCTAACATGGTCGCCATATTCGGGTGAATCATGCCAGCACCCTTACTGATACCTGTTAGCGTTACACAATGATCATTGATCGTGATTTGATGCGAAGCTGCCTTCGGCAGGGTGTCCGTCGTCATAATCGACTGAGCGGCTTCAAACCAATTTGTACTCTTTAAATTTCCAATGGCTTGCGGTAATCCTGAAATTAAACGATCCACCGGCAGTGGCTCCATAATAACGCCTGTGGAAAATGGTAGTACTTGATTCGGCTCTATACTCAACAAATCTGCGAGTGCAGCGCACGTCTGACGTGTTGCCAGAATACCCGATTCGCCAGTACCTGCATTAGCATTACCAGTGTTCACAACGAGCGCCCGAATACCAGCACTCGCAGAAAGATGTTCCTGACACACGGTCACTGGTGCCGCACAGAATCGATTCTTCGTAAAAATTCCTGCGACTCTACTACATTCAGCCAAATGAATGACTAACAAGTCTTTACGATTTGGTTTGCGGATATGCGCTTCAGCCCATCCTAGTTCAATACCGGGGACGGCATATAATTGCACAGGTTTGATCAAGGGGAAATTAACAGCCATGAGTACCAACCCAAAAGAAGGAAAGAAAACACATTGACGTCAAAATAGCTTATGGAAAAGAACCGAAATCCTACAGCTTACACATTACATATCTCAAAGCAGTCTGCCGTGACAATACTTATATTTTTTGCCGCGACCGCAAGGACATGGCTCATTGCGCCCAACCTTCGGTAAAAAAAGTTCACTTTCGGCCGAAGTAGAAATGGGAAACGCAGACGATGCGTCGCCTCTTAAGTTTTCGGCCATCTCTCCATGCTGTAAATCAACGTTAGCCAATTGACTGATACCACGCCCAAATTCCTCCGACACCAGATCAATTTCTTCCGAGGATTGAATACGTACATTCATGATGGCACGCGTCACGTCGAACTTAATGGCATCCAGCAACTGCGAGAACAAGTCAAACGCTTCACGCTTGTATTCCTGTTTCGGATTCATCTGTGCGTAGCCTCGTAGATGAATCCCCTGACGCAAATGATCAAGCGCCGCTAAATGTTCTCGCCAATGTATATCTATACTTTGTAACATTACGGAACGTTCAAAACCAGAAAATGACTCTCGGCCGACCTGAGCAACCTTAGCGTTATATGAGACTTCAGCAGCCGCCAACACCTGTTGGCGGATATCTTCATCCTCAAGATCAACACTATCAAGTTTTGATATTAATGGCAAATCGAGCTGCCACTCTTCCGATAATTTCCTTTCGAGCCCCTGCAGATCCCATTGCTCCTCGAAGGAGCGAATAGGTACGAAGTTACGCAAAATGTCATCAAATACACTTTGACGCATACTGGCGACACTTTCAGAAATATCGATGGCTTCAAGCAACTCATTACGCTGCTGATAAATAACCTTACGCTGATCATTCGCTACGTCATCATATTCAAGTAGCTGCTTACGCACATCGAAGTTACGAGCTTCGACCTTACGTTGCGCCGACTCAATCGAACGTGACACGATACCAGCTTCAATCGCCTCACCTTCCGGCATTTTTAGACGGTCCATGATAGCGCGCACTCGGTCGCTTGCAAAGATGCGTAAGAGCGGATCTTCCAGTGACAAATAAAAACGTGAAGAGCCAGGATTCCCCTGTCGAGCAGAACGGCCACGCAATTGATTATCAATCCTGCGTGATTCATGACGTTCAGTGCCAATTATATGTAAACCACCAACCGCTGTGACCTGCTCATGCAAACCTTGCCATTCATCATGCAATTGCTTCACGCGCCTAGTCTTTTCCTGACTAGTAATGGTCGAATCGGCCTCAACTATAGCCGCCTGCTTTTCAACATTACCCCCCAATACGATGTCCGTACCACGCCCCGCCATATTTGTAGCGATTGTAATCACTCCCGGACGCCCTGCCTGAGCAACAATTTCAGCCTCACGTGAGTGTTGCTTAGCATTGAGCACCTGGTGAGATAATTTTTCGCTGACTAGTAACTGCGACAGATACTCTGAGGTTTCAATCGATGTCGTCCCAACAAGCACTGGTTGCCCACGTTCGACACAACCCCGAATATCTTTGATAATCGCATCGTATTTCTCTTTCGCCGTTTTATAGATCTGATCTTGGCGATCCTGACGCTTATTTGGACGATTAGTAGGAATAATAACCGTCTCAAGATGATAAATCTCATTAAATTCGTAGGCTTCAGTATCAGCGGTACCTGTCATCCCAGAAAGCTTCGCGTACATGCGGAAATAATTCTGGAAAGTGATCGACGCCAACGTTTGATTTTCGTGCTGGATATGAACACGCTCTTTTGCTTCAATAGCTTGATGCAAGCCTTCCGACCAACGACGACCGCTCATCAAACGACCAGTAAATTCATCAACAATAATAATCTCATTGTTCTGCACAACATAATGCTGATCACGATGAAACAGCGCCCGCGCGCGTAAGGCAGCGTACACATGATGCATCAGAGAAATGTTATGCGGGGAGTAAAGGCTCTCGCCTTGCGAGATCATGCCCCACTGTAACAAAATCTGTTCCGCCTTTTCGTGACCTTGTTCAGTTAAAAAAACCTGTCGAGCCTTTTCATCGAGAGTATAATCACCCGGCACTTCGACACCTGTTCCATCTAATTTTTCTTCTCCAATCTGACGTTTCAACAGTTTCGGCAAGCCGTCTATCTTAAGGTACAGTTCAGTGTTGTCTTCCGCTTCACCTGAAATAATCAACGGTGTACGTGCTTCGTCAATCAAAATGGAATCAACCTCGTCTACAATTGCGTAGGACAAAGTGCGTTGCACGCGTTGATTAGTCTCGTAGACCATGTTGTCACGTAGATAATCAAAACCAAACTCGTTATTGGTGCCGTAAGTGATGTCTGCAGCATAAGCGGCTTGCTTTTGTGCATGCAGCATCTCAGAAAGATTGATACCAACTGACAGACCCAAGAAGTTATACAGTCCCTCCATCCATTCAGCATCACGCTGCGCCAGGTAATCATTCACTGTAATCACATGAACGCCCTTCCCAGCAAGTGCGTTTAGGTAGGCTGGCAGCGTAGCTACAAACGTTTTTCCTTCGCCCGTGCGCATTTCAGCAATCTTACCGTAGTGCAATGCCATCCCACCAATTAACTGTACATCGAAATGACGCATTTTGAGTACACGCTGGCCGGCTTCGCGGCAAACCGCGAATGCTTCTACGAGGAGCGAATCGAGGACAGCTCCTTGCGCTAAGCGTTGCTTAAATTCATCGGTCTTGCCGCGCAGCTCAGTATCGCTCAAAGCAACGATTTTTGGCTCGATTGCATTAATTGCCTCGACAATTTTCTGGTAGCGCTTGATGAGCCGTTGGTTGCGGCTGCCAAATATTTTTTGGAGAAGGCCAGGGATCATCGGATCATTAGTTAGTATGACTGCGATTCACTCCGATTCTGGATACATCGTCAGAACGGATTTTCACAAATATTCAAAAGGAATATTTTAGCATGACGTGTTACAACGAGCTGTTACTCTAAAGTATTTGGTTTAGTAAAGTAAATATAGTGGCATGTTGCTAGTCAGTATGACACATCCAGTTTAAGGAAGATTAAGCAGTTACTTAGATAGATCTCGAGATTGTGTACTTGCCAGTTAAGAATTTTTTAATCCATAGAAAGTGGCAAGTTCAAATTTCATCGGCATCGAACTATTAAAACCACGAACGTGCTTTATTACAACTATAACAACAGTACATGTTACAATTGAGCCTTACGTAGGGTCATGAAGAATCATCAGAAGATGATTGTGGCTTTTTTTGTTTCTGAGATCCAATACAACTGGTTTCTAAAACCTGTCTTTTTCGTTTATCTCTCATGTCGAGTCAATCTGCTACCCCTTCCGTGGCAGTCTCCGCGTTAATCACGCAAGGTGCGTCATTTAGTGTGTTAGCTGCCCTCAGTTTTTCACATCTGCTCAACGATATGATGCAATCGTTAATTGTAGCAGTCTATCCATTACTGAAGATCTCGTTTTCCCTAAGTTTTTCAGAAGTTGGCCTCATTACGTTCATATACCAAATGACGGCATCGGTACTACAACCCCTTGTCGGTATATATACAGATCACCATCCCAAACCCTATTCTTTACCTATCGGAATGGGCTTCACGCTGATGGGGCTTCTTTCCCTGTCTTTTGCACCAAATTTCGTATGCCTACTCGTTGCCGCAGCCCTCGTGGGAATTGGTTCATCAGTCTTTCATCCGGAATCGTCACGCGTTGCACACATAGCCTCAGGAGGGCGGCATGGCATGGCGCAGTCGCTATTCCAAGTTGGCGGTAATGTTGGTTCGTCGCTCGGCCCACTGTTGGCAGCGCTAATCATAGTCCCGAACGGACAAGGTAGCCTAGCATGGTTTTCACTTGCCGCACTCATAGCAATCTTTGTTTTGATACAAGTAAGTCGTTGGTATGCAATACAACGTGTAGTACAGAAGAACAAGCCTACTAAGACTCGTAGACATTCAATGTCTTTAAATCGCAATAAAGTGCTACTCGCGATTGGTATTTTGCTATTGCTCATTTTTTCAAAATATTTCTATCTAGCAAGCATCAATAGTTATTTAACGTTCTACCTTATTAGTAAGTTTCATATTTCATTGCAAAATGCACAGGTACATTTGTTCGTTTTTCTATTCGCTGTAGCAGTAGGCACAATAATTGGCGGGCCATTGAGCGACTGCATTGGTCGTAAAGCTGTAATTTGGGGATCTCTCCTAGGGTCAGCGCCATTTGCATTGATATTGCCTTACGCCAATTTATTTTGGACAACCATCCTCACCATATTGATCGGCGTGATTTTGGCATCAGCATTCTCTGCAATTCTAGTATATGCACAGGAGTTGGTACCAGGCAAAGTCGGTACGGTATCAGGTTTTTTCTTCGGTTTCGCATTTGGCATGGGGGGTATCGGTGCAGCGGCGTTGGGTATACTGGCAGATGTCAGAAACATTGACTTTGTTTACCATATTTGTTCATTTTTACCACTACTTGGGATTTTCACACTTTTCCTGCCAGATCTAGAAAACCCCAAGCGGGTCGCAATGTAACCGCTAAAAAAATCAAGTGCCAAAATGTCAGTCGATATCTATTTTGAGATCATAGCGCTCTTCTTCAAAATAAAGCGGACTATTGAGCTCCCTCCTCTGCTCTTACTATCTATCGCACAGAAGAGGGCTTCGCTCACCTATGTGAGCAGTACATGTCCGCCAATCAGAAATGGAGAGAGAAACTTGAATCGACACGACGAAATAATAAAAGTGTGCACCCATTCTCAAGACTTAACATCAGCCCAACAATTTGGAGTCTCATAAAGCCGTACGTGAGTAAGACAGAGATTCGAACCATAGTACGCATCAAAAATACCTACAAGCATCTTAAACGCGATATTGGCTAAATTCTCGACAGTCGGGATACAATCAAGAACAACCGTCTTATGGTCTTTCAGGGATGTCAAAAAATTGCGTACTTCAATATCACCTTGATATACGATAAATGCGTGATCCCACATTGATACCAAATGCTCATTAGCCAGTGCTTTAACGTCAGCAAAGTCCATTACCATACCGTTATCAAAAGCACCCTCCTCACGCTTCATTTCCCCCATCAGGGTAATCTCCAGGACATAACGATGACCATGCAAATTACGACATTGGCTACGATGATCGGGAATGCGATGACCTGCATCAAATTCAAGTTTTCTAGTAATCGTAATCACGGATAATTCAAGGGATATTGACGTATTTGTGCATCTGAATGGACAACGACCAACGTGGATCCTGCTTGCAATAATCAATTGCTAATCGCGTATTTCTTTCACGTAACGGCCCATCCATCGGTTGAAGATAGAAGTATTTAAAATCGAGTTCTTGATAATTTTTCAAAAGTTGGCCGCCTTGTGGGACTACGACCTTTAGCTCATCACCTTGCGTAACGACGAGAGGCACACCCACCTTCGGACTGACGCACACCCAATCAATTCCAGCAGGCACCGGCTGCGTACCATTGGTCTCAATGGCAATCTTGAAGTTTTCCATATGCAAAGCATCGATGAGTGGTGCATCCAATTGCAGCAGAGGCTCCCCCCCCGTGCATACAACGAATCGATTAAACTGGTCTGCCTCAGGCCACCGCGCCACAATTTGCGTAACCAAATCAGAAGGTGTCCGAAACTTACCTCCATTCTCCCCGTGAGTGCCAACAAAATCGGTATCACAAAATTGACAAAAAGCCTCTGCACGATCTTCTTCCAGTCCATTCCATAGATTACATCCCGCAAAACGGCAAAATACCGACGGACGGCCAACATTAGCTCCTTCACCCTGCAAAGTATAGAAGATTTCCTTAACAGCATATGCCATTTGCTTTACCTTTCTCGCCATCCTGTGATTCTGATATAAATTGCGTCACCGTTTTTCTATCACACCATGCATCGAAACCTCGACGGCGTAACTGACAAGCCGGGCATTTGCCACAGCCATATCCCCACGGATGTAACTCATCGCGTATGTTCAAATAACACGTGTGTGTATCCTCACAAATCAATTTGACAAGTCTATCACCACCAAGATCATTTGCTAGCTGCCATGTTTCTGCCTTGTCAATCCACATCAATGGTGTCTTGATAATAAAATGTGAGTCCATCCCTAGGTTGAGCACGACCTGCAGAGCCTTCATAGTATCGTCACGGCAATCTGGATAGCCGGAAAAATCTATTTCGCACATTCCACCCACCAAAACGCCTAAGCCACGGCGATAAGCGATGGCTGCACCTATCGTCATAAACAACAGATTACGGCCAGGCACAAACGTATTCGGTAAATTACCAGCCTCCATAGTGATGGCCACCTTTTGTGTTAAAGCGCTATCCGTAATTTTACCCAACACCGAAAAATCGATCAGATGGTCTTCACCAAGTTTAGATGCCCATGCTGGAAAACACTCTCGAATTTTGGCCAGTACATCAATACGGCATCTAAGTTCTGCTTTATGTCTCTGGCCATAATCGAAACCAATCGTCTCGACATACGAATAACACGACAATGCCCAAGCCAAGCAAGTCGTGGAATCCTGTCCCCCAGAGAACAGAACTAAAGCGGTATCAGTGGCTGATGTCATGATCATCCAGAAAGTCAGGAAAATAACAAGTCACTCGATAGAGCAATTAGCGGTACCCCCCAACGCTCCTCGCCGATTGAAACTCCATATTAACGCAACATGCTACTAAAAATGGCAACTCGTCTTTTCAAAGAAAAAAAGGGCTTGCATTTTAAAGCAAGCCCTTTGATTTTGGTGGCCTGGGTCGGAATCGAACCAACGACACGCGGATTTTCAATCCGCTGCTCTACCAACTGAGCTACCGGGCCAAGACCCGAGAATTATATTCAACTCTTTGAGTCACTGCAAATCTTTTATTTTTCACTTCTCACCGAGAAAGAATTCGGAAAATACTGATCTCCCAAAAGAATAACCACCAAATAATCTTACATTTATCAATTCAAGGCTTGCTTTTATTCAGCTCCACGCCTAAATGTTTAAGCTTACGATATAAGTGAGTGCGCTCAAGGCCAGTTTTTTCTGCAACACGGGTCATACTACCATTCTCCTTTGCAAGATGATATGCAAAATAAGCACGCTCAAAGGCATCACGTGCCTGTCTAAACGGCACATCAAACGCAATATCAAAAAATGATGTTTCCTCTTCCAGCAGAGGCCCCTTAACATGGTCTCTTCCAGGAACATGAACTGCAGCGATACCATTCCCATTAAACTCTAAGAATTCTCCCCACACCTCATTTCCAGTCAATACTCCTAATTCATTTTCATCATCGATTTCAAATGTGATCGGCACCAAAGCTGGTGCTTGCTTACCACGGGCCAGCCCACTCTCCACAGACTTTAACAGCTTTTGCAACGCAATCGGTTTTTCAAGAAAATCGAGTGCTCCAATCTTAGTAGCTTCTACCGCAGTATCGATCGTTGCATGTCCTGACATCATAATCACTGGCATCGTCAACTGCCCTTTTTCTGCCCATTCTTTAAGCAAGATCAGACCATCGGTATCAGGCATCCAAATATCAAGTAACACAAGATCCGGTGTAAGCCGTTCACGGTAAATTCGCGCTTCTTGCGCATTTTCTGCGATATCGACAACATGTCCTTCATCACTAAGGATTTCTGAGAGCAGTTCCCGAATACCCATTTCGTCATCTACCACCAAAATGGTTGCCATCTACACTACCTTCGTATTGCCTGTCGATTTCATGCTTGGCAGTTCTAAATCGACAGCCAGTTGAGTGAATAAAATCGAGATCTGCGCACCACCACTGCCTTCATTTTCCGATAATGAGCGGTTACGAATATCGATATGCGCCAAATGTTCATCAATAATTTTTTTGACGATTGCCAACCCTAATCCAGTACCTTTAGACTTCGTGGTCACATATGGCTCGAAAGCACGAGCTAAAATGTGATTTGGAAACCCTGGGCCACTATCCGTGATCGTCAAACGCACTGCGGTGCGTTTTGGTTCTCTATCCACACTCACATACTCTACCGTCTTCGTTTCCACGATAATCGGCCTATTATTATCGGCAACACCTACCGCATCTTGTGCATTTTTTAACAAATTGTGAATCACTTGACGTAATTGTGTTGAGTCACCTCGAATCACTGGCAAATTATTCTCTAACACTGAACAAATCGCACAGCGCCCCTCATCCACACCATACAATGTTAATACATCACCGACCAATTCATTAAGCTGTAAGGAATGCATTACTGCCACAGGCAAACGGGCGTAATAACGAAAATCGTCAACCATCCGCTTCATCGCGGCAACCTGGTTAACGATAGTTTCTGCACCACGCTTGAGCACCATAGCATCTGACGGGGATAATTTATCAGCCAACTTCATCTGTAACCGCTCTGCTGAAAGTTGAATCGGCGTAAGCGGATTTTTAATCTCGTGTGCCAACCTCCGTGCCACTTCTGCCCACGCAACTGAGCGCTGTGCTGAAATAACATCGCTGATATCGTCGAATACAACCACATACTCACCGCCCGAAACAGCCTTCTTCGCGACATCCACTTTACCAGACGGCTCGGGTAAACGGGTTCCACGCACAAGTAAAATCACTGCATCTTTTTCTCCAGGCAAAGTCAACTGGATCTGCTCTTGCCAATGTACAGGATTAGGTTCGTTGTTCGCCTCTCGAGCCGAGAAAGTATTGTGTAATGTTTCAGTGAACTCGACAAGCGCAGGAATCTGGGCTGGCATACGCTTAAATTTTCCATGAAAACTTTGCTTGAAGATGCGTTCAGCCCCTGAATTTGCTATTGTCAATCGGAATTCAGAATCGAACACAAATACCCCTGCAGTCAAATTAGACAGGATACTCTCTAAGTGAGCCTTCGAGCTTTCCAAAGCTACCCTATTGCGTTCAACAGTCGCACGCGCATCAGATAATTGTCGCGTCATTGCGTTAAAGGCCTGGGTCAGGAACCCGAGTTCATCATTTGTCTGAAGCTCACCCTTCGGGGATAAATCACCCGCCGCCACCTCCTGCGTACCCTGCGAGAGCATCAACAAAGGTCGAGCCAACTGATTACCCAGCGCCAACGCTAATATCATCGCAACAAACAGCGCCAAAAAGAGTGACAATGTCAACATGCCAAGATACATTTTTCGTAGTCCAGTACGACCAAGTGCCTTCTCTTGATATTCACGATACGCCACCTGCACAGCCTCTGCATTCTGTGTCAAGTTAAATGGCACCTGTTGAATTACTTGCAAAAAACGCTCGCCATTCTGTAAATGTGACGAATAGATTGAGGGAATCCGTACTACAACCCTCCAACGCAACTGATCGTTCGCCTCTTGCGAGTGACAGTCATAACCTTCACCACCACCCTCAATTGCCATATAACCACGAGGATGTGCCCGCGCCTGTCGCAACATTAGAGAAGTGGGCAAATCAGGTAAAAGTGACGTAAAGTTACCCGAAGCGGAAGCCTGTACACGCCCTGCACCATTAATTACAGTCGCATGTTGCAAGCGAAATTGGTCGCTCATACGAATCAGCATGAGTGTAGTATTTTTGTCTCCATCGGCCGCAAGCGCATCAGCAAGGAGCTGTGCTTTAGTCCCAATATCCGAAAGTCCATTCTTGAGTACCGCACGGCCAAGTTCAAGACCAGAATCTAGTGCTTTTTCAACACGAACGTCGAACCAAGATTCAATGCTACGTGAAACAAACTGTAATGAAACTAGATAAATTATCCCTCCTGGCAGTACTCCAGCTAATGCAAAGAAAATTGCCAGCTTCGAGAGCAGTCGCGTACCGAATTTTCGCTGACGTAATCGTAGCAAAATCAAGAAAACCAAACCACCTAAAATGAAGACAAAAATACAGGCTACAGCAACATTCGCCGCATACAACAATGAATAATAACGATCAAAGAATTCAGTATTGGCACTCGCAATAGCTAGCAAAGCGAACAAACCCAAAGCCACAAGAGCCATGGTACAGACCAAAGTACGTATCACAATTCGCTTAAATAGAGTGCTGTTATTACCAAACACGATTAAGACTCTGTGATAAAAGCGATAAATGCAACTCTGATACCACGTTAATTAAAAAAGACTCGTGCATATGCTCAGAAGCAGCAGGAACAAATAGGAATCTCGCCCAATCCGAACTCATCTTCCAGTCACGATTATTAACAGCATTGATCTGGAATGGTTTTGGCATCAATGCATTGTCAAGACGCATCCGGACTGACGCATGGTAAACATTATCCCGCTTAACAAGTCCTTCCTCGATGATGCGCCAACCACTCACATTGCGCACCATCACCAGTGCATCACTGAGGGAATAGAAAGTAAGCTGCAACCCTCCGTTGCTCGATACTCGGTACTGTTGAGTAAGCGGCTGAAACCAAAGTCGCACGCTTTTTGAACTGTTTACTACCTTTTGATCAAACCAATACCAGCGTGAACGCGTCAACTCAAAGTCCGTTGTAAAATAAAGCGAAATTCCTCGTTTTACAGCATCTTCTAGGTTGTTGTTCAAATCGAATGCAAATCTAGCATCAAGTGCCCAGCCAGAGTCAACAGATTTAATCCGTGCCTCACGCACCTGAATTTCATTGTCGGCAAGCACAGTACCTGTAAAACACAGGGCAAACGATGTTATCAGGGGGAGTAGGTAACTAAGGAAACGTGATAGTCGCATCACCTTTTCTGGAAACGTGCGTAAAAAAAACCATCATGGTCACCGTCAGGGGTCATCAATAATTGACCAGGAGCACTCAATCGTACCGCATCCGGATGGGCATTTTCAAACCATTGCGCTTGTGCTTCATTTTCAGCGGGAAAAATCGAACAAGTCACGTACAACAACTGCCCCCCCCTGGCTAAAGTACACCACAACCCGTTAAGGATACGGCGCTGTTCCTTGACTAGTGAGTCGATGTCGCTCGGACGCCTTAACCAGCGAATATCGGGATGACGTCGCACGACTCCTGCTGCAGAACACGGAACATCAGCAAGAATTCGATCAAACGGTTGTCCGTCCCACCATTTCTTTGGATCTCCAGCGTCACCAATCTTAACATTCGCGCTAAATCCTAAGCGTTCGAGATTTTCGTAAATTCGATTCACACGTATGAGGTCTCTATCCAGAGCCAGTAATTCGATATCGGCCAATTCGAGAAGATGTCCACTTTTACCGCCAGGTGCCGCACAAGCATCGAGCACACGCATTCTGTCTTTCGCCCCCACTAGTGCCGCCGCATGCTGAGCACCTGCATCTTGTACAGAGAGGAGCCCTTCATAAAAACCAGGTAGACGATTCACTGGTACCGCAAATGCCAATCGTAAAGCTGCTGGACCAACTACATGGGAAAGTATTCCTTCCTCTGCTAACATTTTTTTAGCCGCATCGATACATAACTTGCGTGTGTTAACACGCAATGTCATCGGGCCACGTTGATTGCCAGCAGTGAGCAAAGACATCCATTGTTTTGGCCACGCCGCCTGCACAGCATCGATCCACCATTGTGGATAATTCCATCGTGCTTCTGGTTGCAATGCAATCTGTGAGAGCAAAGCATGACGTTCACGCAAGAAGCGTCGCAGAACAGCATTAACTAGTCCTTTAGCCCCGAAAGTTTTAACTCCTAAAGCGACTGCCTCAACGGCTTGATTAACTACGGTAAAATCACTATATGCAGCATGCTCACGAGGCTCCTGAAGCAAAGCCAATGCACAAAGCAAAATATCCCTCACACGTCTTTGCAAGATAGGTTTGACTAAAATATTCAATAAAGCACGACTACTCCCGAGGTGTCGCACCGCTCGGTAAGCAAGATCTTGAGTAGCCCCACGAGATCCATTAGGTGCCTTCAATATGGCCTGAGCAAGGGCCATTGGTAAGCCAGCACCATTTTGCACAGCTTCAAGAACCTGCGCAGCACGTTGCAACGAATGAGCTAAAGATTCGGTTGGTAGCACAGATTGGAACATCAGCGCTCAAAAAAAGATACCCGCATAAGGACGAGTATGAATTAATTGGATTCGAGTGTATCTGTAGCAAAAATGAGAGAAAGAGATGCGTGAGCAATCGATCCCCTGACAGAATAAACAGATCACGCCCTCAATCAAGCAGGATATTGTCCAGTTCTCGCCATTTCCATGAGGCGCGTAATTCGATCTTCCGTATCAGGATGGGTAGAAAACAAATTGTCAATTTTACTGCCTGACAAAGGGTTTATGATCATCATCTGTGCCGTGGCCGGATTTGCTTCCGCCGCCACAAAAGTCATACCATGAGCATAACGATGAATCTTATTCAGCGCCATAGCTAAGGCCCGTGGATCACCTGAGATATACGCACCACCACGATCCGCCTCGAATTCACGGGATCGCGAAATGGCCATCTGAATTAACAAGGCTGCAAATGGAGCAAGAAATGACACAGCAATGTTCGCAATCATATTCGTTGGACGACCATTCTCGTCACGCCCCCCAAAAAACATCGCGAAGTTAGCCAATGCGGAAATTGCACCTGCCATCGTAGCTGAAATTGTTGAAATTAGGATATCTCGATGCTTCACATGTGCAAGTTCATGCGCCATCACGCCACGCAGTTCGGACTCAGATAATAAACGCAAAATACCAGTAGTAGCCGCTACGGCGGCATGGTCTGGATTGCGGCCCGTTGCAAAAGCATTCGGTACATCTTCGTTAATTAGATACACCTTCGGCATTGGTAAGTTCGCACGCTCTGCCAACTCACGTACTATATTGTAAAGCTGTGGCGCACTAGATGAATCGACTCTCTCTGCGTTGTACATGCGGAGAATCATTTTGTCGGAGAACCAATATGAGAAAAAATTTATGCCGAGTGCGAAGAATAGCGCCACCATCATTCCTTTTTGTGCTCCAATCATGGCACCCACCACCATGAACAACCCGGTAATAGCGGCCATCAGCATGGTGGTTTTCATCCAGTTGAACATTCTGCTCTCCTTACTTGGTAATTTGATTTGGTTTCCCCATGAAGACCACCTCAGTGAGCTTTTCTTAGCCAATACACAGTTATTATCCTTGCTCACAACGTTTTTCTTACTAGATGGGGGGAGACAGTAAAAAAATCAACACGCCCCGAAAACATCACCAATTTTCACTGAAAAACCTGTAAAAAAACTTCTTGCAGGCAAGCGTTTCCCTCCAGGTTTCTGACATTCCGTTACGCACAAGGCACCATCACCACAAGCGATGGTCATTGAATCATCATTGACAGCGACGACTGTACCTGGCAGCGCTCTTCCTTCAAAAACTACACTGGTCGCACGCCAAAGTTTCAGAGGGACTCCTCGGAGAATGCTAAATGCCACTGGGAACGGATCAAACGCTCGGATCTGACGTGCAAGAACATCTGATGACCGGCTCCAATCAAGCATCGCTTCTGCTCTAGTAAGTTTCGGCGCATACATTACGCCATCAGTCGACTGGGGCGTGGCCGGCAAATAGCCATTATTTGCTAATTTTTGTAAAGCTTCAACAACCATGCGTCCGCCTAGGTTAGCTAATCTTTTGTGTAGTGTGGCTGTAGTATCGTCATCGTAAATCTCCTCGATCCCAGAAGAAATAATAGCACCTGTATCAAGGCCTGCATCCATTTGCATTATCGTGATGCCTGTTTGAAGGTCACCTGCTTCAATGGCCCTCTGAATCGGTGCGGCACCGCGCCAGCGAGACAGTAATGATCCGTGTATATTGAGACAACCGTAGCGAGGCAAATCAAGTACCACTTGTGGCAACAACAAACCGTAGGCCGCGACAACCATGATATCTGGCGCAAGCGCGCGGAGCTGTCCCAGCACCGCTGTAGCCTCTACAGAATATTTTCCATCGCAACGCAATGAACGCGGCTGAGCCACCAACATACCATGAGACTCAGCATAACGTTTGACCGAGCTTACCTGCAACCTCATCCCACGTCCAGCAGGCCTATCTGGCTGTGTCAACACGTACACGACAGAGAATCCAGCTCTATTGATCGCAGACAACGCGATTTCTGCAAATTCAGGAGTACCGGCAAATGCAACGCTTAAGGTCATGCAAAATTTCCAAAGAAAACTTGATCCATATCGAGATACTAGATAAAGTGCCCGATAAAAAATACGTTAATCAAGCCGACAGAGGACTCCAAAATTCGGAATGGTAAAGAGACATATTACCTACAATCCATTCTAAATAAATGAAACCGAATGAAGTTTTATCGATATTTAGTCTTGCTAAAAAAGAGAAGCACCCAAAACACTATAAAATCTTCATTTACCGCCAGACACGGACTATTCCAATCTTTTACCGACTTAACCTCCATTCGTTCCTACTAGGAGTGTAAAACATCAATCATCAGTTTTTAGATATTTACCGTACCATTCAATACATCAAATGATGGTTTCTTCAAGATACAAGATAAGTTTGACAGAAACATGTAGATACGACTGAATTGACAACCTAAGAAATACAGGCAGTCCAGTCATAGAGGACACACTCAAAAAGATACTGCGAGATCAAATTCAATGAGGCATGCGCCTAAACTTTTTCAGTTTTTTGTTAATACGGTTTCGTTTGAGGAGCGACAAATACTCGACAAAAACACGCCCATTTAAATGATCCATCTCATGCTGAATACATACCGACAGTAAACCATCCACTTCAATCTCGAAACGCTCACCTTTCTCATTGAGCGCACGAACGCGCACACGATCCGAACGCTCAACTTCCTCGTAAATACCTGGTACCGACAGACAGCCTTCTTCATAAATTTTCTGTTTATCACTGCACCAAACAAGCTCCGGATTGATAAAAACACGCAAAGCATTGCGTGTCTCCAATAAGTCCATCACGATAACTTGCTCATGCACATTCACCTGTGTTGCAGCCAATCCGATGCCCGGCGCCCCATACATAGTTTCAGCCATATCAGAAATTAATTGACGAATCCGGTCATCTATCTGCGAAACAGGCTTGGCGATCTGGAACAATCGAGGATCAGGATATTGAAGAATATCGAGTACAGTCATAGTGAAAGTTATACAATGCACACTACTGGCACAGAAGACATGCAGGACAACGAAACCGTGCAATAACTAAGTACGTCTTTTATTTTATCACATCCCTCGATCCATTGGTTACGGATAATTTCAAATGCCAATATTCGAATACACATATGCAGACAACAGGATTATTCTACCTACTTTAATAATTTAGAATCAGAGATGCCAATGATGTAGATAACAAACACATGTCATTGCAATACATTAAGGACACATCTCAAACAAAGAGGAAATAAGATTATCAGAATAAAAACTAGAAAATTCTTTTCCAAGTTCAACGCTCAACGATACCACCCATTGATGTATGATTCCAGGACGAGCATAAGCTATCAGCAAACGGGGACATTCCGAAAAGTATTTACGCACGGCATTTGCTAAGTATATTACCTTCTGATCGCCGGACATCGTTGTATCTTGTAAATCAGATGTTAACCGATGCCCCTGTTACATTGAGCACATTCATTCACTTTATGGCTATCCTCGACCCTGTCACTGATCGCGCAGATTTGCAAACAGCAATCGCCACACCACAAACACGTCTTATCGCGTGTTTGTGTACAGACTGGTGCCGCATTTGCAGGGAGTACCGCGAAGCATTCGATACACTTTCTGCACGCCGGCCAGATCTCTACTTTATCTGGATTGATATCGAAAAACATGGCGATTGGCTAGGAGACTTCGAAATTGAAAATTTTCCAACACTGCTGATTCAGGAAAGCTCTTCCGAACCTGACACAGCTCAATTTTTTGGCCCTCTTTTGCCAATCATTGGCATTCTGGAACGCATGCTTGACAGTGAAACACTTGACAACCACATTGTGCCAGCACCAGATTTACGTCCCCACTTACGCATGATCTAAATTTTACCGAACGTGCCAAAATCCACTTCAAAAACTTGATCACCCCAAAATTCTCGACTCACTGGAATCATGGGTTTATCATCACGCGATGCCTTGTCGATTGCTAAGCAAGCGCTTATTATGTGCCGCTTCTGACTCTTAGCCTTACAAGGGTGCCGACAGCATTTTTTTGTTATGAAGACAAAGAAATGACGCGAGGCTAAACTTTCTACTCTATTACCGAACGTATTACCGAACGCCATGTCTAAAGCTCTGATCATTGCGGAAAAACCATCTGTTGCAAATGACATTGCAAAGGCACTGGGCGGCTTCACAAAACATGACGAGTACTTCGAAAAAGATGATTACGTCATTTCATCAGCTTTGGGTCATTTAGTCGAAATTGGGGCACCTCAAGATTACGAAGTCAAACGCGGCAAGTGGAGCTTCGCGCATCTACCAATCATCCCGCCCTACTTCGATCTAAAGCCGATTACAAAAAGCGAATCACGCTTGAAGGTACTTACACGCCTCATCAAACGCAAGGATATTCACGTTCTAATCAATGCCTGTGATGCAGGACGTGAGGGAGAGCTAATTTTCCGCCTAATCGCACAGCACACAAAGGCGAAGCAGCCAATCAAACGTTTATGGCTCCAATCAATGACACCCCAATCAATTCGGGATGGTTTCGAAAACTTGCGTCCCGATACCGATATGTTGCCGTTGTCGAACGCTGCACGTAGCCGTGCTGAGGCCGATTGGCTGGTTGGCATCAATGGCACACGCGCTATGACTGCCTTTAACAGCAAAGCAGGTGGTTTCTTCTTAACGACCGTTGGTCGCGTGCAAACACCCACACTCTCAATCGTAGTTGAGCGAGAAGAAAAAATCCGTAAATTCATCTCACGTGATTATTGGGAAGTAAAAGCTTCATTTCTCTGTGCCAACGGCCTCTATGAAGGCCGTTGGTTCGATCCGCAATTCAAGAGAAACGAATCCGATTCTGAGCAACGTGATTCACGGCTGTGGAGTCTTGCATCAGCGGAATCCATCGTCGCTACCACTCGGGGTAAATATGGTACAGCGACCGAAGAATCAAAGTCGATGACTCAACTCTCTCCACTACTTTTCGATCTTACCAGCCTGCAACGTGAAGCAAATAACCGTTTTGGCTTTTCAGCTAAAAATACCTTGGGACTAGCGCAAGCTTTGTATGAAAAGCACAAAGCACTTACGTATCCACGTACTGATGCGCGTGCTTTACCTGAAGATTATTTGATGACAGTCAAAGAAACAATCACGGTCCTCAAAGAAAACAATAACTATTACCAGTTTGCAAACCAAATCCTCACGAAAAACTGGGTAAAACCGAACAAACGGATCTTCGACAACGGCAAGATTAATGATCACTTTGCCATCATACCGACACTTCAAACACCGAAGAATCTCTCCGAATCTGAGCAGAAAATCTACGACCTCGTAGTAAAGCGTTTCCTTGCAGTGTTCTTTCCAGCCAGCGAACATCTAGTCACCAAACGTGTCACAGAGGTAAGCGGCCATCATTTCAAAACTGAAGGTAAAGTTCTCGTCAAGGCTGGTTGGTCAGCCGTTTACGGCAAAGTAACGGACACTTCCATTAACGCAAAGGAAAATGACAACCCAAACCTTGTACCTATCGAGAAAGATGAAAAAATTGCTATCGACAACCTGGATATCATAGATCTAAAGACCAAACCACCCATACGCTACAGTGAAGCAACTTTGCTCTCAGCCATGGAGGGGGCAGGAAAGTTCATTGACGATGGCGAGTGGCGAGAAGCAATGAGAAACAAAGGACTAGGCACGCCAGCAACACGGGCGGCAATCATTGAAGGTTTGCTAGGTGAAAAATATCTCATCCGTGAAGGACGTGAGTTGCAACCCACAGCAAAGGCTTTCCAGCTTATGACATTGTTACGTGGTCTAGGTGTGGACGAACTTACCTTACCTCAATTAACCGGTGAGTGGGAAACGAAACTCTCACAGATAGAACATGGGGGACTCACACGCGATGCATTCATGTGTGAGATTACACAGATGACGCAGACCATCGTCAAACGTGCAAAGGAATATGATTCCGACACAATTCCAGGCGATTATGAAACACTAACAACACCATGCCCTCATTGCACTGGTATAGTGAAGGAAAATTATCGACGATTTGCCTGCACACAGTGCAGCTTCTCGATCTCAAAAATCCCTGGTAGTCGTCAATTCGAAATTCTCGAGGTTGAAGAACTTCTGAGAAACAAAAAAATCGGCCCTCTTTCAGGCTTTCGAAGTAAGACAGGCCGTCCATTCTCTGCTATTTTAAAGCTATCGAAAGATGATGAAGCCGCTTATAAGCTTGAATTTGACTTCGGAAATGAAATTAGTGATGCAAATGTTGAATCAGCACCGGATTTCACAGGACATGAAGCATTGGGAAAGTGTCCAAAATGTAAGAGCCGTGTTTTCGAACATGGAATGCGCTATATCTGCGAAAATACAGCACGGAATCCCAAAAGCTGTGATTTCACCAGCGGAAAAATTATCCTGCAACAGGAGATATCACGAGAGCAAATTATTAAATTGCTCAACGATGGGAAAACAGACTTGCTAACAAATTTCAAATCTTTACGCACTGGACGAAATTTCAAAGCATATCTCGCTAAGCAGAAAGACGGCTCGATTGGCTTCGAGTTTGAAGTCAAAGCGCCCAAAAAAATCGTAAAAAAATCGATGGAGAAGTCGTCTGCGAAAAAATTACGCCAAAGAAACAAGAAAGACCTTTAACCCATGCGTGCAATATTCCACACACATGGGGAAATCATTTTTTCAGTACCCAGCAATATCTATACTCAGCAACATCTGCTACTGCCGCTCTTACCACCGTAACGAGCCTCTTGTCGCTCACGAAAGAACTCCTCGTAGCTCATCACCGGCTGGCCAGGATGATTCTCTCGCATATGCGATGCATATGTCTGGTAGTCTGGGATTCCAACCATCAGACGTATCGTCTGACCAAGATAGCTCCCAACCTTGCCCACCTTGCCAAGGTCATCAAACATAGTATTTCTCGCTCTCAAACCTTGTGACTAGGAGATAACGGCTCGAACGGCGTTTCTTGCACGGTGACATGTTCAACACAGTACGCAATACAGATTGCGCGAATAGCAAATAACGCGACGCTAAACACGACGAATATAAAGACGCCTGACAATGCGGCATCTACATAATCGTTGAATACAATCTGCTTCATCTGTGCGAATGACTGAGCAGGAGCAATAATATTCCCCTCATTAATCGCCGTTTGATATTTGGCGGCGTGTGCTAAGAAACCAATTTTCGGACTCGGATCAAACATTTTTTGCCAACCTGCCGTCAGTGTACAAATGAGCAACCAGATCGTCGGGAAAGCCGTAACCCAAGCAAAGCGCTGACGTTTGAGTTTAAAGAGCACTACAGTTGACAAGATCAGAGCAATCGCTGCCAACATCTGATTCGAAATACCAAACAGTGGCCACAACGTGTTAATGCCGCCCAGTGGATCAAGCACTCCTTGATAAAGGAAATAACCCCATGCAGCCACACACAGCGCAGTCGCCAACAAGTTCGCTCCCAAAGATTCCGTACGCTTAAGCGATGGCACGAAAGTACCCAATAAGTCTTGAAGCATGAAACGACCAGCACGTGTACCTGCATCAACGGCTGTGAGAATAAACAGTGCTTCGAACAAGATCGCAAAGTGGTACCAGAAGGCCATCATCACCTCACCACCCATCACCTGGTGCAGGATGTGTGCCATTCCAACCGCCAAGGTGGGCGCACCACCGGCACGCGAGATAATGGTATTCTCTCCAACTGCATGGGCCGTCTGCGTTAATATTTCAGGTGTCAGCACAAAACCCCAACTCGACACAGCTTCTGCAACTGCCTCTGGCGTTGTACCAATGAGAGCAGCTGGGCTATTCATGGCGAAGTACACACCCGGATCAATCACCGACGCAGCAACAAGCGCCATAATCGCAACGAATGATTCCATAAGCATCGCGCCGTAACCAATAAAACGTATATTACGCTCATTATCAATCAACTTCGGTGTAGTACCCGACGAGATGAGAGCATGGAAGCCAGAAACTGCACCGCAGGCAATCGTGATAAACAAGAAGGGGAACAAATTCCCCGACCAAACAGGACCGCTACCATCAACGAATTTTGTCAGGGCTGGCATTCTGAGGTCAGGAGCGACAACCACTATACCAATGGCTAGCGCCAAAATCGTACCAATCTTAAGGAATGTTGAGAGGTAATCACGCGGAGCAAGCAATAACCAAACTGGGAGCACTGATGCCACAAAACCATAGCCAATCAACATCCAAGTTAGCGCTTTACCATCAAACGTAAACAACGGGGCAAATGTAGCACTGTCATGCACGTATTGGCCAAAAACAATCGCAGCCATCAACAACACAAAACCGATGATTGACACTTCACCGATCCGGCCTGGACGAATATAGCGTGTGTAAATCCCCATGAAAAGGGCAATCGGAATAGTTGCAGAAACTGTAAAAGTACCCCAAGGAGAGCCAATGAGAGCCTTGACAACAATCAGGGCCAACACTGCCAAAATGATGATCATAATTAAGAATGCGCCAAATAGTGCAATTACACCAGGAATCTGGCCTAGTTCAGCTTTAACCAAATCACCGAGCGACCGACCATCTCTGCGCGTCGAAATAAAAAGTACCATAAAATCCTGCACTGCACCAGCAAACACAACCCCAGCCAAAATCCAAAGCATTCCTGGCAAATAACCCATCTGCGCAGCCAGCACAGGTCCAACCAAGGGGCCTGCACCAGCAATCGCTGCAAAATGGTGGCCAAACAAAACGTATCGGTTTGTCGGAACATAATCAAGCCCATCGTTATGGCGATAGGCTGGCGTCATCCTGGTTGCATCGAGCTGCACAACACGAGTAGCGATAAATAAACTGTAGTAACGGTAAGCAATCAAATAAACACACACTGAGGCAATTACTACCCAAAGGGCACTAATAGATTCCCCACGTGCTAATGCTACAGTACCGAGCGAAAACGCACCCAGCACAGCGACGATGGCCCACGGCAAATGTTGCCATTTATAATTCATTGTCTCTCCTCGACACCACCTTCTTTGGCGGCACTTCTTTTTTTTGGCATGAACGCACCGTAAACAGAGTCACGGCAACCTGCAGCAGGCATGGTCAACAATTCGAAAGCATGGCCAAGGGCTGTAGTATTGGCAATTGTACGTTGTGCCACAAGCGTAAAACTACGTAGACATGATAAGTAATATTACGTATATTTAACTTTGTTAGGAACCCGTGATCCTCAACTTATGAACTCACGACAAAAATTCTGGTCACTGGTGATTCTGCCAGCGAGCTTTGCACTAATCGCTATCACACTGATGATCTTCTATCAGGCCATCGTACTATCACGTCAGCAACTTAAAATAGTAGAAAGAACCTATCTCTCCGCAAAGGAAATCGAACTCAAAAATCACGTAAAACTCGCATGTAATATAGTCGAACTATTGCATAATGGTCCTGATACACCAGAATTGCGTAAGGCTATCATCGACACGCTATCCCGACTATCAGTCGGACAAGAAAATTATTTCTTTATTTACGATCTGAATGGTGAAAGCCTTATAAAGGGAGATATTGCAACCTGTCACAGTCAATATATACAAGAAATTCAAGATGTTCAGAATGAGTCCATTACTCAATATCTTATCGAGAAAGGAAAAGCTGGTGGAGGTTTAGTAAGATATATGCGTAAAAATCCATCATCAAAGCAAATCATGTCGAAGTTCAGTTATGTGATCAAACTAAACAAGTGGAACTGGATAATCGGCAGTAATCTGTGTAGCGATGACGTTCAAATCACCATAAATAAGTTGACTATTAATCTCACGCTCTTGTGGACTACACTGATCGGAGCATGCTGCTTCATGGCCGCAGGTATTGCTGGGCTGGTGGTCAATTTCATATCGTACTGCAACACAGACTTGAAGCTCAAAAAATTAGCACGTCAGGTCGTCCAATCGCGGGAAATCGAGCGTACACGGATATCACGCGATTTGCACGATGGTATTAGCCAATTGCTCGTTTCAGTCAAATTATTGTTGGAATCGACAGCGATGCAAATAATGAATGCCCCCGCAGCTGCAAACCTCACGTTGAGTGTCGCGATCGAACATCTAAACAACGTACTGATGGAAGTGCGACGAATTTCAAAAGCATTAGGCCCAGCAATGCTCGATGAGCTTGGCATTGGTGACGCAATCGAAAAATTAGGGCTCGAATTCGGCCAGCATGCACACCTGACGGTTGAAGTAATCATTGCGGGAGAAGATCGATTGATAGATCATACGCTCAAAACCGTATTGTTTCGCATTACACAAGAAGCCCTGACGAATATTAATCGCCATGCAAATGCAAAAAAAATAACCATCTCGTTGATGTTCGACAAAGACGGCATTCTTCTAGATATTACTGACAACGGCGCAGGTTTCGATAATGCACAGGACTATCGTGACCCAAAATGGGGCATCGGTCTGCGCAATATGCATGAACGGCTGGAAACTATCGGTGGTGTTCTCAAAATTCAATCACGTTCTGGGGCGACCACGATCCATGTTTGGGTGCCTCTACCTCAATCTATATCTTCATAATGTTTCCCACCATTCGTTTATTATTGATTGACGATCATCCACTTGTTCGAGATGGGCTACGTGCCTGTTTTGAAAAATCTTCAAAATTGCTTGTGGTAGGAGAAGTGGGCAATGCGGATGAAGCTATTGCCCGTGCTGTGATCAGCGTCCCAGATTTAGCATTGATGGACATCAACATGAGAGGTACCAACGGACTCCAATTAACAGCCCAATTTCGTACGCGTTTTCCACATATCGCTGTGTTGATTTTGTCGATGTACGATAATCTAGAATATGTACGACAAGCCGTGCGCGCTGGCGCACGTGGTTATATTTTGAAAGATGCACCGGCTCAAGAGATTATCACGGCCATTGAGAAGGTAGTCAAAGGAGAGACTTATTACAGTGCAACTATCGCTTCCCGAGTTTTACAGGCATCAACTACGTACGCCACCATCGACTCATTAACGCCCCGTGAACGCGAAATCCTGACGAGGATTGCAGGCGGACTGTCTAACAAACGAATTGCGCAAGAACTCGATTTGTCTGTACGAACAGTGGAGACACACCGGCTAAATATCAAGCGTAAGTTGAATATCGAGGGACAAGCAAAACTCATCAAGTTTGCAATAGCAAATGAATTAGAATAGGAATTAAAGCGTGGTCAGTCAGAGAAGCCCCAATCAGCTGAAGTATATTTAAATTTAGTCAACGTGTCGTGAAAGATTTAAAAAACATAAGAATTTCTCTCTATTCATTTCACATAACTATCAAGGTAGAGCAATCTGCATGGGGAAAAGACGTCTTGACTTTCCGAGTATTTAGATCAATGAGGAGGACAAATTCTCCAAATAGTTACTGACATCGGCGATACAGAATTGACCACATCGCGAATGAATCAGAAAACGCATGAAGCCTAACTCGTAGCAGTGTCTCTGTAGTCGTTTTCGATCGAGATAACAAGATCACCTAACCAGCCATTGCAATACACCTGCCATACTATTATGACCAAACAAGGTTTAAGCATACCATTGTATAAAAAGCATCAATGCTGCGTCGAAATAGAAATCGTGACAAGTGATTATCACGTATCACACATAATCATCGCTCGACCAAACGACTACATTCTTTCTTACCTGGATTCGCTTGATTTCGTTTTATCATGAAAATTGTCATTCTCGACGATTACCAGGACGCTGTTCGCAAGCTTGAATGTTTTTCTCTTCTTTCAGGCCATAACGTCAAGGTATTCAACAATACAGTTAAGGGTGTCGGCCAACTCACCTCGCGTATCGGCGACGCCGAGATATTGGTACTCATCCGCGAACGTACTGCTATCACTGCCCAGTTAATACATAAACTACCTGGCCTGAAAATTATCAGCCAAACGGGTCAAGTCGGCAATCATATTGATGTTGATGCCTGCACAGCCCGTGGGATAGCAGTACTGCAAGGTGCAGATCCCCTGACCGCCCCTGCCGAACTCACATGGGCTTTAATTATGGCTGCTCAGCGCCGTATTCCACAATACATCGCGAGTTTGAAGTACGGCACATGGCAACAGTCCGGTTTAAAATCATCCGGTATGCCAGCAAATTTTGGGCTAGGACAAGTTCTTCGTGGCCAAACCCTCGGGGTCTGGGGATACGGAAAAATTGGCAAACAAGTGGCTCACTTTGCCAAAGCCTTCGAGATGGAAGTCATTATTTGGGGACGTGATGACTCCTGTACGGCTGCGGCAAACGATGGCTTTAAAATCGCGGCCAGCCGTGAAGCACTCTTCACGAACAGCGACGTGTTATCGTTACACTTGCGTTTAAACAAAGAGACACACGACATCGTCAAACTCAGCGATCTCCTGCAGATGAAATCGACCGCACTGTTCGTTAACACAAGTCATCCCAAACTAATCGGGGAAAATGCACTAATCGCAGCACTCAATCGAGGCAATCCCGGTATGGCAGCCATCGATGTATTCGATAGCGAGCCAATCCTGCAAGGCAACCCGCTATTGCGCCTCGAAAATTGCATCTGTACGCCTCATATTGGATATGTTGAACGTGAAAGTTATGCCGTGTATTTCAGAAGTGCATTCCAACACATCATCGATTTTCTAAATGGGAACCACACATCCCTTGTCAATCCCAACATCCTACCGGACCGCAAACTAGGATCTGTTGATCATGGGATCGGTAATTAGAGTACACCATCGTTCATCCCATAAGTAAATTTTTATTTTAGGAAAATCATTTTCCGTCACAACCATCTGAGCGCGAAATCAATAAGCATAGTTTAATCAAACTTCCGAACTTCTTCGAATACATACAACAGGATGTTCTAACTGGGTTGCCCCACACTTACTTCATTGGTGCTCCTATCATAATCCAGTCAACTACCGTCTTCGCATCAGCATCACTCAATCCAGGATACGCTGGCATTGGAATTGCTCCCCACACACCAGAACCACCCGTCCTAACCTTCTTAACGAGCTTCGCTACAGCATTTTTATCTCCATTGTACTTCCTGATGATATCTTTATAAGCTGGGCCAACTATCTTTCTATCGAAAGTGTGACAACCCATACAGGCATTCGAAACGGCGATATGCTTAGCCTTCGTGATATCAAGCGCTTGCGTTGACGATGTCCAAATCATTAGGTTACTCATTAGCAGTACCATGAATACTCCACCGTTTACTCGTGACTTCATAAAAAAAGCTCCTTTGAGTTTTATTTGATTATCAAGACACGCCAGCTTTAAACTATCTAACGACGCACCACATACAACAGCAACTGCAAAGCCCCTCAATGCCCCTCATAAAGAATTTATAGCTCAAAATTTTCTCGAATATTAATTCGAAATCCCAAAAACCAACGTCTAGCAACCACTCGATCTATCAAATAAGTTAATCATATTCTTTGAGTTCACCATTTAAGGGGAAGCCTCAGTTAACAGACTTGAGAGACAAGTTGTCGTCCTTTAATTCTGAAACATCGAACCTTATTGGCAGCGTAATGCTGTTAGCAGCATTTACTCATCAGTTGACATGTACCCAACAAAAAATAATCCATAGGTGTTGTGGTAATGCATAGATAGCATGTAATGTCTTCTATTGTTAACCATCGGCTATTTGTTTCTAGCGTCAATCTCTAAATGAATATAGTAAACAGATTGTGGTTTTCTTCATGCTGAAGCGATTTACATTAATTTCGCAACATAAAAAATAAAACAAAGTCAAATGCGCAATGAAATAAAAAAACCTAAAATGAACGGCCTACTGCATAACCATGCAAATATCGAAAAAAATATATAGAAGTAGTCACATAATGGGCAGCAAAACCAATTAACTCCAGGTTAAGCTAGCGGCCTATTTTCGTTTCACTTCCCCATCAATGATTGATGCAGGATTAGTCAACGGTGTCTGGGTGACTGACCCAGACGAAATCGGAGTCGTTGTGACCTCTACCGTTTCATCTTGCAAATCTGGCGACATACCCTGCTTAGCAGATTCCTCTGCTAGTCCTTTCGCCTCGGTAGAAGACAGGTATTCATAGAGTTTAATAACTCGCCGAACCCCATTAACTCGGCTAGCAACATCCGACGCAATCTTACCTTCGGCTGCCGAGACTATTCCCATCAAATATACATCGCCACGCTCTGTCACTACTTTAAACACGTTGGCCGATATTTCTTTCGTGTTGATCAAAGCAGCTTTTACCTTGCTAGTTATCCAAGCATCGTTGGAACGAGAGCGGAACGAGCTAGCATCTTTAATGACTAGCTCATCAACAATTTCACGAACATTGTTCAGCTCGTGCACCAGTTTAAGAATACGATCTTTCAATACTTGATTTGACACTTCACCTGTCAACAACACACGACGATTGAAGGATGCTACATTAACGTGCTTTTCGCTGGAGATTTTTTTGGCAAGTTCAACCGTTGCCTTGACTTGAATCTCATAATCCTCGGTTTGTGAACCAATTGAACGGCGGTCAGTCGCCAAAAGAACTCCCCCCCCTGCAGCACCAAATATCAAGGGAGCACATCCACCCAGCACGAAGACTACAAGAACAGTCAAACATACGAAATTAGTCACACGTTGCACATTCATCAAACTTTCTCCTTGTTTCAGTCAAACTCACCGGAGCTCCAAAAAACCAGTGCTACGCATACCTTGTATTATTGGAAGGAAATCCACCAACGATACGGCAGCCACCATCGCCAAGACATGTGGGTGTCAATCTAGAGCACTAGGCCCTCATTAATCAATAACGTTCAGTTTATTCATCCCCAAGCAACATCGCATCTATGCCATCACATAGACAATGAATCGTAAGCAGATGCACTTCGTGAATTCTGGCCCTACGTTCATGTGGCACACAAATATGTACATCAAGCTCGGCAAGCGTATCACTCATTCTTCCGCCATTACAGCCCGTCAAAGCAACCACGCTCATTTCTCTCTCATGAGCAGCCTCCACTGCAGCCAATACATTCGCTGCATTGCCTGAAGTCGAGATCGCCAGCAAAAGATCACCAGGCTGTCCAAGTACACGCACCTGTTTTGAGAAAATGGATTCGAAATGATAATCGTTACCGACTGCCGTCAATATCGAGGAATCTGCCGTCAACGAGATCGCCGGTAGTCCTGGACGTTCCCGTTCGAAACGGCCAATCAATTCGGCAGCAAAGCTCTGACAGCTGCTCGCCGAACCAGCGTTACCACAGGCAAGTACTTTATTACCATTAGCTAAGGTGTCAAACATAATATCTGTAGCATGCTCGATGGGGCCGGCCAAAATTTCAAGCGCTGCCATCTTGAGTTCAGCGCTATCCCTGAAGTTTTTTTGAATTCGTTCAATCAGCATGACTGTAAAGCAGCCTATTTTACGAAGAGATTGTTAAAAAATATCGTATCTGAATGCGAATCCAGTTCGATACCCGAAATTGAATCTATCATCCGCCATAGGAAGTCCGTCACAAGTGTGACAATTGATACAATCCACTCCAACGCAAACAATAATGACTATCCCTGATACATCAATGAAAATACATGGTTTAGTACGTTAAACAACATGGGGAAAGTCCAAAAAACAAGTGCTCAATTCGAAACCACCTCCTCTATTCCTCATCATACGCTTCCACGATCGTGGATAATGAGCTCGATTTCTCCTTAGCAGCACAAATAATTACGGATACTGCCATACAACTTCAAAAGAATTCCTCGATACTGCTTTCAAGTGCATCATCGAGTGAATCCCACGTTCATGTATGTTCGATGTAATAACTCAATCGTTATTTTTTACTCTACAACGCACTTCATGCGCCCCACCCCATCATGGAGATCATCTAATGGACGATTGTCTATTATCACTTGCTTACAATCAATCCTATCCTGCCGGAACACTATATGTCGTTGCAACACCTTTGGGCAACGTTGCAGATATCACATTACGAGCCCTTCACGTGCTAATGATGGTTGATGTCATCGCTGCCGAGGATACACGCAATAGCAGCCAACTTTTATCGCGCTACGGCATCGACAAACCGCTAATAGCTACTCACGAACATAACGAAAGCGTAGTGGCCAAAGAACTTGTCTCGCGCTTACGGACTGGCGAACGTATTGCCTACATTTCGGATGCAGGTACCCCAGGCATCTCCGATCCAGGGGCACAATTAGTTGATGCTGTACGCTCTGCCGGGCTACAAATCATGCCGATCCCTGGAGTTAGTGCTCTGGTTACATTGCTCTCTGCAGCAGGTTCATGGATCGAAAGGTTCATATTTTTCGGCTTTTTGCCTAGCAAATCAACAAGGCTAGAAAGTATGCTAAAAACACTCAAAAATGAAACTTCAACATTGATTTTCTACGAAGCCCCACATCGGATTGTGGAAACAATCAGCACAATGACCAAAGTACTCGGCGGAGATAGGCGTTTGCTGATAGGTCGAGAATTGACAAAACGTTTCGAGCAAATTCATGAATGCAACTTACATGACGCAGTCACATGGTTCGGCAAGGACACAAATCGACAACGTGGTGAATTTGTTCTAGCGGTAGAAGGAGCGCTTGAAGAAACAGCAAGTGCGGGGATAAATTCTGAAACCGAACGTGTACTCACGTTACTCTTGAGAGAACTCTCAATAAAAAATGCAGTCCAGCTAACCTCTGCGATTACCGGCACAGCCAGGAATAAACTTTATAATCGAGCACTAATGTTGAAAAAAATGAATCAATAAAAACCTCTCAACTGTACCAAGAATCTCGAATTTTCACTATCATCTGATGAGTCGGAAATTTCTTCAGGCTTGCTAACAAGGCTCTTCAGCAAAAACCAAACTCACTTCATACAAACTCACTTCATATTTAACAAGATTTTTAAATAAATCACCATTTTAAGAGCTTCAAATTTTTCCTAACAACAGAATGATCTATCAAAAATAGCAGCCTTCCTTCCGGAAGGCTGCTAAATAAAGCAACGTTTTTAGCGAAATTTTACCGATCCTCAAGATCAAAACTATAAAAAACATCTATTCAGATGGACCAAAAAAAGTCTAAATGGATTCCACCGGTACACGAGTGTGGAAAATTCGTATATACCTCAATTTAGACTTATCTCAAAATACATAAAGTGAACTAACATTGGGGATAACCTAATTTAGGTTTTATCGCTTCCGCCAGTCAACGGATTAAGGGATCTAACTTGTTTGCGAGACAAAGGGCGGACTTCAACCTTCGCTTTGCCCTGTTTGATAAAACCCAGTTGCTTGGCAGCGCCATAAGAGACATCGATGATCCGTCCCTTAATAAAGGGACCTCGATCATTAATTTTTACAACAAGACGCTTATTGTTCGTCACATTACGAATCAAAGCGAAACTGCCAAGTGGCAAGGTAAGATGTGCTGCCGTTAGCTCATTCATGTCAAACGTTTCGCCCGCAGCTGTAGGGCGGCCATGGAAATATTCGCCATACCACGACGCTGTGCCAGTCTGAGTAAATATATCACCACCAGCACACAAAGGTACTTCCCCAACTGGCCTTGGCACATTCCCATTCTCAAGGGAGAATCCCTCGACACTCCCCCGTATACTGCCTGGCCAGTGCAAATCAAAACTTGCTGCCGGAGTTGCATTTTCCTCTGGCAAATGAATCAACGTTTTTCCTGGTACTCTCAGGGCGAATACCAGCGGAACTACACAGGCAGATACCAACCACACAGCAACACCCGCCACCACAAACTTTGTGAACCTATCATGTACTTGCATAAGGAGTTATTCTACCATGACGTTAGACTTTTTATGTTTTCACTGCATACCTCTTTCAAAAAGAAGAAGATTCTTGATTTTCAAATACAAATACGTCGTATTCAAAATTTAAAAAGCACGATGTCAACAAAAATCAATATCTGAGAAAATTTACAATAAAAGGACTCGCAATCCCATGAATGTCACTCTAATTCCAGTAACGCCGTTCCAACAAAACTGTACAGTGTTGTGCTGCAATACCACAAAGCGGGCAGCGGTCATTGATCCCGGTGGAGATATTGAGCGGATTGTTAGCGAGATTGAGCACCAGGGTGTCGCACTCGAAAAGATTTTTCTTACTCATGGACACTTAGATCATTGCGGTGCAGCCGGTAAACTGGCACAGTACATGTCAGTGCCTATTGAAGGTCCTCACATCGACGATGCCTTCTTGATTAACCAACTCCTCACCCAAAGTGCGCGTTTCGGATTTTCAAAAACACAACTTTTCACTCCCGACCGATGGCTAAAGGATGGCGATACCGTAGCATTTGGCAACGTGACTTTGGATGTTCTCCATTGTCCTGGACACACTCCAGGACACATCGTTTTCTTCTCAGACAACAAAAGGCTTGCTTCCGTCGGCGATGTTCTTTTCGCGGGCTCTATCGGCCGTACCGACTTTCCGAAAAGTAATTATGTCGATTTAATTAAGTCAATTCGCACCAAACTCTGGCCGTTAGGTGACGACGTTACTTTCATTCCAGGCCACGGCCCAATGTCTACTTTTGGTCAAGAACGACAAACCAACCCGTACGTAGCGGACACCGTGCTCACATCAAATGATTCATCCATGGCCGTTCAAAAAATTATCTCTCAACATTCATATTGAACCCAACCATATTTCAAATAAGCTTCAGCTCGAGTGGTGGCATAAAAGGTTGAGACATTCCCCTATGCATCCAGTATGAAAATTAACCAAGTTGATCAGTTTGATTCATCGAAGGATAAAGAGGCAAAGTATTCATGTATGCTCATCACTATTCCACGATAACCACTATTGCTATGAAAAGCATATAGCGCCTGGATTTTATAGTCTTACAAAGACTAACACCAGCTGCATCAATCTCTTGATGTAATCTAGTGATGTAGCTACTTATGCTCAGAACTCCTTACTAATACAGCAATAAAATGTGCGCAATTACAGCACCAAAAATGCTTTAAAAACGTTAACCAATTGACGAATAGAAGGTAATTCTTCCACTCAATCCATTAATTTTTTAGAGCAGATCCCGCACCTCCCATCATGGGACGTAGTGTAGAATAAGCGATTGTCTCAACTCAAATTAACACCGTGTCCCAAGCCCTGAAAAACGATACTTTCTTACGCGCATTAATGCGCCAGCCAACCGAGTACACGCCAATTTGGCTAATGCGTCAGGCGGGCCGTTATCTAACGGAATACAAGTCCACGCGTGCCCGTGCTGGCAGTTTTCTCGCCCTCGCCAAAAACCCGACGTTTGCAACAGAGGTCACGCTGCAACCTTTAGCCCGATTTCCACTCGATGCCGCAATTCTGTTTTCTGACATCCTAACAATTCCGGACGCCATGGGACTCGGTCTATCATTCGAAGCCGGAGAAGGACCCCGGTTTTCGAACCCGTTACGCGATGAAGCAGATATTCTCAAGCTCACCACTCCAGACCTAAACAAACTCCGTTACGTCTTCGATGCCGTCTCGGAAATCCGGAAAGCGCTCGAAGGCCGTGTACCACTTATCGGCTTTTCTGGCAGTCCATGGACGCTCGCTTGTTACATGGTCGAAGGAGCAGGCTCGACAGACTTGCGCACCGTCAAGACCATGGTGTACAAGCGGCCAGATCTCATGATGCACATCCTCGAAACGAATGCCCAAGCTGTCGGTGCATACCTAAATGCACAAATCGAAGCAGGCGCACAAACCGTTATGGTGTTCGATACATGGGGTGGCGCATTGGCCGATGGCATCTACCAACGTTTCTCCCTAAATTACATGCAAAAAGCGTTATCGAATGTGCATCGAGAATGGGAGGGTATACGCATACCGCATATCGTCTTCACAAAAGGTGGAGGGCAATGGCTTGAAGATATCGCACAGACAGGACCAGATGCCATCGGACTCGACTGGACAATTAACCTAGCTAATGCACGTCAACAAGTTGGCGACCGTTGTGCATTGCAAGGAAATTTCGATCCAACCGCCATGTTAGCACCCCCAGAAGCCATTCGTGCTGAAGCACGTCGGTTGCTTAATGCTTACGGTAATGCGCCCGGCCATGTATTCAATCTCGGTCACGGTATTTCTCAATTTACACCACCAGAAAATGTCGTCGCGTTAGTCGACGAAGTTCATTCATTTAGCCGAAAACTTCGCCAAACACTCTGAATACCTTCCGAAAAAATTTCTACGACGATACACAACGGCCAGCCGTATCCTGTATCGTCGAGCACTCAAAAATACCCTTTGAAATTTTGAAATTCAGCAAAAAATCAGACAGTCACATAAAAATTCACGATAAAAATCATCCACTTATTCACAAATTTCCATTAAGCCCAGCTTATGTTATCGAAGGGCATCATTTTTTCAAAAAAAATACAAAACCCATTGATAAAAAAGGATTTTATTGATAAAGACGCAAAGTACATGAAACGTGTGTTCCCGATGTAAATAGGCTCAATAGAAAATTTCAATAAGTTCTTAACATAGTTATCCACAGGTTTTGGCTGCTGTCGGGAAAACCAACTGAAATTCGGTTTCACCAATACTTTCAGGAATTTTTTAATTTTGGATCGTACTGCCTCCCATAACCTCGACACAACTCTCACCTCCCAGAGCACCAACCATCTATCACCAGTTCTTGGTAGGGTACGAATCGTTCGTGTCGCTCTCGACACACCGCTTCCAACCTTGTTCGACTATCGAACCGAACAATCTGTCACACCCGGACAATTGGTGCAAGTACCCTTCAGACGTCGCCAAATAGTTGGCATTGCCTGGGAATTAGCACAAAAAAGTAAAGTTAAACCAGATAGGCTACGCGCCATCAGTACCGTCTTAGTAGAAATGCCGGCGCTCAGTGAAGAATGGCGGAATCTTATCGCATTTGCTGCCAACTACTATCACCGTGGCATTGGCGAAGTAGCTTTACAAGCTTTACCTGGTCATCTGCGTACCCCCACGCGGTGGGCACGCCTCTTCTCATTGAGTAGTATCCAGTGCTATAGACTAGTAGAAGGAGCTGCTGTCTCGCTACGCGACAACGTTCCTATCCGGTTGCGAGCTCAACGTCGGCTAGCAATGGAACTCATCGAATCCGGGGTGCTCGATGCCCAAAAAGCTCGTACACTTTGCTCAAAGGCGTCAGAAGTTATCAAGCAATGGGTCGCCGGCGGCTGGGTGACAATTGAAACTGTCACCTTAAATTCCGCCGAATCGACATTCAATGTCCTGAACTCCAGCACAAACAATGATTACGCAAAACATATCGCGCAAATCAAGGTTGCCAATATATATAAAGATGCCAGCCTCACTGCTGACGTCAAAAGCACATCAAGTAGTTCTGATGAGAAAACGTTGACCGTTTGCCAAGCTCATGCCGTCTCCACCATTGCGAAAGCAATCGATACGCGGCTAGAAAATTCACCATTCACCCCTTTCATACTTCATGGTGTAACAGGCAGTGGCAAAACAGAAGTATATCTACGAACCGTCGCCAAAGTTCTGCAGGAGCACAAAGCACAGGTACTCATCCTAGTACCAGAAATCAACCTCACCCCTCAGCTTGAATGCGTGTTTCGTGCACGTTTCCCGAGGGAAGTTCTTGTCATACTCCATAGTGCCCTGGCAGAAGGAGATCGTGCTCAGAATTGGCTCTCTGCCCATCGGGGCAAGGCTCGCATCGTCCTAGGTACTCGCCTATCGGTTCTCGCATCCATGCCGTATCTGCGCTTAATTATCGTCGATGAAGAACATGATCCGTCATACAAACAGCAAGAAGGTTTGCGCTACTCTGCACGTGATTTAGCTATCTGGCGTGGTAGTCACTTGAAAGTACCTGTGATACTTGGCTCGGCCACTCCCTCACTCGATAGCTGGAAGCATGCGAAAAAAGGCCGCTATATTTGCATGACAATGCCTGAACGCGGGTCACCTGACGCAGTATTACCAACCGTATCACTGATCGATCTGGAGATCGAAAAAAAACGTCAGCGCATCGTCGTTCAAGAGGGCCTCTCTCAACAGTTGCTCGACGCCGTACGTGATCGCCTCAAATGTGGTGAACAAAGCCTACTGTATCTGAATCGTCGTGGCTACGCGCCTGTACTCGCATGCGATGCTTGCGGCTGGGTAAACGATTGTTCCAGATGCAGTGCTCATCTAGTACTGCACAAGCTTGAACGATGCTTGCGTTGTCACCATTGTGGCATAGAATCACGAATTCCGAATACTTGTCCAAATTGTGGCAATCTGGACCTCGCACCACTCGGACGAGGTACTCAGAGAATCGAAGAGGCTCTTTCGAAGCATTTCCCAAATGCGCGCTTGGCACGTATCGATGCGGATAGCACACGACGAAAAGGAAGTGCACAGGGACTCTTTGAGAAGGTGCACGCAGGGCACGTGGATATCCTCATTGGTACACAGATGATCACAAAAGGTCACGATTTCCGAAACGTTACCCTCGTTGGAGTACTTAATGCCGATGCAGCACTTTTCTCACATGACTTCCGCGCTGCAGAACGACTTTTCGCCCAACTAATGCAAGTGGCTGGGCGCGCTGGCAGGGCTGCCCGTGCTGATAGCCCTGGTGACGTGTTAATTCAAACACGCTATGCTGATCACCCTCTGTTTAATGCATTAATACGTCACGATTACGAGGGTTTTGCGAACCAACAGCTAGAAGAGCGTCGCCAAGCATCTCTACCACCTTACACCCACCAAGCACTCCTTCGAGCCGAAAGTAAAAAACTCGCACAGGCGATGGATTTCCTTAAAATTGCTCGTACAATGGCTAAAATCTCAGAACTAGCCGATCCACTCCTATCACTCTGGGATCCTGTACCGATGTCAATGGTTCGCATTTCTGGCATCGAACGGGCACAATTGGTGATTGAAAGTCCCTCGCGCACGGCACTGCAAAGTTTCTTAAGTGTATGGATAGTAAAGTTGCGCTCTCTTCGTTCTCCAGTTCGATGGCATATCGAAGTGGATCCGCTGGAAATTTAGCCATGCGCAAAGTATAAAGCGTAAAAAGACACAGATACTTACCAAAAGATACCGTTTATCTCCTCCCTGTTAGTAGCATTTAATGGATTTAAAGTAGGACACACATCTCGAAATTACATCTCATCAATCAAAACACACACAATGATGGCTGGTGGGAATAGATACCTTGGCAAACTTCATCGACACTATCAACAAAAAATTGATTCATCCTGTCGATGCGCTATTGATTCACAAAGACATTGACACATCAGTCGTTTTTAGCACTCCACAATATTCACAGCCAAACCGCCTCGGGCTGTTTCCTTGTACTTCATCTTCATATCAGCGCCTGTCTCACGCATCGTCTTAATCACAGTATCAAGAGATACATAGTGCGAACCATCACCGCGCAAAGCTATTCGCGATGCATTCACCGCCTTCACAGACGCCATTGCGTTACGCTCAATACAAGGAATTTGTACCAATCCTCCAACAGGATCACATGTCAAACCCAAGTTATGCTCCATGCCAATTTCAGCAGCGTTCTCAACCTGATTCACCGTACCACCTAGAACCGCTGCTAAACCACCGGCTGCCATAGAACACGCTACCCCAACTTCTCCCTGACAACCCACTTCCGCTCCCGAAATTGAGGCATTACATTTGTAAAGGATGCCTATAGCACCCGCTGTGAGCAAAAAATCGATAATACCACCTTCATTTGCACCAGGCACAAAGCGATCATAGTAATGCAAAACCGATGGGATGATGCCCGCAGCTCCATTTGTCGGGGCCGTTACGACGCGCCCACCTGCCGCATTTTCTTCATTGACGGCGATTGCATAGAGATTCACCCAATCCATGATAGATAATGGATCAGACAACGTCCGTTCAGCGCGTTGTGTTAATTGACAATACATGCGAGGAGCACGACGACGGACATGCAATGGACCAGGTAACTCGCCATTCGCCTCACGGTTATCAATACCACAGCCTCGGGATACGCTCGACTGCATTACATCCCAAATTCGCAGTAAACCGCTGCGAATGTCTTCATCGCTACGCCAGACTCGTTCGTTTTCCAACATCAATTGAGAAATACTTTTATCAAATTCATGGCACATCGCTACTAACTCTCGCCCTGTTCTAAAAGGATACGGCAATTGATCATGTGCCGTTAGCACCTGAGTATTCGCAGCATCGACGGTAACAACAAAGCCACCGCCAACCGAAAGATAGCGACCTTCGCGAAGCAACTCACCACTGGGATCAAAAGCGTAAAACTTCATGCCATTCGGATGTTCAGCCATAGCCTCACGACGGTAGAAAACCATGTGTTCCTTTTCAATATATGAGACCATGTGCTTACCAAGCAGATTGAGCATTTTTTCCTTCCGTACTTGCTCGAGCCGTACGCCAATAGTAACTGGATCCACGGTATCAGGAGCTTCACCCATGAGGCCTAACAAAATACCCTTGTCAGTCCCATGACCTTTACCTGTAGCACCAAGCGATCCATAAAGCTCTGCGCGGACGCTCGCTACTTTCGGCAAAAAACCGTCCCGATCCAAGCCTTGTACAAACAACATCGCGGCTCGCATGGGGCCAACAGTGTGTGAACTCGATGGGCCAATGCCTATCTTGAAAAGATCGAATACTGAGACCGCCATCATTAATTTCCAAAATTTTCTAGTGAGAATTGGACCGCACACAGACATAATCATGTGTACTCTGAACTCTGAAGGACAACCTACACAATAAAAAGTTATGAAGCCAAGGCTAGAACAACATTGTAATTGAACCAAAACACTTGTGATAATGTGAAAAAATCCATCTAAAATTACTCAGCAATATTCAGAAAAAAAAGATATTGCTTTGGCCATAAACAACACAGGAGTCAATCGGGAGGTCATAAAAATTGAAGCTCATCAAACGAGTAGTTCCTTCTTCAACGAAAACACTGGGAATTTTCTTCAATAAAAAATTCAGAATACACTCGCGTAACGCAAAAAACATTACAGCAATCCCAAAGAACCATATAGGCCTACTTAGTCATCAACCCCGCCATCATTCTGGCGCATATAGCTCATCAAATCACAAAAGTGATAAAAGCGCTAGCAGCCCATTCGAATCATGAGCAAAAGAACACGACTCACCAGGTGTATTGAGAACGATAAACAAAAAGCGCTCAGTATTCCATTTAGGGTACGATGACTTTTCCAATATATCATAGGAAAGTCACGCAACAACATTAGCCTTTTATCCCCATAAAAATTTAAAAACAAAAGATGTCTAGCATACGCCTACGACATCTTTTCCAACCTAAAGGGCAACGATGCACTTGCATTCGCTACATTGCCTCCTCCAGTCGCTTCACCGATTGCCTTTCATTATGTCTAACATTTCGGTAAATGCTCCCCAAAATCAGGCTATCCACTTTTTCGATGAACCATGCCTCGTGATTGCAGGTGCTGGTAGCGGGAAAACACGTGTCATTACAAAAAAAATTGCATGGCTCATTGAAACTAAAGGCTTTGAGCCAAAAAACATCGCCGCAGTCACCTTTACAAACAAAGCTGCTACTGAAATGCGCGAACGAGTCGGAAAGTTACTCCAAAACAAAGTACTCACAACTCCTGGCAAAGAAGGTCAAAAAGTCCCTGTCAATCAACTGACGGTTTGTACGTTCCACTCCCTTGGCGCACAAATTCTACGCAAAGAAGCTGGAAACATTGGCCTCAAACCAAATTTTTCAATAATGCCCTCGGACGATTGCTTTGCACTAATCCAAGAACAGCTTAGCACTACTGACAAAAACCTAATTCATAGTGTAAAAACGGCAATTTCACTCTGGAAAAATCGTCTCGTTTCCCCAGAAAATGCACTCGCTACTGCCAAAAATGACGATGAATATCAGTGCGCAATGGTGTATCGCAATTACAAAGCAACTTTGCAAGCCTATCAAGCCGTTGATTTCGACGATCTTATCCGCTTACCAGCAGAATTATTCGCTCGAGATGAACCTATTCGTGAACGCTGGCAAAACAGGTTGAGATATTTGCTAATCGACGAATATCAAGATACCAACATCTCCCAATATACATTACTCAAACTGCTAGTAGGTCCTCGTGCTGCATTTACCGCAGTAGGCGATGACGATCAAGCTATCTACGGATGGCGAGGCGCCACTCTCGAGAATCTCCAGCAATTGCAAACTGATTTCCCAACGCTGAAGATCATCAAACTCGAACAAAATTACCGTTCAACATCTCGTATCCTAACGGCCGCAAATAACATCATTTCAAAAAATCCGAAGCTTTTCGCAAAAAAATTGTGGAGTGAACATGGACTTGGCGATCCAATCACAGTAACACCGATGAACGACGAAGAGCATGAAGCAGAATCTATCGTGTTTCGCTTGTCGGCACACAAGTTTGAGCGACATACGCAATTCCGCGATTATGCGATCTTGTACCGTAGCAATTATCAGGCGAGAATTTTCGAGCAAGTGCTACGCCGAGAGCGAATTCCATATATCCTCTCTGGCGGTCAATCTTTTTTTGATAAAGCAGAAATCAAGGATATATGTGCCTATCTTCGTCTAATTGGTAACCCAGATGATGATCCCGCTTTCATCCGAGCTGTCACCACCCCTCGACGGGGCGTCGGCACTACAACACTCGAGATACTTGGTTGTTTTGCCGGGCAAGCGAAAGTATCACTATTCGAAGCCGTATATATGGGGGCGATTGAAGCACGCGTGCAAACACGTCAGCTAGAACAACTTCGCGCATTTTGCAATTTTATCCAGCACATCACTACACGTGCATCGAGAGATCCTGCTACGGAAGTCATCAAAGAACTCATAGAAAACATTCACTACGAAACCTATCTATACGATACGTTTGAAGAACGGCAAGCAAAATCTCGCTGGACTAATGTGTTCGAATTCATAGAATGGCTAAAACGTAAAGGCACGCACCCAGAAAATGAGGATCGACACTCCCGCGGATTCCACAATGCGGATGGATTTGGTGATGAAAGCAAAAGTTTGATGGAGTTGACTCAAACCATCGCGCTGATGTCAATGCTCGATGAGCGTGATGCAGACCCAGATGCCGTGCGACTCTCCACCTTGCATGCATCAAAAGGCCTTGAATATGCACACGTTTTCTTAGTTGGCGCAGAAGAAGGCATTCTACCAAGCATTCGTGACAATGAAAATTTGACTGATGAAAAAATTCAGGAAGAGCGGCGTCTGATGTATGTCGGAATTACCCGTGCACAACGCTCTCTTCAACTATCATGGTGTAAAAAACGCAACCGTAGTCGAAAAACGATAGTCTGCCAAATGTCACGTTTCGTATCTGAAATGCAGCTTGACGAAGCCCTACCGCCTACTACTCCTCAAGAAAACACAATGAGCCCAAAGGAACGGCTCGCGAGCCTCAAAGCAATGCTCACCCGTGAGGGTAAAGCATCAACCTAATGACAGTGTCTATGTCCAAACTTCCATTAGAGAGTACTTGCTCCATCATATTCATTTTGATACATAAATCTATGTACTTTTTGCGATAAATATTAAGATGCATGAGCAAGACTCACGTGTTGTATCCCAAATCTGAAATTTATGCATAAACTAAATCCACCTATCACGTTTAACTCTTAGCTCTCCATTTGTTGAAATTAACCCGCTGTCATAAAGAAAATCCAAAGGCGTTTGAAACTAAAATTCGTTCAAATAATGTTGAGTATTTCAACATATAAGACAAGAAATATAGACGCCAGCACACAAAATAGCTATTCTTATAGCTATGAGACAGCACATGCTCGAGTTAAGTCCGCGCCCGTAGCTCAGGGGATAGAGTATCGGCCTCCGAAGCCGAGGGCCACTGGTTCGATTCCAGTCGGGCGCACCATAATGTCATGGAATCTTTCATCGCTTGCCATCAAGGTAAAAAATGCGGCGCACAAGGTTGCTGTGATCACTTCCGTTAAGCACCCTGACACTGCGGCTACGCACTCGAGCCACCATAAATCAAGCAACTCACGCCTCTTGATTGAATCGGTCCATTGTTTGCTTGCAATAAAGTCTACACAGTATCAGCAATCCACTTACAATTGAAAGATTCCATTCTGGCAGCTCGTGGCAATTGTAGTGCCGGAGAAAATATACATATCTAAATGTAGCGGGAAATTAAACACTGTTGCGGGGGTTGTAACGGATAAAACACGTATGAAAGCATAACGAAAGTCCAGCACAAACAGCAATCACCGCAGCCATAGGTACCGATGATCGTGCATGTAATGCACCCACAGTGGCACTTGCGCAAGCGGCAGCAAGAAATTGTAGCGCACCCAGAAGAGCGGCAGCAGCACCCGCCCGTTCACGCTGATGATGCAGTGCCTCAGCCATGGCGTTCGGTTGAGAAAATCCCAAGCTGGTCACATAAGCAAATAGCAATGTCATTAGTCCAGCTAGCTGGCCAATCTCAAAAATTGCCACGATAAGCATAAGCATACCCAGGAGTGCAAGCAAATTATTTGTGGTACGCAAAACATCTGCTGGACGACGGGTAAGTAATAAATGAGCATTGACCTGTGAACCAAATATGATTCCACATGCATTTAGCCCAAATAACCAACCATAGCTAGTAGGTGGTACACCATACAGCTCAATAAAAACAAATGGAGAACCAGTGATGTATGCAAACATCCCAGCTTGAGCGAACCCGCCTGTTAGGGCATTACCCATAAATTCACGATCACGCAGGAGAAACCGATAATTATCCCATGCCATAAAAAGCCAATGCCTTGGTCCGGCCTCAGCATGACGTGTCTCCGGCAAACCACGCCAAGATAAATAAAAACAAAGCGCACCAAAAACCGTTAATCCCCAAAAAATCCACCGCCAATTCGCAATGAGTAACAACTGTCCACCTACCAACGGCGCCAAAATCGGTGCAGCACCCATAATAAGGGTCATCCGTGAAAACACACGAGCAACCGTCTTCGTGTCAAATAAATCACGTGCCATCGCTCTTGCGATTACGAAACAGGCACATCCTCCAAGGGCTTGCAGCAAACGACAGATGATTAAAATCACAATATTTGGTGCAAGAGCACACCCTGCAGACGCCAACGTATAAATAGCAAATCCCACATAAAGTGGACGTTTACGACCAAAACGGTCAGCAATGGGACCATGAATTAGTTGCCCAACACCAAGTCCAATGAAGAACGTCGCGAGTGTATGCTGTACTGCAGAGTCCGTCGTATTCAACTCCTCTGCGATTGCGGGCAACGCAGGCAAATACATGTCAATCGACAATGAACCTATAGCAGACAAGATGCCGAGAATAAAAACTGTGCGAAAATAATGAGCATGCATTCGGAACATAAAAAACTAGAAGTCATTAGACTTGGGAGTCTGACGGGGTAAAAAATATTCTAGTGGTTGCTCAAGACTATTAGGAGTCACTAGAGTACCTGGACATAAATCCAAAAATCAGATACCACCAAACTCTCTTAGACTAGAATTTTCATTAGTATCCAAACCCAGTGACGCGAACATCATCTAGACTGATGAGTGAAATAACCACTGTATGATAGATCACTTAATAAATAAACTACATTTTTAATAACTTGTTTTCATTGAATCAAGAAAACAAGCATACCTTGTTCCTAAATCAAAAAATTCAGCAGGGTTTCAGGGTAGTAGTTAAATTACAATTTAAGGTCCACAACGTAACGATAAATAAAAACCTCTCAAGCACACTAGGCGATTGTATATAACATTACGTTAATAAATCCTTCCAAGTAATCAATCGACTAGGGATTCCTGAAGCTTTATCGATCATCCTGTCTCATATGATCTAAGTGATATAGCCTCGGTTATATTGTTTTATGCATGCCGTATTAGCATCTACGGCGAGAAAAAACATGGCACACTTCCCACACGAAACGTGAGGAACTTCCACACATGGGCCATCCAAAGTAACTACTAATACGTGATAATGAGAATTTATCGACTAACCTTCCGGAACTTAGCGATCGCTGCAAGCTGTGCAATCGATTCTGCCAACTCAGCTTGAGCAGCAGCATATTCTATCTTTGAACCTCTGTTCGACAAAGTTTCTTCAGCACGACGCTTAGCTTCCGTAGCTTTTGCCTCGTCCAAATCCTTACCACGAATTGCAGTATCAGCCAACACAGTTACCATGTTAGGCTGCACTTCGAGAATACCCCCAGCGACAAAAACAAATTCTTCGTTACCGCTTTCATCCTTGATGCGCACTGCACCTGCCTTAATATGTGTAATTAGGGGGGCATGTCCAGGCAAAATACCAAGTTCACCGGCTTCCCCGGGCAATGCAACAAACCGTGCCTTCCCAGAGAAGATCTGTTCTTCCGCACTGACTACATCTACCTGAATGGTTCCCATAATCGCTCCCGTTAGAGTGGGGTATGAATGTAGCCAAAATAGAGTCCTTACACAGATGCGCTTAACGTTTTCTTGGCCCAGCGGGCAGTCACTTGAACATCACACACGGGATAACAACGCGTGCAATGCCAAGCAATCAACCATTACTGCATCTTCTTCGCTTTTTCAAAAACTTCGTCGATCGTACCTACCATATAGAATGCTTGTTCTGACAAGTAGTCACATTCCCCTTCCACGATCATCTTGAAGCCACGGATCGTTTCCTTCAACGGAACATACTTGCCAGGCGAACCAGTAAACACTTCCGCAACGTGGAATGGCTGTGACAGAAAACGCTGAATCTTACGCGCACGCGAAACTGCTAGCTTATCTTCTGGTGACAGTTCGTCCATACCCAAAATTGCGATGATATCACGCAGTTCTTTATAACGTTGCAGCGTAGTTTGCACACTGCGAGTTACTGAATAGTGCTCTTCACCAATTACATTTGGGTCGATCTGGCGCGAGGTTGAGTCCAACGGATCAACGGCTGGATAGATCCCAAGAGATGCAATGTCGCGCGACAGCACCACCGTAGCATCCAAATGGCCAAAAATCGTCGCAGGCGAGGGGTCAGTCAAGTCATCTGCAGGGACATATACAGCTTGAATCGAGGTAATCGAACCCGTCTTAGTCGAAGTAATGCGCTCTTGCAAACGGCCCATTTCTTCAGCCAGCGTTGGCTGATATCCTACGGCAGATGGCATACGACCCAGCAGTGCCGATACTTCAGTACCAGCTAACGTGAAACGGTAAATATTATCTACGAAAAATAGTACGTCACGACCTTCATCACGAAAATGCTCAGCCATCGTCAGGCCAGTCAACGCAACGCGAAGACGGTTACCCGGCGGCTCATTCATCTGACCGTACACAAGCGCAACTTTATCCAGAACATTTGAGTCTTTCATTTCGTGGTAGAAGTCGTTCCCTTCACGCGTACGCTCACCTACGCCAGAAAAAACAGAATAACCACCGTGTTCCTTGGCTATATTATTGATGAGCTCCATCATATTGACAGTCTTACCCACGCCTGCGCCACCAAATAGACCAACCTTACCACCCTTAGCAAACGGGCAAATCAAATCAATAACTTTAATGCCGGTTTCTAGTAGCTCTGTCGACGGCGATAACTGATCGAATGCAGGCGCCTTTTGATGAATCGAACGAATATGATCCTGTGCAATTGGACCAGCTTCGTCAATCGGACGACCAAGAACGTCCATTATACGGCCAAGAGTTGACTTTCCAACTGGCACTGTGATTGGTAAGGCGGTATTCTTCACTATCATACCGCGACGCAAACCTTCCGAGGAACCCAAACAAATTGTACGGACCACGCCATCTCCCAGCTGCTGCTGAACTTCAAGCGTTAATTCCGAACTATCCATAATGAGTGCGTCGTATATCTTCGGCATACTCTCACGCGGAAATTCCACGTCGATCACAGCGCCGATGCACTGTACGATCTTGCCTTCTACCAAAGCAGTACTCATCGCTTTTCCTTTAGATACTCAAATCATTTCGCCATACGCGGCCCATCAAATCAGCCAACACTATCTAAACAGCAGTGGCACCGCCCACGATCTCAGCCAATTCCTTGGTAATCGCTGCTTGACGACTCTTGTTATAAACCATCTTCAATTCCGAGATCACTGTTTTTGCATTATCCGATGCAGCCTTCATCGCTACCATACGGGCCGATTGCTCTGATGCCATATTCTCGGCAACGGCCTGATACACCATCGCTTCGACATAACGCACCAAAAGCGCATCAACTACCATCTGTGCATCAGGTTCATAGATGTAATCCCACTCATGATGTGAAGATATACTCCGAGTCAGTGAGTGTTCGAGCAATGCATCATCAGAATTTTCCAATTTTCCTGACAAAGGCAATAACTGTTCCAAGACCGGCTCTTGCTTCATCGTGTTAATAAAACGAGTATAGGCTAGATATACGGCACAAAACTTCCCTTCCGCATATGCGTCGAGCTGCACCTTTACTGCACCAATCAATTTATCTAAATGTGGGGTATCACCTAATTGAATGACATGCGAAACAATCTTTGCATCAATTCGATTCATGAACCCAAATCCCTTACCTCCAATAGTGGTGGCCTGGATCTCAAGACATTCGGATTCCATTTCCTTCATCTTACGCAGCAAAACACGAAGTACATTCGTATTCAAGCCGCCACAAAGCCCTTTGTCAGTCGTTACCACAATGACACCAGCTGCCTTCGCTTCCGGATGCCGCACCATAAACGGGTGGTGGTATTCCGGATTCGCCCGACTCATGTGAGCCACAATCTGACGCACTTTTTCCGCATAAGGCCTAGCACGACACATGCGCTCTTGCGCCTTACGCATTTTCGACGCGGCCACCATTTCCATGGCTTTAGTGATCTTGCATGTATTCTGAACACTCTTGATCTTGCCACGAATTTGTTTCATTCCCGTCATTGCTTGCCCCTTTTCTGAGTCCGGCATATCTTAACTTTCAAGATGACGGACATCTGTAGTCTTTTGACTGTTGAATAGTGTTAGATTCAATCAGTCTTAGTAAGCAATAGCATTCTTGAAGTCCTTTATCGCAGCATGTAGCAATGCTTCGTCATCGGCCGAGAGACTTTTATTCTCCTCAATACGATTGATCAACGCAGCATAACCAGTCTTCAGAATTTCACGCAAACTCTTTTCAAAGCCTAAGACTGCCGATACTTCCAGATCATCTAGGTAACCGTTATTGACAGCGAAGAGAGAAACAGCCAATTCCCAGACTTGCAACGGTTGATATTGCGGCTGCTTCAGCAATTCAGTCACCCGGCGACCACGCTCCAGTTGCTTTCGGGTAACCTCATCGAGATCGGACGAGAACTGCGCGAAGGCAGCTAACTCACCGTACTGAGCCAAATCGGTACGAATACCTCCCGACAATTTCTTAATGACCTTCGTCTGTGCAGCACCTCCAACGCGCGAGACCGAAATACCAGCATTAATTGCTGGACGGACGCCTGCATTAAACAAGTCAGTTTCCAAGAAAATTTGGCCGTCGGTGATCGAAATCACATTAGTCGGAACGAATGCGGTGACATCACCGGCCTGCGTTTCAATTACAGGCATGGCAGTCAACGATCCACTCTTACCTTTAACTTCTCCGTTAGTAAATTTTTCAACATATTCTTCCGAGACCCGAGCAGCACGCTCGAGAAGACGTGAATGCAGATAGAATACATCTCCCGGATAAGCCTCACGACCTGGCGGACGATGTAGCAAAAGTGAAATTTGACGGTAAGCCCAAGCCTGCTTGGTCAAATCATCATAAATGATCAGCGCATCTTCACCACGATCACGGAAATATTCTCCCATCGAACACCCAGAATACGGCGCGATGAACTGCATAGCAGCCGATTCCGATGCCGTTGCAGTCACGATGATGGTATACTCCATGGCACCATGTTCCTCGAGCTTGCGTACGACATTCATAATCGAAGAAGCCTTCTGACCGATCGCGACATAGACACATGTCATTCCCTTACCTTTCTGGGAAATGATCGTATCGATCGCCACAGCAGTTTTACCCGTCTGACGATCTCCGATGATCAATTCACGCTGACCACGACCGATTGGCACCATGGCATCGATCGACTTCAAACCTGTTTGTACTGGCTCCGACACCGATTTACGCCAAATCACACCTGGTGCAATCTTCTCAATGGAATCTTTCATTTTAGCATTGATCGGACCTTTACCATCAATCGGTTGACCAAGGGCATCAACAACACGGCCCTTCAGCTCTGGACCCACTGGTACTTCAAGAATACGGCCCGTGCACTTAACAGTATTGCCTTCCAAAATGTGTTCGTAATCACCCAAAATCACGGCACCGACAGAGTCGCGCCCCAAGTTCAGAGCTAGACCAAAGGTGTCACCCGGAAATTCGAGCATTTCACCTTGCATCACATCCGATAAGCCGTGGATGCGGCAGATACCATCGGTCACGGAAATAACGGTACCCTGGTTACGAACCTCGGCACCGCTTTCTAGACCTTGAATCCGACTCTTGATCAGTTCGCTGATTTCAGAGGGATTGAGTTGCATATGTGCTCCTGATATTCAATTCTATATGGAGTCAGGCGGATAGACTATTGATAAGCCTACCCCATTAGTGACGCCTGCATGGCAACAAGGCGAGCGCGAACAGAAGTGTCTAACACTTGGTCACCAACGACCACACGCACCCCACCCAATAACAATGGATTAACCCTCACATTGGCGTTAAGCTTACAGTCGAACTTGCGCTCGAGTACCACGACCAAATCCGACAATTGCGTATCATCAATAGGGAAAGCACTTTCAATTTGAACGTCCGCCGAACCGGCGCTAGTGTTTTTGAGAACGTCGAACTGCTTAGAAATTTCCGACATCAATAATAGGCGACCTCTCTCCGCGAGCACCGATAAGAAATTACACAACGTAGTGTTGTTCGGCGCTTTAACAGCGTTTGAAAGAAAATCAACGACTTGCGCTGGCGATACTTTTGGAGTGTCGATTAAAGCAGCAACGTCAGGTAAACGTATCACATCAGCTAAACCCTGCACAAGCTCGGACCAGTAATTTATATCACCAGACTGCGCGACGTCGAACAATGCTTCAGCGTATGGGCGAGCAATGGTTGAAAGTTCAGCCATAATTAGAGTTCAGCCTCGAGTTGAGCCAGCAGTTTAGCATGCGCGTTCGCGTCAATCTCACGCCTTAGAATCTGCTCAGCACCCTTCACCACCAAACCAGCCACTTCACCACGCAGTACTTCACGCGCATACCTCGTCTGCTGATCGGCTTCTGCTTTAGCATTCGCAATGATACGAGCAGCTTCACCTTCAGCAGCTTGCTTTATCTCTGTTGCAACGACTTGCGCACGCTTTTCAGCATCTGCAATGCGCTTAGCTCCTTCCTCCCGCGCTTCCGATAGGGCTTGATTAGAGCGCTTATTTGCAGCTTCCAGCTGAGCCTTACCCTTATCAGCAGCAGCTAACCCATCAGCAATTTTTTTAGCGCGTTCGTCGATAGCACTAATCAGCGGTGGCCACACAAATCTCATGGTGAACCAAGCTAAGATCAGAAACACAACGACTTGCGCAAACAATGTTGCGTTAATATTCACGTGTTTCCTTTCGGTGTTAAGAAATTAATTAGCAAAATAGCACAGCCTTATTGTTTGAGGATGCGGTTCATGTATATATATCCATGGGGCCAACACGACACCCTAAAAAAATTATCCAAGCGGTGAAAGAAGTGGATTTGCAAACGCAAATAGCATTGCGACACCTACACCGATCAGGAATGCAGCGTCGATCAACCCAGCCAATAGAAACATCTTGGTTTGTAGCGGATTCATCAGTTCTGGTTGACGTGCACATGCTTCGATATACTTGCCTCCCATTAATGCAATACCCAAACAGGCTCCGATTGCGCCCAGTCCAATGATTATAGCGATAGCAATAGCAGTTAGACCTTGAACGTTAGCGACTAAAGCTTGCATAATGACTCCTCTTTGAGTTAAAGACTTAAAACTTTAAATTTAAAAACCAAATAACTAGTAAATATTTTAAACTTGGTCCGTCAAAATCAATGATGATCGTGCATCTGACCAATATAAACTAGAGTAAGCATCATCATAATGAATGCCTGCAAGAATACGATCAAAATATGGAAAATTGCCCATACAGTACCGGCAATGACATGACCAAAAAAACCAAACACTGAAGCGTCAGGACCAAAGTTCCAAAGGCCACCCAACAAAGCGATCAAAAGGAACAATAATTCGCCGGCATACATATTCCCGAACAATCGCATACCCAATGAAACAGTCTTAGCAAGTAGTTCAACGATATTCAGCGCAAAATTGGGAATCCAAAGCAGAAAATGATTACCAAACGGAGCTGTAAAAAGTTCATACATAAAACCATGTAAACCCTTGATCTTCAAACCGTAATAGATCATAAGAATCAAGACACCCAAAGCGATCCCGAGAGTCCCGTTAAGATCAGCAGTAGGAAGAATACGGTGATGTGTGATCACAGATGAGAGACCAACCCACTCGATGATCTTTGATGGCAGATCGACCGGCAGAAAGTCTAACGAGTTCATCAGTGAAACCCAGACGAATACGATCAAAGCCAGTGGAGCGATAAACTTACGGTCTCCATGAACAATCCCCTTTGACTGGTCTTCTACCATTTCGACGAGCATCTCAACCGCAGCCTGAAAACGACCAGGAACACCGGAAGTCACTCGACGCGCTGCCAACCACAGCAAAAAACTACCCAAAATCCCCATCATGACTGACCAGAATATAGTATCCCAATTGATAATGGAAAAATCGACGATCCTGGTTTGCGTCGCATTTGCGAAATTAGCCAAATGATGCGAGATATACTCGGACGGATTCGGATCAATTTTTTCTACCGACATAGCGTATCAAACACCCAATAATGAAAAATATTCGCACATAAGAACAGTACCTCAAATCGGAAAATGGACTTCCGTTAGTGGAATACCATCGCAAACCAATAAGCTTTCAATGTTACGATGAAGGACGATAACATTGCCGCCCAGTAGACATCCCGGTAAATGACCGCAACGGAACCCAACAGCACAATTGTTGCTATTACCTTGATTCCCTCTCCCATGACCAATGAAGTGACAATGAAGCGAATACCTGACATCCTGAGACAAAGCGCAAATATCCCGCTCGGCAACCAACACAACATTCCGCCCAGCCATGCTGACAATGCCGCCACTTGTGGCCGTGCTGAAAAAATAGCCCAAATCGCCGTCATAATTAATGACAATATGATTTGACCAACCACCACTCTAAATGGAGTTACACGGGACAAACGACAGATTTCGAGACCAAATAAATGCTGGGCCTGAGCGCGGGTGAGAGGAACAAGGACTTCTTGTCCTTGACATCCCCAACAATCCTCTAATTCTTGATATACCCGTGTTTGATTTTTCGATCCCACGTTCAACCATTTTTGAGCAACCACTTCCGACAACTGACTCTGAGAAATGCATTGGACAATAAACACAGCCTCATCAGCATACAAATCCCTCGAGATTCTACGAGATGTTGCGAATGAGAGTCAACCTGTACGAGTGACAATTTCAGATAAAACGATGGAAGCCATTTAATTTGATGCAAACTCTCCTCGCTACATCTGCAATTTCCTCACATCTCACCGCAAAAAATTTCAAAAAACATCATCCAACCCTAGGGAAGATAGGGATAGGGCGTTTAATGTAACATCACTGCAGAAAAAATAATTTTACGGAGAGTGCATGATGGTTTGAAGGGGCCTAAAGCGAAAGCCAACTGAGAAATGAGGTAGTAAGAAGTTTTTTATTGGAGAGAGTAGATTTATTCATCGAGCGGATTTGTATACTAGCTTACTGCTGCACATTACTTAATACACAAAGAATCAACAGACACTCACCAGTCCAGGCTATCCCAACATTGAGGCTTGATCAGCCAAACTACACTCAGAATACGACGTCCTTGAACTCCATTGAAGTCTTATGTCAATGCGAAATAACCACTCAAAATCGCTCAACATTTACAATTTATCCAATAACATTACCCTATATCCAAACCTCACATCGCTATATGACAAAAAAATACAACAAAACACAACCTGCCCCATCCGTTGAATCGCCTTTCACTAGAAGTGATTCACTAGAAGTGATTTAGTCCTATCAACTTTGCATCAGCCGTTTCTCCCGTGCAACCATCATCAAAATTCCACATCCAAGACCAAGAGTCACCAGTGCAGTACCACCATAACTCATAAATGGTAATGGCACTCCAACGACCGGTAAAATCCCGCTGACCATCCCCATGTTCACGAAGACATATGTAAAAAAAACCATCGTGATTGCTCCAGAGAGTAAGCGCGCGAATAAAGTCGCACCTGACGCTGAAATAACCAACCCACGTGCGATTAATAACAAAAAAAGTACTAAAAGTGCGCATTCGCCAAGCAAGCCAAACTCTTCGGCGAATACTGCAAAAATAAAGTCTGTGTGCTTTTCCGGAATAAATTCCAGGTGGGATTGTGTGCCTTTTAGCCAACCTTTACCGACGAGGCCGCCAGATCCAATAGCTATAACCGATTGAATCGTGTGAAAACCTTTCCCTAAAGGGTCTGAAGTTGGGTTAAGCAAGGTACAAACGCGATGCTTCTGATAATCGTGAAGTATGTGCCATTTGATATCTTGCTGGCAAATTTTGTCTTCAAAGGCCAAAATTGTGCCAATGCATAACAGTCCTGCTATCAGTACAGGAAAGATCAATTTCCATGAGAGGCCAGCTAAATAAATTACATACAAGCCTGCCGCGGCTACAAGTAAACCGGTACCAAGATCTGGTTGCTTAGCAATCAAACCAACAGGTAAGACCAATAACAAAAGTGCCACAACATAATCAAACCACTGAATATTTCCTTCGCGTTTCTGGAAATACCACGCCAACATCAGTGGCATAGAAATTTTCATAATTTCAGACGGTTGGATCACTATTCCTAAATTGATCCAACGCTTAGCCCCTTTCTTTGTGAGTCCAAATACCGCAACAGCGATCAACAGCCCAACACCAATGGTGTAAAGCGGCACTGCGAATTTCATCAAGGTTTGCGTAGATAATGTTGCCACCGCCCACATCAAAATAAAAGTAAGTACAATGTTCCTGATTTGATCTTCAACGCGTCCTGGCATGTTGATAGCTGCACTGTAGAGTGCAATAAGGCCCACGCACATTAATAAGAAAATGACCAGAGCAAGTGGTTTGTCGAAGCCTATGAATAAACGTTTAATTTGCTCTTTATTTAACGTCATCACAGAGTAGCTCCTCACCTGCCATCCTAAACACGATCAGTATCCTTTCTTTAAATCGCAGCTCCGTGACCAACTTCTTTAGCGACCATTAAGCTAATCATAAAGGATATCTGAGAATATAGGGCTGATGACAAAACTTTTCTTGTCAAAGCAACACTGGTCAGTTCGGGCATCTAATTCTGCTGAAACCAATCGTAGCATTCATCGACTAATCCGAATTACGCGTCATCAGCGTTCCCTGGCCAGCCGCACGTTCCTTCGGCTCATCGAGGAGGTAATAATCAAGCAGTTTACGTGCTACTGGACCAGCTTGAGAGCCACCCCAGCCTGCATTTTCAACGATAAGTGCAAGTACAATCTTCGGATCCTCTGCGGGCGCAAAAGCAATAAACAAAGCATGATCGCGCTTGAATTCAGATACTGTGTTGTGGCTATATTTCTCGTTTTTACGGAGCGAATAAACCTGTGCTGTACCTGTTTTACCCCCCGCAGAGTATGGTATACCAGCAAATGCCTGACGGCCCGTACCTTCCCTAATAACACCAACCATCGCACGTTTAACAACATCAAGATCTATCTGCTTATAAGGAAGTCGCGCACTTTCTTTCGGAACTTTCGGTATACGTTTGTGTGAAATTGGATCTTCGACAGCTTTGACGAGGTGAGGACTCATGACCACGCCACCATTGACAAGAGTAGCGGTCGCATGAGCTAACTGTAGAATTGTAAATGAATTATAACCCTGTCCAATACCAAGGCTAATTGTCTCCCCATCATACCATTTCTGCATATCTGGTTTTTTGTGGGTGTGTCGTTTCCATTCCGTCGACGGAAGAATACCTCGTGCTTCGCCCTCGACATCAATACCAGTGAGCTGACCGAAACCTAATGGCTTCATAAAATCATGCATTGCATTGACTCCTAGATCATGTGCAAGCATGTAGTAGTATGTATCGTTTGAAACAACAATTGAGCGGTACATGTCGATCCAACCTTGGCCATTGCGTACGTCATTGCGGAAAGTATGATTACCAAGCGTGAATGAGCCGTAATCTTGGAAGCCCCAATTGGGGGTGCGCTTACTCAAAGTAAGTGCTGCGAGCGCCATAAATGGTTTATAAGTTGAACCAATCGGATATGTGCCGCGTAACGGACGATTCAGTAAAGGTTTATCGGGCGAACTATTCAACGCATCCCATTTTTGCTGATCGATGCCTTCGACGAATAAATTAGGGTCGAAACTCGGAGCAGACACAAACGCGAGTACATCACCCGATTTTGGTTCAATCGCCACAACTGCACCACGTCGGCCAGCCAACGCCTTTTCTGCAACTTGTTGGAGCTTGATGTCGATAGATAATACTAGATTATCTCCGGGAGTGGGAGGTACTCGTGAAATAGTACGCACGGGACGGCCGCCAGCGGTGACCTCGATTTCTTCAAAACCAGCAATACCGTGTAACTGTATTTCATAGCTTTGCTCGACACCAATTTTACCGATGTAGTCAGTTCCTTTGTAATTTTTTGCATCGCGCCGGATATCATATTTAAAATTGTCACGGTCATTTTCATAACTCATGAATTCAATACGCTCACGGTCGACTTGCGATACGCGACCAATGTAACCAATAACATGTGCAGCGGTTTCACCCAATGGATACTGCCGGAATAAACGTGCATGTACATCAACTCCTGGAAAGCGAAAGCGCTGGGCAGTAAATCGTGCAACTTCGATATCGCTAAGCCGTGTACGGATAGGCAAACTCTCAAAACGTTTGCTGTCTTCTATTAAACGCTTGAACTTACGTCTGTCGCGTGTCGTGATCTCTAGAACCTCAGCCAACTCACTCAAAACCTTCTCAAGCGGTCGATCTAGTTTTGATAGTGTGATTTCAAGTGTATAGGCTGAGTAGTTACGCGCCAATACAACACCGTTACGGTCCATAATGACACCACGGTTTGGTACAATCGGCGCGATTGAGACTCGATTTTCGTTAGCTTGCAACGAGTACTGATTATGACGAAAGACCTGCAAGTAAACGAAGCGCACAACAAGTAAAAAGAAGCAGATCATCACAAACCACAGCGCACCGGTCAATCGTAAATGGAATGTCTGGAGCTGTAGCTGCGGATTCTTAAATTCGGTCATGCAACCCAATCGCCGCGTAAAATAATAAATTAACTGACAAAAAGTAATCAAATCGGACGTGTGTCATCACGATCGACAGCGCATTTTTGTGGGGCAAGCAACAAAAGACAGATGACTGGCCACAATAAGGCTTCAATAAAGCCAGTGGCCAACGGAAGCCACCCTGGAAATTTAGTACCAGCCACAAGTCGGATGATGAACCGAACAATATAGGCAAGCAATAGCAAGGGCAACACGTGCAACGTTTGTCCTAAGGGTGTAACCCAAAGGACACGTCGGTGAATCATAATCGCACCATAAGACAACAGCGTGTAGACTAGGGCATGTTCGCCAAGGAACACTGCCCGATGGACGTCTATGAGCACACCAACGATAAACGCCACGCTCATGCGAACTTTACGTGGCTGATGAATGTTCCAAAAGATCAGAACAAGCGCGAAAAAATCTGGTGTCATAGGATTTTTTCCCCAAGGCAACAGGTTGAGTAAGAATGCCAGCACAAGACTAAGTGTGATGAAATACCGATTGACCCGTAGGAGAACGTATTGTGGGCGATTCATATCAATTCCTTAAGGCTCTTTATTCGCAGATGTAAGCCGTGATTTAACGTAGATATACATCTTTACTAGAAATTTTTACCTACTAGCAGGATCCGGCATTTTTGTTAGATTTTCCACAGTCCGTGAATGTAGAAAAAATGATGCTGGATATTGCAGCACAAGTACTTGTCGTTGGGTCAGCAATTGAGCCACTGGCTGACAAAAAATCCTAGCGAAAGCGGTATCTGACACGCGATCAACCTGAGTGACACGTGCAACTGGCAATCCAACCGGATAGATCCCATCGAGGCCGCTGGTAACGATTTCGTCACCAATTTTCACATCCGCTGATAACGGAATGAAACGCAAATCGAGGATACCGCTATGCAGTTCTCCATAGATAACACTCTGGACACCACTGCGTGCGACTTGCACAGGTACTGCTTGCTCTTTATCAGTGATCAACATCACTTCCGATTGAAAATCGAAGACACGTGAAACCTGACCAATCAACCCTTGCTCAGTGACGACTGGTGCGCCGATTTTTACACCGTGCGTCGTGCCACGATCGATGATTACGCGTTGCGTAAAAGGATCTTGCGTGTTGTACGCAATTTCAGCCGGAATAGATTGGATGGACATCAATTTATGCAGTGAGAGCAGTTGACGCAGGTGCTGATTCTCAGCCATCAAGTAATTATTGCGCTGTGCTTGCATCGATAATTCGAGATTGTGCGTCTGCAGGATACGATTTTGTGTGATGAGACAATCTTGTCTAGAAAAGAAAGTTGTAATCTCTAAGAGAACGTCACGAGGTAGCAACATCAAACGCTGCATTGGATAGAGTGTTTTGCCAATCACGTTGCGAACGCATTCCAATGTTTGGTAGCGGATATCGATCGCAAGCAAGCCGATAGCGAGTGCGACAAAAAAAATCAGTCGCACCAACGCTGACGGTCCTTGCTTGAAGATTGGTGGAGGACTGTACCGCTGCATGGATGGCGACCCTTTAGGAAAACACTCACACAGAAATATTGTGTGGTGCCAGAAACACCTCAGCCCGATGAATGACCTCATGTGAGGGATTTCGTCGATGGCTCAAAAGCATATTGTTATCAGATACGCTGAGTTGATAAACTTGACGGTGCACCTAGTGAAAATGAAACATAGGCTCACTCGTAAGCTTTATTTTTATTCATAAGAAAAAATCCCACCGAGCTTCTCTATGCGCTCAAGCGCCATTCCAGAACCACGCACTACGCAAGTTAATGGATCTTCCCCAACAAGTACAGGAAGACCAGTTTCCTCAGCAAGCAGACGATCCAAATCGCGCAATAACGCGCCACCGCCCGTCAACATCATTCCACGCTCCGCAATATCTGCACCAAGTTCCGGTGGGGTTTTTTCTAGCGCAATCTTAACCGACGATACGATCTGGTTAAGTGGGTCTGTTAGAGCTTCAAGAATTTCATTACTAGAAATAGCAAACGAACGCGGGATACCTTCCGACAGGTTGCGCCCCTTAACTTCCATTTCTTTAACCTCAGACCCGGGAAATGCTGAACCAATTTCCTTTTTAATAGCCTCAGCTGTTTGCTCACCAATTAACATACCGTAATTGCGACGGATATAGTTGACAATGGCCTCATCGAACTTATCACCACCCACACGTACCGAGCCTTTGTAGACGATACCTCCGAGCGAAATTACACCAACCTCGGTTGTTCCACCGCCGATATCAACAACCATAGAGCCAGTAGCTTCCGAGACAGGCAAGCCTGCACCGATTGCAGCCGCCATAGGTTCTTCAATGAGATATACTTGCGAAGCGCCAGCACCATGTGCAGCCTCCTTAATAGCGCGGCGTTCGACCTGAGTCGAGCCACAAGGCACACAAATAATGATACGCGGTGACGGCGAGAACATACTAGATTCATGCGCCATCTTGATAAACTGCTTAATCATCTGCTCAGTCACTGTGAAATCGGCGATCACACCATCTTTCATCGGACGAATAGCTTCGATATTACCCGGCACCTTACCAAGCATTTGCTTAGCTTCTTTGCCGACGGCTTGAATGGTTTTTTTGCCGCTCGGACCACCTTCTTGGCGGATTGCGACAACAGAAGGCTCATCGAGCACGACACCTTTGCCGCGCATATAAATAAGGGTATTGGCCGTGCCAAGGTCAATGGCCAAGTCGTTAGAAAAATAACTACGAAGAAAACCGAACATGCAAAATCCTGTGTTTGCGTGAAGGTATCCCATAAAAGATGGGACTGAGAAAATACTCTGTTATTTACGATTTCGGCCTATTTTGCAATCAAATCTTATGCTACCAAAGGATGGTAGTTTAGATGATTAAAAATAAGTCAAAATACTGTAACGAACAGCTGCGGCTCACCATACTGCAGTTTCTGTCGCGTCAGAGAGTTTTCATCCACTGCGCGATGTTGTGCCACGTCCCTGAATTATACGGACAGCCTGCGCGGCACCACACTTGATAGCGTATAACGCGCTTCAAGGCAGAATTAATTCTGCAATGATACCTTATAATTTTGAAGGAAAAGCAAGTAGGATGATGTTACCTCCAATTTGCGACATAAATGCTTATTGGCTATTCCCAAAAGGCACAAATGACATCGATGCCCATTTCAAAGAGAATAGACTCGCATAATGCTCGAAAAAAGAGTGTGTGGCCCGAGGCATTAGGTCATTTTCAAATTCACATTTTTCTTGGATTTTTCATGACTCTGAATCTTTCTGATATAAAACGTATAGCTCATCTTGCTTGTTTGGAATTGAGTGATGATGAAGCCTCCCACATGGGAGGCGAGTTAAATAAATTTTTAACCCTACTAAAACAGATACAAGCAGTCGATACCACAAACGTCGCACCACTCGCACATCCAATTGAACAGATTCAAACAATCACGCAACGGTTGCGGGAAGATATCGTCACCGAAACAGTAGTGTGCCAAGATAATCAGCAGCTAGCACCTGCTACCCAAGATGGCCTATACCTAGTACCCAAAGTAATTGAATAAATAAAGTGCGCACACAAACCATTTTTGTCTCATCTCGTTGCCAGCTATAGATTGACTACTGACTGTCTCTGGTATTTTTCGTATTCCCACTTTCCCGTTGTTATGGAAAAAGATCTGATTGATTTACAGGACCTACGCGACGCGCTCGACACCCGTCGCGTGTCGAGCGTTGAATTAACGCAATATTATCTCGATCGTATCGCTCTAGCAGGCGACTTAAATGCTTTCGTGGATGTGAATATTGATGCAAGCCTAGCGCAGGCACGTGCCGCCGACGCCCGCTTAGCCACTGGCGAAACAGGACCGTTACTCGGTATTCCTATCGCTCATAAGGACGTTTTTGTGACACGTAACTGGCGGAGCACTGCGGGATCACAAATAATTAAAAGTTACGTGAGTCCCTTTGATGCCACAGTGGTTGAATGGCTAAGCGCAGCAGGCATGGTTACGCTTGGCAAAACCAATATGGACGAATTCGCAATGGGATCTTCAAATGAAAATTCATGCTTCGGTCCGGTGCGTAATCCATGGGATCTCAACGCAGTGCCAGGTGGTTCATCTGGTGGTTCGGCCGTGGCTGTAGCTGCCCATTTGGCACCTGCTGCCACGGGTTCAGATACAGGTGGGTCAATCCGTCAGCCTGCGGCGTTCTGTGGCATCACAGGGATTAAACCAACTTATGGCAATGTATCGCGATATGGCATGATCGCTTTTGCATCGTCGCTCGATCAAGCAGGACCGCTTGCACACAGTGCGGCCGACTGCGCTTGGCTCCTGAATAGCATGGTCGGTTTCGATGCACGCGATTCCACAAGTCTAGCATGTCCTAAAGAAAACTACGCACGGGGGATCGGCCGTGCGCTAAGCGGCAGCACTACCAATAAACCGCTTGCCGGACTGCGTATTGGTCTTCCTAGAGAATATTTTAGTGAAGGCCTAGATGACGACGTATACCTTGCGATTGAAACGGCGCTTAGTGAATATGAAAAACTAGGAGCTATTCGAGTATCAGTGTCGTTACCAAAAACAGAGCTTTCAATCCCATTATATTACATTCTTTCAGCAGCCGAAGCAGCTTCGAATCTATCTCGTTTCGATGGGGTACGTTTTGGCCATCGTGCAACAACTTATAGCGATTTGATGGACATGTATAAAAAGTCGCGCGCTGAGGGTTTTGGTATAGAAGTAAAACGTCGAATTGTCATGGGCACCTACGTGCTTTCACATGGATATTATGATGTTTATTATCTGAAAGCACAGAAGATTCGCCGCCTAATTACCGAGGATTTCCAGAATGTATTTTCAAAATGCGATGTAATAATGGGTCCAGTCACGCCATCCGTCGCCTGGAACCTTGGAGAGAAAAAGAGTACCCCCATACAAATGTACCTGGCCGATATTTACACGTTATCAGCAAGTCTAGCGGGTTTACCTGCCATGAGTGTACCCGCAGGTCATGGAGCTAATAACCTTCCAGTAGGGCTGCAAATCATTGGTAACTATTTCCATGAAGCCCTTCTACTACAAGTGGCAGATGCACTGCAACGTGTGACTGATTGGCATCAACGCGCTCCTAACAAACGGGTGTCATGATACCCGTTTGAACAGCGATGTATAAGCGTGGAGCATTGCCAGTATTTGCTGGATTTTCGCTCTAAGCCAGCCTTATTTTTCACAAACTAACGAGGAAGCTCTGGAAATATCAATATATTCAATCAACGCCACTCGGTCATCAGCGTTTAATGACAAGATTCATAGCGGTTTCAAACTGACGCAGTCGAACTATTCTGACAAAACCTTGTGATATATGAGAGAGTTATTTACAGTGAAATTTAACCTGTTATGGTCGAAAACCAACCAACTAGCGAAAATAGATAGGATAAACCGTACCGGTTTATAAAAAGTATTAGAAGAGGCCAAAGACAGCTGCTCGTAAATATGTCGAAGCTCACTTGATTGAAGAAGGGTAAAAATATGCAATGGGAAGCCGTGATCGGATTGGAGACACATGCCCAGCTCTCCACTATTTCAAAGATTTTTTCTGGGGCATCAACACAGTTCGGCGCACCACCTAACACACAAGCGTGTCCCGTCGATCTTGCATTGCCAGGTACTCTACCGGTACTCAATCGAGGTGCTGTCGAGAGAGCTATCCAGTTCGGTTTGTCTATCGGCGCCACAATCGCGCCACACAGCGTCTTTACACGAAAGAATTACTTTTATCCTGATCTGCCGAAAGGCTATCAGATCAGTCAATATGAAATTCCAGTGGTGCAAGGAGGTACCTTGACAATTGAGGTACCCTCGAATTCCAAAACAAAGCAACCCTCATATAAAAAAATTATCCAGATAACACGTGCCCATCTCGAAGAGGATGCTGGCAAATCACTGCATGAGGATTTTTCTGGAATGACTGGCATCGACTTAAACCGGGCTGGCATACCTCTGCTGGAAATCGTGACAGAGCCAGACATGCGCACTCCTGCCGAGGCTGTTGCGTACGCCAAGACCCTGCACCACCTGCTCGTATGGCTTGGTATTTGTGACGGCAATATGGAAGATGGCTCGTTTCGCTGTGATGCGAATGTATCGGTACGCCCAGTCGGACAAAAAGAATTCGGTACGCGAGTCGAGATCAAAAACCTCAATTCGTTCCGTTTCCTGGAGGAAAGTATCAATTACGAAGTAATTCGTCAAATCCAGCTAATTGAAGACGGTGGTCAAGTAATTCAGGAAACACGGCTGTACGATACACATAAGAAGGAAACAAGGACAATGCGTATCAAGGAAGATGCCTGCGACTACCGTTACTTTCCAGACCCAGATTTGATGCCGCTTATGATCGAGCAAAACTGGATTGAATGTATACGTGCAACATTACCGGAACTGCCAGATAGCATGCAAACCCGTTTCATCCAGCAATATGGTTTAAACGAATATGATGCTACCGTTCTGACACAATCGAAAGCACAAGCAAATTATTTTGAAGAAGTCCTCGCTAATCTTGGAATAGGAAACGAAAAACAGGCGGCCAACTGGATTATTGGAGAATTGTCGTCTCTACTCAATCGAGACTCCATAAACATTAAAGAAAGTCCAGTAAGCCCAACTCAGTTAGCTTTGTTGTTAAGTCGCATCGCGGACGGCACGATTTCAAAAAAAATAGCTAAGGACGTCTTTCAAACCCTCTGGGAAAAACCCAATAGTGATAACGATGCTGTTGACCAAATCATCAAATCAAAAGGATTGACACAGATTTCGGATTCAAGAGCGCTTGAGACAATCATTGAAGAGGTATTGATTTCTAACACGAAATCGGTTGAAGAATTTTTGCTTGGTAAGGAAAAAGCGTTTAATGCTCTCGTTGGGCAGGCTATGAAAGCAACAAAAGGAAAAGCAAATCCCGCACAAATCAATGAACTATTGAGAAAAAAACTGAGAAATTGATAAGTAATACCTCGCAATTATTTTTGAATAATGAGCATAGCAAAGGAAATTTTTATTTTTAGATTATTGCTTTATGCATTGTTTATTTTCAATAATCGTTGCGATGTGAATTTCATCTGTAATACTGGTGCTATGCCAGTCGTATAATATCGATATAGTGTTCACTTTGGAGAATACGGCAGGAAAATTCACTGTTTCTCATGCCAGTAAAAACCAAAGCAAGTGTGACTATCGGCCGTTTACCGGCCACTCTTGTACTCACACCAACAATATTATATCACTGGACTTTCAGCCCATATCCCTGGTGGCAGTCCAAAATCAAACTATCGAAGATAGATAGATTCAATGCATAACATCGATTAAAAATTTAGAATGGTGCCATTAGCAATAGTGTATAGTTATATAGTTAACAATTGTCGTGTAAGTCCTAGGACAATTTACTTGTATTAAATATAGCGGGTATTGCCATGACAGTAGAAACATTCTCTTTTGGCTCACTAATACCAAATTGGCTGTAAATAGTTTGGAGTGTTAGAATGCACGCCCTTTGCCGGGGTGATGAAATTGGTAAACATAGCGGACTTAAAATCCGCCGCCTTCAGGCTTGCCGGTTCAAGTCCGGTCCCCGGCACCAAGAAAATATTCAAAGAATTTCGATACTTCAAAAACTCTAGTTTTGTTAGCTAACACCAAATAACACATCGGATATCCCGCTCAGGCTTTCGTTAAACCATGCAGCTAGGTTTGCGAAGAAGTAATAACAGTCGTCCATCCGATGGAACATGAAATATATTCGATTCCTTTTGTTGCCTAAACAATTCCTTCCAGCTCTATTAAGACGATGGTTGACTTCTGAACTTCACTTCACTTATCACTTCGTAGCACTGTAAGTGGCACGATCATAGATCCATAGATCATATCAATCAAAAGAATGGCACCTAATCCACTAGAGAAACATTAACTAGCTGGCACGAATACGTGCGATTATGCCTTCAAGCGCATCAAGACAACCAAACTCAATCATCAGATTGCCTGCTCCCCTTCGACCAATTTTAATTTTCACCGTTGACGCAAACAAATCCGAAAGTTCTTCTTCTAGGCACCTCACATCCCCAACATTCTCTTGTTGAAAACGCAGATGAATCTTCTTACCACTTAGTTTGAGAGAGGTATTAACAAGGCATTCAGTATCTCGAACCGACAAACCTTCATTAATCACCTGATTCGCGAGCGCAATTTGCGTCTCACTATCGACCGAAAGCAATGCTCTTGCATGACCCATGTCCAAATCACCAGACAACAACATCGTCTGTACAGGCTGTGCTAGACTTAACAACCTCAATAAATTCGACACCGAACTACGTGAACGTCCCAAAGACTCTGCTGCTTTTTCATGCGTAAAATTAAAATCATTCAGTAATCTTTGAATCCCATGTGCTTCTTCGATGGGATTCAAATTCTCTCGCTGCATATTTTCGATGAGTGCCATCACCGCAGCGGCTTCATCAGAAACTTCTTTCACAAACACAGGCACTTCAGAAAGACCCGCAACACTCGCCGCACGAAAACGTCTTTCACCAGCAATAATTTCATACTGCTTCTGCTTCTCATCACTCAAACGTCGCACAAGAATGGGCTGGATCAAACCATGGTCATGAATGCTTGCCGCAAGCTCTTGTAAAGCAGCTTCATCCATACGCGTGCGTGGTTGATATTTTCCAGGCCGCAAGCAACCAAGCTCAAGCACTGCTGGAACACTTTCTGTAGCTACAGGGACGACAGCTTCAGAACTAACACCAAACAAAGCCTCAAGACCACGGCCCAAGCCTTTTTTCTTACGTACATTGTTTTTAGTCGACATTGAATTATTTTATCTCGCGATGATCCTACATATTTTGGATACGTGTAATCATTTCTACTCCCAATTGTAGATATGCTTTCGCACCACGTGAGCGAGGATCGAAAACAACACCAGGCATTCCGTAGCTCGGCGCCTCCGCAAGCCGGACATTACGCGGAATAATCGCATTGAACACTTTGTCCCTGAAATGTTGTTTCAATTGCTCAGAGACTTGCTGCTGCAACGTAATACGTGGATCGAACATCACACGCAATAATCCAATGATCTGTAGTTCAGGGTTTAAATTCGCATGAACATGCTTAATAGTGTTTAAAAGATCGCTTAAGCCTTCGAGAGCGAAATATTCACACTGCATAGGAACAATCACACCATGCGCAGCACAAAGCCCATTAAGGGTCAACAATGAGAGTGTCGGTGGGCAATCAATCAATACAAAATCATAAAGTTGTTCAATCTTTTTCAGTGCCTGCTTCAATCGCACATCGCGGTTATTCAATGCTACTAATTCAAAATCCGCACCTGTCAGTTCTCTATTTGCGGGCAGCACGTCATAATTTCCAAAAGCCGAGTGTAGACAACTCTCCAAAACATCTATATCGTCGACCAATACCTCATACACACTACTTTCAAGTCTAGCTTTTTCGATACCGCTACCCATCGTGGCATTCCCCTGTGGATCCAAATCCACCAATAGCACACGCTGTCCTTGCGTGGCCAAACTAGCAGCCAAGTTGACCGCAGTAGTGGTTTTGCCAACCCCTCCCTTTTGGTTAGCCACACAGAAAATTTTTCCCATCGTGATATGATCCTCGGAGATGCTGTTGTGATAATTTGATGGAATTATCTTTATCTGAGTAATGCTCAGATTTTTAATTTAGGCTGCCTATTTTTCTCATGATTAGAAACTCTTTTAGAAGTATTATCCCTCAATTTTTTGAAGCAATTGCACAATCACGCAACAAAGTATGTCATACCTTAAAATTATGGATCAATCTGCTAATTCCAACACAATGCCGATTCATCATTCCACATAAAAAACAGCTTATCGAGGAATAAAACATCCAAGATAGTCAAACTGAGATTAGGAGGGGAGCGGCACAGAACCTTATTACAAAAATTCATTAGCCCAATACATCTCGTTAACCTCTTGCCAAGAGGTTAAAATATGAATTACTTTCCAAAGCAGTTTCGTAGCTAACCAAAGGCTAAAGTTCCAATCGGCCAAAAGCATGCACTCATTGTATGCGCTGTCATCAAAAGCTAAACGATATCAACCTTAATACGCAACAAATGACGCTTTGCCTCAAGAAATGGAACATGAAGAGGAATGCACTCCAATAGTTGCGAATCTTCTGGTATCTGCGCAAGTTCGTCATCTGACACCAGGCCCTTCATAGCCCAGATGTTAGCCTCAGGTGCCAATAAGTGCCGTGTCAAACGGATAAAATTAGATAGATCCGAGAAAGCTCGAGAAACAATTGCATCAAAGAAGACTGGGATTTCTTCGCCTATCTTGCATTGTTCCACACGCCCCGTAACCACAGTGACATTAGGAAGTTCCAACACTCCCTTGGCTTGAATTAAAAATGCCGTCTTCTTTCGGACAATATCATTCACTGTAATTTGCCAGTCCGGACAAGCAATAGCCAGAATTATTCCTGGTAATCCGCCCCCTGACCCAACGTCGAGAATACGATGGATTGATTCATGCATCAGGCGAGGTAGGATAGAGAGTGAATCTAGCACATGCTGAATCAATATCTGACGCGAGTCATGAATAGCAGTCAAATTATAGACTCCGTTCCATTTCGCCAATAGAATCTGGTAGTCAAGTAATTTTTGATGTTGCGTTACGTCGATCGGCACTCCAATCTGCTTAATGCCAGCAGTCAACAGCCTAGATAAGATTGTCATTGTGCTAATTACGCAAAGTCACTATCGCATCCTTCTTGTGAAATTCGAGTCAAATGATTTTTATCATCAATGTGTACTACGCTGTCTTGAGAATAAGTAGGATCAACGCATTTCTTGAGATACACTAGAAGCAGTGAAATTGCTGCAGGAGTAACACCGAAGATACGCGATGCTTGTCCAAGCGTCTCCGGCCGGCGTGCAATTAAAGCTTGACGAGCTTCAATTGATAAGCCACGCACCTCATTGTAGTTCATATTTGATGGCAAAATCATCCTCTCATTTACTTTCTTACGGTCAATTTCGTCTGCTTGGCGCTTAATATAACCTTGATATTTTATGGTAATTTCAATCTGTTCGCGAATTTGTGCGGATTGTGCAATATCCTCTGAAAACAAGGTCTCTAACGCATATTTTCCGTCTTGCAATGCCATCAAATCTTCGTAACGCACTTCAGGACGACGCAGCAAATCAGCCAACGAATACTCATGCTCAATTTTTTTGCCTAACAGAGGGAGCGCATCCTTCTCCGGTAGTGTTTCTGGATTCACCCATGTGAATTTTAATCGTTCTGTTTCACGTGAAACAGCATCACGCTTACGCTGAAAAATTTCCCAACGAAAATCATCCACCACACCGAGTTCTCGTCCATTTTCTGTCAAACGGATATCGGCATTATCTTCACGCAATGATAGTCGATATTCCGCGCGGCTAGTGAACATCCGATAAGGCTCAGATACCCCCCTCGTGATCAGATCATCGACAAGCACACCGAGGTAAGCCTGATCCCGTCGGGGACACCATGCCTCTTGACCTTTTGCTTGCCGTGCCGCATTGATACCTGCCAGCAAACCCTGTGCAGCAGCCTCCTCATATCCAGTAGTTCCATTAATTTGTCCGGCAAAGTAGAGCCCAGAAATTACACGAGTCTCAAGGGATCTCCTTAATCCACGTGGATCGAAGTAGTCATACTCAATGGCATAACCGGGACGCAAAATATGAGCACCTTCCATACCACGTATGGAACGCACAAGTGCTAATTGAACGTCAAATGGTAGGCTAGTGGAGATGCCATTTGGATAATACTCATTTGTCGTTAGTCCCTCTGGCTCCAAATAAATTTGATGCGATTCCTTATCAGCAAATTGGTGTATTTTGTCCTCAATCGAGGGGCAATATCGAGGCCCAAGACCCTTTATCAGGCCAACATACATCGGCGAACGATCGAGACCCCCCCGAATAATTTCATGCGTATGTTCATTTGTATGGGTCACCCAGCACGACACTTGTTTAGGATGTTGTTCAGCACGCCCGAGAAATGAAAATACCGGCACAGGATCAATATCGCCGGCCTGCTCACACAAGACCGAAAAATCGATACTACGCCCATCAATACGCGGCGGTGTGCCAGTTTTCAGTCGACCTTGCGGCAAGTTTAACTCTTTGAGACGTGATGACAATGTGACTGCAGCTGCATCTCCAGCTCGTCCACCACCGTAGTTATTGAGGCCAACATGAATCTTTCCATTAAGAAAAGTCCCTGCCGTTAGGACAACCGAATGAGCACGAAATCGCAAGCCCACCTGGGTCACAGCGCCAACAACGCGATCCCCCTCAACTATCAAGTCTTCCACTGTCTGCTGAAAAAGCCAGAGATTTGGCTGATTTTCCAAGCGATAACGAATGGCTTGCTTGTATAGCAAGCGATCAGCTTGAGCACGTGTCGCCCGAACTGCAGCCCCCCTCGATGAGTTAAGAATGCGAAACTGAATACCCCCTTCATCTGTAGCAGCAGCCATAACGCCACCCAGAGCATCCAGTTCTTTCACAAGATGCCCTTTCCCAATTCCGCCAATAGATGGATTACAACTCATCTGACCAAGTGTTTCAATATTATGGGTTAGTAGTAATGTTTTACAACCCATACGGGCTGCCGCAAGTGCGGCCTCAGTCCCTGCATGACCACCACCCACCACAATCACATTGAACTCGGTTGGATAAAGCATCTTTATTCCACTAGAATCAATAAATTCTCAAAAATATGTAATGCTAAAATTATAGCGAACCACATACACATACTTGTATATAAACCATGAATTGTTTCACGTGAAATATTAAGTGAAAAAAGACATGCAAGCAAAAACATATATTTTTTGATCTTGGATGGTCTGGTACAGACGGCTATCTGTTGCTTTTTGGTGTATTAAGTAAGCAACGCAGTGTGGTAGGCTTAATATATAGAGGAGTTCGCCGAATAAATCTGCTCACTCATTTCTGTCAGTTGGTTTTCTCTTTAGGTCTCCTTCAAAACCATCATTTCTCCTCCAGAGATACTCCTAAAAAGAGCTTTCTCATATAGCCACCTACTAAAAAATGATAATTTTTTCGAAGCAGAGCAGACACTGAGAATACTTTTTCAGCACTTTGAATTCGATTATTACGTCTATAATATCCAAAAAAATAATAGTCAACTTCGAACAAGCCATTATTACTTGACTGGCCTGCCCAGAGGGACTCGAACCCCCGACCGTCGGCTTAGAAGGCCGATGCTCTATCCAACTAAGCTATGGGCAGTGATAGAAACGATAAAAACCGATGACACAACCAACTCCCTGCATTCACAGGATTTAAAACAATTTAAGCTTAGTATATAAGCACCTATGTTATTGGGCTACGCTGGAGTCAGCGTCACACCAAGAAATCAATCTCAATAGTCGAAATTCCACTTTCCAACTTAGAGTCGAAAATGATAAGGGATACTATAGATTCCATCAAACTTGAAGATTACAAAGAAGAGGGGAGCAGGAGATAGCCTGCTGTCCATAGTACCACTTCGAATGCAAAGGATATTTCTATCTCACAAACCTATATCTCTATCAGACTACTTAAAAACAAGGTTGAGTTGCCATATGTCAGCTTAAGCTTTCTGAGAATAATCGAACCGAACCCCTTTAGCAAACTCCAAACAGAATAATATTTCAAGCTCTGGTGTCAAGTCAATTTGGCGGAAATAAAATAGGCCATACCGAACCCAAAACCGTGATTACATTACGACAAACGCATAGCAGACCAAAATCTATATGATTACTCCAAATAGCGTATCAGAAGACTTTTAGTTCTAAAAATCGCGGACTATAAACCTATATGCTAGAGACTAATAAAATAGCATGGTCCGCAAGCTATTAATTTGACATTCATTGCTAAATTCTCAGAAAGTTTCGTCTAACTACAGTGAAATTCTTAAAACATGGCAATCAAAGAAGTCTCATGAAAAAGCATAAAAAACAAATATAATCTTTTCAGGTTTAACGTACTCAGTTAACACTTGCGCACTAAGCGGCGAGTAGAAGCGTTAGTAAAAGAACTTCTGGCGCAGCTTGGCGCGCCAACAACACGACCAACATTAAACTCAAAAACTTGTCAAAAAACCTCCATATCCCTTCCAAACATTTAAAGTAAGAAAAAAATTCAACCTGAAAGCTATTTTTGCAGCAATGGGACCACCCGCAAAAATCATCATAATGGCCTTCAAGCAACCAAATTAACGTTAGCGGCAGCAACAGCCGTCATATTGATAATCCGACGTACAGTGGCAGCCGGCGTCAGAATATGCACTGGCTTCGCGCATCCAAGCAGGAATGGCCCGACCGTCACACCCTCGCCACTCGTCATCTTGAGTAAGTTATATGTGATATTCGCCGCTTCCACATTGGGCATAACCAGCAAATTAGCCTCACCAGTCAAACGCGACGCAGAGAATGCTATACGTCGGATCGTTTCCGACAATGCAGCATCCCCATGCATTTCACCATCCACCTCGAGATAAGGAGAGCGCTCGGCTAATAAATTTCTTGCCTTAGATACACGTTTCGACGAATTTGAAGTCACGCTGCCAAAGTTTGAGTGGGATAACAATGCAACCTTCGGGGTTATACCGAAACGCTCGATTTCCGATGCAGCCAATATCGTCATCTCGGCAAGTTGCTCACTGCTTGGCAGTTCATTAACGTATGTATCACTGATAAAAAGATTTCGCCCAGCCAGCATCAGCAAATTCATCGCAAAGTAGTTCTCCGCATCTGCTTGCTTGCCAATTACTTGATCCACGATATCGAGATGACGATGGTAAGTGTCGATCATACCGCAAATCATGCCGTCGGCCTCACCCAAATGCACTAGGATCGCGCCGATCAGAGTATTGTCTTTTCGCATAGCAGCTTTGGCCACATCTGGAGTCACACCGTGGCGTGCACCAATTTCATGGTACACCTGCCAACAACGTTGGTAACGGGCATCATCTTCTGGATTTACCAGTTCAAAATCTACTCCCGCTTTCAGTCGAGCACCGATTTTTTTCAGTCGCATCTCGACGACCAATGGACGACCAACAATAATCGGCTTCGCAATGCGCTCGGCCAAAACAAATTGTGCCGCCCGAAGCACACGCTCATCCTCCCCCTCCGAGAATACTATGCGAGCTGGGGCAGATGTGAAACGAGCACGAGCAGCAGCAAATACTGGACGCATCACCATGCCAGTTCGATAAACTGTTGCTCCTAATTGTTCACGATATGCCTCCATATCGGCGATCGGACGAGTAGCCACACCAGAATCCATCGCAGCTTTAGCCACGGCCGGAGCGATTTTGATGATCAAACGTGGATCGAACGGCTTCGGAATAATGTATTCCGGGCCAAATTCGAGTATATGTCCTTCGTAAGCCCGAGCCACTTCTTCACTCTGCTGAGTTTCCTGTGCGAGTTCGGCAATTGCATGAACGGTGGCTAATTTCATCGCTTCTGTGATGGTAGTTGCACCGACATCAAGCGCCCCCCTAAAAATGAATGGAAAGCACAAAACGTTGTTAACCTGGTTCGGATAATCCGAACGCCCAGTAGCAATAATGCAATCCGGACGTGCATTTTTCGCGATTTCAGGACGAATCTCGGGTTCCGGATTCGCCAGTGCAAGAATCAACGGCTTGGATCCCATATTCTTAACCATCTCGCCGCTTAACACCCCGGCAGTCGAACAGCCAAGAAAAACATCCGCACCCTGAATAGCATCACCAAGCGTGCGAGCCTCTGTTGCCACAGCGTAGCTCGCTTTGCTTTCATCAAGCTTACCTCGACCCACGTGTATTACACCCTTCGAGTCAAGCACAATAATATTGTGTCGAGCCAATCCAAGATTCACCAGTAAATCAAGACAGGCAATCGCAGCAGCACCGGCACCTGAACAAACCAATTTTACGTTGGCAATGTCTTTACCAACCACCTTCAAACCATTTAAAATTGCAGCCGAAGCGATGATGGCTGTACCATGCTGATCATCATGAAAAACCGGGATCTTCATACGCTCACGCAGTTTTTTTTCGATGTAGAAACATTCTGGCGCCTTGATATCTTCAAGATTGACACCACCCAGCGTAGGCTCAAGCATTGCAATTGCGTCAACAAGCTTGTCGGGATCATGCTCAGCCAACTCAATGTCAAAAACATCAATGCCGGCGAATTTCTTGAACAGACAACCTTTTCCCTCCATTACAGGCTTTGCAGCGAGTGGACCAATATCACCCAAACCAAGCACTGCGGTGCCGTTAGTAATCACTCCAACCAAGTTAGCACGTGACGTATAACGATTAACACTCAATGGATCTGCCGCGATCACCTCACAGGCGTAAGCAACCCCCGGAGAATAGGCTAACGACAAATCAATTTGGTTTGATAATGGTTTGGTCGGTGTCACGGAGATTTTGCCCGGACGCGGATTTTCGTGATATGACAACGCACTTTGTTTCAAAGAATCCTCCATAATCGTTAATCCTTCGGAAAGCACCTTGCATCTCTACATTCGCCCGACCAGGCTGCAGGAGCATGCAAGAATTTCTCGATTTCATCTAAAGTCTTGGTGTTGAAGTAGTCCTGCTGCTTAGCATTACGAAGCACATCCCACCATGTAGCCAAAGCGTGAAGATCGACTTTGATGTCCTTCAACGTCTGACGACTCTCCGGAAAAATATCGTAGTGAAAAATTACAAAAATATGACTTACACTCGCCTGTCCATCACGCAATGCCTTGCAAAAGTTAATCTTACTACGGCCATCGGTCGTTAAATCTTCAACCAAAAGCACGCGAGAACCTTCAGGCAAATAACCTTCGATTTGGGCATTTCGTCCGAAACCCTTCGGTTTTTTTCGAACGTACTGCATCGGCAACATCAGTTTGTCGGCAATCCAAGCCGCAAATGGAATACCTGCCGTCTCCCCTCCAGCAATCGAATCGAATTGCTCGCAGCCAATGTCCTGTACGATAACTGCTTCGGCCAGATCAACCAATGTTCGACGGACACGAGGATAAGAAATTAGCTTACGGCAGTCCATGTACACTGGACTAGCCAAGCCTGAAGTCAAGATGTAGGGTTTCTCTACGCTAAAATGCACCGCCCCCACTTCAAGAAGTATTTTCGCGGCAATATCGGAAATTCTTTGACAGTCGATGCCTATCATGAACACATCATCCTATGATACTTATACTATATACAACGAGTTACGGAGGTAAATAGCCCACCAGACCAAGTGCCGACGGAAAGTCGAACTGATCGCACAAAAAACGGCACGGATATAGCGTGGCTTTGCATTATCCCATAGACCCCCTTAAATTACTCAATAAAAACACCACACTTAAAAGGCAAAAATTAAGCATGCTTCCTTCTTAAGAAGGAGAGATTAAATATATTTTCGCGATGGTTCCAGCGATATTATTATTATATATCCCAAGCTTAAGTATGCCGTCATGTACCCCTCCAAGCATTGACGCGGTAATTTCAGTTTTTATATCTCTATCTGAGACGCAACCTATTCGTCAACTCCACACACAATAATTGCATATATGTCAGCATATAAAACATTAAAAACCGAAATATAATCATCGCATTAACTTCGTTCAAAAAATCTCGTCGGAATTGCTAACCAATATGGTTTTTAACGAAACCGTCTGAACGACATCAGAAAATGATATAACCGTGCAAATGCAGCGTTGTCATAGAAATAAGGACAAACTCTGTTATAGTTTCAAATCACAGGCAGCAAGATTTATTTATCAACACCCAATAAAACCATGATCAACTTGCAATCGAGTTCTCGGTAATATTGAACATGGATAAATATTTATACAATCATTTCTTCTTATCGAAGTAATTGACAAACTACATTAACATCTCCATAATGACCGATTGACTCGGAGGGATGCCCGAGTGGCTAAAGGGGGCAGACTGTAAATCTGTTGGCTTACGCCTACGTTGGTTCGAATCCAACTCCCTCCACCAAGATTTGATTTTACATTGCGAAAATAGCGCTTAGCGGGTGTAGCTCAATGGTAGAGCAGAAGCCTTCCAAGCTTATGACGAGGGTTCGATTCCCTTCACCCGCTCCAGGAAATTGCAATGAAGTAGCCGGTTTAGCCCATGTGGCTCAGTGGTAGAGCACTCCCTTGGTAAGGGAGAGGTCGGCAGTTCGATCCTGCCTATGGGCACCAGAGAAAAATAATGCGAAGCGACAATTATGCTGAGCGATTCGGTAACAAGATACCGTTAGGAGTCTGAAAATGGCAAAGGAAAAGTTCGAGCGGACTAAGCCGCACGTGAACGTTGGTACCATTGGTCATGTCGACCATGGGAAGACGACCCTGACGGCCGCGATCGCAACAGTGCTATCAGCCAAATTTGGTGG